>NZ_LBJP01000073.1:0-93122 GCF_028128715.1 Bradyrhizobium sp. CCBAU 51745 | reverse complement strand
TTTGGAATGGGATTGTCCATCGCCCGTGCGATCGTTGAAACCCATGATGGTCAGATATGGGCGGAGAACAAGACCGCCGGTGGCGCAGAATTCCACGTTCGTCTACCGCTATCAGTTAGGTGAGGGATTCCAGTTAGTGACGTCCGAGTCTGGCCCTTCGCTTCCATTAGAGCGGTGCGGCGAGATGGGGTAAAGCCGAAGCTCCCCACCGCTGGTCAAAACGGCGCCGTTGACCCACATGAGACATCGGCGATCCATCAATATTTCGCCGCGACGGGTACCCGCACGTCTTCCAAGGTCGAGGTTGGATATTTAAACTGCCGCGCTGTGGTCCATGGAGGCGGGCATGCGAAAGCGTGATTTCATCGGACTGATAGGCGCGACCGCGTTGAGTATTCCTCGAGCGGGCTATGCCCAGACAAAAACGGACATGCCCTTGGTCGGGTTTTTACAGACGGCAAAGCTGGAGACCTCACTCGCAAAAGCGAGAATTACCGCGCTTCGGAAAGGCCTTCAGGAAGAGGGTTTCGTGGAAGGGACGAACTATTCCCTCGCCGTGCGGTCCAACGAGGGAGACGTAGATCGCAATCGTCAAATTGCGAGGGAATTGAGCGGGCTCAATGCACGCGTCCTCGTCGCGAATGGCACTCTCAATTATTTAGTAGACTCAGTGTTTTGCACGGAGGGATCGTACCGCGGACAAAAAACGCCGCCGAACATCGCGCGTCAGTGCGAAGTCTTTTACGAGTGGCGTCGATCTTTTCCAGATCTGCCGCTTGTTTTTTGCAACGTTGCTGCCGACCCGGTCGCGCTAGGCATCGTCCAAAGCTATGCGCACCCGGGCGGGATGGTCACCGGAAACGTGATGAACGCGGTCGGTGGCGAAGAAACGATGACCCAAAAGCGGATCGGGTTCTTCAAGGAGCTTGTCCCAAATCTGGTGCGCCTCGGCATGATAGCACCCCCTAACGGAGCGGTGGCGATGGAGGAGAAAGATGCCCTGCAAAGGGTGTCCGCACAGTTGGGCTTTGAGGTCGTTCACTACGATATCAACACCCTTGACGATCTGGACAGCGCCGTTGCAGCGGGTCTTCGTGATAACGTGAGCGCGTTCTACATCTCAGGCGAACCTCTGATGGGCTCCGATGTTTCACGCGTTGTAAGTTCCGTCACCGCCTCCGGAAAGCCGAGTGTCGGTCCCTATCCGTACTGGGGACAAGCCGGACTTCTGATGAGCTATTCGACCGACCCGCTCGACGGTTTGCGTCATGCGGGCATCTATGCCGGAAAAATATTGCGTGGCGCGAAGCCCCGCGATCTTCCAATCGAGCAGACGAGCAAGTTTACCCTCGTTATCAACCTTAAGACCGCTAAAGCGCTCGGCATTAGCGTGCCTTCCACGTTACTGGCAGTCGCCGACGAAGTTGTCGAATAGAGTTTCGCTTTTGCTGCAAAGCATGAGTCCGGAATTGGCCCTTAGCGTCGAACCTTAACCCTCGGCCTGGCGTCGGCTCTTCGGGGTAGATCGGATGTGGTCGCGGTCATGGCCAATCGACGCGAATGGCTCAGAGCGGACGCCATCCGTGGTGCCTGCCCACCGAGTCTAAGCTGAAACCTCCGCTATTGCTTTTTCTCGCCCCGCATGTCCTGGCCGTTCTGGTGAAGAACCAGGTGAGAGATTTGCGCGGCATCAGTTGCGAAGAACTCCAACTGGGCGTCCACGACCTTCGTGAAGAACCTGCTCTGAGACTCAGGAAAGAGCGGGATTTTTCGCTGATGGGGCGCCTGCGACATCAGTTGTCCATCCTCCAGAGTGATGGTGAGCGAGAATGTGGGCGTGAGCTCATAGATGCCGGTGTAGGTCGAGAGGATGGCTGGATCGACCTTGACGCTCGTCCGGACGATCGGATGAAAATCCGGCCAGCCATAGACCGAGGCGATGCTGCGCAGGATCTCGCTGGCCAATAGCTGACCGCCTTGCGCGTTGGTCATGATGACCGCTCCATCGCCACTCTGCTGATAGGCGGCGAGCACTGCTTCAAAACCCTCGTCGATGCCACCGTGCGAGAAGAAAGGATTCTCCGGCGAGCCGCCGATCGGTAAACCCAGGCCATGGTTGCCTAGACCGGCGACGAGCATCTGCTTGGTCATCCCAGCCGAAAGCACGCGATTCGAGTCCCCGCGCAGCGAACGCTGGATCTCGATTGCGTATCGCGCAAGGTCGGTCGGCGTCGTCCAAAGTCCGGCAGCCGCCATTTCCGGATAGATGTGGAAGCCGCCCTCTACGGGGGTGCCGTTAGCTTTATAGGGCGTTGCCGCGCCGGAGCGCAGCTCTATTGGCAGCGGTTGTTCGTAGGTGCTGCGGACCATGCCGATCGGCGCCAGCACAGTGTCGTGCATGAGCTTGGGGAACGGTTGATGCGAGACGTCGAGCAGCAATTGCTGCATCACCGTGTAGCCGCCGCCGGAGTATTTCCAACGGCTTCCCGGAGCAGCCTCCAGGCGAACGGGGGCGGTGTTGGCTGGCTTCTCTCCTTCCAGGACTTGGACGAGCGTGGGAATCGGAGCACCTGCCGCGTAGCCGGGAAACCCGTGCACAGTGAGCCCGGCGGTGTCACTGAGCAACTCACGTAGCGTAACCACGGCTCCTGGCGCAGCCGCGCTTGCGGGAATCCTCCACGAGGTCAGTGCCTGATTGACGTCCGAGTCGAGCGCCAGCTTGCCTTGCTCGACGAGATGAAGCGCAGCCATCGCCGCGACCGGCTTGCTGATGCTGCCGGCCTGGAACAGGGTATCGGCCGTGACGGGGCCGCCTCCGACTTGTGCGACGCCAAATCCCTGCGCCCATTCGATGGCGCCATTATGGATCACGGCAATGCTGACGCCCGGCACTCGATAAGCGGCCATGCGATCGTGGAGCGCTTGACACGCATGAGGATCGTCCTTCTCCACGACCTTCGTCTTGAGGCACGTGGCGACATCATTGATACGACGTTGGATTTCTGGCGAGGGCATCGTCTGAGCCACGATCTCTTCTGGTTGAAAGCATAGTCCGGCGACGCATAGCAATGCGGCCAACAGGCGTAATCGCGGCACAATCATCGGTTGCTTCCATTATAGCAATCGACCTTAGCTTAGCCCGACCGCGTAAACGAGAAAATTCTGCAGTTGGCCGATCAGCGAGGTCGTGGAGCGCTTCGGCAACCTTCGCTTCATGTGGCAAGGCGAACTAACTCAGATTGAAGTCTTCGCGTTTTTGACCCATCGCCGACCTCGGTAGGCCAAGGTGGGTGGCGCCGTGGAAGGCCATTTCTCGGCCGGCGCGGTGCTGATGGGCCATGCCTGCACGCGGTCTTGCTGCGCTTGCACACCGGGTCCAGGCCGGAAGGACGGCGCGCCATCAAGCAAATTAGCAACGCTCCGGCTTTTCCGGGCGGCGAAATGCTGTAGGCTGCGAGTTGTGCGGGCTCAGGCCCGCCACTTCAATAAAAATGTACACGGGAGGGACCTATGGAGATTCGGAAGCTTGCGACAGCTGCTGCGTCGGCGGTCGCCTTGTGCGCCTGGTCGGGCATCGCCAGTGCCGGCCCGTATGACGGCGTTACGATCAACATCCTGACGCGTCCGGGGCCTGTCATCGCCGGCGCAGTGTCCCAGCGCGGCAAGGAGTTCGAGAAGCTGACGGGCGCCAAGATCATCGTCAATGAAGTGCCCTACGCCGAGATCTTCCCGAAGGTTCAGCAAGACTGGTCCTCGGGAACCAATTCCATTGATGTTGCGGTCTTCGCCGCCGGCTGGGGCGTCGAGCTCGCGGCGGCTGGGCTCCTCGAAAACCTCGATCCCTACATCGCGAAGGACAGCAAGATCGACCTCCCGGACATCGCTCCCTATTTCCGCGAGTTCGCCCAGAAGATCGGCGGGCATACGATGGTGATCCAGGTCGATGGCGACTTCCAGATGGTCTATTATCGCAAGGACATCCTGGAAAAGAACAATCTGCAGCCGCCCAAGACCTGGGACGACTATCTCGCCATTGCCAAGGCGATCAACGGCCAGGACATGAGCGGTGACGGCAAGCCCGGCTACGGCTCCTGCATCTTCAAGAAACGGAACGCGCAGAGCTATTTCGCCGTGCAGACGATCGCTTCGACGATCGTTCAGACCCAGGGTACGGCCCAGGGCTTCCAGTTCGACAACGCCACGATGAAGCCCCTGGTCAACAATGAGGGCTGGAAAAAGGCGTTCGAGCTCTACAAGGAGACAAGCAAATACGGACCGCCGGAAGAGCTGAACATGGACATCGGCGACACGAGGGCGTTGTTCAAGTCGGGCCGCTGCGGCCTTCTGATCGAATGGGGCGATCCGGGTCCGCTCCAGCTCGAAGACGACGCAAAGGGGATCAAGAACAAGCTCTACGCCACCAATGTCGGTTCGAAGGAAGTTCTTGACCGCAAGACCGGCAAGCTTGTTCCGGTCAGCAAGGAGTCTGCACCCCATGCGATCGACGGCGTCAACTATGCTCCGTTCTCGGCCTTTGGCGGCTGGGGCGGCGCCGTCAACGCCAAGTCGGATCCCAAGGTCAAGCAGGCGGCCTACGACTTCCTGTCGTACATCAGCCAGAAAGAGCAATCCAACGTCGACGTGACCATGGGCTGGACAGGCTTCAACCCTTACCGCCTCAGCCAGCTCAAGAGCACGGACCTTTGGGTGAAATCGGGCATGGATGAGGGGCTCGCCAAGAACTACATGGGCGCCATCAACAATGCCCTCAACAACCCCAACATGGCGTCGGACCTCAAGATTCCCGGTGCGCAGCAGTACACCGGGGTCGTGCTCGACACGGAGCTGGCGCGCTACATGGCCGGCGAGATCACCGTGGACGAGGCCTTGAAGAACATCGAGGCCGGCTGGGAGAAAATCACCAAGGACTTCGGCCGCGACGAGCAGATCAAGCAGATGGCGCTCGCTGTCGGTCCTGCGAAGTGAGCGAGCCTGATGTCTGAGGTTACAGTTACGAGCCAGCCGGGGATTTCCCCGGCTGGACTCTCTCGGGGTGAAAGCTGGGGCGAATGGTTTGACCGCCATTCGAGAACGTTTTTCATCGCGCCAGCCGTGACACTCGTCCTGCTCTTTGCGATTTTCCCGACCTTCTACACGATCGTCTTCGCGATCAGTCATGTCAGGTTCTCCGCCACCGGTCTCAAATTCCGGACGGTCTGGTTCGAGAACTTCGCGGCCCAGTTTGCCGGCAACCAGCAGGTTCACTTCCTCGGCCGCTTCACGACCATGAGCATCGCCGGCTGGGTCTTCAGCCTCCTGATTGCCGGCGCTCTGTTGTGGTGGCTCTATCGCGCTGTCGTCAGCGGCGTCAGCTGGGTTGGCCTCGCCGGGCGGTTGATCAGCGCCGCCATGGCCATGTTCATCGCGCTTCTCTTCGCCGCCACGCTGCTGTCAGGCAATCAATGGGGCACGCTGCTCAATACCCTGTTCTATGTCGTCGTCGGCTGCTCCATCCAGTTCGTCATCGGCCTGATGCTGGCCTTCCTGTGTTCGCAGCCCGTGAGCGGCAAGAATTTCTTCCGGGTGCTGTTCTTCATCCCGCTCATGATCACCCCCCTCGGGGTCGGCTATGCCTTCAAGATGATTCTCGATGTGACCAAGGGTCCGTTCCAGCCGTTCTGGCAATTGGTCGGTCTTGGGAATTGGGCCTGGTCGACCGACGCCTGGGCCGCGCGCTGGTTTGTCATCCTGGGCGACTCCTGGCAGTGGATCCCCTTCATCTTCATCGTCTTGCTGGCGGCACTGGAGAACGTGCCCAAGGATCATGTCGAGGCCGCTCAGGTCGATGGTGCCTCCAGCTTCCAGATCTTCCGCGAAATCACCTGGCCGCAGATCCTTCCGGTCGCGGCAACCGTCATGCTCATCCGCATGATCGAGGCGTTCAAGATCGTCGATCTGCCGAACATCATGACGGCGGGAGGGCCCGGGATCGCGACCGAGTCGATGACGCTGCATTCGCTGTTTCTCTGGCGGTCCAACAACATGGGTGATTCTGCCGCCGTGGCATATCTTCTCCTGATATTGACCGTGGTCGTCTGCTCCTCGTTCTTCAACTATGTGGTCGTCAAACGGTTGCGCAGGGCGCGGGCATGAGCGGGGCGACTGACAGGATGTCCAAGCCGCAGCGGTCCCTCAGGCAACGGCTGTTCGAGCCGCCTGCGGTGGGCAAGATGTCCCCTGTGGCCAACCTTGTGGCCGGGGGCATCCTGTTGTTCTGGTCGCTGTTCGTGCTGTTTCCGATCTATTGGGTGGTCATTACCGCCTTCAAGGATGCCTGGACCGTCAATAACGGGCCGTTCTTCATTCCCTTTGTCGATTTCCAGCCGACGCTGAAGGGTTGGACGGCGCAATTCGCAACGGACCCCTATTGCGATGCCTATTCGATCGGCCGCCAGCTTGTCCTGCTGCTCAACAATCTCGTCGCCTTCATTGTTTCGCCCGTCATCAAGATCGAAAGGATGGAGCCGCAGATTTGCAAGGTTTACCTCGCCTACACCAATTCCTTTGTGATCAGTTTCGGCGCCACCGCGCTTTGCATTGCGGTCGGATCCATGGCCGCCTACGCGCTGGCGCGCATCAGCTACAAGCCGAAGTTCGGGAATATCGTGATGTTCGTGCTGCTGGCCCTGTCAGCCATCGTCGCGTCCAATTATTTCGACGTTCACTGGGCGATTTCAGGCGCCACTGGCCTCGCTCTGTTTTTCCTTCTGGCCCGCAGCCTGGGGCGTCGTTTCAAGACCACGCTCGGAAACAACGACATCCTGTTCTGGATCGTATCCCAGCGCATCTTGCCGCCGATCGTCGTCATCATTCCCGTCTACATGATGTTTCAGTCGGTCCGCATGATCGACACGCACTTCGCGCTGATCATCGTCTATGCGGTCGCCAATCTGCCGATCGTGGTCTGGCTGATGCACGACTTTTTCGCCAATCTTCCCGTTGAGCTGGAGGAATCGGCACAACTCGACGGCTCGTCACGCTTCGAGATCTTTTGGGACATCGTGTTGCCCTTGACCCGTCCGGGGCTCGCTGCAACCACCCTGCTGACACTGATCCTCAATTGGAACGAGTATCTCTTTGCGATCTTCCTCACCACCGCGCGGGCCCTGACCATGCCGATCATGGTTGCCGCCAAGAACACGGGCGAGCGGGGCATTCTCTGGTGGGAGATGTGCGCCATCATCATGATCATGATCCTTCCGGTGATCATCATGGCCATCGTGCTGCAACGCTATATCGCCAAGGGCGTCCTGCTTGGCGCGGTCAAGGGATGAGCGGATGAACAAAGCGATGTCAGCCGCCGCTCGCCAATTCCCGGTCCGTCAAGTCCCGGTCCGTTTCGACAAGGTGCGGAAATCTTTCGGGAGCGTGAAGGTGCTCGAGGAATTCGATCTGGAGGTCGCGCCGGGCGAATTCCTGGTGCTGCTCGGCGCGTCCGGCTCGGGCAAGACCACTGCGCTGCGCATTCTCTCCGGGCTCGAGACGGCCAGCGCCGGTCGCGTCTTGATCGGCGACCGCGATGTCACCGACATCTTGCCGAAATACCGCGACATCTCCATGGTGTTTCAATCCTACGCGCTTTACCCGCACAAGACCGTGGCCGAGAATATCGGCTTTCCGCTCAAGGTTCGCCGCGTTCCCGAAGCCGAGCGAGCCGCCGCGATCAAGGAGGCTGCCGCCCAGGTTCAACTTCAGAGCCTGCTCGATCGCTATCCCCGTGAGCTATCCGGAGGTCAGCGTCAGCGGGTCGCGCTTGCCCGCGCCATCATCCGCCGCCCCTCGGTGTTTCTGATGGATGAGCCGCTTTCAAATCTCGATGCCAAGCTTCGCGGTCACATGCGCGCCGAGCTGAAGCACATGCAGCAGTCGCTCGGCATCACGACGATCTATGTGACGCACGACCAGATCGAAGCCATGACCCTGGCCCACCGGGTCGCGATCCTGGAAAAGGGCGTCTTGCAGCAGCTCGACACGCCGGCGAACACCTACAACGATCCCGCCAATCTGTTCGTCGCGCAGTTCATCGGTTCGCCGCCGATGAATATCATCCATGGGGCTCTGGACGGCACAGCCTTCATGGGCCACGGCGCCCGGCTGACATCACCCGTGTCAGGCAGGATCGCCAGGGCCGTCCTCGGGGTGCGCCCCGAGGACTGCACCATCGTCGAGCCCGACAAGGGCGATCTGAAGGGCGAGATCTACGCCAACGAGCTGATCGGCGACCATACGCTGGTGACGGTCAAGGTCGAAAGCGACTTCATCGCCGTGAAGGCCCCCAAGCAGTTTGCCGGCAGGCAAGGCGAGCGCATCGGTGTCTCGCTGACGCCGTCACGCACGTTCGTTTTCGATGCCGAAAGCGGCGCGCGCGTGCGGTAAGCGGACAGCTGCGCTGGTCCAGGACATGCCGATGCGGCGCCGACGGCCCGGCGCCGCATCGCCACGCGACACCCCGCTATTTGATCGCCTCGGCGGCCTGCTCGATAAAGCCGACCACATCGTCCGGATGCGACAACATCACCGCGTGACTGCTCTGGATTTCGCGAAGCTGAGCGCCCGCCCTCTTGGCCCCTGCGCGCTGCAGGCTGGGCGGGATCATGTGATCCTGCGTCGTCAGCATGAAATAAGTCGGCTTCTGCTTCCAGGCCGGATCGGTGATCTTGGTCTGCACCGCCGCAAGCCCCCAGGGCACCTGCGCCGCAGCCATGAAGGTCGTCAGCGAAGGATCGACATCCGCCGCAAAGGCGGTCGGAAACTTGGCTTGGTCGACGAGCAGGAAGCCGTCTTGTGGTGGCAGCAGCGGCGCGCTTGACTCGCCGGGGTGGGGTTTCGAGGCCACATCGAACGCGGACTCGCCTGCGTCAGGAGCGTATGCCGCCAGGTAAACCAGGGCCGCGACCTTGGGATCGACTCCGGCCTCGGTGATAACAGCGCCGCCATAGGAGTGTCCGACCAGCAGCACCGGCTTGGTGGCTCTGGCGATCACCTGCTTGGTCGCGAAGACATCGCCATCGAGCGTGATGGTGGGATTTTGCACGAGGAGCACTTCGTAGCCGTCGCCGGTCAGCTTGTCATAGACTGGCTTCCAGCCGGAGGCATCGACGAAGGCCCCGTGCACCAGCACGATCGAGACGGGCTTGCCGGCGCGCGTCTGCGCGGAGGAGGGAAGGCTGACGGACATGGCGAGGAGTGCTCCAAGGATCAGGTGTTTTATCAGGTGTTTCATGGCGATACCTTTTCGGCTGACGGAACGTTCGAAACTTTCGTGTTGACGCGGCGGCGGTCCAGCGCAGCAATCAGCGCACTCGCCAGCGGATGGTCGGAGCGCGGATTCTGGCCGGTGATCATCTCGCGATCTTCGACGACATGGGGCGCGAAGTCCGGACCGGTGTTGACCTCTGCGCCCGCGATCGTCAGCGCGGAGGGCATGTCGAAATAGAGCTGACCATGCAGGATCTGCTCCTCGATCGGCTTCTCCTCGCTGCGTGAATAGACCGTCATTCTGTAGCCGGCATATTGCCAGCCACGGCCGAGCTCGGCCGCTCGCGCAGTATCGCCGGCGATCAGTGCGGCACGAAACTCCTTCGCGCGCGGCAGGGCGGCCATGGATGCGATCGGACCGTGGCAGAGGAATGCCGTCGGCCGCGCCTGCGCATGAAAGAAGCGCAGGATCTCGCCGAGATCGCCGTCCTGCATGAGATCGACCACCGGCGCCTGTCCGCCCGGCGTGAAGAACCCGTCATATTGGTCGAGCCCGCCGTCGATCAGGGCGCGCAGGGTCGAGACCTTGTTCAGGACCGGGCTGGTGTCGTAGAACTCCCGCGCCCGGCGATACGCCTTTTCATCGTCGAAATGCACGACCTTGTCGGAAGCGGGATCGATGTGCGGTTTGCTGCCATCAGGCGTCGCGAAGGCGATGTCGTACCCGGCATCGACCAGCGCCATCACCGGCACGACGAGTTCGTTGAGATACTGGCCGGTCGGGCCGGTGCCGCCGCCTCTGATCTCGATCCTGTTGGCATTGGACCCGGCCACAAGGACTTTTCCTTTGGACATTGTGCTGATTCCTGACTTGAGTGTGGAGACTCCACGCCGAGCCGATTGGCCTCGCGTCGTTTCTCCGGCCCGACGACTATAGGCCCGTGGGCGGAGCGAGCCGGTTAAATCAGGTAAATCCGCCGTTGACGGCAGCGCCGGAGCAAAAGCAGTGCTTTCGACTCCGCGACATCTTGCTCGCTGCAATCGTGCTTTTTCAAAATCGCCCTGTTCAGCAGGGTTGTGACGCATGATAGTTTAGGGAACTGTGCCATCGGTTGGCAGTGAGAATGCGGACGACCACTGAGACATTGCAAAGCGGCCGACGTCGGGAGGAACTGACGTTTTCCTTCGGGCCATTCCGGTTGGTGCCGCGCCGCCAGCTTCTTCTTCTCGATGGCCAGCCGGTCAAAATGGGCGGCCGCGCCTTCGAGTTGCTCCAGGCGCTGGTGCAGCGCTCCGGCGAGCTCGTCAGCAAGGATGAGCTGATGGAGGCCGCCTGGCCCGGCACCTTCCTCCACGACAGCAATCTCAAGGTCAATATGTGGAGCCTGAGGCGCTCGCTCGGCGACACGCAGGTTGAGCCCGCCTACATCGCGACGGTGGCGCGGCGCGGTTACAAATTTATCGCGGAGGTGCAAGCCAGCATCGACGAGATCGAGGGTGATCCTGTCAGCACGGAGCCGGCCTGTGTGTCCAGGCCGCCTTTGTTGCGCGACATCGTTGGCCGCGAGGCAGAAATCGCCGATCTTGCCCGGACGTTGATCGAAACCAGGCATGTCACCCTGGCGGGGCCAGGCGGGGTCGGCAAGACGACGGTCGCCACCGCAGCGGCCCGGGTCTTCGCATCCAGCTGCCGCGACGGCGTGTGCTTCGTCGACCTCGCGACGATTTCCGATCCGATGCTGTTCGGCACCGCGCTGGTCACGGCGCTCGGCATCAGGGGCAATTCGGACAACGCCACGACTGCCGTCATGGATTATTTGAGGTCGCGGCAGATGCTGGTCGTTCTGGACAATTGCGAACATGTGTTACCTGCCGCCACAATGTTCGCCGGCCGGTTCATGACGGACACATCGTCGTCCAGGCTGCTGGCCACCAGCCGGGAGCCGCTCGGCACTCCTGCCGAGCATCTGGTGCGGCTGGGTCCGCTTGGCTTGCCGGGGCCTGGCTGTGCCCTGGCGACTGATCAGGCCATCAAATTCCCCGGCGTGCAGCTGTTTGTCCGCCGCGCCGCAGAATGGTCGGACTACCAGTTCGTCGATGACGACTGCGAAGCGATCGCCCGGATCTGCCACGCCCTCGACGGCCTTCCTCTGGCCATCGCATTGGCGGCAGCCCAGATCGGCAGGTTCACGCCTCGCCAACTGGTGGCGCAGCTCGATCAGACCCTGGGCTTCCGCGCCCCCGTCACCGACGACGCGACTCCGCGACATGAGACGCTGATGGCGACGATCGACTGGAGCTTCAAGCTGCTGTCGCCGAGGGAAGCCAGGTTGTTCGGCCTGCTGTCGGTGTTCAGTGACGCGTTCGAGGCCGAGGATGCGGTTTTCGTCGCCGAGGCGGCGGGGCTCACGCCGGTCGACGTCGTCACCGGCCTCGGCAGCCTGGCGGCCAAATCGCTGCTGAACGCACAGGCGCAGGGAGCCAGCCTCCGCTATCGGCTGCTCGACAGCACAAGACGTTACGCAGCGGAGCGCCTTTTGGCTGATCCGGCTTGTCGGCAGGCTCTGCACCGTCATGCACAGCGCGTTCTTGCGGTGTTCGAACAGTCCGAGGAGGAGTGGAACTGGCGCGAACCGGCCGATTGGACGCAGCGCTATCTTGGCCGCATCGCCGATTTGAGGGCCGCCTTGTCATGGGCGTTTGGGAAGGAGGGCGATGCCGTTCTCGGGATCAGGCTGACGGTTGCCGGCATCACCTTGTGGTCGGAGACCTCGATCCTCTCCGAGGCGCAATCGCGGTTGGAGTTCGCGCTTGGCCTGGCCAAGTCCATTGCCTGTGACGATCTGCTGCGGGCAAAGCTCGCTTGCGCGCTGGGATGGAGCCTGTTCTACGCGCGCAAGCTCTCGAACGAAAACCAGCTTGCATGGCTCGATGCCATTGCCTTCTCAAGAAGCGCCGGAAACGTCGAGTATCAGCAACGTGCATTGGTCGGGTTTGCCTTTTACCTGCTGCAGATCGGCCAGATCCCGCGTGCGCTGACCTACCTTGACGAAGCCACGGCGCTAGCCGATCGGGACCGCGACCTGACGGCGACATCCGAAGCCGATCGGGCGTGGGCCTGGGCCCACGCCTTCGCCGGCGAATTGAGCAAGAGCCGCCTGGTTCTGGATCGTCTCGCGGCCACCTATTCACTGGCCGAGGGCCGTTCGCGGAAAGATGCGAACGAGGTCTATCGGTTTATCACGGTTCGCTTCAATCTGCCTTTCGTGGCGTGGATGCAGGGGCAAGCCGAGTATGCGGCGAAGCTGGCCGACGATGCCGTCGAGGCCGCCGATCGCGGCGGTCATTGGGTGTCGCAGTCGAATGCGCTTGGCCTCGCCGCGCTTCCGGTCTCGCTCGAGTCAGGCAATTTGGCGGCGCTCGCGCATTACACCGAGCGGCTTCGTCGCAATCTGGAGCGGGAGCGCATCTCGCGCTGGATTGCGGTCGAACGCTATTTCTCGGCCTGCCTGCGCGATCTGCGCGGTGATCGCGAGGCGGTGGAGGACATCCGTGCCGCGATCGAGGAACTGATCGACTGTCGTTTTCTGATGCGGATCGGCAGCTATCTCGCTACCCTCGCCCGCGCCTATCTGCGACAAGGGCGGATTGTGGAGGCCCGCAAGGCGATCGCAAGAGCTATCCGCCATCAGGAGGATCAGGGAGAGCGCTGGTGCCGCTCGGAGCTTTGGCGGGTCGAGGCGTCCGTCCTCTTTCATGAAGGTGAACCGCAGCTCGCCGAAAGCATGTTGCTTCAGGCGCTCACTGAAGCCCGTGCGATAGGAGCGAAGACATTCGAGCTGCGCATCGCCACCGATCTTGCCGCGCGCTGGATCGCGACCGGCCGCAGGCCGAAGGCTATCCGGTTGCTTCGGCCGCTCTACGAAGAGTTCACCGAGGGCTTCCAAACCCAGGATCTGGTTGCCGCGTCGCACCTGCTGCGAGGCGCGCGAGCTTGCGCGTAGGGAGAAAGCCACGTTTGTGATCGACGAGGCCGCCGCCAAATATTGTGGATCAAGTGGAAGACCTCGAGACATTAGCCTAAAGCACTGCGCCCTCTTGGCTCAGTGACACCAAGACCGGATCGCATTGAACGGGCCGGTCCAGCGGGAAGCCGGAATGCCAGACAGCAGCAGTTATGGCGAAGCATTTGGAGGGCGCTTGCGTGCGCGAGCAACCTCTATCGTTTCACGCTCCCTGCAGAACTCTCTGCTTGCCGTTACCGAAATAAGATCTGACGATCCTCAACGCGGCCTCTCCTCGTCGCTTGTCCGCGAAGACGCGTTCTTAGTCGCTGTACAGCTCCGAGACTATCCGGTTCACGAATATTGGGAGGATGGACGACCCGCTCCCGTCGCAGTTCTCAGGGCGGGTGAAACGACCATGTATGACATCAAGCGCGATCCGGTGTTCCATATCAACAACCCATTTCATTCGGTTCACTTCTACTTCCCGCGAGCGGCATTGGTTGCCATTGCAGATAATGCGCAGGCGACTCATGTCGATGAATTACGATACCAGCCGGGTGCGGGCATCGACGATCGGGTCATGCGCGGCCTGACGCAGGCGCTCCTGCCGGCTTTCGAACATCCGGAACAAGCCAACCGGCTCTTTGTAGAGCAGGTCACGCTATCGGTTGGCGTTCACGCCGCATGCACCTATGGCGGCATGAAACCGGAGCAACGCCCCATGCGTGGCGGCCTCGCGCCGTGGCAAGAGCGGCGCGCCATCGAAGTCCTTGACGCAAATCTCGACGGCGGAGTCTCTCCCACGTCACTGGCGCAAGAATGCGGCCTGTCGGCCAGCCATTTCGCGCGCGCCTTTCGTCAAGCAACTGGTATGGCCCCTCACCAATGGCTATTGCAGCGGCGCGTGGAGACGGCAAAGCAAGCTATGCGGAACACCAATTCGTCGTTAACGGACATAGCGCTCGCCTGCGGCTTTGCCGACCAGAGCCATTTTACCCGCGTCTTCAGCAAAATTGTCGGCGTTTCCCCCGGCGCCTGGCGACGCCAAGTCAGGACTTGAGACGCCAAGCCGAGAGAGACCGAATTGCACGGCTCTAATTGCCGCCTAGGCGACCGTTTTGGTGGCGACGATGAAGTCGTCGAGATCGGCGGCCTCGTGCGAGGTACGTTCTGTCCAGAGCACGAGCAACTTGCATCCATCCTGAGTGCTGTGCGGCCCGTGTGGCATACCGGCCTTGATATGCAGCGTCGTGCCGGCTCTGTATTGCTTGCCTTCGTTGATGAAGTCGCCGTCGATGATGTAGAGCACTTCGGCGACATTCTTGTGCAAATGCGACGGAATGATCGCACCGGGCTTCATGGTAAGGTGCAACATTACGGGTCCCAGCGTGTAGTTCGCGTTGCGCACTGCCAGCGTTATCTCGCCCTCGCTGGGAAAAGGGAAACGATCCGCCTTGATCTGGCTGTCCACAATTTCTTGATCAATCATGATACTCTCCGCTGCTTATCAGTGACGTTGCCCCGATCACGAGACATTCGTGCAACCGCAGCATTCATGTTTCTTGGACGCCGGTATTTTCCAATTTCGCGGTCGTTTGTCGAATTTCATCAAAAGATATTCAACCCACCGGAGCGAGCCTCGTGTCGTGTGTTCTCAGACCGCCCCGGATTGAAGAGCTGCCGGCCCTCTCTGCTTTGTGCCTCCGGTCAAAAGCCGTGTGGGGCTACGACAGGGACTTCATCGAAGCTTGCCGCCGCGAACTCATCATTGAACCCTGTGACATGCGGTCAAGTGCGATTGCCGTGGCGGAAGAGAACGGCAGGCTTGTCGGTGCTGCCCAAATGAAGGTGACCGGCGACGAAGCAGACTTGTTGAAGCTGTTCGTGGAACCGACCATGCTCCGCGCAGGTGTGGGGACGAAGCTGTTCCACTGGGCTGTCAGCGAAGCGGCTCGCATGGGCGCCGCGCGCATGTTGATCGAAGCCGACCCGGACGCCGCACCATTCTATCGACGAATGGGCGCCAGGGACTGTGGCCTCGCCGCATCCGGCTCGATACCAGGCAGAATGCTTCCCAAGCTGGTCAGAGAGTTGTGATCGGCGAGAGTTGCGTTTTGGGCCTACGGCTAAAGCGCGGTGAAATTAGGTTTGATCGGCGGTCCGTGGTTCACCGCTCCCCAGCGGGGAGAGGAGGCGCCGGCGCCTTACTGGCCTGGCCCGCCAGATCGCCCGATGCCGAGACGCTCGCAGACATATTCAACGCTGTCGTCGATCGAAATTGTCGACGTGTCCAGCAACTCGAATCCGCCCGCTTCGGCCTCGCCGCGAAGAAATCTTGCCCAGTTCATCATATCGGGATTGGCTAAATCCGGCTGCTTGCGCTCGTTAACGAGGCGATGCGTTCGACTTTCATCGTCACAATGCACCAGAACGATGCGTGCCCTTGCAATTCCAGCCGCAGCCAACCCCTCCGCGATGAACGACAGCCGCATCTGGCCTTCAAATAGAACGGGGAGAGCACCACGTTCTCTCGCAATCCGGGCCAACCACTCGATCGTCATCGCGCGCTGCCATCCGCCTCCCGGTTCCGATTCGGCCCCCCATCTCGCAATGCGTTCCTCCGCAGACGGAACGCCAATGCTGTCGAACCGGAACACGCGCGCCAGCCCCTTGCGCTGCCGCTCGATCCTTTCCGCAATCGTCGTCTTGCCCGAGCCCGATGCCCCTGTCAGGATGACCAGTCTCATTGCGATGACCTCGGACCGATCGGATCGAGCAGGGTCTTGTCGAAGCGCAGCTGCTTGACGCGGCCGTCGTCGATCAGCATCGCATTGCATTTGCCATCGTCTGCGCACGCAAACTTCAGGTTTCCGATCGGAAAGCCCGTCGAGAACGCGTCAAGCCCGACAGGTTGCAGGTCGAGGTCTCCCCGCGGATAGTGCACCATCAACACGCCCTCGCGAATGAACACGTCGTAGACGACGCCGAGTTCTGCACTGTAGTAGTGGCCCTCGTACGCTTTGAGACGTTCTGCTGCCGGCTTCTCGATGGTGATCCGCTTCAGGGGCAGGTTGGCGCCGTTCTGGTGCAAAACTGCGTTTTGAGCCTTTCCCCCTTGCGCGACGTCGTCGAAGACGATTTCGGCGGGAACGACCCTCAGGCGGAAGGTGGTGCTGGAGACCGCGTACATCGGAAACGATGACTGGCCTGTCGCGCGTTCGACGAGGTGGTCATTGTCCTTGCTGATGGAAATGATGAACCCCGGTCGGAGTTCATAGTCGCCGACATAGGCATCGAGGATCTTGGGGTCGATAGTGACTTCCGGCTTGTCTTCAAGCTCCGGCTTGGCACGCGCAGGCTTGAGCAACTCCTTGAGATAGATATCGGCGATCCGGAACGAGAGCGCCGTTGGATTCAGATCTCCCGCATTTGCCAGGATCACGACCGAGAAATGCTGGTCCGGGAATCTGAGAATGTTGGTCCGGTAGGCGGCATCGCCGCCGGCATGCTCGACCGTTCTGAGCCCGCGATACTTTCCGACTGATAAGCCCGATGCGTAATTGATCTCCTTGCCGTCGTTGAGCTTGCCCTTCTGCTGCATCTCGGCGAGAAGCGTCAGGCCGCCGACGTCTCCGGTGTAGAAGTTCTCATCCCAGCGCGCGAGGTCACCGACCGTGGAGAACAGGCTTGACGGTCCGACGGTCGAATAGGTCAGCGCAATGTATTGGTATTGGCCGTCCGGCTGCCGGGCGTAGGAATAGGCCCGGTCCTTGACGATCGTGCCGTATTTGTCCTGGAAGTGGGTGTGAGACATGCCGAGAGGTTCGAAGATGCGCTCCTTGACGAACTCCGGCAGCGCTTGGCCAGACACCTGCTTCACGACCATCGCGAGCAACGTGTAGCCGCTGTTGCTGTAGAGGAACTGGTCGCCGGGCGTGAAGTTCAACTCGGTTTGTTGAAACAGCAGGCGCGCAACGTCGTCGTCCGTGATCTCGTCGTCCAGCCGCCATCCTGCGAGCGCCAGAAGATTCCACTGGTCGCGAACGCCGCTGGTGTGGTGAAGCAGTTGGCGAATCGTGATCGGCTTGCCGAAGTCGTGCAACTTCGGAACATATTTGCGAACATCGTCGTCCAGGGACAGTTTTCCGTCGTGAGCAAGGAGATGGATCGCGAAGGCGGTGAACTGCTTGGAGACCGATGCGAGGTGAAACACTGATGATGGCGTGTTGGGCACGCCATATTCCAGATTGGCCGCGCCATAGCCCTGACTGTAGATGATCTTGCCGTCTTGAAGCACGGCGATGACGGCGCCGGGTGAGTTCGGTTCAGCCCATCGAGCGAACAGCTGATCGACGGCCCGCTCCGCGGGCCCATGACTTGATGTCGCGGAGGACGAGGCCGATGGGGCACTGAGGACAGCAGGTGTTGCAAGATACAGCGCCGCAAGGGCCGCCGTGACAATCCTGAAGAGCATGACGATTTTCCTGATTGACGTTCAGAATCTTCGCGGTCTGAACACCGCGCTCAATGCGGCCATGTCGGAAATTGGTGCGCAGCTGAAGGGCTCGACCAAAATGACGTCAGCTCACTGCAGTACGGCGGATGCTCCTCGGTTCAGTCGCGATGCAGCCATCGGCGTATCGCCACCTTCCGTCCGACGATTATGTATGGAACTGACGCAAAAACAACCGTAAGATGCGTCGACGGATTCATTCTGCTTTGGCTCTTGGCTGACCCTGGCTCAGAGCGCTCCGCGTTTGCTTCCTGGGTGGCAGGAACAGGGTGAGTGAACGTCCATGAGCGGCTGGGCAGAACGAACTGTCCGGGATCGTGCTGCGGTTCTTCGCGGGACTGCGCGCCCTGAACTGAGGAGGCGGCGGATAGACCGGCTGCCCCGCTTTTGACCCAAAGCGGGACACCTCGGGGGATTGACGGGGCCGAAAGTAGCTCCGTTCACCACATTTAAACCTTAAGATTCTACGAAAGAGACTTAAACCCACGGGCCGCAGGAACATGCAAAGAACCTTCGGACAGAAGCCATCCGTAGACTTCGGGCAATGAAGGTTTGGCAGACCAGCTGCATCGTGGCTGTGATCGCAGCCGTGGGGTTCTATCTGGCCGGCGCAAACAGACCGGCCGCGACGATGCCTGATGTCATTCCGCAAGCGGCAGCGAACGTGCCGGCCCCAGCGAACGTGGTGACGCCGGCGCTCTACGCAGAAGCATCCGCCAGACTTGCAGCAGCGCTTCGGGCAGAAAAAGAAGAGCTTGGCTCGGTGACGTCGTCGGTGACGTCGGCAGCCCCCGGGCCGTTGAGCACCGGAGCCGAAACCGCCGACGAACCCGTCGGGCCGAAACTGGCGTCGTTGGAACAGGATATCGTGCAGCCGCTGCCGGCAGCACGCGGTGCATCCGAGGATGCTCCGAAAGCGGCGTCGACGCCGGATTTCCGTTATCTGATCTACTACGTCTGGTCCGAGGTGCCGCCCGCAGAGAAGCCGGCGGAGACTGTCTTGCGTGCGTTCAAGGACATCCCGGTTGGAACGCCGGCCGAAGAGATCAAGCGCGCTGCCGATGCCTTTGGTCTCGATTTCAATTTCATGATGGCGGTTGCCAAGATCGAATCCGGTTTTAATCCCAATCAACGCACCGGGTCGTATATCGGCCTGTTTCAACTGAGCCAATATGAGTTCGGCAAGTTCGGCTTCGGGCAGATTCGCAATCCCCGGGACAATGCCGTTGCGGCCGCCTACAAGATCATTACCGAAGGCGTCCAGTTCGAGTGGATCACGCACCGCAAGCCGGACATGAGCGATCTCTACCTGATCCATCAGCAAGGCTGGGAAGGCGCCGCCGAGCACATCAGCCGGCCCGCTCGCACCGCCTGGAAATCCATGTGCGCCACCAGCGAAGGCAAGGAGAAGGGCGAGAGGTGGTGCAAGCGCGCGATCTGGGGCAATGCACTGCCGGCGTTCAAGCGCAGCTGGAAATCGGTGGACAACGTGACGTCGGAAGCGTTCGTCGGTATGTGGCGCGGCCGGGTCGCTGAATTTTACACCAAATATGTGGCGACCGCCGCTGCGGCGGCGAGCCCATCCCTGTCGCCAGGGACAGACGTGGGCAGCGGAGTTCGCTAGTCTGGCCGGAGAAAATCCAGGGAGCCCGCCTTGAGCACCGCGCCGCGCGTCGATATCGACCTCACAGCGTTCTGGGCCGATCCCTATCCGATGCTGGCAAGAATGCGGAAAGAGGCGCCGATCGCCTTCGTGCCGCAGCTCGGCTCGACATTGCTGACCAGCCGCGACGACATCTCGATCTCGGAGAAGCAGATCGACGTGTTCTCCTCGCACCAGCCCGCCGGCCTGATGAACCGGCTGATGGGCCTCAACATGATGCGCAAGGATGGCGAAGCGCACCAAATCGAGCGGCGCGCGATGTTCCCGACGGTGTCGCCGAAGACGGTGAAGGTGCACTGGACCGTGCTGTTCCAGGCCCATGCCGATCGCATTCTCGATTCCCTCGAACCCGGCAGCCGGATCGATTTCATGGCCGACTTCGCACTGCCGTTCTCCGGCGAATGCCTGAAGTCGATCACCGGCCTCACCAATATCGGCTTTGCCGACATGGATGCCTGGTCGCAAGGCATGATCGAGGGCATCGCCAATTACAGCGGCGATCCCGCGGTCGAGGCGCGCTGCCACGCTGCGACATCAGGCATCGATGCGGCGATCGATGATATCCTGCCGGTGATGCGCAAGAACCCCGACCAGAGCATTCTGGGCGTGCTCCTTGCATCCGGCATGAACATGGAGAGCGTGCGCGCGAATGTAAAACTTGCGATATCGGGCGGCCAGAACGAGCCGCGCAAGGCGATATCAGGCGCGGTGTGGGCGCTGCTGACGCATCCCGAGCAGCTCGACCTCGTACGCAAAGGCGAAGTGTCATGGCTGTGGGCATTCGAGGAATATGCCCGCTGGATATCGCCGATCGGCATGTCGCCGCGGCGCATCGCAAAGCCGAGGAGCATCCGCGACGTGTCGTTCGAGACCGACGAGCGCGTGTTCCTGATGTTCGGCTCCGCCAATCGCGACGAGAAGCATTTTGAGCGCGCCGACGCGTTCGACGTGCGGCGCGACACCTCGAAGAGCGTTGCCTTCGGCGCCGGTCCACATTTCTGCGCCGGCGCCTTCGCCTCGCGCGCCATGATCGCCGACGTCGCGCTGCCGACAGTGTTCGCACGCGCCAGGAATATCGAGCTTGCCGATGACGAGCCGGTGCGGATCGGCGGCTGGGCGTTCCGGGGCTTGCAGAATTTGCCGGTGCGGTGGCTGCAGTAGTCGGGCAGGGCCGGGCCTGCACGGGATCGTGGCACGCATGCCGTCACACATTCGGTGTCATCGCCCGCGAAGGCGCAGTATTCCAGAGACGGCAGTGATTCCTCGATAGGCCGCGGCGTACTGGATTCCCCGCCTGCGCGGGGAATGACGGCGGTGGTGATGGGAGGAGCTTCGCGCCTCAGCAGACCCATGTCGCCATGATGCCATCCTACTCCTGTTTTGCCCGACGGGTCAAAGGATTTTCGGATAAGTCGTAGTTGATCCCATTCGCACGCCCCGGCTACTGTGCATGGGGTTGTTTTCTCGTTTTCTGTTCCGGCCCGCGAGGTTCGAGGCCGAACGCGCGCCGCCATCACATCCGCGTGCAGAAAATTTCCATCTTCATTCGCTTTGCTGTTCGAAAGATTAATCACGCGCTTCGCCTCGCGCGCAGTGCTCGCATCGCTATTTTTCCCGATGTCTCGACACTCTTCCCGCTCCGCACCATCATCCTCGAAACGGCAGCTTGATCGCGCCGACCGGTCTTCCCCTTTCAAGAGGTCCCAACATGAGACGCATCGTTCAACGCGTGATCGCCGCCATCGTGCAGTCGGTCGGCCTTGTCGCCGCCGCCGTCGGCACGACCTACGGCTAGGAGCCCATCCATGAGCAAGAGCAACATCCTCTGGTTCCTGCCGACCCACGGCGACGGCCGCTATCTCGGCACCGGCATCGGCGGCCGCGAGGTCAATTTCAACTATCTGCGCCAGGTCGCGCAGGCCGCCGACCAGCTCGGCTATTACGGCGTGCTGCTGCCGACCGGCCGGTCCTGCGAGGATTCCTGGATCGTCGCGTCCAGCGTTGCCCCCTTCACCGAGCGGCTGCGCTATCTCGTCGCCGTCCGTCCGGGCCTGCAATCGCCGACGGTCGCCGCGCGCATGACCGCGACGCTCGACCGTGTCACGGGCGGCCGTTTGCTGATCAACGTCGTCACCGGCGGCGATCCGGTCGAGAACAAGGGCGACGGCATCTTCCTCGGCCATGACGAGCGCTACGAGGTCACCCGCGAGTTCCTCAACGTCTATAGCGACCTGCTTGCCGGCAAGACCGTCAATGTCGAGGGCAAGCATATCCGCATCGAGGACGGCAAGCTGCTGTTCCATCCGGTGCAGTCACCGCGGCCTCAGCTCTATTTCGGCGGCTCGTCGGATGCCGGCATCGATGTCGCCGTCGACACGGTCGACAAATATCTCACCTGGGGCGAGCCGCCGGCCCAGGTTGCCGAGAAGATCGCGAAGGTGAGGGATGTCGCCAGCGCGCGCGGCCGCAAGCTGTCCTTCGGCATCCGCCTTCATGTGATCGTGCGCGAGACCAACGAACAGGCCTGGCGCGCGGCAAACGATCTGATCAAGCATGTCAGCGACGAGACCATCGCGACCGCGCAGAAGAACTTTGCCCGGATGGATTCGGTCGGCCAGCAGCGCATGGCGCAGCTGCACGGCGGCAAGCGCGACAAGCTGGAGATCGCGCCGAATCTCTGGGCCGGCGTCGGCCTGGTGCGCGGCGGCGCCGGCACGGCGCTGGTCGGCGATGCCGAGACGGTCGCCGCGCGCATCAAGGAGTATCAGGACATCGGCATCGATACCTTCATCATGTCGGGCTATCCGCATCTGGAGGAAGCCTATCGCTTTGCCGAGCTGGTGTTCCCGCTGCTCTCGCTGGAGCAGCCGAGCAACGTGACCAGGCTGCATTTCAATGGCGGTCCGTTCGGCGAGACGGTCGGGAGCGATTACCGTCCGCAGCACCGGGTGTCGCAATCATGAGCGTGATCGACAGCGTTTCACTTCCGCGCAATTTCCGCCTGGCGCGGGTCGATGGCCTGGTCCAATGGATCGTGCCGCTCGCCATCGTGGCGCTTTGGCAGATTGCTTGTGTCACCGGTTTGGTGCCGACCCGCGTGCTGCCGGCGCCCAGCGATGTCGCGCTGGCCGGCTGGAAGCTGCTGCTGTCCGGCGAGCTCGTCCGCAACATCTGGGTGTCGTTCTGGCGCGCCTCGATCGGCTTTCTGATCGGCGGCAGCATCGGCTTCGCCTTCGGGCTCGCCAACGGGCTGTCGCAGCTCTCGGCAAAGCTCACCGACACCACGCTGCAGATGGTGCGCAACGTGCCGCATCTGGCGCTGATCCCGCTGGTCATCCTGTGGTTCGGCATCGACGAGAGCGCCAAGCTGTTCCTGGTCGCGCTCGGCGTGTTCTTCCCGATCTATCTCAACACGCTGCACGGCATCCGCACCGTCGATCCGCAGCTGATCGAGATGGGCCGCATCTATGGCATGACCGATAGCGAGTTGTTCCGCCGCGTGATCTTCCCGGGCGCGCTGCCTTCGATCTTCGTCGGCATCCGCTTCGCGCTCGGCATCATGTGGCTGACCCTGATCGTCGCCGAAACCATCGCAGCGTCCTCAGGGCTGGGCTACATGGCGATGCAGGCGCGCGAGTTCATGCTGATCGACGTCGTCGTGCTCTCGATCCTGATCTATGCCCTGCTCGGCAAGCTCGCCGACAGCGCCTCCCGCGTGCTGGAGCGGGCGACGCTCTCCTGGCACCCCGCCTTCCAGAAAAATTGAGCAGAAATACTGGGAATCACATGCAGACAGCGCTTCGTACGATCCTTCCCGAAACCGAGTTCGGCAGCCGCGCCAATTTCGCGCCTCACGCCCGCGTCGCGCGCGAGGAGCGGCCGACACAGATCAGCGGCCTGCCGCTCAGCATCCGGGGCTTGCGCAAATCCTACGGCGACAACGAGGTGCTGCGCGGGATCGATCTGCACATCCCGGCCGGACAGTTCGTAGCGATCGTGGGTAAGAGCGGCTGCGGCAAGAGCACGCTGCTGCGCCTCATCGCGGGCTTGGAAAAGAGCGATACCGGCAGCGTCAGCTTTGGCGACGAGATTCAGGCCGAAGACATCCGCGTGATGTTCCAGGAGCCGCGGCTGTTGCCCTGGGCCCGCGTGCTGTCCAATGTCGAGGTTGGCCTCGGCCGCGATCGTTCGTCGACCGATGCGCATGTGCGCGCGGAGAAGGCGCTTGCCGAGGTCGGCCTCGCCGACAAGCGCGACCAGTGGCCGTCGGTGCTGTCCGGCGGCCAGAAGCAGCGCGTCGCGCTCGCCCGAGCGCTGGTCTCCCGTCCGCGCGTGCTCGCCTTCGACGAGCCGCTCGGCGCGCTCGATGCGCTGACCCGCATCTCGATGCAGCGCCTCCTGGAGCGCGTCTGGCGCGACCAGGGCTTTACCGCAATCCTGGTGACCCACGACGTCGCCGAAGCGGTGGCGCTCGCCAACCGGGTGTTGGTGATCGAGGAGGGCCGGATCGCCCATGACGTCGTGGTTAACGCAGGCCGGCCCCGCCAGCGCGGCTCGGCCGAGCTTGCCGGCCTCGAAGGCTCGATCCTGAACCACCTGTTGTCGGGGGACGATCGTACCTAAATAGAGGGAACCCCGCTTCGGGGACCATGCCATGAATGTAGTGCCCCGCGATCTCATGACCGAAATTCCCGTCTCGTCCGCCGATTTCCGCGGCGCCATGCGCCACCTCACCGGCGGCGTCAGCGTCATCACCGCCGGGCGGGGCAAGGACATCACCGGCATGACAGTGACCTCGGTGACCTCGCTCTCGGTCGACCCGCCGACGCTGCTGGTCAGCATCAATCGCGATGCCTCGTCCTTTCCGCTGATCCGCCGCTACGGCGCCTTCGGCGTGAACATCCTCGCGGCCGACCAGCTCGAAATCGCCGAGCGCTTTGCCGGCAAGGGCGGATTGAAGGGGGCCGATCGCTTCGTCGGCGCCCGATGGGTCACGGCCGTATCTGGCGTGCCGCTGCTGGTCGGCGCATTGTCGGCAGTCGATTGCGAGGTCGAGGACATCATCGAGCGCCATTCGCACGGTATCGTCATCGGCCGGGTCAGGGATGTCAGGAATTCGGCACGCAACGCCGCGCTCGCCTATTGGCACGGCCAGTATGTGGCGGTGGATCAGGACGAGGATGCGGCGAGACTGGCCGAGGTCAGCGTTCCCGCGCGCCTCCGCCGCGTTTGATCGCCGGACGCGGGCTGGCCTTTTCCGCCTCATCGCTCTAGAAGCGCCCTGAGCCTTCCCATCCCGGACGGCCGCGGAGCGGAGCTATGAAGCGCGTCGGGACCTGGGCCTTCTACGCCATCGGCGCGTTGGCGATCGCCTATCTCGCGCTGTATGCCTATGCGATGTTTCGCGGCCAGCCGTTCGTGCCTGGCGATCCCATCCACATTTTTCGCAAGCCCGACGCGCCGAGTTATTCGTAAGCCTTGCTTGGTCTCGTAGGGTGGGCAAAGGCGCCCTTGCGCCGTGCCCACCGTCTCTCTACGACCGAAAAAGCTCGTGGGCACGCTTCGCTTTGCCCACCCTACGGCACCTGAATCAGCCCCTTAAAATCGCCAGCGCCAGCGTCTGCGCGCGCGGCACGATGCTGTCGAGCTCGAGATATTCCTCCGGCGAATGGGCGAGGCCACCGACAGGTCCGACGCCGCAAATCGTCGGCGTCCCCACTGCGGCGGTGAAGCCGGAATCCGCGCAGCCGCCGGAGAACTCGCCCTGCAATGTGGTGAGGCCGGCTTGCCTCGCCGCGGCCTGATAACTTTCGAACAGCGCCTTCGAGCTTTCGCTCTGCACGACAGGCACGAACTCCCCCTTGATCGTCAGCGTCGCGGTGGTGCCCGGCACGTAAGGCGTCGCGATGATCCGTTCGATCTCGGCCATGACGGTGGCGCGATCCCTGGGATCGACATAGCGCATGTCGATCTGGCCCTCGGCATAAGGCGCCGTCGTATTGACCGATTGGCCGCCCGAGATGAGACCGACATTGAGCGTGATGCCCCTGGTGAGGTCGGTCAGCGCGTGGATTTGCGTGATCTTGTGCGCGAGTTCGCCGATCGCGCTGACGCCGGCAGCGAAATTGGCGCCGGAATGCGCTGCCTTGCCTGATATGGCCATATGCATGAAGATGCCGCCCTTGCGGCTGGTGACGACGTTGCCGGTGGGGCGGCCCGGCTCGGAGTTGAACACGGCGCGCGCAGAGCGTCCCTCGCGCTCGATGACGGGGCGCGAGGAGGGCGAGCCGATCTCCTCGTCGGAGGTGATCAGCAGCTTGATCGGATGCGGGTTGCCGCCGAATTTGTGGAAGGCGGTGGCGACGAAGATGTTCATGACGACGCCGGCCTTCATGTCGGCAACGCCGGGCCCATAGGCTCGGTTGTCGCGAATCGTGAACGGGCGCTTCCCGGCCTCGCCCTTGCCGAACACGGTGTCGCGATGCCCCATCAACAGCACCGGCTTTTCGTTGCTGCCGGGTTTTGCGACCTCGGCGTGGATGGCATCGCCAAAGGTGCCATGGCTCTCGCGCCGGAACGGAATGCCGTGCTCGGCAAAATGCCGCTCGAACCGCGCACCGACCGCATCGACGCCTTCCTTGTCATAGGATCCGGAATCGATGTTCACGACGTCGCGCAACAGGTCGATCATCGCCTGCCGCTGCGACGCCAGCCAATCGGTGATTTGAGCTTCAGACATGTGGTTCCTCGGTTGGTTCTCGCGAGCGGTTATAGGCGGTTGCGCAGGCGCGACCTAGTCGCGAGATGCGGTGCGGCCATGTGTTCGACTGCCGTAGCCCGGATGGAGCGCAGCGAAATCCGGGAATCCCGCGGCGGACCTAACCCCGGATTGCGCTTCGCTCCATCCGGGCTACGGGGGCGGCGCTTGGGGGAGTACAATGCCCGCGGCAAAACAAAATGCCCGGGACCAGGCCCGGGCATTCATTCGTCATCCTGAATGTCTAAGCCCTACGCCCCGATCATCGGCATCCGCGGATATTCACCGGGCGTGCCGGCCGGCGTGATCGGGATGCCGCCGTCGGCATATTCGTTCAGCTTGTTGCGCAGCGTGCGGATCGAGATGCCCAGGATGTTGGCGGCATGGGTACGGTTGCCGAGGCAGTGCTTGAGCGTCTCCAGGATCAGATCGCGCTCGACGTCGGCAACGGTGCGGCCCACCAGCGCGCGCGTTACCTGCTCGGCGGCCATGGTGGCATGCACCACGGCGGGCGGGGTCTTGGCGAGGTCGAGGCGGTCGCCGTCCGGGGTGAGGATCGCATCGGGGCCGATCTCGTCGCCCTGTGCCATCAGCACCGCACGGTGCATGGTGTTTTCCAGCTCGCGAACGTTGCCCTGCCAGCGGTTGGTGGAGAGCACGCGCTTGGCCTCGGCCGAAATGGGGCGCATCGGCACGCCGTTGGCCTCGGCGTATTTCTTCACGAAATGCTGGGCAAGCTCCATGATGTCGGCCGGACGCTCGCGCAGCGGCGGGATCTTCAGATTCACGACGTTGAGGCGGAACAGCAAGTCCTCGCGGAACGTGCCTTCGCGCACGGCATCCGCCAGATTGCGGTTCGAGGTCGCGATGATGCGGATATCGACGGGGACCGGCTTGGTGCCGCCGACGCGATCGATCACGCGCTCCTGGATGGCGCGGAGCAGCTTCGATTGCAGGCGGACGTCCATCTCCGAAATTTCGTCCAGCAGCAGCGTGCCGCCGGTGGCCTCCTCGAACTTGCCGATGCGGCGGGCAATCGCGCCGGTAAAGGCGCCCTTCTCGTGGCCGAACAGCTCGGATTCCAAGAGATGCTCGGGGATCGCGGCGCAGTTGATCGAGATGAACGGACGCTTGGCGCGGGCCGAGCGGGTGTGGACATAACGGGCCAGCACCTCCTTGCCCGTTCCGGATTCGCCGGTGATCATCACCGATGCATCGGAGCCTGCGATCTGCTGAGCGAGCTTGATGACCCGTGCCATGGCGTCGTCGCGATAGACCAGCTCGCGGGAATCGTTGGCGACGGCGGCCAGCACCGCGGCGATCAGCTCCGGATCCGGCGGCAGCGGGATGTATTCCTTGGCGCCGGCGTGGATCGCGGCAACCGCGGCGCGGGCGTCGTTGGTGATGCCGCAGGCGACGATCGGCGCGTGGATATGCTCGGCTTCGAGCCGCATCACGAGGTCGCGGATGTCGAGGGCAACGTCGACCAGCAGGAGGTCCGCGCCCTTGCCGCCGCGCAGCACGCGCATCGCCTGCTCGTGATCCTCGGCATGGGTCACGGTGGCGCCGTTGTCCATCGCGATCTTGGTGGCGGTGGTGAGCTGGCCCTTCAATGTGCCAACGATGAGAAGCCGCATGTCAGTCTCCTGTCCGTCTGGTCGCGCGGTCGCGCGTCATTCCCTTTGTTCGCTTTACGCGCGTTCGGTCTTGATGATTTCCGTCATGGTCACGCCGAGCTTGTCCTCGACGAGGACGACTTCGCCGCGGGCGACGAGCTTATTGTTGACGTAGATGTCGATGGCCTCGCCGACCCGGCGGTCGAGCTCGAGCACCGTGCCGGGTCCAAGCTTCAAGAGCTCGCCGACATCCATCTTGGAGCGGCCGAGCACTGCCGAGACCTGCACCGGCACGTCGAAGACGGCTTCGAGGTCGGCGGCGACGCGCGCCGCATATTCATCCTCGCTGTAGCCGACATCGGTGCCGGCAGGCGGCAGCGGGCCGTTGAGATCGGGCAGCGGGACCTGTCCGTCGGTGTCGCTCATGGCTTAGTTCCCCTTGCGGGACGCGATATAGCGTCCAACCATGTCGTCGATCTTGGCCGCGATGGCGCTGCGCTCCAGCACAACGCCGCCGTCGGCCCACTCGATCCGGCAGTCGCCGGTGGCAATTTCGGGCTCGGCCAGGATCACCAGCCGGCCTTCGAAGCCGCTCTGCTTGGCCAGCCGCTCCATCTTCTCGCGCGCGCTGTCGTAGAGCGCGTCGTTGATGCGGACGACCAGATGCGGCGTCGCGACCAGGTGCGAGAAGCAGTCCTTGACCAGCGCCATGATCTCGCCGAGCGGCTCGGCGGCGACCAGGTCCGCGCACAGTTTGCGCGCCACCGCGACCGCGACGTCGACCGCCTCGGTCTCCATCTTGCTCTCGATATTGCCGATCCCTGCGGCAATGCCGCGGATCGCGATGTTGATCTCTTCCATGGCGAGGGCGACGCGGCGGTCGCTCTCCGCCTTGGCCTCGCGCTGGCCAGCCGCGAAACCGTCCTGATAGGCGCGTGCTTCGGCTTCCGCGACCTTCTGCGCGATCTCGGCTGCGGTCGCGGCCTTCTCGCGCGTCCGATCGGGCGCGGCGAAGTCGGTATCGAACAGGAATTTTGCCGGAGCGGCCATCAATACACCAGCTCGTCGTCAGCGCGGTTCTTGGTCAGCATGATCTCGCCCTTGGCGGCGAGGTCCTTGGCGAGATTGACCAGCAGCGCCTGGGCCTCGTCGACGTCGCGCAGGCGGACCGGCCCCATCGCCGCCATGTCGTCCTGCAGCATCTTGGCCGCGCGGGAGGACATGTTGCCGAAGAAGAAGTTGCGGACATCCTCGTTGGCGCTCTTCAGCGCCACGCCGAGCTTGTCCTTGTCGACGTTGCGCATCAGGGTCTGGGCCGAACCGGAATCCAGCTTCACCAGGTCGTCGAAGGTGAACATCAGCGCCTTGATGCGCTCGGCGGATTCGCGATTGTCCTCTTCCAGCGAGGTGATGAAGCGGGTTTCGGTCTGGCGGTCGAAATTGTTGAAGATTTCCGCCATCACCTCGTGCGCGTCGCGGCGGCGGGTCTGCGACAGATTGGACATGAATTCGGTACGCAGCGTCTTCTCCACGCTCTCGATCACCTCCTTCTGCACCGCTTCCATCTTCAGCATGCGGTTGATGACGTCGAGCGCGAGCTCCTCGGGCAGGATGCCGAGCACCCGTGCGGCGTGCTCCGGCTTCAGCTTCGACAGCACCACCGCGATGGTCTGCGGATATTCGTTCTTGAGGTAATTGGCCAAAACCTCTTCCTGCACGTTGGAGAGCTTCTCCCACATGTTGCGGCCGGCGGGGCCACGGATTTCGTCCATGATGCCGTTGACGCGCTCCGGTGGCAGGTATTGCTGCAGCAGCCGTTCGGTGGCGTCGAAATTGCCCATCAGCGCGCCCGAGGCCGACATGCGCGAGACGAATTCGAGCAGCATGTCCTCGACCGTGCCGACCTCGACGGTGCCGAGCGTCGACATTTCCAGCGACAGTTGGCGCACCTCGTCGTCGTCGAGCAGCGACCAGATCTTGCCGCCATATTGCTCGCCGAGCGCCAGCATCAGGATTGCGGCGCGGCGCGGTCCGGTCAGTTGCTCCGAGCTCCTGCCGTCCCTGGCCCGGTCGCCGGCACGCTGGCCGAGCGTCGAGATGACGCTGGTGATGTCGTTGGAATTGGCGTTTTGCAGGGAAGCGGCCATGTCAGTTCACTTCTCGATCATTTCGCCGGTTCGGCAAGCCATTGACGGATGATGGCGACGGTTTCGTTGGGGTTGCGTTCGGCAAGCTCGCCGACGCGGTGAACGGACTGGGCGTGGACCTGCCCCTGGACGGTGGCGACGTCGATCGCGCTGGCGGTACCGTTCGGCAGCAGCGTCTGGCCGCCGGCCGGCGCGGCCTCGTCGGATGCCGCGGGGCCCGACAGGACGCCGCTGATGGCGGCGGCGACCTCGTCGGAGGCGAGGATGCGCTTCACCAGCGGACGGATCACCATGAACATCACGACCAGGCCGAGCAGCATCATCACGCCGAGCTCGACGAAATACATGATGTCGTCCTTGGTGAACTGCAGCATGCCGAGGAAGCCGGACGGTTCGGCGATCGGGGTGGTGGAGGGGGCGTCGGCAAAGCGCAGATTGACGACCTCGACCTGGTCGCCGCGCTTCTGGTCGAAGCCGATCGCCGAGCGCACCAGGGTGGCGATGCGGTCGAGCTGCTCCTTGGTACGATCGGTGTAGGTGAGTTCGCCCTTGTCGTTCTTGGTGTAGATGCCGTCGACCAGCACCGCGACCGAGATGCGGTTGACCCGGCCGGCCTCGGTCACCTCGGTCTTGGTGGTGCGGGAGATCTCGTAATTGTTGGTCTCTTCGGTCTTCTTGCTCTGGTCCTTTGCCGCTGGGCCGCTGTTCTGCTGCTGGCCGGGGAGCTCGTTGTTGACCGTGACCTGGCCGTTGTTGTCGGCGGTCATGCTCTGCTCTTCGCGGGTCTGGGTCGAGCGCAGCACGCGGCCTTCGGGATCGAACTTGTCCGAGGTCTGGGTGATCTTGTTGAAGTCGAAATCGGCGGAGAGCTGGACGCGGGCGCGCCCCGACCCGACCACGGAGGAGACGATGTCCTCGACCTGCTTGCGCATCCGCTTCTCGAAGGCGGTGCGGCGCTCGTCGCCAAGGGCCTGCTCGGGATCGGCCTGGGCACCGTCGGCGAGCAGCTGGCCGGCCTCGTCCACGATCGAGACCCGCTGCGGCTTCAAGCCGTTGACGGCGGAGGCGACGAGGTGGCGGATGGCGCGGATCTGCTGGGCTTCGAGCGAGCCGCGGACCCGCACCACGATCGAGGCCGACGGCTCCGGCGCATCGCGCGCGAACAGCGGGCGCTCGGGCAGCACCAGATGGACGCGGGCGGCCTGGATCCGGTCGATGGCGCGGATGGTGCGGGCAAGCTCGCCCTCCAGCGCGCGCAGATGATTGATGTTCTGGACGAAAGAGGTGGTGCCGAGCGCATCCGACTTGTCGAACACCTCGTAGCCGACGCCGCCGCCCTTGGGCAGGCCGCCCTCGGCGAGCTTCATGCGCAGGCGGGTGACCTTGTCCTTGGGCACCATGATGATGCTGCCCTCATTGCGCAGCTCGAACTGGATGCCCTGGCGTTCCAGATCCTTGATAATGCTGGAGGAATCCTCGACGCTAAGGTCGGTGAACAGCGTCGTCATCTGCGGCGTGGTGACGCGCATGATGACGAAGGCAAAGAAGCCGATGAGCGCGGCGGTGACCGCGATCATCGCCCCGAACCGGGCGGCGCCGATACCCTTTAAGAAGTCCGCAAGACCTTGCAAGCAACCGCCCCGACAGATTCGGCCGCTTTCACTGGAAAGGCCGACTGGGCAATTATTGCCTAGGTGATGGTTTCCATATGGTTAACGACGGTTAACAGCCCGGACAAAAGTCGGCCCAAAAGCAAACATGAAAAAAATCGGCCTCGCGGAGCGAGGCCGATTTTCGTCAAAAGCAGCAGATTTCCGGATCGCTTACTGGCGATATTGCTGGATGCGGGTGGTGCGAAGACCCGCCAGACCGTGCTGGTCGATGGAAAACTGCCAGGAGAGGAATTCGTCGACCGTCAGGGTATAACGGCTGCAGGCCTCCTCGAGCGAGAGAAGTCCGCCACGAACTGCGGCAACGACTTCGGCCTTGCGTCGGATGACCCAGCGTTTGGTGCCGGGTGCGGGCAGATCTGCAATCGTCAGCGGACTGCCGTCCGGCCCGATGACGTATTTTACCCTCGGGCGATGGGGTTCTGTCATGGCGTACTCACAAACTCTCAACCACTGAACTCACGCCGTAACCCTACGCGTGTCGGCTTAAAAATCCGCTAAGCCTAAGGCTTCAATACAATTCTCGTTGAATCCGGCTGGAACGAAACCGTCCCGGCGGCCTGAGAACACGCTTTCAGCCGGCCGAGCGGGGTCTTCGTAAATACTTTACTAACTTTTGCCGTCGTCCCGGCGGAGGCCGGGACCCATACCGCGTCATCTATCGATGACACGCAGATCGCAATACCAAGGCAAACTCTTTAACTACCGGTCTTCGCCAAACTTCGCCCTGTGGTTATGGATCCCGGCTTTCGCCGGGATGACACCGGGTGTGCAGAAGCACTATTCAGCCTCAGCTTCAGCTGCCGCTGCTGCTCGCCACCACGCTCTTCACCTGGCTCAGCGTGTAGCTGTTGCCGTCGATGGAGAGCAGCGGCGGCGACTGGGTCAGGTCGACGGAATCCACCGTGCCCTGCACCTGGGCTGCGACGCCGACGCTGTTGCCCGAGGCGTCCTTGCCGGTCGCCGTGATCGTGTACTTGCCGTCGGGCCATTGCGTGCCGTCATTGCCCTGGCCGTTCCAGGTGAAGGGAATGTCGCTGCCGGCGCCGGCGGTATATTTGCCGGTGAACACGGTCTGGCCGCTGGAATTGGCGATGGAAATATCGACTGTGGCGCTGGTGGGCACGTTGAGGTGCCAGGTCGCCGATGAGCTCTTCATGGTCGCGGTGGTGCCGTCGACCACCGCGGTCTTGCCGACGAAATCCAGCGCCTGGGTCGCCTGCGTGGTCTGCTGCAAGGTGACGAGCTGCGACAGCGAGTCGTTGGTCTTGAGCTGCTGCTCGACGCCGGCGAACTGCACCAGCTGCTGGGTGAACTGGTTGGTGTCGAGCGGATCGAGCGGGTTCTGGTTCTTGAGCTGGGTGGTCAGCAGCGTCAGGAAGGTCTGGAAATTGCCGGCGAGGGTCGAGCCCGTGGTCGAGCTCAGCGAGCTGGACGAAGAGGATTTCGGAACGTCGGTGGTGCCGGAGACGACAGATGGCGCGGTGGCGGCATTCGTGGTGGTCATGGCCTGATACTCCTCACACTCTGATATCGACGCCACTGCTCGATCCGAGCATGCGGCCATAGCTGCTTCTGACCGGCGGGCTTGCGGGCTGATCATCCTCGCTGATGATCAGCCGGCGCGAATTGCTGCCGTTGTCGTTGTTCTGGCCGGCGTTCTGGCCCGATGAGTTCTGGTCGCGCAGGCTGAAGGAGAGGCCGTTGCTGCCGGTCTTGAGGCCGGCATCGTCGAGGGCGCGCTGCAATTGCGGCGCGTCCTGCCGCAGCATCTGCAGCGTCTCCGGCTTCTCGACGGTGAGATGCGAGGTGACCTGGCCATTGCGGTCAACATTGATGCGGACGTCGATACGGCCGAGATCGACCGGATCGAGGCTGATGTCGAAGCGGGTCTTGCCGGCGCGCGCGGCAGCGGCGATCTCGACCGGGATGCCGCTGATCGGCACCGCATTCGGATTGGCTGCGGTCGCGGTGAGCGTCGCGGTGGAGGCGGTAGCCGTCGATGTCGTCGTGGTCAGCGGCGCCTGCACGGCGTTTGCGGCTTGGGTGCTGACGTCGGTGGTCGCGGCGGCAACGGCTGGCGTATCAGCATGCGCGTGTGCGACGGGCGCGGCCGGCGTGAGGTCTGTGGTGCGATTGGCCGCGTCGACCTTCGCGTCGGTCGTGGCCGCGTCGGTCTGCGGCTTCGGGCCTTGCGGATGCGCAGCGGCATTGGTGGCCGCGGTCATCGTGGTCGCGGGATTTTGGGCCGTGGTCGCCGTCTGCGCGGTCTTGACCGGATCCTGGCCGATATTGGAGACGTCGGTCTGGCCTTGTGTTGTGACAGCGGCCTTGAGCGAAGTCTTCGGCGTGCCCTGGTCGACCGCGGTGAGCTGCGCGGCCTTTGCCGTCACATCGGTTGCGGTGGTGTCCGCGTTCGCGACAGCCACCTCCGTCAGCGCGGCCTGCGCGTCGGTGCTCTTGCCATCCCCGGTCTTGGCGGCCTTGCCGGCCGCATCGGTTTTGGTGCCTGATATCTGCGCCGTGATCGAGGCGCTGGCGGCGATGCCGGCCGCTGCAATCGTCAACGGCGACGAAGCCGCGCTGGTGACCTGGTTTGCCGCGGCATTCGGATCGACCGGCACCACAGGCGCGGCAATTGGAACGGTCGGATCGGGCGTCGCGGCCGGCGTCGCGGTCTGCGCGGCGACCGAGGCATCCACCGCCGCGGCGAGGCCATCGGTGCTGTCGGTCTTGACGTCCTTGCTGGCGTCCTTGGCGTCGCCCGCCTTGGTGGTGGACGCGTCGGCCTTGTCCTTGGATTTCCCGTCGGCCTTGGCTGGCGCGGCCGGCGTGTCGCTGGCGGGCGTCGTTGTCTGGGAATTCGTGTCGTCGCTCGCCTTGCTCTGCGAGGACTGGTCTGTCGAGGCGCTGTTGCTGCTCCGGTCCGACGACGCGGACGACGATGAGTTGGATGAGGCGTCACTGCGCCGCGGTGCGTTGTCCTGGTTCGAGGACGGGGCGCTGTTGCTGATGGCGTTGTTGATCGCCTGGGTATTGCTGTCGACGAGGTCGCCAAAGGAGGAACTCGGCGTCTGGTCCTTGGTCTGCGGCCGGGCAGGCTTCGCTTGCGCGCTCGAGACCTGCGCACTCGCCGCTACGTCTGATGTGTGACCAACCACAGGCGACCCCTTGAAAACGTCTTCGGACGAGGAGGTCAGCAAGGAGCGGGCCAATCCCCCGTTTCGATGTTTTATATAGCAAAATCAATTATTTGACGGGTTGGAGCAGTCGCTCTCGGCCCGCCCGCCGCCCCGTCATTTCTGCCGCCCCGGCAAGAATTGCCTGAAAGCTTGCGGCCGCCATGATTGCTTCACCCGAATGCCGCCTATATTAAAGGGTGCTCTCAGCCGCTTTCGACCGGGCCAGCCAGTGCCCCCGAGGGAACCAGGGGTTCCCGGGGACCGTTGACGTCCCGGCCCAAGTGACCCGGAAGCACAACAGGAATCGCGGAAACGCCGCCGTCACGTCAGCTTAAGCCCATGCTCAACAGTCTGGATCTCGAAGGCCGTCCTGAGGATACCAGGGTCGTCGTTGCCATGTCGGGCGGCGTCGACTCCTCGACGACGGCTGCGCTGTTGAAGGCGGAAGGTTACGACGTCGTCGGCATCACGCTGCAGCTCTACGACCATGGCGCGGCCACCCATCGCAAGGGCGCCTGCTGCGCCGGCCAGGACATCCACGACGCCCGCGACGTCGCGGCCAAGCTCGGCATTCCCCATTACGTGCTCGATTACGAGGACCGCTTTCGCGAGTCCGTCATCGACAACTTTGCCGATAGCTACGCGCTCGGCGAGACGCCGGTGCCGTGCATCGAGTGCAACCGATCAGTCAAATTCCGCGACCTCCTGAAGACCGCGCGCGAGCTCGGGGCGCAGGCGCTCGCCACCGGTCATTACGTCGCCTCGCGCCGCCGCGTTGACGGCTCGCGCGCGCTGGTTTGCGCGGCAGATGCCGATCGCGACCAGAGCTACTTCCTGTTTGCGACCACGCAAGAGCAGCTCGACTTCCTGCGCTTTCCGCTCGGCGACATGACCAAGCCCGAGACGCGCGAGCTCGCGCGCCGCTTCGGTCTTTCGGTTGCCGACAAGCACGACAGCCAGGACATCTGCTTCGTGCCCACGGGCCGCTACACCGACATCATCACCCGCCTGCGTCCGAACGCGATGGACCCCGGCGACATCGTCGATCTCGACGGCCGCGTGCTCGGCCAGCATCACGGCATTGCCAACTTCACCATCGGCCAGCGCCGCGGCCTCGGCATCGCCGCTGCCGCGCCGTTTTACGTGGTGCGGCTGGACGCCGCCAACCGCCGCGTCGTCGTCGGCCCGCGCGAGGCGCTGAAGATGCACCGCATCACCTTGCGTGACGTCAACTGGATCGGCGGCGGCGATATCGACAGCGCCATCGGGGGCGGGCTCGAGCTGTTCGTCCGCGTGCGCTCGACCCGCAGCCCGCAGCCGGCCTGGCTGCGCGGCGCCGATGGTGCTTACGAGGTCGAGCTCGTCGCCGGCGAAGAGGGCGTCTCGCCGGGACAAGCCTGCGTGTTCTACGACGCAGCCAGCGGGCAGGCGCGCGTGCTCGGCGGCGGCTTCATCCAGAGCGCAGCCGCGAAGGTCGCGAGCAACACGGCGAGGCCGCTGGTGGAAGCGGTTCGCGGCTAATCATGACGACATTTAGCGCAACCGGTCGGGCTGGGTTCACCTCTCCCGAAGGGAGAGGTCGGATCGCATCGCCAGATGCGATCCGGGTGAGGGGTTACGGTCTCACTGTACTCCGCGGCCCCTCACCCGGATTGCTGCGCAATCCGACCTCTCCCCGACGGGGAGAGGTGAAGTAAGGGCAGGGGGCATGGCAGCAGACATCTCGCGGGCCGGGGTCGAGAAGGCCTATGGCCGCTGGGCGCCGGTCTATGATCTCGTGTTCGGCAAGGTGTTCGATGCTGGCAGGCAGTCGACCATCGCCGAGGCCGACCGCATCGGCGGCCGCGTCCTCGACGTCGGCGTCGGCACCGGCCTCTCGCTGTCGGATTATTCGCGCACCACAAAAATCTGCGGCGTCGACATTTCCGAGCCGATGCTGCGCAAGGCGCAGCAGCGCGTGCGGAGCCTGCGTCTCTCCAATGTCGAAGTGCTCTCGGTGATGGACGCGAAGAATCTCGCCTTCCCCGACAATTCCTTCGATGCGGTGGTCGCGCAATATGTCATCACCGCGGTGCCCGATCCCGAAGGCACGCTCGACGAGTTCGTGCGCGTGCTGAGGCCCGGCGGCGAGCTGATCCTGGTCAACCACATCGGCGCGGAAAAGGGTCTGCGCAAGCTCTCCGAACTCGCCTTCGCGCCGCTCGCCCGCCGCCTCGGCTGGCGCCCGGAATTCCCGTGGGCCCGCCTGGTGAACTGGGCCGCCAGGCACGGTGGCGTCACGCTGGCGGAACGCCGCCCGATGCCGCCGATGGGGCACTTTTCGTTGATCCGCTACCGCAAATCGTAATGTCCGGCGGTGGGAACAGCGCGCGCGCCTAGCGCGTTTCCTTCCCATGCGCACGACATCAAACATCATCTTTGCGGGTCTCGTGATCGCAGCCTTTGGGCCGGCGATCGCACAGGCCCCGCCCGCCCCGGCGACGCCGCCGCAAGCGACCGCGCCGCCATCCCCGCAACACGCCGCCGCCGACTGCGCCCCGCAGGAGCGCCCCAACCGCGCCACCGCGCCCGACGGCACCACCACGGGCCAGGCTCGGGAACCGCTCGGCGACAAGCTGGCCAAATCCGACGGCGTGCTCTGCCCGCCCGCCGGCGTCGACCCCGAAATGCACGCCCCGGCGCCGTCAACCGACGGCAAAATGCCCGTCATCCCGCCCCCCGGCAGCCCCGGCGGCGACCCCAATGTGAAGCCGAAATAAGGGAGTTTCCGTGCAGGCGCCCTTCGCCTCTCCCCGCCGGGGAGAGGCCGGAATCCGCGCTTGCGCGGATTCCGGGTGAGGGGGCCCATCCACGAGCCCAGTGCCGGAAAGGCCAGCTTTCCCGCGGACTTGTCGCGCCGAAGCCTTGGCGAAGGCGGAAGCTTTTCGGATTGACTTCCCACCGCCCCCTTCCTTATATGCCGCGCGTTCGCGAGATCGGCCGTTTCGGCCGCCGCGATCGGCTCGTGGCGGGGTAGCTCAGCTGGTTAGAGCACGGGAATCATAATCCTGGGGTCGGGGGTTCGAGTCCCTCCCCCGCTACCACGTATCCCCCACTATGATGGTGGGCGTCCGGAAAGACCCCTCCGCCGACCAGTGCGGCCAGCTTTCCCTTCACCTCGACCTCGAACCCTTCCCCAGGGCCTTTCGGGTGGACGATGACGCTGTACACAAGCGACCTGAAGTCGGCGACCAACGGGCCGCGGTCGTCCTCTGCGCTTGCGTGTCTCGCTATCGTGTCGGCAAGCGCATTAACTGTCTCGATGTAGCGGTCCAGCGTTGCCGGATGCAGAGAGATGGGGGCAGGGGCCTCCTCGAGGGCAGCTATTTCCGCCTCGACGCGCAACCGTTCTTGCTTCAACTCGGCGATCCGTTGCTTGGCATCCTCCTCGGAAATCACGTAGTTGATCACGAGATCAATGTTGCGCTGACGCTCGCCTTCGATCCGGTCACGTTTGGCCTCTAGCCGCAGGCGCTCCGCGGAAGCGTTTCGCGCAAGCCGCTCTCGTTCACTATTGTAGTTGCGGACGTAGGTCCCGATCAGCCGTGGGTCCTTCAACTCCTCGACCATCCCACCGAGCACAAGTGTTTCGATGTCGCGCAAGTAGATGATCCTGCGATTCGAGCAACTGCCACTCTCGCGCACAGCTGAGCAACGAATCCTTGTCTTTCCGGTCTTGTCGCGGTCGTGAACTGACAGGCCCGATCCGCAACAACCGCACCGAAGAAGACCCGATAGGAGATGTGGGGCTCGTCGCTTCATGTGGCTGGCCAAATGCCCCCTCTCAGTCTTCAAGGCGTGCGCCTGCTCCCAAACTGACTGTTCGACGATCCGCAGTTGGGGCGCATCGATGCTCTGCCACTCCTCACGAGGGTTCGGACGAGACAATCGCTTGCCCGTATCGGGATCCTTCACCATCCTGACCTTGTTCCAGACGATACGGCCAGCATAGAGCTCATTGAAGATGAGTCCCGTCCCGCGCTTGGCGTTGCCATTGATCGTCGACGCATTCCATCGCCGGCCTCGCGGCGGATGGATATTTTCCCGATTAAGATCCTGCGCGATCTCTCGTGGTGCCCGCCCCGCTGCGTATGCTGCAAAAATCCGTCGGACAATCGTAGCTTCATCTTCGATGATTTCGAGCTCGCCGGGCTTGCCAGGTGCCGCTCGATATCCGTAAGCTCGCCCTCCTGCGTGTCGGCCTTCGCGTACCACACCGGCCATGCCGCGGCGGACCTTCTTCGCGCCGTCCTCGCGCTGCATCTGTCCGACGAGGCCGCGGATCCCAATCAAGATGGAGTCCGCAGTGCCATCGTGGACGGCCTGGATCTCGATCCCCTGGAAAGACAACCTTTTGTGAATGCCGGCCAGATCCTCCATGTCACGTGAGAGCCGGTCCAATGCCTCTACGATCACCACCGTGAAGCGATGCTGACGTGCGGCGTCCATAAGCTGCATCAAACCATCGCGGCCAAATACTGATGCCCCAGAACGCGCCTTGTCTTCAAAGGTAGCAACGACATCGAGTTGGTGACGAGCCGCATAAGCGCGGCACAATGCAATCTGGTCTTCAGTCGATTTTTCGTTTTGAAGCTCGGTCGAGAACCGAGCATAGATCGCCGCGGGTTTCATCTCGAATACCAGTCCTGATGGGCTTGTCGCCAGCGGCATCAAGATAATTCTTCATGAGGCGCTCGCTATCGAGAAGATGATCGCGCCTTGCATCGGCGATTGCAAGTGCTTCAACAAATCGGACCAAAGCAGGATCTAGTTCGCCTGAGGTTGCGCGCCCTGGTCCGCGATCGACTACTCCTACCAATCTCGCGCGCTTCATCCGAGTAGGATGCAACGATAACTTGAGAAAAGGCAGGGCCTTTTTGCTCGAGCGTTGAATCGAATGTTATAGCGTAGAAAAAGGACGACCGCTTCGAAACTAGAGATATAAGTCTCGACCAGCTATCGGTATAGCAAGTACCCCACGAGTAGCGTGGTTAGTACCGGGATCGCCCCCAGCACCAAAATTGATCCACGACTTTGACGCTCCAGCACGAAGAGTGTCATGATCACAGCACAAAGAGCCAGCAGCGCGACACCATGTAAGGTCAATCGATCCCAGCCCACAATGACGTAGCGTGACAAGTTCCACCCGCTTTGCTGGAGATCCCATAAAACGCCCTCACTGGTCATGAGCAAAGCGAGAGCGCCCGCAGCAGTGAACGGCGGAACTGCGGCGAGCAGGCTTATGCGCTGTTGCCGCTTAGTAGCTAAGCGCACCGTTGCGGCTAGTCGCGTCAACACGAGGAAGTGGACGGCCATGAGGAGCAGCGCGCCGAAAACAATCGTTCCGGATGTAATTGTTGAATTGATCGTTAGAAATCGCCAAAGCGATGCACGTCTGTCGTCGAATGTGGCAAGAGTCGCGCTGGCCGAGGTAAACAGGAGTTGAAGTACAAATTCGAGGACGAAAGCACTGAAGAAGCCTAGCAGGCCGAAAAGCATCATGTCAGCACGGTACACCGCACTGTGATCAGTCATGGCAATGGCGCGCGTCGCTGGCGCCGGGTGCAGTCCGAGAAAGCGGGACGAAAACCTGCTCAGTGCGGTTGTGTCGCGCGTGGTCACTGAAAAGACGTTGGCGATAGGTCCAACAGCTATTGTCGCGGCGGCATCAGCATAAAACTCCCGAAGTCGCACTGCGGAGCGCCGCTCCAGCATCAGCACCAGGAAGATGCTTCCGAACAGCACTAAGTTTGCGACCATTCCAATTTCCATCCAGCCGAAGAGCGCCTTTCTCACTTCAGGCCATCCTCCAACATTGCCGATGTCTGCCAATGCAACCAACATATTGAATAGGGCCGATCCGTAAGCGATTGACAGAAAAAGCGTAGCGGTGGTGTAGACAACGGACAGCCAATTCTCATGAAGCGGGTCACCGGCGGCCAAATGTGCGTATTCATGAGCTAGTCGGTAGCGAAACCCTTCAGGTTCGCGTCTTATAAATGGCAAGGCCCCCCGACCGACGCCGACAACGTCGCGAGTTCCTATCCGCATCGCAAGAATGCGAGAGTCTCCCATTCCGCCGAGCGCTACCGCCACAACGCGCGCCCCGAAAGTGCGGTTCAAGTCCCGGAGCATCCGCCGGGCCGAGACTGTGCGTAAGGAAGTTATCCCGGATGACCGCCGACGGACGTATGTTGCCACGCAGAGCATCATGCCGACCACAGTCAAAGAGAAGGCAAACAGAATGAAGGCGACGACGAAATGTCCGATTGGTTGGAGCGCGGGGAATTGGTCTAGAGAAAACGGAAAAGAGCTGCCTAGGTAAACGACCGCGATCGTCGTGACGAAAATCGTCGCGAACCAGCCTCGGTATCGGCTCTCAGCACGTAGCGCATCGACAATCGTGGCGCGCTCACTGTCATTTCTTTCCGGTGTCATCTCCGAACAATCGGGTCGCGACTTTCTTGGTTAGCCGTTGGGCATCACGTGGCGACAGCTTAGCTTCAACAACGAGCCGGCCGACAATCGCCATGATCTCTGCCTTGCCCTTGGCGGTCACTATACCACTCAATTCTGCTTTTTTGGGGTCTCCAAGCCAAGTCTTCAGCCGTTCTTTGGCGCCATCAACCAGGAAGCCCTCAACTGTCTTCTTCGGTACGTCGGCTACCCAGGACTTTAGCAGTTCGAAAAGATAAAGCCCGATCGCCACTACGGCGGGACCAGCGCTCGCCAGTTCTGGAATCCCCCATTCTGGACCAAGTCGTCCACGCTGACCTTTGTGGCCCACAGCTTTGACGTATTCGCCGAAAAACTCCAATTCGTCTGGTTCGGTTTCGGCGAGCAATGCGCGAGCCAACGCCTGATGTTCCGCTGCAGACCTTGTCATTCTCTCTCCTAACGGAATTATCCCTGCTTCAGGCCGCGCCATTTCGCTGCCTGGGATAGCTTATTCGAGAACGCACTTAGGTACGATTCTAGTTTACAGGATACTAGAACCTCCATACTATTTATGCGGGTGGGGGCTTTGAGATGGCGAGCGCACACGTCGCTTACAAGGCGGCATTATTTTGTGCTGCGACAGCAATCGGCGGTTGTGCACAAGTGCCGAAGATGCCCGGTGATTTCATGTTGCCGGTGCAGGAGATTGTGGCTCACGCCGTCTGCGAGCTACGGTTCGCTATGCATGATGCTCAGCGCGATCATCCCTCTTTCTTGGCTCATCCCTGGGCGATCAGCATATCCGTCACTCCAAAGATTGATTCTGAAGTCAGTCTCCGAGCCGGTCTGACTGGCAAGAGCAGCAGTGTGACCGTGCCCTTTTTCAATACATGGGTTGCTGGCGCGGCGCCTGGCGCTGAGTACGACATGAAAGGGCACACTGACGGAGGCGTTAGCTATGTCGTGAAAAGCGGGCAACTGCTGGACGACAGGACTTATCCGTTACCTTGTAGGCGCGACAGTGCTAGCTATCATGCGCTTGCTCGCAATCTTGGTATCTATGACTGGTTATCTCGAACGGCAGCGGCTGCCGAGGGACACATCAGCAAGCTGACGAAGATCGACAAACCGAGTTACAATTCTCAGATCGTTGTCACGTGGGACGGAAGCGGCTCGTTCACTTATAATCAACCGTTCGGAACGGACTTCCTCGGGGCGATGGGGTCGTACAAGGTCGACGAGTCTGTCGCGATATTGTTCAGCGCCGAGGATAACCCCCCTCGGAGACCCATTCGGACCTTCCCGGGCGGTACGCCGTATTCAAGCATAAGTACAGGAACCGGCGTCTCACCTGCTACTCAAAATCGGCTCGACATCCTCGGGCTGCAGCAGTCGATCGTAAATCTCGAAACGGCCATCAATCGTAGAAGATGACGTCATGGACACCTTCTTAATGATCGTAATGTTCTTTGTGACGCCGCCCGCTCTCGGCGACAACAGGCCATGGGCGCTTCAGTCAACGCAATCCTCTCAGTTTGAATCGTGGGACGCTTGCAATGACGTTATCGAGCATCAGCTGATTCCGGCGGTCCAAACCACGGATACCGTTGCTCTGGTCGGGTGGTGCGTGCCTAAATCCTACAAGGGGAAGGCGCGAAACGAAACCTTCAGCCTCGAAGGGACGGCGCGTAGCCAACTCCCAGCAAGGAGATCTGAACTGAGGAAACTGGCCCAAGACCCGGATAGAAAGAAAGAGTTCGGGTCTTGTTACTCATTCGTTCCAGGATCGGGGGTAACCACGCGAGTTCTCGGGCAATGCGAGAATATTAGGCCGCACTGACCTGTTGGCGACAACGTTACTTCGTGGGCACTTGTCCATGCGCCGCGTTACCCGGCTCACGAACGCCTTCTCAAAGAAGGTGGAGTACCACTATCACGCGCTCTCGCTTTATTCGTCTGGCGTAACTTCATCAAGCCGCACAAGCCGCTCAAGGGCCTTACCCTTGCGATGCCTGCGGGCTTGGTGTCGGGCTCGCTTGCCGTAGCCGCGCGCGGTGTACCCGGGCCGATCAACTATGCACGCCGTGCCGGCGAGGGCGAGGCTTCCAAGGAAGTTCTTGTATTGGGACCAAAATCGGGCCGCTCAACATCCCCAATTTGTCCGAGCCTGGCAAAACCCTGTCTTTCAGCACGCATATCTGTGAAATGGAGAGGCTTTCTCACTTGCGGCCAATTGGCCAGAAATACCTTAAGTTTCTGCTTGGCCGTCTCTTCTTGCTCCTGATCGATTAGGATTCCACCGATCCCGAACCAATCGAACCATGCTTCGCTTTCGCAGACGGCGAGTCCGGGTGTCGAGATCCGGTCTCATCGATGTACAAATTGAGGATAGGTTTCTTGTCAGATGATTCCTGCGCCATAAAGGCGATATAGCACTGACTCTACAACCATGTGTCCATAGTCTCTAGCCGAAACTGAAGAGCCCACCGCTAATTTCAACTGACGCGCGACCCAAAGTTCTATTGAACAAATCAATGAACATGCAAATGAAGGGATCCGGGCTCCGGCCCGTACCGCTGGGGGTGAGGCGAAGCAGTTCGATCGCCTCGCAAAGTATAACGTAGGGCGTCGTTCCGCGGCGCTTGCGCCACAGTTCATGCAAACCGTGCATCACGTGCCTGCGACAGGGTGATCGATGCGCGACAAATCGGTGTTCAGGCTCAAGAATGCGCCTTCGTCCTGCTCACGCAGGCGCGAAGTAATATCGAGAAGCTCTCGTTCGCTGAGGACAAGGAGCCGCGAAGGACTGCCCCGAGAACCAGAGTATCGCGGCGGTCCGCCAGAGCACGAACAAGGGCCACCAGATCTTGGGACTTTTGCCGCCGATAAAGATTTTTTCCAGCCTGCGAGGAGACCCTCCCGAGTGACATCTCCTGTTCCTCGGGGGAGGAGCCGCGGCGGCCCGCATATACGCCAATCAGCCATGGTTCGACAAATGCTTGCGGCGAAGGAGCAGGTAAGCCTCGAGAATTGATCAGTGCTTTGCCGAAGTGCACCACTGGCGAGCCAGACATCCCGTGACGCGTGGCCGAATCCAAAGAAGATCGGCATCTGGCCTGCGATTGACCAGAGGCTCCGAAGCGCCGGAGCCACGCTTCCAAATCGGGAGAGTCCCCCGCAGGGCCAATCCCAGCGGAAAGCCCAGAATAAAAAACGCGGCTCCGACCGGCGCATAGCCGTATTCCCAATAGTCGGACTTACCGTCTTTCGAGGGTTGGTAGAGAAAAGCAGCTTTGAAGGACGTAATGCGGTTCCTTTTTTCTTCGTAGTTCGGCATCCAGTCATTGAGACAGATCACGCCGATGTCGACCTGTTGGGCCATCCTGCCCTGCTTAAGGAAGCCGCGATGTTGCCACCACGTGGGCTGCCCATCTTCGACTAGCCCGGCGCCGCAGTGCCCGCACTCCTCGTCGTAGCGGTTTCCATGGTGATTCCAACAGGGTCGAATGCGAACTCCCTTCAGGTAAGGACCAACGCACAAACTCAAGTGGCGATTGAGCCCTCCCTCGGGCAGCGAGCGACGCGGCTTCATCCTCATATTCGGTCGATGCGTCGCAGGCGTCACAATCGAAGGACCGAGCAGAAATTTTTTTCGGCGCAGCGCCTCGCTGCATGATTCGCTTTGCGCAACTGTGCAGGGAGTTCGCGCGCGAATCCTGCGGCATAAGTAGGAAACTGCAGAATTTATGCGCCGGTTGTGATCCGCTACGCTGCAGAGCGCGTGCGCATCTCGGATCGTGCGTGCATGTATGATTCAGATGACAATCGAGTTCAACCTTATGTAACCAATCCAAACTAGGGGTCTCGCGAAACGATCTCGAATTTCATTGGAAATCTCATGCCCGCTCCCAAAATCGCGAAACGGCTGGTATCAACAGTTCTTCGTCAGCTTCGACCGAGCCTACGCACCCAGATTGGCTTGCTGGGAATCGTGAGTGTGCTTGTAACTGCCGCGACTTGCGTTACGGGACTTAATTATCTCGCGAAGGCGCAGAGCGACGTGAGCGAGAGCGCCAATCTTCGCGCCCACCTGACATCCCTTTCCGAAGCCTTTCTTGAATCGCAGCAGCTGGCACTGGAGTTTCTGCGCAAGCGTGATGAAGCCGTGATCGCGCGACAAGCCCAGGGCATTAAGAACGCACTGGCGGACCTCAGCCAAATAGAGGAGCAGGCCGCTTCATTGCCCGAGGGCGATCCCCTGAGAGACGTGACGTTCCTTCGCGCCGGGATCAACCTTTACGCGACTCGTTTCAACAACGTTGTCTCTGCGCAGCGGGTGCTCGGGCTTACGGAGAATGATGGGCTCCAAGGTAAGCTCCGCGAAGCCGTGCATCAGGCAGAGGCGCGACTCGCACATTTCAACGAGCCACACCTGGCGGTATTGATGTTGATGATGCGACGGCACGAAAAGGATTTCATGCTGCGTCATGAGGAGAAGTACGGTGATGAGCTGGAAAAGCGCGTCGCCGAATTCGAGGCCGCGCTCGCTACCTCAGAGCTTCCTCCGGAATCCAGAGTTGAGTTGAAGAAGCTTGTTGCTTCTTATCGATCGAGCTTTCTGGCGCTTGTTGTATCGCAACAGGCGCTGGATGACCAAGTTGACGATCTCGTCCAAATCTACGGCCGGAATCGTCCCCTTCTGTTGAAGGCGATCGCAGCCGCGGACGCTCGCGCTGTCTCTGCGGAAGAGCATGCGTCGCGCCTCAGAGCGACTTTGGGTTGGACAATCGGGTTATCCACTCTCGCAATCGGCTTCGTCGCCGTGCTTATTGGGCAGAAGCTGGCGAAACTGATAACCCGCATGAGCGCAGCAATGCGTCAACTCGCGGCTGGGCAATTCGATGTCACGCTGCCGGGTCTTGGCCGTTCAGACGAGATCGGCGACATGGCTCAAGCCATGGAAGGGTTTAAGGTCAGATCGAGGGAGAAACTGCAAGAAGAGCTTGCGGCGAATCAGGAACAAGATCGCGCGGCCGCGAAGCGGCGCAAGGCGGAGCTTGGAGAGCTGGCCAGTACATTTGAATGCGCCGTGAGCGGCGTCATCGATACGATGTCTTCGGCATCGACCGAGCTGGAGTCTTCCGCTCGCGAGCTGACGTATACGGCTCACCTTACTCGGGAGATCTCTGATAACGTTGCTTCCGCGTCGGAGGAGGCGTCAGCCAATGTTCAGCTGGTTGCTGCCGCAACGGAAGAGATGATGGCATCCGCTTCCGAGATCGGTCGGCAGGTCGAGCAATCGACGGAGATCGCCAAGGGAGCCGTGCGGCAGGCTAAAGAAACGGATCGGCGGATGAAGCAGCTATCGGCCGCTGCAATCAAAGTCGGTGGCGTGGTTGACCTAATTGCAACGATCGCCAGGCAAACCAACCTCCTGGCGCTCAATGCAACAATTGAAGCTGCGCGTGCAGGCGGTGCCGGTCGCGGCTTTGCAGTTGTGGCGCTCGAGGTGAAGTCGTTAGCAACTCAGACGGCAAACGCGACCGTCGAAATTGGAGAGCAAATTTCTGACATTCAGGCAGCGACACTCGAGTCGGTCAGCGCCATCACAGACATCGGAAATAGTATTGGTAGAATCTCACAAATCGCATCAGCGGTTGCCGTTGCGATCGATCAACAGTGCGCGGTAACGAAGGATATTACCCAGAATATTCAGCGAGCGGCCGCGATGTCGACGGCGGTCGCGGGCAGCATCCGGCAGGTTGCGCAGAAGGCGTCCGTCACAGGTGCATCATCGTCGCAGGTGCTGACATCTGCCAACGTGCTTGCCCAAACCAGCCATCGTCTCAAAGTCGAAGCCGATGATTTTCTCGCGGGGATCCGATCATGATCCTTGGGTGAGATGTTCCGCAAGCCTCGCTGACAGTACAGCCAATAAGCAAAATGCGTGGCCTGGGCCCGATAGAAGAATGGGGTAACTGCTCAGCCGGGCCGGGCATCCATGGACAGGTTGCGAAGCCTTCCGAATTGCTGCCGGGGCACCAACTCGCGCTAACACAAATGGCCGCCGTCGTCGTCCGGAAGCGCCCGGAATCACAACGAACTGATCCTTGTTTTGACTTCCGATAGGTTTCAAGCCCCTCGCTTGATGATCTCGGCGCGGACGGCAAGCATTCGTGCGGTCTTGCCTTGCTCGACTAACGTGACGGAATCGGCGTCGTTCACGCGTTAATTCCTTCTGCGCTCCTCAAAGGAATCTATCATGGCCAAAATGACCAAGAACCAGCTAATTGACGCGATTGCAGAAGGAACGCGGGTTTCCAAGACTGACGTAAAGTCCGCCATCGAGCAGCTGGCGACGGTAGGCTACAAGGAGTTAAACCAGTCCGGCGAGTTCGTCATTCCCGGGTTCGTCAAAATGTCGGTCGTGAACAAACCCGCTACGGAAGCCCGCAGCGGCATCAATCCTTTTACGAAGGAGCCGATGGAGTTCGCGGCCAGGCCGGCCAGCAAATCGGTTAAAGCGTCGCCGCTCAAGGTTGCCAAAGACGCAGTAGCGGTATGATGAGGCCCGCTCTCCGTCAATACCTTGCACCCGGGCCACACGGCGGACGCCCCTTTGGCACGGTCGCGAAGAATTGGATGATGTCGGAGCGCTCTGGACGAAACTCTACGTCGACGTTTGCAAAACTTTCGGTAAAATGGTTTTGCTTTGTTGCGTGACCGGCGCGCATGAAACTTGCGATCGTCGGTGATCGCAGACGAGTGCGCGCGTGTGGACGAAGCGCTGCAGAGATTCAGGTGCTTTTCGGACATCATTCGGTCCGGTTTTGTCGTCCGCGCAGCGCATGAAGTCTTGAGTTGAGCGGAGACGATTGCAAATCTTTCAGCGCTTGCGCCGTCAGCGACGCGATCATTGCTTTGCATCAAAAACAAAGCTGATTTCGTTTCATTGACTGAATCCCGATCGCATTTACCATCCACGGTGTCCAAGCGAGGTCGTTCACATCTAACCTACGTCATGCGCAAGGCGTCTCGGCCGATTTCGGCCTGAACGCGCTATGCTCCGCCGAGGTGACGGCGGAGAGCTATATCACCGAGCTTCGCGCATGGCGGCTGGTTCGTTGTCCGCCGGAGCGCATCGCGGTCCGATAGGGCCGAAGCCAGAAATTCCTCCATTCGCTCTCCGCTGTCGCTCGCGCGACCAGTGAAAGGCGGAGCTTTGTCTAGAAAATCGCAATTGAGAGAACACGATCATGAGCAATATGAGAGCGATCCATAACGTCATCCCCAGCTCGGATATCGTCAAGCGCGCGGCCCGGCTCGAAGCCGAGATCAGGAACTTAAAGCGTCGCGGGATCTTCCCGACGAAGTGGTCCGCGCGATCAGCCAGGTGATGCTCGAGCACAAGGTCATCTTTTTCCGCGACCAGCAGCATCTGGACGACGCCGAACAGGAGCGGTTCGCCGGCAGGCTCGGAAAGCTGGTGCCACATCCGACCGTCGCTGCGACCAAGGGCAGACCGACGTCACGTTCGTGAATGTCTATCCCAAGATCTCGGTGCTGCGGGGCGTGGTGATTCCGCCCTATGGCGGCGATACCGTGTGTCGAACACCTCGGCTGCCTATCTCGATTTGCCGGCACCCTTGCGCAAGCTCGCGGACGAGCTCTGGGCGGTTCACAGTAATGCCTATGATTACGCCGTGAAGACCCGCGCGAGCGAGGCGGATAGGAAGCATTTCGAGGAAGTGTTCACCGGAACGATCTTCGAGACCGAGCATCCGGTGGTCAGGGTCCATTCGGAGACCGGCGAGCGCACCTGGTGCTCGGCAATTTCGTTCAGCGCTTCGTCGGTCTTTCGAAATTCGACGGACAAAAGCTGTTCGACCTGTTCCAGTCGCATATCACGTTGCCGGAAAATACGTTGCGGTGGAGCTGGAATATCGGCGACGTGGCGATCTGGGACAATCGCGCCACCCAGCGCTACGCGGTCAATGACTACGGCGATCAGCGCCGTGTCGTGCGTCGGCTACTATCGATGGCGATGTTCCGCTCAGCGTCGATGTTCGCCGCAGCGCGACGCGCATCAAGGTCTCGAAGCCGTAGGCGGCAAGGCCGCATGATCTGGATCACATCAGAAACAACGACCAGGGTGCACGCAATGATCAAATTTCTTCGCGCGGCAGGGGGCCGCGCGCCGGGTCGCAAAGTTTCTGCTCGCAGGCGCGTTGACCTTGGGGCTGGCGGCGCAGGCCTTCGCTGAGCCGCCGCTGGAGAAGATCGAGATTCGCTACTAGGGCTAGGCCGGGGAGGTGACGTTCATCGAACTCGCCGACGACCTCGGCTATCTCGCGCCACTGAAGCGGCAACACCATCCGCGGTCCGCAGGACATCCAGACCGTCGTGACCGGTGATATCGACATCGGTCTTCTACGGCGCGATCCTGAAGCTGATAGTGACGCGGGCACCTATCAAGGCCGTGGTCGGCTACTACGGCTCGGATGCCAACACCTATCAGGGCTACTACGTCAGGGATAACAGCCCTATCAAGACGGCGCGCGACCTGATCGGCAAGAAGGTCGCGGTCAACACGTTGGGCGCCCATCCGGAATTCGTTCTTCGCGAATACCTGGCGCGGAACGGACTCAGCGCTAGCGAGGCCAAGCAGGTCACACTGTTCGCGGTTCCTCCCTTCACGGGCGAGTAAGCGTTGCGTCAGGGCAGGTCGAGGTGAGCACGCCGAGCGGCATCCTGCGTGACAAGGCGCTGGAGCGCGGCGGAATACACGCGCTCTTCAACGACACTGATCTGTTCGGCTATTTCACCAGGCAGGGATGCCTTCAGGATCGAAGTTCGTTCTGCGAGGGCTATTTCGACGCTGAACTGCCTCGGCAGGAGCTATTCGAGTACATGCGCAAGACTGCGGCCCCGCCGTTCGTGTGGAAGAGTTTGCTTTGACTTAGTCGCCGCGTTCTTGATGGCTGCAGCAGCTGGCACAGGGCACGGCCTATGTCCCACCGCAAGTCAAGTTGACGGCGTGCGGTCGATCGGTCCACCAGATGAGAGCTGCGACATCAGGTGCCAAGTCCGTCAATTTGTCCTGAGGAGTTACCTTCCCGAGGGCCAGCCCACGCATCATGCCACTCAAGCGCACTTTTTGAGAAGGCGGCCGCCGTCTATTTGGCTTGCCTGCAACGTATCGGCGACGTCCGGTTCTCGCATTGGGCTGATCTCGTACGCATGGACACCGTCGGGTCCGGCGGCAGGCCGGTGTAGATCACGCCGGGCTCCTGGTGGAAGAAGTTGTCGACCCGGAAGTATTTCCGCTGCCCGTCGGCGATGTCGATGCTGAACGTGATCTCGACGATGCTGAACGTGATCTCCGTGACGATGTAGCCGGTGTATGGAGCAAACGCTTCCTAGTCTGGCCGGCGCGACGCTCGTTCAAAAACTGCCGATCGAGGCCTGGGTCAAAGGGCTGTGATCTGAGTCAGATGTTCAGTCCAGCGTTCCAGCGCGTCTCGTATTTCCGCTTCGTAACGGGCCCGATTATACACCCCAGCTACGCCTGCGCGGTGGCCGCTCACGTGGTTCAAGATCGCTTCAACGATATGCGGCAGGACGCCCAAGCGATCCGCCATCATGGTTGCGGCCGTGCGACGAAGATCATGCACGGTCCAGTGGGGCTGGGGCTTGGCATCCTCGTCCACTCCCCTCCGTGCCGAAAGAATGCGTGCGTCCAGCGCGGCCTTAGATTTGGACCAGCCGGAGAAACCTCGATTTTCACCACCTTTTCGGCGAGCACCATTACCGAAGACGCAGTCGCCATCATTTCGCCGAGGCGGTAGCAGAGCCAAGGCAGTTGGGACGAACGGCAGCACGTGCTCGCGATGGTTCTTGCTCCGAGCGCTCGGCAGAGTCCAACGGCCGGCAACGGTATCTAGCTCTGGCCATCTCATGCCGCCGACTTCGTCGCGCCGCTGAGCGGTGAGGATCAGCAAGCGTAGTATACGTCCGTGGTCGTCATCGCCGCATGCCTTCCAAATCTCGGACAGCTCTGTATCGGACAATACCCGCTCTCGGGATTTCGGCTGCTCGGGACGATTGGTGCCGAGCACAGGGTTTGCCGGAATATCGAGTCCCTCTCGAATGGCCCAATTGAACAACGTGGATAGGGCGGTGCGAGCGCGTGCGGCTGAGACGACTCCTTGCTGCGCCGCGATATCGGCGACTCGCGCCGCAACATGGCGCCTTGTAATCTTGAACACGGAGACTGAGTGCAGGGGCTTCCAGGCGACGAGCAAGTAGCGTTCGACCTCCGAATACGTCCGGGGCCGCTGCTTCTTCTTCGCGATGCTGAGGTATTCGCCGGTTATCTTGCGGAGTGTGTCGGCCGCCTGAAGGTTGGCCTCCGCTTTAGTATCTGCCGGGTCCTTCCCGTCCGCGACCAGTCCCAGCAATCTCTTGGCTTCCCGGCGCGCCTTCTCTGGCGTCCAGGGTGACCCGTGCCGACCGATCGTGAAGAAGCGCTGGCGGCCAAACAACCGATACTTGAGGACGTAGGTCGCTTGATCGCGCTGGCGCCGCACGCCAAAGCCCCGCACCGCTTCCTTATGGCCCGCATCCCAGATCGCTTGCCCTGGGACCAACGCCTGCACAGCTCTGATCGTGATACTTGCCGATGCCATGCGAAACCCTTTCGTGCTCCTAGCTACGACGTAGCTACCACGTAGCTACCACGTAGCTACCACAACAACGCTAGTCGGAGCGAACGACAGCGTGGTTACGGCGAGATATCATGTTGAAATTGTTGTGATATTAGTGGTCCGGCGTAGCGAGGCGTAAATCCGGCGGAGGCACTATTCTGTCTGTGGAACAGGAGGTCGGTGGTTCGAGCCCACCCAACTGTACCAGCGCTGTATCTCCGAAGCTGTTGAGCTGAAGCTTGTGTCGCTACTCGCGCGGCACAAACCCCTGATGGCCAGGCAGAAAGGACTACGCCTGAGCCTTGGCCAATTCATACTGGGAGGCGAGCAGCTCAATGGGGATGTGCCATTCAGCGCTGATTGTGCGGATCATATCGAGCGTCAACGGGCGGACGCGATTCAGGATCTCAGACGCGCGATTCCGTCCGATGAGTTCGCTGAGGCCAGCCTGAGTTTTTCCCATGGATTGAATCGCGAATTCCAGGACCTCCACTGGATCGACATGCGGAATTTCGAAGTGGGCGTCCTCGTACTCTCGGATGAGAGTTGCGAGCACCTCAAACCTGTCGCTCTCGGGCGTGCCGATTGCGGGCTGAGCCTCGAAATAACGAGTCACTTCGCCAATCGCCCAGTTGTAGTCATCCTCGTTATGGAGAGGTCGAACATCCATCATCACACCGTCTCCGCATCTATCTTGTCGTAGTCGTTGTGCGTACCGACAAATTTGATGAGCGCGGTTTTGTGGAGGTACGCAAAGTGCGCGATGAGGCGATAGGGTAAAGAAAATACATATCGAGAAAGCTCGCAACGAACTTCATGAGCTGCAATAAATCCGGTCAGAAAAACTAGCGAGCCCCCGCTGGATGCCCGGGGGGCGGCGGCTCGCCTGCCTGCCGCGCCTGAACGGAGATTTGGCCGCAGAATTGCAGTGACAGCACACCGTAGCTCCCCGCCACGCAATGCGCTATCGCTAGCGGTCCAACGACGTGCATCGCGAGCCAGGCGGGAGAGATCGTGAGCTTCTTCGAGCGTCTCAAGACAGCAGCATCCGCCGAGTGGCGGGCCTACGCCGAGCATCCCTTCACGAGCGGATTGGCGGACGGCTCGCTCCCCGAAGCTGCGTTCCGTCACTACCTCGTTCAGGATTATCTGTTCCTCATCGAGTTTGCCCGCGCCTACGCGCTCGCGGTCTACAAGTCGCCCAGGCTTGCCGACATGCGTGAAGCAGCGTCCGGCCTGTCGGCCATCCTCGATGTCGAGATGAACCTGCATGTGAAGCTCTGTGCGGATTGGGCTCTGTCCCCGGTCGACCTTGAACAGGCCGCTCCGGCGGCCGAGATGCTGGCCTATACACGCTATGTGCTCGATGCGGGAATGCGCGGCGATCTGCTGGCGCTCAAGGTGGCGCTTGCGCCTTGCGTGATCGGCTACGCCGAGATCGCAACGCGGCTCGCCTCGCGCCCCGATGCTGAGGCTACGACGAACGCCTATCGCGTCTGGATCGCCGAGTACGCCGGCGCGCCGTACCAGGAGGTCGCGGCCAAGGCGCGGGCGCATCTGGAGCATCTTGCCGATCTCTACGCCACGCCGGCCCGCGAGGCCGAGCTGATTGCGATCTTCAAGGAAGCCACCCGGCTCGAGGCCGACTTCTGGGAGATGGCCTGGCGCGCGGGCCAGCCTGTGAATAGCGGTTTCGGCCCATGATGGCCGAGCTGTCCCGCTGGACCAGATTCGCCATTTGGCGTACCCTTTTCGCATAGCAACATGTCAGCGGAGGTCCTCCGTGGAACATCGCGGCGTCAGCTTTTCCATCGTTGAAATGAGCTACCCCTATGGTTGGAAGTGGACCGTGGGGAAGGGCCGGACAGTGTCGGTCGGTGTCTGCGCGACGAGGCTGGATGCGATCCGCCAGGCCAAAACATTCATTGACGCGATCATGGACTGGGCTGCCTAGCCGAGCTTCCGCTGCGCCAGTTTGACGGTGAAGAAGCATCCACCCCGGAACGAAGTTGCGACGGTAGATCCTGCCGGCCCATCGCGTGTCAGGAGATGACAGCCTTGACGAGCGCAGTGTCCGCGTACTCGATCAGCTCGACGATCTTGCCATCCTGAAACTTGAAGAGGTCCAGCACCTCGGTGCTGAAGACCTTTCCACTTGGATTGTGTCGAATGACAAGGCGGGACCGGACGGCCGCATGATCTCCCTCGACCACCTCGGTCAGGATCTCGCGCTTCTGGAAGTCGAAATGCGCGATGAATTGACCGAAAGCCGCGAGCAGCGACTGGTGCCCCTGCACGCTTCCCGTCAGATGCAGCGCGCTGCTGTCGCCCACCAGGTTGAACCAACCCTCGGGATGAAAAGCTGCTACCAGGCCGTTCACGTCACCCTTGCCGCGCGCGGCGTAAGCGTGCCTGATGATTTCGAGCATTGCCTCGCGATCCATATCTGCCTCCCCGTGATATCAGCTCAGAGTAGCTACTTTTGCGTGCGGAGGCAAAATCATGCCCGGCTTGCCGAGATCGGCTGACAGTGCACCAAACTCCCGGGCGATTTCGTGCACTGCCACCGCCCTTGCGCGCCTGCAGCGCGTAGGATGGGGTGAGCCCTTGCGAAACCCATCTCTTCTTGGCCGCCGCCGCTCTCCATAGAGCGCGAAACGATGCGTCAGCCGTGCACCCCGAACACCGGCGGATCTCATCACTCGCTCATGAGCGAGATCTCTCCCGTATCCAAACCGATCCGCAACCAGGTGCCGGCCGGTCGCATGTCTCCAGCGACCGCGAATGGTTCGGCAAGCTGTGAGACGACGGTCCTGCCCCGCACTTCGAAGCTCCCGCTGTTCAACGGCACGCCACGAAGGACGATCGTCTGGCCGTGTCCCGACCGGATGCGCACCAGCCGCCCATCACCGGCAACGTCCAACGTGACTCCGACCGGGGCCATCGTGTCCAGCATCGGGATGTAGGCTTCGCTCGCCGAGAGAAGAAAGCTCCAGGGCTCCGCGTCGTTGCCGCGTCGGATCGTCGTCTGGGCCGGCAGCTTCAGCCCGAGCAGCTCGTGCGGCGCACCGAGCGTGAAGCGGTGAAGCGTACCGTCCTTATCGAACAGAACGCCGCCGAACCGGTCGTTCGCGTAGGGCCCACCTTTGCACGGCAATCCGTCGATGATTTGATAGCCGTGCAGATCGCCGCCCCAATGCGTGACGTCATTGCCCTGTCTCTTCCACGGCTTGAGCGTTCCCGTGATCCGCATGCCGAGGATCTCGGTCACGTGCGGCAGCTCGATCGAGACGACGATGGAATGCGCCTTGTCGGCGAACTGGATTTTGCTGCCGGCCGGCAAAGGCAAATCAGCGATGGTCTCGGCGGTCTCGAGCGTGCGCCAATATTTGGTTGCGTCGTAGCTCTGGTAAAGATAGAGGGCGCCGGCCGCGGGAAATGGCAATGTCAGAAAGGCGGCGCAAGCGATCAATACAAAGCGCAATCCGCCGATCCAGGGCGAGCCATACCAGGCCGAAAATGCCAACGCGAGCGCCAGCGGTATGGTCACGAACCAATTGTTGACGACGGCATATCCGAACAGAAGCGGCCATGGCAGGCGCAAGATCGGTCTCCTTCGGATCAGTCATCGGACCGAGCGCAAGGGCGCCGTGCCATCAGCAACGCGCGTATGCAGCCAATTTGTCGACGACAGATCGGTCCTGGTTCACGGGTGATTGCCGGATCAAGAACCTAAACTCCCGATCCTCCCGAGTACGCGCAAACGCCGGCTAAGTCCGATTTACGCGCCTTCGTCGCGATCGCCAAGAATCCGCACAAGCTCCACCTCGAGCCTCAAGCCCGGCGCTTGCTTCGCAAAGCCCGTGCACAACGTCGACGAGCCATCCACCGACCGCCCCGACACCACGATGTCGATCTCATCCAATCCGAACACGCCGGGCGGCCCCGGTTCGACGCGTCGGGCGGAAAGAGTAGCTTTGAAGTGCTTGCCCTGCTGCGTCCAGTGTCCCGCATAGGCAAAGGTGGAATCGCCGCCGGCGAGTTTTCCGTCGGGACCGAACTCGACCACACCGGCGCCTTCGCCGACCGGCGTCTTGAACCAAACGGAGTATCTGCCCGGGGTGATCACTCAAGCCCACCACATCGACCGTTATTCCGGCCGAATTGAGCTGGACCAAAATGGCTATCGCGTGGCGCTGCGGGGCTCTCACCGCGCGGGTATCGGCTGTTTAAGGCTCTCTGCTACCTCACCCCAGCCACCACCATCACCACCACCGGCAGCGTCACTGCGGCCAGCAGCGTGCACAGCGCCACCGCGCCCGAGACCGGGTTCACCATCCGCTGATACTGAACCGCGAAGATGTAGGCATTCGCGCCTGTCGGCATCGCCGCGAACAGCACGACGACGCCGGTCACGACAGGCGGCAGGTTCAAGAGCTTGGCCAGCGCGAAGGCCACCGTCGGCATCGCCAGCAGCTTGAGTGCGCTGATCGCGGCGACGCTTGTCATCTCGCCCTTCACCTCGAAGCGGAACAGGGTGATGCCGAGCGCGATCAGCGCGGCCGGCGATCCCGCCTGCGCCAGCAGCTCGATGGTCTTGTCGACGACGGGTGCAAGGCCAAGGCCGGTGAAGCGCCAGATCACGCCGAAGCCGATCCCCAGCATCAGCGGGTTCTTGGCGAGGTCTGCGAGGATGGGCCAGATCACCGAGAGCACCGAGCCGGTGCGCTTGCGGCTGACCAGCTCCATCTGCAGGATGCCGCAGAGCCAGAGCAGCGGCGTGTTCACCGACAGGATCAGCGACATCGGGCCGGCCGCCTCGTTGCCGAGCGCGGAGAGCACCAGGGGAATCCCCAACATGACGATGTTGCCGTAGACCGAGCCGATCGCGAACACGACGCCGTCCTCATGGTCCTCGCGCCGCTGGCGGAGCAGCGCCGAGATCAGCAGCGCCGCGATCCAGGTGATGGCGAGCGCGCCGTAATAGGCGCCCCACATGCGCCACGGGCTGACGTCGGGGAATTCCGACACCACGATGGTGCGGAACAGCAGCGCGGGGATCGCGATGCTGAAGGCGAATTCGGAGATGCCCTTGTGCGCGCCCTCGGAGACGAAGCGAAACAGCACCGCCGCATAGCCGGCCGCGATCAGCGCAAACACCGGCGCGACGATCAACATGGTGGCCATGCGGTCCTCCCCTCACGGGGATTTCGGCCGACCACCCCACGCGCCTCTCGATGCTGCCATCATGCCGGTGTTTTGCCCGACAAGTCAAAGGAAAATTCGTAAAATCCGCAGGAGGCGGGATTCCGTGAAGCGGCCCAGGGCCATGGCTACTGTGCATGGGGTTGTTTTCGCGGTTTGGGGATCGACCACCACACCACCGCTGTCATCCCCCGCGCAGGCGGGGGATCCAGTACGCCGCAGCCCTTCGGCTCCATCACAACCGTCTCGGCGTACTGGGTCACCCGCCCCGGTGCGCAACTGCGCACAAAGCCGGACGACGACAGCGGAGAAGACGGCGCCCCGCCGCTGTTGCCGGGAGCGCACAGGTCGCCGTTTTCGCCTCGGCCCTCGTTGCCAACCAACGCCCGTTCACCCACACTCCCGTCCTGTTCGACATTTGGGGGGATCGATGCCGGTATCTCGCGTCACGACGTCCATGGCTGCTAAGTTCATGGCTGCTGCGACCTTTGGGGTTGCCCTCGCCGTTCTGCTCCAGCCGGGCGCTGGCTTTGCCTACACGCCCGAGCAGCAGCAGGCCTGCACGCCGGATGCGATGCGGCTGTGCGGCGAGTTCGTGCCCAACGTCGATGCCATCACCGCCTGCATGATCCAGAAGAAGGCGCAGCTGTCGCCGCCATGCGCGGTGTTCTTCCGCCGCGGGCCGGAGCCGGTTGCCGGTCAGCCCACCAGGATCGCGCCGAAGACCGCCAAGAAGGCCAAGCCGAAGGCGAAGAAGAAAAAGACCGACGACGGCTAGGCACGTTCCTTCGCGAAACCTCCTCATGCCCCGCGCGCCATCGTGACGTGAAGGGCGACACCAGCCACGCGACAGCCACCGGACTCGTTTTGTTCGCGCGAGGTCAGCGCGCCGGCTTGCAGCCATCGCTGCTTCGCTCTGCTGAAAAAAAGCATCGCGAGAATTTGCGCGGCAAGGTTGTCCTGCTTGAAGAGATTTGGAATTGCCGGCGTGGTCTGCAGTTCATGATGGTTGATGTCATCAGCCGCACAAGGCAGTGTGACTCAAAAGCCAACATGTCTTGTTATTTCATGGCGCCGGCACGACAGCCGATAAATTTTTCTTTCCCGAATCAGCGCGGTGATTCATTTTCTCGGCCTGGGGTCAATCTGGAGGCCAGAGGATGAATGTAATTGTTTTCGCATCGCGCAAAGGCGGCTCGGGCAAGAGTACCCTGGCTGCACATCTCGCTGCGCAGATCAAGGCGAGCAAGCAGGTGATGCTGGTGGATGCGGACCCGCAGGGTTCGCTGACGCTGTGGCACAAGCTGCGGGGCACCAACGAGCCGCCGATCAAGGCGGCCGTGAATTCGGTCAGCGGCATCGTCTCCGCGGCCAAGCGCGACGGTTACGAGTGGGTGCTGATCGACACGCCGCCGAACCTGTCGGCCGTGGTCGATGATGCGATCCGCAACGCGACGATGGTGATCATTCCGGCGCGGCCCGGCGTGTTCGACGTCAACGCGGTGCAGGAAACCATCCAGATGTGCCGCGCGGCGCGCAAGCCCTACGCGGTCGTGCTCAACGGCGCACCGGCGCGCCGCGACGAAGCCGAAAGCCCGATCGTCACCATCGCCCGCGAGGCGCTGGCCAAGTTCCGCGCTCCTGTTTGGGGCGGTCAGATCACCAATCGTTCGGATTTGTTGATGGCACTCAGCCACGGCGAAGGCGCGCGTGAGTATCAGGCCGAAAGCCGTGCGGCCCAGGAAATTGCAAGACTGTGGGCAGCGATCGAGCGTTCAGTAAAAGCTATTCGCGGCACGGCGTCGGCATCCGGCGCAATGCACAAGCAGGCGGCATAATTCATCAATCATTTCCCCGGACGACAAACGCGCGGCATCCCGCGCGTTTTGCGTTTTCAGGGGTTGATGGTGACGTTACGCCACCATCAGCATGTAGAACACGATCACCGGCGACAACGTCAGGATCACCGACCAGACGCCGGCGGCCCAGAGAATGTCTCCGGTGGAAAAGCCCTGCTGCTCGCTGTCGTCGAAGCTTGGCGTGGCGCCGTAATGCGGCACCATATCGTTCTGATTGTTCAAGATCGCCCCCGCGATTTCTTCGCTTATGGGGAGAACGATACGCGGGATGTTTTAAAATTCCGGCTCAGCGCCACGCTCGCATTTTGAGCGCATTTGCCACCACGGATTAACCATCGCCGCGGCCTTGCCTCGTCAGGCGAGCCAGAGCCGGAATAGCAGCACCGGCATCAGGCCGAGCATCACGGCCCAGAAGCCGAACGACGACACCACCAAAATTCCCCGCAAAAGATCGGCAGGCGCGAATATTTCCGCCGCAGTCGGGCGAACGCGTTGCCTCATGGTCCTTCCCCCTTTTGAAAGACGTTGCTGGGGAACGATAGGCGCCATTGCGTAAACGAGACGTGGATGCGCCATGCGGCAGCTGCGAAGCGCGTTGGTGTGCGGTTAACCAAGGCGCCTCTCCCCGCACGCGGGGAGAGGCGAGCGAAGAGCTACGCCGCAACCTTCATCCGCCGTTCGATCTCGCGGTCGAGCGTGGCGGCGAGCTCGCTGCTGACCTCCACCATCGGCAGGCGCACCTCGGGGCTGTCGATCAGGCCCGTCCGCCACAGCCAGTACTTCGCCGGCGCCGGGCTCGGTTCGGTGAACAACAGCCGCGTCAGCTCGGCGACCTCTTGCCAGCGCGCCGCGGCCGCGTCGGCATTGCCTTGCTTCAGCTCGCCATAGACTGCCGCGAACGTCGCGGTCTCGAGATGAGCGGACAGCAGGATGCCGCCGTCAGCACCGTCGCTGAGCGCCTCGAGATAATTGGCATCCTCGCCGGTGAGCACGCGGAAATCCTTCGGCCGGTCGCGCAGCAGCGCGACCGACTGCTCGCGGCTCGCGCTGCAATCCTTCAAGCCCACGATGTTGGGATGCTCGGCGAGCCGCAGCATGGTCTGGTTGGTGATCCCGACCGCGCAGCGATAGGGGATGTTGTAGAGCGCGAGCGGCCAGGCGGCGTGATCGGCCAGCGCCTCGAAATGCGCAACGATCCCGCGCTGCGACGGCCGCACGTAATAGGGGCTCGCGATCAGATAGAAGTCGATCGGCCAGTCCGCGGTCTCATCCAGCCGCTCCTTCATCCGCGAGGTGTCCGCGCCGGACAGCCCGAGGCCGATCGGAACGTTGCGGCATCCCGCCGCCATCTCGTCGCGGACGATGGCAACGAGGCGTTCGAGCTCGGCCTCGCGCAGCGTCATGCCTTCGCCCGAGGTCGCCCCCAGGATGAAGCCGTCGATGGCTTGCGCGGCGTAGTGCCGCGTCAGTCGCCGCAGCGAGTTCTGGTCGAGACGACCGTTCCGAAACGGCGTCACCAGCGGCAGCCACAGCCCATGCATGTGGGTTCGCAAATCAGTCATGTTCCTATCTCCTTCTCGGTGATGGACCTGAGACGGAGGGCACATGAAAAAACCCCGTCCAGGCGGCGGGGTTTTCGGGATTTGGCAGCGATGACGAAGTCAGCTAGCGCGCGCAAAAATCCGAGGTCCCCGGATGGGGGCCTTTTTTCGAAACGATTGCGCACGACTTCGTGATCATTGGGAAATGATGCGGGCCATGCCCAAAACTGTCAATACACGCGGAGGGCGAAAGCCTGATTGGGCAGAAAAAAAGCCGGACCCGAGGGCCCGGCTTAGGTATTGGCCACGTGAGGCCGACACAATCACCTTCCAAGAGGGATTACTGAACTCCCGCGCCACTGGAGGAGGGGGACAAATGCGCAACGCGAAGGCTCAGCGTGCAAACATTATGGGCTTCTCCAGCGCCATGCAGCAACAGCCGAGGTCGCATGTCAGACATGCGGAAATCAGGACGGCCAGCGCTGCGCCTTGCTCACCACGAAGTCGCGGAACACCTGCACGCGCGCGACCGTCTTCAGCTCTTCCGGATAGACGAAATAGGTGTCGAGCTGGATCGAATCCGATTCGCCGAACAGTTGTACGAGGCGGCTCTGGTCTTCGACAAGGTAGTCGGGCAGCGCGGCGATGCCGAGGCCCTGCTGGCACGCGCGCACCAGGCCGAGGATGTTGTTGACCTTGAAATAGGCCTCGCGCGGACCCGAGCCGTTGCGCGCAGCTTCGACCAGCCAGTTGCGGTTCTGCAGATGCGGCGCGAAGTTGCCGTCGGAGAGCGTGATGATGCGGTGGGAGTCGAGCTCCTCCAGCGTGCGCGGCGTGCCGAAGCGCTTGATGTATTCCGGCGAGCAATAGGCGTGGAAGCCCATCGCGAACAGCTTGCGCTGGATAAGATCCGGCTGCGTCGGCTTGCGGGTGCGGATCGCAACGTCGGCCTCGCGCATGGACAGATCCAGTTCCTCGTCGGTGACGATCAGCGAGATCCGGATCTCCGGGTAGAGCGCGGTGAATTCGCCGAGCCGCGGGATCAACCAATTGATGCCGACGCCGGGCGTGGTGGTGATCTTGAGATCGCCGCTCGGCCGTTCGCGGCTGTCGGTCAGTTTGGCGCGCGCCGCCTGCAGCTGCATGAACACGTCATGCGCGGTGCGGAACAACAGGTCGCCCTGCTCGGTGAGGATCAGGCCGCGGGCATGGCGGTGGAACAGCGAGACCGAGAGCTCCTGTTCCAGCGCCGAAACCTGGCGCGAGACCGCCGATTGCGACAGGCCGAGCTGCTCCCCCGCATGCGTGAAGCTGCCCGCTTCTGCCGCCGCGTGAAACACCTTCAGCTTGTCCCAGTCCATATCCGTGAATCCGTCGCGTGTTCGGGGCATGATCGTTATTCCGCTGCCGCGCGCTCGCTGGCGCGCAGGGCCAAGAAACGTTCGGCCTCGAGCGCTGCCATGCAGCCGAGGCCTGCGGCCGTCACGGCCTGGCGATAGGTTTCGTCGGCGACGTCACCCGCGGCGAACAAGCCGGGCACGGACGTCGCGGTCGAGTTCGGGGCGACCTCGACATAGCCCGACGGTTTCAGCTTGACCTTGTCTTTCACCAGCTCGGTTGCCGGGGCGTGGCCGATGGCGATGAAGACGCCGTCGGTCTTCACATCCGTCAGCGCGCCGGTCTTGACGTTCTTGAGGCGGACATGGGTGACCTTGTTCGGGTTTTCAGTGCCGCAGATCTCGTCGACCGCACAGTCCCAGATCACCTTGATCTTCGGGTGCTTGAACAGGCGCTCCTGCAGGATGCGCTCGGCGCGGAAATGATCGCGGCGATGCACGATGGTGACCTGCGAGGCGTGGTTGGTCAGGTACAGCGCTTCCTCGACCGCGGTATTGCCGCCGCCGACCACCACGACCTCCTTGTTGCGGTAGAAGAAGCCGTCGCAGGTGGCGCAGGCCGAGACGCCGCCACCCTGGAATTTCGCTTCAGAGGGCAGCCCGAGCCAGCGCGCCTGCGCGCCGGTGGCGAGGATCACGGTGTCGGCGAGATAGACATCGCCGGAGTCGCAGGTGAGGCGGAACGGCCGCTGCGAGGTGTCGAGCTTGATCACCAGGTCGGTCACGATCCTGGTGCCGACATGCACTGCCTGCTTTTCCATCTGTTCCATCAGCCAGGGGCCCTGGATCACGTCGGCGAAGCCCGGATAGTTCTCGACGTCGGTGGTGATGGTGAGCTGGCCGCCGGCCTGCATGCCCTGGATCAAGATCGGCTCGAGCATCGCGCGCGCGGCGTAGATCGCGGCGGTGTAGCCGGCGGGGCCGGAGCCAATGATGATGACCTTTGCATGAACAGGAGCGGACATTTCGATGGACGCCTTTCACGGGGGATTTGCAGCGCGGGCGCGGAACGTGCCGGGAGGCCTCGCGGAGGCGCTGAAATATCAGAGCTAATCTAAGCGTTCTGGTGAGCTATGCAAGAATTGCATTCCCTCTCGGCGGATTTTTCCAACAAGGAACAAAAGTCGATTGCGCTGCACGCGCAATAAAATTGCTCATTTGGCGCAGACTGGCTATGAGGATTGCGACAGACCCACCGAATACCGCCGATAAGGCCAGGAGTTCCAATCACGTGTCGCGGAACCTAGACGAGATCGACCTCAAGATCCTGTCCGAAATCCAGGCCGACGGTCGAATCACCAATGTCGAGCTCGCCAAACGGGTCGGTATTTCGCCTCCACCCTGCCTGCGCCGGGTCCGAGCACTGGAGGAGGAGGGCTATATCCACGGCTACCGCGGGCTGCTGGACGCGCGAAAGCTCGGTTTCGACGTCACGGTGTTCGCCGCCGTGCACCTCTCCAGCCAGGCGGAGGCGGATCTGCGCGCCTTCGAGGAGTTCGTCCGCGCCGAGCCCTTGGTGCGGGAATGCTGGATGCTGTCCGGCGAGGTCGATTTCATCCTCAAATGTGTCGCCCCTGACATGGCGACCTTCCAGGACTTTGTGACGCACCTGACCGCGGCGCCGCACGTGCGCAACGTGCGCACCTCGCTGGTGCTGCACAATTCGAAATACGAGGCGGCGGTGCCGCTCGACGTGAAGGGAAGAAGGTAGCTTCCAAAACGGCATAGCAGTTCCGTCATCCTGAGGTCCCGAGTGGCGCGATGCGAAGCATCGCGCCGGGAGCCTCGAAGGATGAACGGCCAAGCTGGCAGTTGGGCCGTCGCCCCTCGAGGCTGGCCGAACAGGCGAGCGCCTCCAGCGACAACGGCTTCGCCGTTGCGCGGGGGTGACGGTGATGGATTCGCGTTCGCAATGACGGCGGGGAGCAGGGTTACCGCCGCAGCGCATCCACGCTGATCGGACCGCTTCCAGCGGCTGCGAGGAACAGGCACGCGAAGCACAGCACGATCGCAAGCGCGCCGTCGTTGACGACGGGAAAGAAGCTGTGCGGCATGTGCTCGATGAAATAGGCGAAGGCCATCTCACCGGACAGGATGAAGGCCGCCAGCCGCGTGAACAGGCCAATCATCAAGAGACCGCCGAGCACGAATTCGAGCATGCCGGCGATACCCCAGAGCGACAACGGCGTCACGTCGGCAAACATTTCCACCGGCGGAAACTTGAACAGCTTGGCTACGCCATAGTGAAAGAACATTAGCCCGGTGATGAAGCGGAAGAGGCTGAGCAGATAGGGCTGGCTTTGCGCAGCGATGCGATCGATGTCCATCGTGATCTCCTGAGGCCGCCAATGCTGCGGGCCTCAGCATGGCGGAGGAATGGCCGGTTCACAATCCTGTCGGCGCGGCCGACGGGCGGCGCCGTTCAGGGGATCGCATAAACCCGCAGCCGCCGCACGGCCATGTCGTGGCCGACGGGATCGGCCGGGATCTTGCCGGCATAGTCCATCAGAGCCGTGGAAAAGCGGATGTCGGTCCGACCCGTGATCGAGCCGTTGGTACGGATCGCTGCGACGGGCTCGCCGTCGACCGCGAACACAATGTCGTTCGCCGTCCACAGCACGCCGAAGTCGTGGAACGCACCGGAGAAATTCTCGGCGAAACGGCTGTCGAAACCGACCGCGATCGGAAATTTGCCGTCGATCCTGTTGTTGTCGTGCAGCGTCATGCGATCGATGTTGGGAAAGTGCACCTCGCAGACGTCAATTTCGAAATGATCCTCCGTAACGAGCCAGAAGGCGTTGTTAAGACCGTCGATGTCGGCCGCCTTGATGCTTGCTTCGTAGTATCCGTAGCCGAAATGCTGCCGACTGATCATGAAGCCGGTCGACCATCGCGCATGGCAGCCGGGGCTCGCCCCAGTCCGGAGCAACAGGCCCGCAGCGCTGGCAACGACGTTTTCCGGACGCCGGCAGGATTTCAGGTAATCATCCGATTGCAGCAGCCAGTTGGAATTGAGCGTCCGTGGATCGGTAAAGTCGGCCCCGAAGACCGGCTTGTCGTGCCCTGTCCGGAATTGCGTGATCGCTTTTCGATCGGCCTCCGTCACTGGCCGTCGCGTTCCCCAGGGCTGGTCAGGATTGCCCCAGGTCAGCTTTTGCAGCGTCGCGGCAAGCGACGCATGTCCCGAAACCATGCCGAGGATGAAGGAGGCTGCGAAGGTTGTGCTCAGCCGGAACCGTCTTGTGCCAATCACGAGACACTCCTCAAAAAGGTGCCAGGACCTGCCTGCCAGCGTCGCTGATGCTGCCGCATCGGGTGAGGTCGAATTGCCCATCGCCGGTCCAGGAATAGTAGATCAGGCCCGTGAGCCGGCCTTCCTTCGCAAGCCGTGTGAAATCGCCAATCATCTCCTGCACGAGGAGCGCGTGATCTCTCTCCTCGGAGGCGGGGCAAGCCTTGCTCGCATAGGCAAAGCCCCACTCCGTGATCCAGCACGGCTTGCCGTTCGTGCCGCAGATCGGATCGACCAGCGCCCCTAGACGGCGCATGCGATGGATGGCCGAAGTCTTGTCACCGGGACGATCGCCCCAGGGATAGGTGTGAAGGTTATAGGCATCGACCAACCGGTCGAGTCCGTGAGCCCGAAAGAAGGCGATCGCAGCCAGGACACTGACCCCGTCATAGGGCTTGGGCGTCGGCCAGGGTCCTTCCTGTTCAATGTCGACAAGGCTCGTCGGCAGGAGCGGCGTGTGCTTGTTGAGGCGTCGCTCCGGGGCGCCGGGCGTGTAGAGGCCGTGGAGGATGAGGACCGTTGAGATGTGATGGGCTTGGGCGCGCTTGATGAAGTCGAGGTTCTTGTCCTTATCCTGCGCATACATGCCGAAGCGCATGACTTGCACGCCTGCAGCCTGCAGTTCGTTCAGCTTTGCATTCTGCTCCTCCAGACTGAACTGGATCGGACGAACGAAATTGACGCCGCGGAGCACGTCGCCTGCCTGAACGGTGCCGGGCAGAATTCCGGCGCTCATGACGTCGCCGATCTTGATGCGCGCCTCGAAGAACCCGTAGGCGTATGTGGCCTTGCTCGCGACATAGCCGGTCGACCAGCGGGCACGGCAGCCGTTCGCGAGCAGGGTCTTGAGCCGCAGTCCGGCGGTCGAGGATTCGATGTTGCCGGGACGGCGACACGACTGATTGCCCGCATTGTCGTCGCTGACCGCGCTCCAATCCGACTGCAGCTCCGAGACGCTGGTGAAATTCGTCGCGAAGATCGGGGCCTTGCGACCGGACCGGTAAGCCGCGATCGCGCTCCGATCTGCGGCGGTGACGGCCCTGCGCTGACCCCAAGGCTGGTCTGGCGAGCCCCAGCTCACCGGTGATGAGAGTGTTGCGGCCGCGCCGGCTTGTGCGAAAGAGAGCCAGATTGCGAGCACGATGCTGCGCGGGATCCAGCTTTCGAGCCAAATCCTCCGTTGCATCGGCGCATTTCCAATTCCAACCGCACATCGCGCGGCACCGCGAGAGCCACCATGGCAAGCGCGTTGTGAATGATCGCTGAATCCTCGGATCGCGCCGCAACAAAAAGGGCCGCAGTGCGCGGCCCTGATGTCTTTTTCGTGAGCGGCGCGTTACCGCCACTCCACCTTGGTGATTTCGTAGGCCTTGGCGCCGCCGGGGGCGTTGACCTCGACGGTCGAGCCTTTCTTCTTGCCGATCAGCGCGCGCGCCAGCGGCGAGGTGATGGAGATCCGGCCTTTCTTGGCGTCGGCCTCGACCTCGCCGACGATCTGCCACACCGTCTTCTTCTCGGTGTCCTCGTCGACCAGCGTCACGGTTGCACCGAACTTGATGGTGTCGCCGGAGAGCTTGGAAATGTCGATGATGTCGGCCCGCGCGAGCTTGTCCTCGAGCTCGGCGATGCGGCCCTCATTATGGGACTGCTCTTCCTTCGCGGCATGGTATTCCGCGTTTTCGGAGAGGTCGCCGTGGGAGCGCGCTTCCGCGATATGCTCAATGATGCGCGGACGGTCCTCGGACTGGCGCTTCTTCAATTCTTCCCCGAGCGCGGCAAAGCCGCTCGCAGTCATCGGAACCTTTTCCATCTTTTCTCTCGTCTTCCAGTCGCGCGCCCACCGAAAACGGAGGGCGCGGCAACCCTGATTCGTCAGTGCTTTCCAGATCCGAGCACACGGCCACCGGAACGTTAAGTGGGCTGGCGCCGGAACAAAACAACCACGTGGCCAGACGGTTCCTCCGGCCATTATGGCTTGATTGCCAATCACTTAGCGCAAGGCTTAACCCTCAGGGCCGGGCCTTTCGCTAACGATCAGGTTTCCGAAAAGTAGCTCTGCAGGGTCCGAACCTCAAGGTCCCCGCCCAGATAGGCGCGGATGCCCTGCGCGGCCGCCACGGCCCCGGAAAGAGTGGTGTAATATGGCACTTTATGCAAGAGGGCCGCGCGCCGCAGCGAGCGGCTGTCGGCGAGCGCCTGCGGACCTTCGGTGGTGTTGAGAACGAGCTGGACATCGCCATTGGTGATGGCGTCGACGATATGCGGCCGTCCCTCCAGCACCTTGTTCACCTTCTCCGCCGGGATGCCCTGATCGGTCAGGAAGCGCGCCGTCCCTGATGTCGCCAGCACCTTGAAGCCAAGCGAATGCAGCTGGCGCACGGCTTCGGCGATACGAACCTTGTCGCTCTCGCGTACCGAGACGAACACCGTGCCCTTGCGCGGTACTCTTGTGCCGCCGCCAAGCTGGCTCTTGGCAAAGGCAACCGCGAAAGAGCGATCGATGCCCATGACCTCGCCGGTCGAGCGCATCTCCGGACCCAGCACCGTGTCGACGCCGGGGAAGCGGGCGAATGGAAACACCGATTCCTTCACGCCGACATGCCTGAAATCTGCCTTCTTCAGCTTGAAGTCGGCGAGCTTCTCGCCGGCCATGATGCGCGCGGCGATCTTGGCGACCGGCGTGCCGATCACCTTGGCGACGAAAGGCACCGTGCGCGAGGCGCGCGGATTGACTTCGAGCACGTAGATCTCGCCGTCCTTGATGGCATATTGCACGTTCATCAGGCCGACGACGTCGAGGCCGAGCGCGAGCTCGCGGGTCTGCCGCTCCAGCTCCGCGATCATCTTCGCGTCGAGCGAGTGCGGCGGCAGCGAGCAAGCGCTATCGCCGGAATGGATGCCGGCTTCCTCGATGTGCTCCATGATGCCGACGATGAACGTGTCCTTGCCGTCGCTGAGGCAGTCGACGTCGATCTCGGTGGCGTCGGACAAATAGCGGTCGAACAGCAGCGGGTTCTTGCCGAGAACGGTGTTGATCTGCCCGGTCTTGTCGTTCGGATAGCGCGCCTTGACGTCGGCGGGCACCAGCTCCGGCAGCGTGCCGAGCAGATAGTCGTTGAGCTGGTTCTCCTCGCGGATGATCTGCATCGCCCGGCCACCGAGCACGTAGGACGGGCGCACCACCAGCGGCAGGCCGAGATCGGCGGAGACCAGGCGAGCCTGCTCGACCGAATAGGCGATGCCGTTCTTCGGCTGCTTGAGGCGGAGCTTGTCGAGCACCCGCTTGAAGCGGTCGCGGTCTTCGGCGAGGTCGATGGCGTCGGGCGAGGTGCCGAGGATCGGCACTTCGGCGGCTTCCAGCGCGTGGGCAAGTTTCAGCGGGGTCTGGCCGCCGAACTGGACGATCACGCCGTGCAACGTGCCGTTGCTGCGCTCCTTGGCGATGATCTCCAGCACGTCCTCGGCGGTGAGCGGCTCGAAATAAAGCCGGTCCGCGGTGTCATAGTCGGTCGACACCGTTTCCGGGTTGCAGTTGACCATGATGGATTCATAGCCGGCGTCATGCAGCGCGAAGCAGGCATGGCAGCAGCAATAATCGAACTCGATGCCCTGGCCGATGCGGTTCGGGCCGCCGCCGAGGATGATGACCTTCTTCTTGTCCGACGGCGTGCTCTCGTCGGCGGCGCTGCCGGCAAACGGCGCCTCGTAGGTCGAGTACATATAGGCGGTGGGCGAGGCGAATTCGGCCGCGCAGGTGTCGATGCGCTTGTAGACCGGACGGACGCCCAGCGCGTGGCGCTTGGCGGTGACGTCGGCTTCGGTCGTCTGGGCGAGCACCGCAAGGCGCGCATCCGAGAAGCCCATGGCCTTGAGCGTGCGCATGCCGAAGGCGTTGCTTGGCAGGCCGTGCCTCCTGACCTTCTCTTCCATGTCGACGATGCCGCGCATCTCGCCGAGGAACCACGGATCGATCTTGCAGGAGTTGAAGATATCCTCGTTCGACCAGCCGAGCCGCATGGCCTGTGCGACCTGGAGCAGGCGGTTCGGCGTCGGCGTGCCGAGCGCTGCGCGGATGGCGTTCTTGTCGTCGTCCTGGCCGAGGCCTTCGATCTCGATCTCGTCGAGACCGGTGAGGCCGGTCTCGAGCCCGCGCAGCGCCTTCTGCAGGCTCTCCTGGAAGGTGCGGCCGATCGCCATGACCTCGCCGACCGACTTCATCGAGGTCGTCAGCGTCGAGGAGGCGCCGGGGAATTTCTCGAAGGCGAAACGCGGGATCTTGGTCACCACGTAGTCGATCGTCGGCTCGAACGAGGCCGGCGTCGCGCCGCCGGTGATGTCGTTGGCGATCTCGTCGAGCGTGTAGCCAACGGCGAGCTTGGCCGCGACCTTGGCGATCGGGAAGCCTGTCGCCTTCGAGGCCAGCGCAGAGGAGCGCGACACGCGCGGATTCATCTCGATCACGACCATCCGGCCGTCTTCCGGATTGACGCCGAACTGCACGTTGGAGCCGCCGGTCTCGACACCGATCTCGCGCAGCACCGCCAGCGAGGCGTCGCGCATGATCTGATATTCCTTGTCCGTCAGCGTCAGCGCCGGCGCCACCGTGATGGAGTCGCCGGTGTGCACGCCCATCGGATCGAAATTCTCGATCGAGCAGACGATGATGCAATTGTCCTTCTTGTCGCGCACCACCTCCATCTCGAACTCTTTCCAGCCGAGAACGGATTCCTCGATCAGGACTTCGTTGGTGGGGGACGCGTCAAGACCGCGCTCGATGATGTCGAGGAACTCTTCCTTGTTGTAGGCGATGCCGCCGCCGGTGCCGCCCATGGTGAAGGAGGGGCGGATGATCGCGGGCAGGCCGATCTCGGACAGCGCCATCATGGCCTGGCCGAACGCATATTCCTGGTAGCGCTTGCGGCGATCGCTCTCGCCGAGCGTCCACTGCCGGTCGAGCTCCTCGAGGGCCGCGCCCGACAGCTTCTCGCGTTCGGCGTGGTATTTGTCGCGGAACGCCTTCTTCAGCTCGGAGGCGTTGGCGAGCCGCGACTTCGGCGTCTCCAGCCCGATCTTGGTCATGGCCTCGCGAAAGAGCTGGCGATCCTCCGCCTTGTCGATCGCGTCGGCGGTCGCGCCGATCATCTCGACGTCGAATTTCTCCAGCGTGCCCTGCCGGCGCAGCGACAGCGCGCAGTTCAGCGCGGTCTGGCCGCCCATGGTCGGCAGCAGCGCAAAGCCGCCGGGAACGACATGGCGTTCCTTCTCGATGATCTTGGCGACGATCTCGGGCGTGATCGGTTCGATGTAGGTGGCATCGGCCAATTCCGGGTCGGTCATGATCGTGGCCGGATTGGAATTGACGAGGACGATGCGATAGCCCTCTTCCTTCAGCGTCTTCACCGCTTGCGTGCCCGAATAGTCGAACTCGCAGGCCTGGCCGATCACGATGGGACCGGCGCCGATGATCAGGATGGTCGAGATGTCGGTTCGTTTAGGCATCACCGCTCGCGGGCTGGATTTTGGGCACAAAAAAAGGGCGCGCTTGCCGCGCGTCCCCTAAGCCGAGAGCGCGGGGGTCTCCCTCGCGCGCGGGTGGGTCTTAGACCAGTTTTCGGGGCGGCGAAACCCCGAAAAACGCCCATCAACCAGCAATTTTGACTGGTTTCGGCCGGGCCTGCCAGCCGCGGGCGAGGTGCACCAGAAGCGAGGCCGCAACGCTCGTTCCGCCGATCCAGCCGAGGTCATCGGGCGCGAGGGTGGCCAGCACGGCGCCGCCCAAGGCACCACCGATGGCGAAGCCGAGATACATCGCGGAGGCATTGAGTGAGAGCGCAATCATCGAGGCCTGCGGATCGATCCTGACGATGCTGGCGATCTGGGCCGGATAGAACGCCCAGCCCGACAGGCCCCAGAGGAAGATCGCGCCGAGCACCGCGTAATGCGCCTGTCCGGGCAGCAGCTTCAGGACCAGCGAATGCAGAATGAGCGCGCTCGCCATGCCGGCAAGCCCGAGCGCGGCGGTGGTCATCGTGCCCAGCCGGTCAGCAAGGATGCCCCCGAGCATGTTCCCGATCGCGGCAGCGCCACCGAACACCAGCAGGGCAAGGCTGATTTGCGAGGCATCGAAGCCGAGGCCGCGCAGCGGCACCGCGAAATAGGTGAACACGGTGAAGCCGCCCAGCGCCCATAAAATCGTGATGGCGAGTGCAATCACGACATTGCTGTGGCGCGCCACCGCCAGCCGTTCGCTGAGCGAAGCGGTGTTCCGCGGCAGACCGCGGGGCAGGCCGAGCAGCAGGCCGGCCAGCGCGACCGCGCTGATGATGGCGACCATGGCAAACGTCGCGCGCCAGCCGAGCAGGCTGCCAACGAGATTACCCAGGGGCACGCCGATGACGGTCGCGACCGTGAGGCCCGAGGTCACCAGCGCAACCGCGCGGCCACGCCGTTCGGGCGAGGCGACAGCAACCGATACGGCGAGCGCCGTCGGCATGCACAGCCCGGAGCCCAGAGCCATCAGCATGCGCGAGGCCAGCAGCAGCGCGTAGTTGGAGGCCACCATCGCCGCGAGGTTGCCGGCGATGAACGTCGACAGCGCCAGCGCCAGCACCGTGCGGCGGTCGATGTTGTTCAGCGCCACGGCCAGGATCGGCGAGCCGACCGCGTAGGTGAGGGCGTAGGCGGTGACCAATTGGCCGGCGGCCGAGACCGAAATCGACAGGTCGCCGGCGATTGCCGGCAAAAGCCCAGCAATGACAAAGCCTTCGGTACCGATCGCAAAGGCCCCCAGGGCCAGCCAGACCACGCTCATTGCTCGAATTCCTATGTTCAATGTTTATTGAACTATCGAATAAATCGATTTGGGAGTCAATTGGTTCAAGAACTATTGAACATTGCGCCCGCCTCGCTATGATTCCTCACATCATGAGCCGCACCCCTCCTCATCCCACGCGAGAGCAGATCGAGCTGCCGCTGGTCCTGGATTGTCTGAGCGATCCGATCCGATTGGCGATCGTGTATCAGCTCGCACAGCAGGAACGTGTCAGCAGCGAGCTCTGCTGCGGCGACTTCAACGGTCTCGCTGGCAAGTCGAACCTCACCTATCACTTCGCAAAGCTGCGCGATTGCGGGCTGATGCAGACCCGCGTGGCAGGCACGAACCGCTTCATGCGGCTGCGCCGCGCGGATCTCGAGGCGCGCTTTCCGGGCCTGCTCGATGCCGTGCTCAAGTCGGCGGCCAAGGACGCGGACAGGCTTCAGCTCGTTGCGGAGTGCGATGTGGTTGAGGCGAAGTAGCGCGCTGCGCCACGCCCGGCTTCGCCGAGGCAGCCTTCGCTACGACAGGGCTCGCCTAGCCGAAGCTGGCGAAGCCAGCGAAGGCTGGAGACCCGGCCTGGATTTGAACCAGGATGAAGAGCGATGCACCGCTCTCGCGTAGACGCTTCCGCCACCGGGCCGCGGCGATCATTGCCCGATCGAGCTGCGACACGCCACCTCAGGTGGTGGTTATGCTTAACGCACCAGGGGTGGCCGGGCGATGAAGGTCATGCGCCAGCGGTTGTGGCCGATATTGGTGTTGGCGCGCTGGCTGGCGAAACCCGCCGCCTTCAGCTTGGCGGTGATCTCGTCCTCACTGTAGCGCTGCAATCCGATGCGCGAGCGCAAATGACGGTAGTCCGACAGCGCGGTGCTGATGAGCCCGATCAGCGCATCTTTCAGAAAGCCGTGACGCAGTCCGAAGGACAGCAGTGCCGCCACGTCCCTGAGCATGCCGACATGCGGCTGAAGGATATCGCCCAGCACCAGCTTGCCTGATGGCTTCAGGATCCGCCTGATATTGAGCAGCGCGGCATCGAGCTCCTCGGATGTCATATATTGCGCGACCGAGTTCATCACGACGAGGTCGATGGATTGGTCCGGCATCTTGCGCACGTCGTCGAGCGAGCGGACGCGGATCTTGGTGTCGGGCGCAAACCGGGCGATCAGGCGGCCGCGCACACCGGGCGCGGGCTCGGCCAGGATCAGCTGGCCGCAGGCGGTCGCCACCTGGCTCGCCGAAAGCGCCTCGCCACAGGCATAGTCGAGCACGATCGCGTCAGGCGAGGTGATGTAGCCGATGATGTCCCGCGCGATGATCTGGAAGTGCAAATCGCGATGCAATTTGCTGACATAGATCGTATGCGTCGAGTCGTAATAGTCGATCCAATCGTCCATGAGATCCCGCCCAGTGGTTCCTGTCCAGGAACCGCGTTGCCCCCCTTGCGTTAGGGGTGCGACGGCGCGCCGTCAATGTGCGCGTCCTAACAGGAAGGTTTCCCGTGAGCAAAGCCCCCAACAAGGTCTCGCCCGATCTCGATACCCCCACCGATCTGCAGCCCCAGGCGGTCAACAAGGTCTCCGAGGCGCTCAACGTGCTTCTGGCCGACGCGTTCGCGCTGTACCTCAAGACCAAGAATTTCCACTGGCACATCAGCGGCCGGCATTTTCGCGACTATCACCTGCTGCTCGACGAGCAGTCCGAGCAGATATTCGCCACCACCGACCAGCTCGCCGAGCGCGTCCGCAAGATCGGCGGCACCACGCTGAAGTCCATCGGCCAGGTCGCCAAGCTCCAGACCATCAAGGACAACAACGAGGACTACGTCCCGCCGCGCGAGATGCTGCGCGAGCTGATGCAGGACAACAAGCATGTCGCTGCCAGCATGCGCAAGGCGCACGAGGTCTGCGACGACGCCGGCGACGTCGCCAGCGCCAGCATCTTGGAGGTCTTCATCGACGAGACCGAGCGACGAACGTGGTTCCTGTTCGAGGCAACACGGCAGGAAGGCGCGAACGAGGCGTAAGGGCACACTGCCGTAGGGTAGGCAAAGCGCAAGCGTGCCCACGCATTTTTCGCGATCGATAGATGTGGTGGGCACGGCGCGCGAAAGCGCGCCTTTGCCCACCCTACGGCACCGCCCGTGTCGCTACCGCCACAACCGCATCAACGCGCCGTGCTTCCCCGTCACCGGATCGGCTGGCGGCAGCGGCACCTTCGGGATCGTCTGCAACGCCTTGGCGTGGTTCTCGGGCGTTGCCCGCGTGATCTCCATCTTCGATCCCGGCGGATAAGCGCCGATCACGCAGAAATCATCGCTCGCCGTGAGGCATTGATGCCCGGTGCCAGCAGGCAAAATCGCGACGTCGCCGGCCTTGATCTCCAGCTCCTGGCCGTGATCGCCGCCGAAGCGAACGCGGGCATGGCCGCGCGCGACGCCGAGCACCTCATGCACGGTCGCGTGGTAATGCAGATAGTCGTAGACGCCGTTGCGCCACGTGCCGCCCCATCCGTTGGTTTCGAACAGGTTTTCGATGGTCTGTTCGGGCTGCTTCGGATCGAGCGTCACCGCGCCCTGGTAAATGAGGAAGGGAAGGATGTTGTTCGGCACGAGCCCGTCATCCTCGAACACGATGGCGAGCGGCTCGGCATAGTCGCGAACGACGGACATGACAGAACTCCTGCACGACGGTCACAGGAATTAACGATGAGCGCGAACGCGTGTTCCTCCGTCATTCCGGGGCGACGCGCAGCGTCGAGCCCGGAATCCATCGCGCTGCAGAGTCTGTTGCCCGATGGATTCTCAGATGCGCAATTGCGCATCATAGCTCGCGCTACGCGCGCCCCGGAATGACGAGGACGAGGAGCCGCCTTACGCGCTTTTCTTCTGCCGCATCAGATCGGCAAAGCGCTGGAACAGATAGTGTGAGTCGCGCGGACCGGGCGAGGCTTCCGGGTGGTACTGCACCGAGAACACCGGCTTGCCGTCGAGCTGGATGCCGCAGTTGGACCCATCAAACAAGGAAATGTGGGTCTGCGTCGCGCCCTTGGGCAGCGTCTTTTCGTCCACGGCAAAGCCGTGATTCATCGAGGTGATCTCGACCTTGCCGGTGGTCTCGTCCTTGACCGGATGATTGGCGCCGTGATGGCCCTGATGCATCTTCTTGGTCTTCGCGCCGACGGCAAGGCCCAGCATCTGGTGGCCGAGGCAAATGCCGAAGGTCGGCGTGCCCGACTTGATGACGTCCTGGATCACTGGCACCGCGTATTTGCCTGTGGCGGCCGGATCGCCCGGGCCGTTCGACAGGAACACGCCGTCGGGCTTCATCGCCAGAATGTCTTCGGACGAGGTCGTCGCCGGCACCACCGTCACCTTGCAGCCGACGCCGGCGAGCAGGCGCAGAATGTTGCGCTTGATGCCGTAGTCGATCGCGACCACGTTGAACTCGGGCTGGTCCTGACGGCCAAAACCCTTGTTCCACAGCCAGGGTGTCTCGTCCCAGGTGAAGCGCTGGCCTGACGTGACCATCGGCACGAGGTCCATGCCCTCGAGGCCGGGCCATTCGCGCGCTTCTTCCTTCAGGCCATGCAGGTCGAACTCGCCGTCCTTGGCGTGCGCGATCACGGCATTGGGCATGCCCTTGCTGCGGATCAGCGCGGTCAGCGCGCGGGTGTCGATGCCGGACAGGCCGATGATGCCGCGCGCCTTCAGCCAGGCGTCGAGGTGCCTGGTGGCGCGGTAGTTCGAAGGATTGGTGATCGCGGTGCGCAGGATCACGCCGCGCGCGCCCGGCGTCGCGGCCATGTTCACCGTCTCGATGTCTTCCTCGTTGGTACCGACATTGCCGATATGCGGGAAGGTGAAGGTGATGAGCTGGCCGGCATAGGAGGGATCGGTGAGGATCTCCTCATAGCCGGTCATCGCGGTGTTGAAGCAGACTTCGCCGACGGCTTGGCCTTCGGCGCCGAGACCAAAGCCTTCGAGCACCGTGCCATCGGCAAGCACGAGGAGCGCGGTCGGTTTATGGTCCGGCCAGGCGGGATCGTTGTCATGTTGTGTCATGAGCCCGCTTCATAAGCCCCCCACGCCCGCCCGTCAAAGCGGGAAACGGCGGATTCACATGCGTTTTTGCATATTTGACAGGCCTCTTCAGGGACTTAGGGCGGGTCTTGGGGTGGGGCCTGAAATTTTGCGCCGTTTTGGCCGTCAGGCGGGAAACAATGAACCCCCGGTGACAGGCCCGCACTGGCCTCTTTCCCGCGAAGGGCTTAGATCAGGGGGACAGATCAAGAGGATACGATCATGCTGCGCGACGACATCAACAATGCGGTCAAGGAGGCCATGAAGGCCAAGGACGAGCGCAAGCTCTCCACGCTGCGCATGGTCAACTCGACCATCAAGAACGCCGACATCGACGCCCGCGGCCAGGGCAAGCCGCCGCTGTCCGACGCCGACCTGCTCGCCGTGCTGCAGAAGATGATCAAGCAGCGCCAGGAGGCGGTCGAGCTCTACGAGAAGGGCGGCCGTGCCGAGCTTGCCGCACAGGAGCGCGAGGAGATCGCGGTGATCTCGGCTTACTTGCCGAAGCAGATGGCAGAGGACGACGTGAAGAAGGCGATCTCCGATGCCATCGCCGAGACCGGCGCTGCCGGCATGAAGGACATGGGCAAGGTGATCGCGGTATTGCGCGCCAAGTTCGCGGGACAGATGGATTTTGGCAAGGCGTCTGGTCTGGTGAAGGCGGCGCTGTCGGGCTAGGCCGTCACTGCGGGGCGACGCGAAGCGTCGAACCCGGAATCCATCGTGCCTCCGGCTCTGTTGCGAAATGGATTCCGGGCTCGCGCCAAGAGGCGCGCCCCGGAATGACAGCAAGAAAAATGGGGAGGCCGCCGATGACCGCCATAAAACCATTCCGCATCGCCATCAGCGACGACATCCTCGCCGATCTCAAATCACGCCTCGCCCGCACCCGCTGGCCGGAGGCGGAGCTGGTCGACGACTGGAGCCAGGGCGCGCCGCTGAAATGGATCCAGGAGATGTGCAGCTACTGGGCCAACGGTTACGACTGGCGTGCCCGTGAGGCAAAACTCAACCGCTTCGACCAGTTCACCACCGAGATCGACGGGCTCGACATCCACTTCCTGCATGTTCGTTCGAAGCAAGCGGGGGCGCTGCCGCTGATCATCACCCACGGCTGGCCCGGCTCGATCGTCGAATTCCAGAAGGTGATCGCGCCGCTCACTGATCCTGCCGGTCACGGTGGCAATCCCGCGGACGCCTTTCACGTGATCTGTCCCTCGCTGCCGGGTTTCGGCTTCTCGGCCAAGCCAACGACCACCGGCTGGGGCGTCGATCGCATCGCCGCGACCTGGGCGAAGCTGATGGACCGGCTGGGCTATGCGCGCTACGGCGCGCAAGGCGGTGACTGGGGCTCGGCAGTGACGAGCTCGCTGGGCGCGCAGGACTCGGAGCATTGTGCCGGCATCCACATCACGCTCGCCTTCAACGCCGCGCCGCGGGTCGAGGGCGAGCCGACACCGGAAGAAAAGCGCGCACTCGCCGGCCTCAAGCACTACGTCGATCTCGACTCCGGTTATTCTAAGCAGCAATCGACCCGGCCGCAGACGCTCGGCTATGGGCTGACGGATTCGCCAAGCGGGCAGGCGGCGTGGATCCTGGAAAAATTCTGGGCCTGGACCGATTGCAACGGCCACCCCGAGAACATTTTCGACAAGGACGAGCTGCTCGACAACGTCATGCTCTACTGGGCGACGGAAACGGCGACCTCGTCGGCACGGCTCTACTGGGAGAGTTTTGGCAAACGCCGCGCCACGCCGGCCGTGAAAGTGCCAACGGGTGTGGCCGTGTTCCCAAAGGAGATCATCACGCCGGTGCGGCGCTGGATGGAGCCGAACTTCACCAACATCACTCATTGGAGCGAGATGGAGCAGGGCGGGCATTTCGCCGCTTTCGAGCAGCCCGAGCTGTACGTGCGCGATGTCAGGAAATTCTTCGCGACGGTGCGGTAAGCCCCCGCTGTCATTCCGGGGCGATGCGAAGCATCGAACCCGGAATCCATCGCGCGACATTCTCTGCGGCTGGATGGATTCCGGGTTCGTCCTTCGGACGCCCCGGAATGACGCCGCGGGGCTTGTCCTGAATATTCCCGGCTCTAGACTGCGCCATAACAACAAGACACCGGGAAAACGCCAGGCCCATGCTCACCGAAGCCGCAACCTACGACGAGCTCTACCGCAACTTCCGCTGGGACATCCCGGCGCGCTTCAACATCGCGGATGCGTGCTGCGATCGCCATGCCGACGGAACCGGCCGGCTTGCGCTTGTTTATGTCGACGAAAACGGTGCCACCACGCGCACCTCGTTCGACGAAGTCGCCGAGATGTCGCGCCGTTTCGCCAATGTGCTGAAGGCGGATGGGCTTTCGCGTGGCGACCGCGTCGCGGTATTCCTGTCGCAGTCGCTGGAATTGCCGATCGCGCATATGGCGGCATTTCGCTCCGGGCTGATATCGATCCCCCTGTTCGCGCTGTTCGGCGAGGACGCGCTGGAATTCCGCCTGTCGAATTCACAAGCGAAGGCGATCGTCACCGATGAGGCTGGCTGGGAGAAGCTCACCAAGATCCGCGATCGGCTGCCTTATCTGCAGGACATCTACATCACGAGCGGTGCCGTCCACGCCGGCGCGAAACCGTTCTGGTTGGCAATCGAAACCGCGTCCGAAGATTTTACTGACGTCGACACATCCGCCGATGATCCCGCGCTGATCATCTATACCTCGGGCACCACGGGTAATCCCAAGGGCGCGCTACACGCGCATCGCGTCGTGCTCGGCCATCTTCCCAATGTCGAGATGTGTCATAACTTTCTGCCGCGCCCTGGCGATCTGATGTGGACGCCGGCGGACTGGGCCTGGATCGGTGGTCTCATCAACGGCCTGCTCTCGTTCTGGTATCACGGCATTCCGCTGGTTGGACATCGCGCGCGAAAATTCGAGCCGCAGGCGGCGATGCAGATGATGGCCGATCTCGGCGTCCGCAACGTCTTCCTGCCGCCGACCGCGCTGAAGCTGATGCGACAGGCGGGTGTGAAACACGCGAGCGTCAAGCTGCGCAGCATCTTTACCGGCGGTGAATCGCTCGGCGGCGAACTGCTCGGCTGGGTGCGGGACACCTTCGGCATCGATGCGCACGAAGTGTTCGGCCAGACCGAGTGCAATCTGGTGATCGGCAGCAACTCCAATCTGTTTCCGATCCGGCCCGGCTCGATGGGCAAGGCGACGCCAGGGTTCGACGTCCGCATCGTCAACGACAAGGGCGAGGAGCAGCCACGCGGCCAGCGCGGCATCATCGGCGTGCGCCAGCCATGTCCCGTCACCATGCTCGAATACTGGCGCAACCCGGACGCGACAGCGAAGAAATATGCCGGCGAATTTCTGTTGACCGGCGATCTCGGCGTGCAGGATGAAGACGGCTATTTCTGGTATGTCAGCCGCGAGGACGATGTCATCACCACGGCCGGCTATCGCGTCGGACCGTCCGAGATCGAGCATACGCTGATGAAGCATCCGTCGGTGGCGATGGCCGCCGTGGTCGGCATTCCAGATCCGATCCGCACCGAATCGATCAAGGCCTGGATCGTGCTGCGCCCGGGGTTCGCGGCGGGTGATGCGCTCGCACGCGAAATCCAGCAGTTCGTCAAGGTGCAGCTCGCCGCCCACGAATATCCGCGCTACGTGGAGTTCGCCGAGACCTTGCCGATGACGGCGACAGGAAAGGTGCTGCGGCGCGAATTGCGGGCGAGAGGTTAGAGCGTATTTTAGCGCGGCGGCGCCGACAGTGTAGACCGCAGCATCGCGGCAAGATCCTGCCGCTTGAACGGCTTGGTCAGAATGCGGGCGTCGACGCCGTCGGGCATCTTGACCGGATTCTGGCTGTAGCCGGAGGTGAACAGCACCTTGAGACCGGGCCGCAGCGCCGTCGCCTGCCGCGCAAGCTCCGGCCCGAACATGCCGCCGGGCATCACGACGTCGGTGAACAGCAGATGGACGTCGCCGGGCTTTTGCAGCACTTCCAGCGCCGCGGGCCCGTTCGACGTCGTGATGACGCGGTAGCCGAGCGTTCGCAGCTCATTCTCGACATAGGCGCGCACCATGTCGTCATCCTCGACGACGAGAATAGTTTCGCGTCCGTCGGGGACCGCGATCGGTTCTGCCGGAGCCGAGGCTTCGTCCTGTGCTGCAACGATGCGCGGGAAGAATAGCCTGACGACGCTGCCTTGCTTCGGTTCGGATTGTAGCTGCACCAGACCTCCTGACTGTTGCGCAAATCCGTAGACCATGCTGAGGCCGAGGCCTGTGCCCTTGCCGACCTCCTTGGTGGTGAAGAACGGCTCGAACGCGCGGCTCACGACGTCATCGGCCATGCCGCAGCCGGTATCGGTCACAGCCACCATGACGTAGTCGCCCGGCCGCGGCTCGCCGTTGACGTCGAGATCGGATGGACCGAGCGAAATGTTGCGCACCTCGACCGTCAGTTTGCCGCCCTCAGGCATCGCGTCGCGCGCGTTGAGCACGAGGTTGAGCAGGGCGGTTGCGAGCTGGCCGGCATCGACGCTGGCCCGCCACAGATCTGCTCCAAAGGCAAAGCCGCATTCGATGTGCTCGCCGAGTGATCGCCGCAACAACTGCTCCATGCCGACGACCTGCTCGGCGATGTCGATCTCGCGCGGCCGCAACGGTTGTTTGCGCGCGAAGGCAAGCAGGCTGCGCGTCAGGTCGGAGCCGCGCTCGGCCGCGGTCGCGATATCGCCGGCGATCCGCTGCAATTCCTTGTTGTCCGCCAGCCGGTCGGCGAGATGCTCGGAGTTGCCCAGGATGACGGTCAGGAGATTGTTGAAGTCGTGCGCCACGCCGCCGGTGAGCTGGCCCATCGCCTCCATCTTCTGGGACTGGCTGAGCTTGTGGCTGAGATCGGCGATGGCGGCGCGCTGCTGCTCGAGCGACTCGGCGGTGCCGTTGAGCAGCATCATCAATCCGCCAAGCTCCCCGCGCGGATGCGGCGGCGGAATCCGTGCGCTGAGATCGCCGAGCCCGAGTCGCTTGGCCATCGCCGCGAGGCGGCCGACCTGGCGCCCGACGCTGACGGTCGCCAGGATCCAGACACCGGCGAGCAGCAGCAGCGAGGCCACAGTGAGGATCGCCAAATCCTCGTAGAGCCGGCGGTTGGCGGCGGCGACCAGCCCGTCCTTGGAGCGCCCGACCAGGATATAGAGGCCGGCCTTGCGGATCGACGGCGACCGGGCGACGGCCCAGACCTGCGCGCGGCCGTCACGATCGGTGAGTTCGCGAGAAGGTTCACCGTCGGGCGCTGCCGCAAAGCGGAACAAATCAGAGCCAGCGATCGACGCGCCGATCGGATCGCTCCAGCCGCCGCGCGTGGGGGCCACCAGCACCGTACCCTTGCTGTCGAGGAACAGGATCTCCTTTTCGGCGAGCAAGCGCCTGTCGTGAAACTCCGCGAACTTGTTCAGGTTGAACGAGGCAAGCAGGATGAATTTCAGCGCGCCGGCGTCCGAGCGCACCGGATAGGCAATCTGGAGGACCGATAGTCCGGTCAGGCGGCCGAACACCGGCTCCACCGCGACGGCTCCTTGCGAGACCTTGGCCTGCTTGAAATAGGCACGGTCATTTAGATCGAGCCTGCGGTTGGTCCGGAGCGAGTCGCAGAACAGGCTGCCGTCCGGATTGATGGTCAGGATTCCCGTGAACTGCGGATATTCTTCGCGCACATCGGACAGGAAGGCAGAGCATGCCGCCTTGTCGCTGGTGTCGAGGTCGCGGGCGCGAGCAAGGCCATAGTGAAGCTGAGCCGTGCCCTGGATCTTCTCGCCGAGATCACTCGCGATGTCATCGGCCGAGGCAACGAGATTGGCCAGCGCAGCGTTGATCTCGCTGGAGCGGTTCTGCACGAAGCGCAAGCCGACGAGGCTCGCCGGTACCAGCATGGCCGCGATGACGAGGATCAGTAACCGGGTACGCAGGCTCATCGATTGGCCGGTCCGCTGTTCGCGTGTATATGTTTGGAGGTACAATTTGCGGCACGATCGTCGGCCCCGTCCATAGGCATCGGCGCGAAATTTGCCCGGAAGGCTAAAGATTTTGTCACGCGTGCATCGCGGCGACGCTACAATCGCCCCGCCATCCGGCGTCAAGTTGCGCCCGGGCGCAGTGGCGCTAATATCGCGGCCTGCGCGCGACAAAAGATCGCGCCGATGCGCGGAGGAAGCTGATGTCCATCTCGGGCAAGGTCGATCCGGTGGTGCGTCCCGTTGTGGCGACCGATATCGCCGAGGCGCTGGCGGAGGGCCTGCGCGATTTCCAGGCGCTGCCGCTTTACGGGCTCTGCTTCGGCGCGCTCTACGCCGCCGGCGGCATCACCATCATGCTCTGCCTCACCGCCTTCGGCATGGTCTATCTCATCTATCCCTTGGCCGCCGGTTTCGCGCTGATCGGGCCGTTCGTGGCCATCGGCCTCTACGAGGTGAGCCGCCGCCGCGAGCGCGGCCAGCCGGTCTCTTTCGGTGCGATCTGGTCGGCGATACGCTCGCGCAGCGAAATCGGCTGGATGGCCTTCGTCACGCTGTTCGTGTTCGTGATCTGGATGTACCAGGTGCGGCTGTTGATCGCATTGTTGCTGGGCCTGCACGCCTCGTTCTCGAGCTTGCAGGAATTCATGACGGTGGTGCTGACCACCAATGAGGGTTTGCTGTTCCTCGCGATCGGCAATGCGGTCGGCGCGGCGTTGTCGTTGATTCTGTTTTCACTGACCGTGGTGTCGTTTCCGCTGCTGCTCGATCGCGAGGTCGATTTCGTCACCGCCATGGTGACGAGCGTGCGTGCGGTGGTGACCAGTCCGCTGCCGATGGTCGGCTGGGCCGCTGTCATCGTGATGCTGCTGATCGTGTCGGCGCTGCCGTATTTCCTCGGCCTGGTGGTAACGCTGCCGGTGCTCGGGCATGCGACATGGCATCTTTACCGGCGCCTGGTGGTGCCAGTGCCAGGCTAGCCGTCATTCCGGGGCGCCCGCAGGGCGAACCCGGAATCCATTGTTCCACCAACTCTGCTGCGCGATGGATTCTCAGCTGCGCAATTGCGCACCATAGCTCGCGCTCCGCGCGCCCCGGAATGACTAGGTCAGGCCGACGGCGTCTTGATCCCCATCGCCTTCAGCGCATCCAGCATCCGCTGTGGCGGGCCGAGATTGACCACGAGTGGCTTGCCGGTCTCGAGCAAGCTCTTGAGGCTGGACAGGATCGCGGGCCAGCCGGAGCGTCCGCCTGACAGGATGTCGTCGCTGAGCGGACGATCGTGGCCTTCGCTCATGGTCAGCCGGACAGCGTCGCCGACCTGCTCGATGTCGTAAGTGACGAGGGTCGGCCCCAGCTTCTCGATCAGCTCGGGCCAGTTGACGTTGAAGGTCACCGCAAGCTTGCGCGGCGGATCGTAGGCGAGCACCTCGCCGCTGATATGCAGGGCGCCGTCGGGCGTCCGCAGGATGAAGGCGCCGCCGAGCCGCGGCTCGACCTCCACGGTATTGCCGAAGAAATATTGCCTGCTGAACTCGGCTGAGGTCAGCGCCTCCCACACCTTCTCCGGCGTGGAGGCGATGTAGATCGAGTAGACCGTCAGGGGTTGGAACTGGTCGAGGCTCATTTCGCATCAAATCCCTTGTTGAGGGCTGCACGCGGGATAGAGGTGACATAGACGAATTGCGGCTTACTCATCACGCTTCTCCAGCTGGCGTTTCAACTCGCTGAGTGCGGCGAGCTTGCCGCGCTCGAATTTCCTGATCCAACGGTCGCCGATCTGGTGGATCGGCATCGGGTTGAGATAGTGCAGCTTCTCGCGGCCATGCTTGATGGTCGTAACCAGATTGGCCTCTTCCAGGATGACCAGGTGCTTCGTCACCGCCTGGCGCGTCATCGCCAAGCCCTCGCAAAGCTCGTTCAGCGATTGGCCGTTCCTGGCGTGGAGCCGGTCCAGCAGCGACCGTCGCGACGCATCGGCGAGCGCCTTGAAGACCTCATCCATGGCGGCGATAATAGGCAACTAAATGGTTGCATGTCAAGAGCGACGTCATTCCGGGACGTATTAGCGTCGAACTACGATGCGCGCTTGCGCACCTCAATCTCGAGATTCCGGATAACCGCAGCGCGGTTTCCGGAATGACCTGCAAGCGATCGTGTCTTTGGCGCGTGTGAGCGGCCGTGCTAGCGTTGAAGCTCAGCCAACGCAGATTGGTTCCTGGGAGGACTTTGATGTTCCGTTGCGTCCTGACTGCTGCCGCCCTCGTCCTTTTCGCCGGCAGCGCTTCTGTTCACGCCCAGAAGCAGACCATCGGTGCGCCGCCCGAGGCATCGAACATGAAGCTGGTCGGCAGCAACGATCTTCAGGCCCGTAGCGCCTATCAGCCGACCATCCATCATCAGGGTGACCGCTGGATCGCCTATATCGGGCACCACGGCGGCACCGACGACGTGCCGGCTCCGGTCAATCCGATGACCGGCAATGCCGAGCCGAACGGGACCTCGATCGTCGACGTCACCGATCCCGCGCATCCCAAATATCTCAGGCACCTGCCGGGACAGGCGGGCAAATATGAATCCGGCGGCGCGCAGATGGTGCGCGTGTGCGACGGCAAGACCTTGCCGAAGGGCGATCCCAACGCGGTCTACATGCTGCGCACCTTCGGCGGCCAGGCACACGAGATCTGGAACGTCGCTGACCCCGCCAATCCCGTGATGATCACGCGCCTTGGCGGCTTGAAGGACACGCACAAGAGCTGGTGGGAATGCGACACCGGCATTGCCTATCTCGTCTCGGGCGCGCCGGACTGGCGCACGCGGCGCATGACGCAGGTCTACGATCTCTCCGATCCCGCTCATCCGCAGAAGATCCGCGATTTCGGCCTGCCCGGCCAGGAGCCCGGCTCGACCGGCGCGGTGCCGACCGAATTGCACGGACCGATCTCGACCGGGCCCGACGGCAACCGCGTCTATTTCGGTTACGGCACCAACAAGGGCGGCATCCTGCAGATCGTCGATCGCGAGAAGCTGCTGACGGGGCCGAAGGAGCCGACGCCGGACAATCTGCGCTTTCCGGAAATCTCGCGGCTGCCGATGTCCGCCTTCAACGGCGCGCACACCACGTTCCCGATGCTCGACATGCCCGTGGCGGAATTTGCCGAGGACAAGGACGGCAAGACCCGCGACATCGTCATGATCGTGGATGAGGCGATTCTCAACGAATGCGGCGAGGCGAGGCAGATGGTGTGGTTCGCCGACGTCACCACCGAGACGCGGCCGATGATGATCTCGAGCTACACCGTGCCGGAGGCGAGCGGAAAGTTCTGCCAGCGCGGTGGCCGCTTCGGCTCGCATTCCTCGAACGAGAGCATGGCGCCGGTCTATTACAAGAAGATGGCCTTCATCGCCTTCTTCAATGCCGGCGTTCGCGCGCTCGACGTCCGCGATCCCTATCATCCAAGGGAAGTCGGCTATTTCATCCCGGCGATCACGGGCGCGACCGACAAGCGCTGCATTCCTGTGGAGGGCGGCGAGCGCTGCAAGGTCGCGATCCAGACCAACAATGTCGAAACCGACGACCGCGGCTACATCTACATCGTCGATCGCGCCAACACCGGCCTGCACATCCTCGAATTGACTGGCCCTGCGCGCGCCGTTGCCGGCCTGCCGAAGAATTGACGATACGGCGTGGTGCTTCCACCACCTCTGCTGTCATACCCCGCGAAGGCGGGGTATCCAGTACTCCGCAGCCTCTCCGTATCTCATGAAGGTCTCGGCGTACTGGATCACCCGCCTTCGCGGGTAATGACACCCCTGATTGCAGGGCCTCTGTGTCACACAGTGATGACTTCCGTTCCTGCTCTTCTCATGCATTAATAGCTGCAAACGCCATCGCGCAGAGTCCCCCCATGATGTCCATGCAAGCCTATCTCGCCTTTATCGCCGCCTGCATTGCGCTGGCGCTGCTGCCGGGGCCGATCGTGACCCTCGTCATCGCCAACGGCCTGCGGTACGGCACACGCTCGGCGCTGACCAACATTCTGGGCGTGCAGATGGGGCTGCTGATCGTGATCGGCATCCTTGCGGTCGGCCTCACCACCTTGATGGCGACGATGGGCTATTGGTTCAACTGGGTGCGCTTTGCGGGCGCGGCCTATCTGGTTTGGCTCGGCATCAAGCTGATCCGCTCGCCAGTCGAGGGCGTCAACGCCGACGCGCCGCCGCCTCCGCCGCGTGGCGGCTTCCTCTTGCAGGGCTTCGTCGTCGCCTTGTCGAACCCGAAGCTGCTGGTATTTTTCGGTGCGTTCATTCCGCAGTTCATGGACATGAGCAAGGATCATTTGTCGCAGGTCCTGGTGCTCGGCATCACCTTCATGGTGCTGGCCGGCTTGACCGACGGCATCTACGCGCTGCTTGCCGGCCAGGTCCGCGGCTTCTTCTCGGCGCGCCGCACCCGCCTGGCGTCGCGCGTCTCCGGCGGCTTCATGATCGGCGGCGGCATCTGGCTGGCGCTGATACGGGCCAAATGAGGATGCTAGCCGACCAGCAGCGCCGGTCTCAGCTCCGCCTCGATCTCCGCAAAGATCCTTGCCAGCCGCTCCGCCCATTGCCGCTGGCCGGATTGATCCGCGATCAGATCCTGGCGGATCTCGATGCCGGTGTTGACGAGACCGCGCGCCTCGCCATGAACGGGAATGGTGTAGTCGCTGAGATCGCTCACCGCATAGGGCTCGTTGTCGCCGACGACGAGATCGCCCTCGCTGCGTAAGTGTTTCAGCAGCAGCTGCGGCAGCACCTTGTCGTGATTGTACAGCGCGCCGATGTGCCAGGGCCGGGCGACGCCGGCATAGACGGGCGTGAAGCTGTGCAGCGACACCAGCACCGTCGGCCGCTTGTCGCGGCTCCGGCCGTCGATCACCGCATCGATGCGATCATGATAGGGCTGAAAAATCTCGCGTCGCCGTGCCGCGCGCTCACCGTCCGAGATGCCTTCGTTGCGCGGGATCGCGGTCGCCTCCGATATCACGGGGATCGAGCTCGCGACAGCGGGTGGACGGTTGCAGTCGATCACCAGCCGCGAATAGCGCTGTGCGATCAGATGCGCGTTAAGCATGTTTGCCAGCCGCTCGGAGACGCCGGCGATGCCGATGTCCCAGGCGATGTGCCTCGTTAGCTCGTCTTCCGATACACCGAGATCGCCGAGCGCGCGCGGCAGAATGCGGCCGTAATGGTCCGATGTGAGCAAAAAGGGTGATGTGCCCTCTGCATTCACCTCATGCACTGGCGGAATATCGCCGTCGCCCAGCAGTTGATCCGTCGCCTCGGCTGTGTTGAAAGCCATTCCTGATTGCCTGTGGAAAAAGCAGTCGCCCCGGACATTGGGCAAACATTAACAAATGGGCCTGCCCAACATCACCATGATCTCCCGACGATGCCGCTGCTGACGATTCATCACAAGACCGAATATCGCTACTATCGTCCCGTGGCCTTCGGCGAGCACAGATTCATGCTGCGTCCGAGCGACGGCCATGATCTGCGCGTGCTCGATTCCAGGCTCGATATCTCGCCGAACCCGATGTCGCTGCGCTGGATTCACGATGTGTTCGGCAATTCGGTCGCGATCGCCGATTTCGACGCGCGCGCGGACAGGCTGGTGTTCGACTGGCACGTCACCGTCGAGCACAATCCGGTGGACGAGTTCGCGCTGACGCCCGACGATCCCGCTTATTTCTATCCCTTCGCCTATGACGATGCGGAATTGCCCGATCTCGTCCAGTACATCACGGCGCAATATCCCGATCCCGAGGGCAGGATCGCGTCATGGGCGCGCGGCTTTCTCGACGAGACTGCGCCGTCGCCAACCTTCGACATCCTCAGCCGCATCACCCACGCCATCCGCAACCAGTTCACATACCAAAGGCGTCACGCGCCGGGCACGCAGAGCCCGTGCGAGACTTTGCTGCGGGGCACCGGCACCTGCCGCGACTACGCGCTGTTCATGATCGAGGCGCTGCGCCGGCTCGGCATCGCCGCGCGCTTCGTCTCCGGCTACGTCTTCGTGCCCGAGGATATCGCGCAGCACCATTTCGGCGGCGGCTCGACCCATGCCTGGGTGCAGGTATACTTGCCGAGCGCGGGCTGGATCGAGTTCGATCCGACCAACGGCATCGTCGGCACCCGCGACCTCATCCGCGTCGCCGTCGCCCGTGACCCGCGCCAGGCCATCCCGCTGCACGGCATCTATATCGGCACCCAGGATGCGTTCGACGTCATGGATGTCAGCGTCAAGGTGGTCGCGGCCGAGGCGCGCGGCGAGGCGCTGGAAGCCGAGGTTGTGTAGGCTTTCGCCAGGACGACGTAGCGGCCCTGTCACTCGCCGTGATTGCCAGCTATAGACACCCCCATGACCTCCGACCGTCTTTTCGTCTACGGCACCCTGATGCGCGGCTTCGACCATCCGATGGCGCGGCTGCTCTCGCAGCATGCGGATTTCCTCGGTGAAGCCACCTGCCGCGGCCGGCTCGTGCTGGTGAAGCATTATCCGGGATTGCTGCTGTCTGAGGTGTCATCGGATGTCGTGCATGGCGAGCTGTTCGCCTTGCGCGCCGGCGAGGAGCTGTTGCGCGAACTCGACATGTACGAGGCCTGCGGCGAAGGCTTTCCGGAGCCGACCGAATATCTGCGCCAGCTGATCGAGGTATCAGGCGCGGATGGCGTCTCGGAGAAGGCCTGGACTTACGTCTACAACTGGCCGGTGACGGACCTGCCGCACATAGCGTCCGGCCGCTTTCTTGACCACTGAGCCTGATCCGGAAAAGTGCGCAGCGGTTTTCCGACAAGATCATGCTCAAACAAAAACTTAAAGCGCGATTTCATCGCGCGTTAAGCCGACAGCACTTCCTTCACCAGGCGCACATCGACCTCGCGCTCGACATAGCTCCATTCCTCGGTGTGCCTGAGCATGCCGACCAGCTCCTCGAACAGCGAGGCATGCGCGGGCGCGAATTCGAACCAGGTCAGGAAATCGAAGGGCTCGCCGAGGTCGCGGCAGTGATACAGCTGGCGCGCGATTGCGGGCAGGAAACGCATGCTGCTGGCGATATGGTGCGACTTGTCTTCAAAGATCTTGCGCCGCTCCTCTTGCGTCAGCTCCCACCAAGCGGCCGATTTGCGGATCGGGATCAGCGCCGCGCTCGTCGCTTCCAGCCGGCCGAGGCCGGCCTGCACGGCGACGAGTTGCTGCTTCTCTGCCCGCTCGGTGTAGCGCAGGCTGCTCGGCACGCCGACCAGGCGCCAGGCATTCCGCGAGGGCACCAGCGGCAGCGCGACGGCATCGCCGTCGGTCACCGACAGCGCCGGCATGAAGGGCAGGGGCTCGCCCGTCACGGGCGACATCGAAGTCACGCGCCAGCCCCCGCTCTGGCCACCCCGAAAGGTCCTGAACATGGCCTATGGAAGCGTGGAACCGGGCGGGGTTCAAGTGGGGCTCCCAAGCCAGACCCGTCATCCTGAGGCGCTCACACTGCAAAGCAGTGTGAGCCTCGAAGGATGAATCGGCCCGTATATAGCCGCCAGCCGGGCCGTCGCCCTTCGAGGGCCGCTGAAGAAGCGGCCACCTCAGGGTGACGGATCGGGCCCTGTGCATATGTCGGATAACCCGGATAATCCCGCGTAAACCTGACTTCTGGCCGCCCCGCACCTATATCCCAGATCCTTCGCCCGACTCACCCCGGTTCGCGCTACACCATGGCCATGCGCTTCACGCCCCAATTCCTTGACGAGCTTCGTGCCCGGCTTTCGGTCTCCGAGGTCGTGGGCAAGCGCGTCAAGCTGAAGAAGGCGGGGCGGGAGTGGAAGGGGCTGTCGCCGTTCCAGCAGGAGAAGACGCCGTCCTTCTACGTCAACGACCAGAAGGGTTTTTACCACGACTTCTCCTCCGGCAAGCACGGCGACATCATCACCTTCGTGATGGAGACCGACGGTGTGCCGTTCGGCGAGGCGGTCGAGCGGCTCGCCGGCATGGCCGGGCTGCCGCTGCCGGCGGTGACGCCGGATGCGGCGCGGCACGAGGAGCGGCGCCGCACGCTGCATGACGTCATGGATCTCGCCGCAAAGTATTTTGCGGAAACGCTGGCCTCGCGCTTGGGTGCGAAGGCGCGCGGCTATCTCGCCGACCGCGCCATCTCGCCGACGACGCAATTGCAATTCCGCCTCGGCTATGCCTCGCCCGATCGCTTCGCGCTGAAGGAGCATCTCGGCAAGCTCGGCGTGTCCGTCGAGGACATGGTCGAGACCGGCCTGCTCGTTGCCGGCGACGACATTCCCGTGCCCTATGATCGCTTTCGCGATCGCGTGATGTTTCCCATCACCGATCTGCGCGGCCGCGTCATCGCCTTCGGCGGACGCGCGCTGGAGAAGGACGTTCCGGCCAAGTACCTGAACTCGCCGGAGACACCGCTCTTCCACAAGGGCGACAATCTCTACAATCACCAGACCGCGCGCAAAGCCACCCATGATGGTAGCCCGCTGATCGTGGTCGAAGGCTATGTCGACGTCATCGCCATGGTCACCGCGGGCTTTACAGGCGCGGTGGCGCCGCTCGGCACCGCGCTCACGGAAAGCCAGCTCGCCCTGCTCTGGAAGATGGCGGACGAGCCGATCCTCTGCTTCGACGGCGACCGCGCCGGACAGAAGGCGGCTTATCGTGCCGCCGATCTCGCGCTGCCATTCCTCGCACCCGGTAAGAGTCTTCGTTTCGCGCTGCTCCCCGAGGGGCAGGACCCCGACGATCTCGTGCGCACCAGTGGCCGCGGCGCGATGGAAGAGGTGATTTCGGCGGCGCGTCCGCTTGCCGACATGCTGTGGTCGCGCGAGCTCGAAGGCGGCAACTTTGCCACGCCCGAGCGCCGGGCCGCGCTGGAAGCGCGCATCAGGGAATTGTCGAACGGCATCCGCGACGAGGTTGTCAGGCGCTATTATCGCGACGAGTTCATCGAGCGGCTGCAGCGCACCTTCTCGCCGGACGGTGGCCGCGGCGGCTTTGGCAACAGGGGCGGTTTCCGCCAAGGGGGCGGCGGCCGCCCCTTCCAGCTCCGCGGCGGTCAGGCGAATCGATTCGGTGGGCAGGGCTTTGGAGGAGGCCGCCGCGGCGGCCCACCCGGGCCGGCCCCGCTGCCATCGGGCCCCTACCAGGCGGCGAGCCCGCAGCTGGCGGCGAGCCCGATCATGCGCGGCCAGCGCAGCGCCATCTCCCGGCGGGAGGCGCTGATTCTGCAGTGCCTGATCAACCACCCCTGGCTGCTGCATGACCATCTCGAGGAGGTGGCAGCCCTGGAGATCGCCCATCCCGAGGCCCACAAGCTCCGGGCCGCCATTATCAGCGCCTTCGTCAACGATCATTACCACTCCCCCGACCCCGAGGAGCAGGCCGAGAAGATGCGCGGCGACCTCGAAAAAGGTGGATTATCTCAGGTTCTTCAACGGGTTGAGGGCGCCATCACCACCGCGGCGGTGTGGGGCGCCCGCGAGGGGGCGGCACGGGACGACGTTCTCTCGACCTGGCACCAGCTCGTTGCCTTGCATCGGCAATGGCATTCACTACTTAGAGAGCTGAAAGACGCCGAGCTGGCCTTGGGGGAGGACCCCAGCGAGGCCAATTTGGCGTGGCTGCGTGACGTCAAGGCTCGGATAGGAGAGGTCGACGGTACCGAGGCCCTGATCGAGGGTTTTGGCGAGCTGTCGGGCAGGTTCCAGAAGAGCGTGTGATGAAAGATTCATGCGGACGGCCGGGTTAGGTGTCGCTAAAAGACTCGCCAAATCCAAGGTTTGGCGGCAAAAACAGGGTTAATCGAGGCTTAACGGTCTTGTAGCACTTTGGCCCCCGCGGCCGCAGGCAGAACAGACGCGTCAGGAATGAATCCGCGCAACAGCTGTTGGCACTTCACCTGCATCCGCCGCGACAAAGAGGCTCACGAAGCGTTAGGCAAATCCGGCGAGAGAAAGGTCGGGGTGGCGAGATGTGTGCGCGCCGCCCTTTCCGTGTCGAGATCTGACGAAGCGAGAGCGTCGAGCAACAGGTTCAAGTGATTTCACGCAGGCGCAGCGCACGTCTGCATGAAACGCGTTTAGGAGCAATGGATGGCCACCAAGGCAAAGACGCTGCAGGCGAAGGACAAGGAAAAAGACGACAAGGCAGCGGACGCTCCCGAGAAGGATTCCCAGGACGCGCCGTCGCCCTTGCTCGATCTGTCCGACGCGGCAGTGAAGAAGATGATCAAGCAGGCCAAGAAGCGCGGCTTCGTGACCTTCGATCAGCTCAATGAAGTGTTGCCGTCCGACCAGACCTCGCCGGAGCAGATCGAGGACATCATGTCCATGCTCTCCGACATGGGCATCAATGTCACCGAAGCCGAGGATAGCGAAGGCGAGGAAGAGAAGGACGAGGCCGACGACGAGACCGATAACGAGCTCGTCGAGGTCACCCAGAAGGCCGTCACCGAGGTCAAGAAGAGCGAACCGGGCGAGCGCACCGACGATCCCGTGCGCATGTATCTGCGCGAGATGGGCACGGTCGAGCTGCTCTCCCGCGAAGGCGAAATCGCCATTGCCAAGCGCATCGAGGCCGGCCGCGAGGCGATGATCGCGGGCCTCTGCGAAAGCCCGCTGACCTTCCAGGCCATCATCATCTGGCGCGATGAATTGAACGAAGGCAAGATCTTCCTTCGCGACATCATCGATCTCGAAGCGACCTATGCCGGCCCCGAGGCCAAGGGCGGCATGAACACCGCGATGATCGCAGGTCCCACCGGCGAGAACGGCGAGGCGCCGGCCGAAGGCGAGGCGGCGGCTAGCGTCGCCGGCGCACCCGCGCATGTCGCGCCGCCCGCGGCGCCCCCGGCACCGACCCCGTT
>NZ_LBJP01000072.1:0-86862 GCF_028128715.1 Bradyrhizobium sp. CCBAU 51745 | reverse complement strand
CGAGGCCGACGGGGCCGGCGAGGAGCTTGCTGAGGCCGCGGGCGCCGGGCTCGGTGTCTGAGCCCGGGCGATCGACAGGCCCAGCGACAAGGCCGCTGCCGGGATCAGCGCGGCCAGAGCGAGACGACGAAACCTAATCATTCTATTCTCCCCAAGGCCTTAACCCAGAAGGCCTTAACCAAGAAGGCCTCAACGACGAAGGCCCTTACGAAGGCCAAATCCGGTCGCGCATCCCCCTCCGCGCGAGCTTTCGCCGTTCTAACACGCGAGCGCCAAATTCGTCCCATGACGTCTGCGTCATGGCAGACGGCCCGGCCCCGCGGGGCGCAAATCACTGGCCAAGGGACCTGGGATCACCATATAAGACGGGCGAAATTCGGGAATTTTCATGAGCGCGCTCGCCAACCATGCATTTGCCAAGATGAACGGCATCGGCAACGAGATCGTCGTTGTCGACATGCGCGATTCTGCCGGCCGCATCACGCCTGAAGACGCCCGCGCGGTCGCGTCCGCGCAAGGCGGCGTGCCCTATGACCAGCTCATGGTCCTGCAGAAGCCGCGGCTCGACGGCACCGAAGCCTTCATCAGCATCTACAACAATGACGGCTCCGAAGCCGGGGCCTGCGGCAACGGCATGCGCTGCGTGGTTCGCCGCATCTTCGAGAAGAGCGGGCAGACCACGGCGACCTTCCAGACCGCGGCCGGCCTGCTCAATGCCTGGCAGGGCCCGGCGCCGGATCTCTACACCGTCGACATGGGCGCGCCGAAGTTCGGCTGGCAGGACATTCCGCTGGCGGAGGAGTTTCGCGACACCCGCTACATCGAGTTGCAGATCGGGCCGATCGACAAGCCGATCCTGCATTCGCCCTCCGTGGTCAGCATGGGCAATCCGCACGCGATCTTCTGGGTCGACGACGTCAACGCCTATGATCTCGAGCGCTTCGGTCCGCTCCTGGAAAATCATCCAATCTTCCCGGAGCGTGCCAACATCACGCTCGCCCATATCGTCGATCGCGAGCACATCACCATGCGCACCTGGGAGCGCGGCGCCGGTCTGACGAGGGCCTGTGGCTCGGCGGCCTGCGCGACCGCGGTCGCAGCAGCGCGGTTGAAGCGCACCGAGCGCAAGGTCGAGATGACGCTGCCCGGCGGCAAGCTCGGCATCGAATGGCGCGAGCGTGACGATCACGTGCTGATGACGGGCACCGCGACCTTCGAATATGAAGGCCATTTCGATCCGGCGCTGTTCGCGCCGGTGGGCTGATGGCGGTCGACATCGTCACCTTCGGCTGCCGCCTCAACGCCTTCGAGGCCGAGGTGATCCGCAGCAAAGCGGAAGGCGCGGGCCTGTCCGACACCATCGTCATCAACAGCTGCGCCGTCACCAATGAGGCGGTGGCACAGGCACGGCAGTCGATCCGTAAGATGAAGCGTGAACGGCCGGGTGCGCGCATCGTTGTCACCGGTTGCGCGGCGCAGACGCAAAGCGCGATGTTCGCCGACATGGCCGAGGTCGATCGCGTCGTCGGCAATGACGACAAGATGCGAAGCGAAGCCTGGCGCGCGGCGCGCGACGCTTTCGGTCTTGGCACCGGCGAGAAAATCGCCGTCAGCGACATCATGTCGGTGAAGCAGATGGCGCCCCATCTCGTCGATGGCTATGCGAGCGGCCTGCCACGGGTGTTCGTGCAGGTGCAGAATGGTTGCGACCATCGCTGCACCTTCTGCATCATCCCTTATGGCCGCGGCAATTCACGCTCGGTGCCGATGGGCGCCGTGGTCGATCAGGTGCGCACCCTGGTCGAGCGCGGTCATGCCGAGATCGTGCTCACCGGCGTCGATCTCACCAGCTATGGCGCTGACCTGCCGGGCGCGCCGAAGCTCGGCGTGCTGACGAAGCAGATCCTGCGGCACGTGCCGGAGCTGAAGCGGTTGCGCATCTCCTCGATCGATTCGATCGAGGCGGACGCTGATCTGCTCGATGCCATCGCCGACGATGCCAGGCTGATGCCGCATCTGCATCTGTCGCTGCAGTCAGGCGACGACATGATCCTGAAGCGGATGAAGCGGCGGCATTCGCGGCATGATGCGATCGTGTTCTGCAATCAGGTACGGCGCCTACGCCCGGATATCGCCTTCGGCGCCGACATCATCGCGGGGTTCCCGACCGAAACTGAAGACATGTTTTCGCGCTCGCTCGATCTCGTCGAGGAATGCGGGCTGACGTTCCTGCATGTCTTCCCGTATTCGCCGCGTCCCGGCACGCCGGCTGCGCGGATGCCGCAAGTGGCAAGGCCCGTGATCAAGGAGCGGGCGAGGCAGTTGCGTGCAGCCGGAGAGGCGGTGTTGCGCCGGCGGCTGCAAACCGAGATCGGTGCGACGCGCGATGTGCTGGTCGAGAGCGAGAGCCTGGGGCGGACTGAGCACTATCTGCCGGTGGCTATCGCGGGCGAGCGCATCGGCAGTGTCGTGCGATTGGCGATCGCCGGCCGTGATGGCGAGCGGCTAACCACATAACAGGTGTCGTCGCCCGGCTCGACCGGGCGACCCAGTACGCCGCGGCCCCTCCGTATCCCACAGCCGTCTCTGGAATACTGGATCCCCCGCTTTCGCGGGGGATGACGGCGGAGTGTGGAGTGCGCAGTGAGCCCTCGAACTTGCGCCGGCTACGACGCCCGCACCTGCCAGAAGCGTAGCGTGCGCCTGGCATTCTCCGCCGTCATCCGCGCGAAATTGCCCTTCGCCCTCGCAACATCCGCCGGCTTCATCGCACCGGTGGCAAAGCGGCTTTCGAGCACGGCAACCGTCGTCTCCCAGCTCAGCAGCGCCGCCTTGCACGGCACCAGCAGGCCGTCTTCGCGCAGGCTCTGCATCAACGGACGGATCACCTCGACTGTCGATCCGGACAGTGCCGCCAGCGCGGCCACGGTTTCCTCGTAACGACGCTGTCGCGCGAAGTTCAGCAGTGTCGCCTCGTTGAGCTGGCCGGTCGCCTTGAGATTTCCGATCGCCCGCTTGGCGCCTTCGAAGTCGCGGACAGCAGACATCTCGCGCTCGATACCGACAGTGACGGCAGCGATCGCGTTCTGGATTTCCTCGAACAGATGCGGCGGCGCGCGCGACAGCAGCCGCGTACGCACGGCGTCCGTCGCCGAACGCAGCAACTGGCGGCGCAGATCCGAGGGCAGGTCGACGCGGACGCCGACGCTGACGGCAAGCTCGGGATCCGATTCGGCCTGGCCGACGATGATGGCAAAGCCGTTGCCGGAGACGCGCGCGCCCGGATTGGCGGCGAGACGTTTGCTGACGCTCGGATAGCGGCGCGCCAGCAGCGCGTCGGTGACGATCTCCTTCAGCCACCAGCGGCCGGCGACCGCGAGCAGATGCGGCTCGCTCTTGCTGGCGGCGATCTTCACCAGTTCGCCATCGTCGAGCCGGGCGGATTCCTGCAGCACGGGGCCGGCGATGCGGATCTCGTCATTGTTGGCGAGGCGGCGGATCACCGAGGGCGGTGCCTGTGCGATGGGCGCGAGCTGGGCGCTGATCTCGGCCAGCGCCACGCGCGCTGCGACGTCGGCGATGGCGCGCAGCTCGATGGTGCCGATCAGGCGTTCGAGCACGTCGTCGAACAGCGCGATCTGCTCGTCGTTGAAGCTTCCGGCGGAGGAGAGAAACAGGTCGGTGACGCGCCGGGCGGTCTCCATGCCCTTTTCCGCCGAGCCGGTCCGGATCGCGGATTCGACCTCGTCGATGATCGATAGCTGGGCCGTGGACATGACGTTGCTCGTCCTGAGCGGAATGACGGAAGCTTTTTCTAAGCGACCGTTATCATTAGAGGCGAGCCCTGAACGTTTCGTAAACCATGTGGAGAGCGCGCTGTTTCAGCGGGGCGTCGCGGCCGCGTCGGCGCGCTCCCTCCCCCGCTTGCGGGGGAGGGCCGGGGAGAGGGTGTCTCCGCAATGGGACAATCCCCAAGAGGAGAAAGCCCTCACCCGGATCGCTTCGCGATCCGACCTCTCCCGCAAGCGGGAGAGGTAGGCAACACCGCTGCTACTCCCCGTTCCAGCCGCAGGCGCGGAGTTTTTCGTGCATGTGGGGCGGGGCGGGCGCGACCACGCGGATCGGCTCCTTGTTCCGGGAGATCGGCACCACGATCTCGCGGGAATGCAGATGCAGCTTCGGCTCGCCGAAGCGCGGGCCGTTGCCGTAAATGTTATCGCCGAAGATCGGCCAGCCGGTCGCGGACGAATGCACCCGCAATTGGTGGGTCCGGCCGGTCACCGGTTCCATGGCCAGCCAGGTGAAGCCGTCGCCGCGGCCCATCACCTTCCAGTTGGTGATCGCCTTCTGTCCCTCGGGGTCGGGCTTCTGCCACCAGCCACGCTCGGCATTGAGCCGGCCGAGCGGCATGTCGATGGTGCCTTCGTCCTCGGCAGGGCCGCCCTCGACCACGGTCCAGTAGGTCTTGCCGATCTTGCCGTGCTTGAAGAGGAGGCCGAGCGAGGCGGTCGCCTTGCGATGGCGGCCGAGCACCAGGCAGCCGGAGGTGTCCTTGTCCAGCCGGTGGGCCAGCACCGGCGGTCGCGGCAGACCGAACCGGAGCGCGTCGAAGGAGTCTTCCAGATTGGGGCCGCCCTTGGGGCCGCGATGCACCGGTAGGCCGGCCGGCTTGTCGATGACCAGCATCAAGCCGTCGCGGTGGAGCACGCGGGCTAAAATCTCCTCAGTGGTCAATTCGGGAACATCGAGCAATTGCAAGTCTTTCGGTCAAGGCTTTCGTTTGGGAGCCGGAACGGCTAACACACCGCCACCATGAACGATACCACTGACACCCCCAAGCTGAGCTGGTGGCGCCGCCTGTCCAACGGGCTGAAGCGCACCTCGTCCTCGCTCGGGACCGCGGTCGCCGACCTCGTCACCAAGCGCAAGCTCGACCGCGCCATGCTCGACGACATCGAGGACGTGCTGCTGCGCGCCGATCTCGGCACGTCAGTCGCGGTGCGGATCGCGGATGCCGTCGGCACCGGGCGCTATGACAAGGCGATCTCGGCCGACGAGGTCAAGGACGTGGTCGCGACCGAGGTCGAGAAGGTGCTGGCGCCGGTGGCGAAGCCGCTCGAGATCGACACGGCCAAGAAGCCGTTCGTGATCCTCGTGGTCGGCGTCAACGGCTCCGGCAAGACCACGACCATCGGAAAGCTCTCGCAAAAATTCGCCTCCGAAGGCCGCAAGGTGATGCTCGCCGCCGGCGACACCTTTCGCGCCGCCGCGATCGAGCAGCTCAAGGTCTGGGGCGAGCGCACCAAGACGCCTGTGATCGCGGGCGCGCAGGGCTCGGATTCGGCGAGCCTCGCCTTCAATGCGCTGACCGCGGCGAAACAGCAAAACATCGACGTGCTCCTGATCGACACCGCCGGCCGGCTGCAGAACAAGGCCGAGCTGATGAACGAGCTCGAGAAGGTCGTGCGTGTCATCCGCAAGGTGGACGCGACAGCTCCGCATGCGGTGCTGCTCGTGCTGGACGCCACCGTCGGCCAGAACGCGCTGTCGCAGGTCGAGGCCTTTCATCGCACGGCGGGCGTCACCGGTCTCGTCATGACCAAGCTCGACGGCACCGCGCGCGGCGGCATCCTGGTGGCGCTTGCCGAGAAGTTCAAACTGCCGGTGCACTTCATCGGTGTCGGCGAAGGCGTCGACGATCTCGCGCCGTTCACCGCGCGCGATTTCGCCCGCGCCATCGCCGGAATCGAATCGTAGGTTTTATTCGTCATCCCCCGCGAAGGCGGGGGATCCAGTATTCCGAGGCGCCCGTGGTCTACAAGCGGCGGCGCAGCGTACTGGATGCCTCGCCCCATTGCGCAATTGCGCACAAGGCGGGGCATGACAACAACAAAGGTCAAGGAATGGACAAGACCCAGCCGCATCCGCTGTTCAAGCTGGCGACCGAGCTCGGTCCGCTGCTCGTGTTCTTCTTCGTCAATGCGAAGTTCAATCTGTTTGCTGCAACCGGCGCCTTCATGGTCGCGATCGTGGCGGCGATGGCTGCCTCCTATGTGGTGACGCGGCACATTCCGATCATGGCGATCGTGACCGGCGTGATCGTGCTGGTGTTCGGCACGCTGACCCTGGTGCTGCACGACGAGACCTTCATCAAGCTCAAGCCGACCATCATCTATGGCCTGTTCGCCACGATCCTCGGCGGCGGCCTGTTGTTCGGCCGCTCCTTCATCGCGGTGATGTTCGATCAGATGTTCAATCTGACCCCGCAGGGCTGGCGCATCCTCACGCTGCGCTGGGCGCTGTTCTTCGCCGGCATGGCGGTCTTGAACGAGATCGTCTGGCGCACCCAGAGCACGGACTTCTGGGTGAACTTCAAGGTGTTCGGTGTTACGCCCATCACGATGATCTTCGCCATCGCCCAGATGCCGCTGACCAAGCGCTATGGGATCGAGCCGGTGTCGCTGGAGACCAGCGAGGCCGAAGCGGGGGATATCAGGAAGGGCTAGCGCCGGCCCGGTTCCCGCCTGCTAACGGCAACCGAGCCTGTTCACGCGCGCGCTCCGGATCGGGCGGCGGTTCCGGCCGGTTCCTTCATTGCTCTGTAACCGCAACCTGAAATTATTCAGCGCCTTGCCTTGCCTGAAGGGCCGAAGGCAGTAGCCTTTCTCATAAAGAATGGTGGCACGCCGGAGGGCCCGGTGGTGAGCGCAAAACAGGACCACACCGCTGAACATCTGATCCAGTACCTTCGGCAACTCGCTCCGCAGGTCCGGCGCCGCCTGCTTGCCGAGCTGGAGCGGCTACATTCCCTCGGCGAAGACATTCCGCATTCCGAGCCATTGATCGCGGCGCTGCGTGCCGAGTTTCGCAACACGGGCCAGAATCATTATCGGGTCGGAAATCCCTCGCGCTACTTCTTCGAGCCGCTCGAGCCGGTCCTGGTCGACAGGGCGCCGGAGCGGGCCAATAGCGGCCAGATCGCCCGCGGATCGCTCGCGCCGATCTGGAGCCTCGTGACGGAGCAGATGCTGCGCAGCATGGCCGCGGACTACATCGCCAAAGCGACGGATGTCATCTCGGCCGCCAGGCAGCACGAGGCGCGGCAGATGGCCCAGGCGTTCCAGAAGAAGGTCCTGATCTCCCTCAGCGGCCTGCTTGGTTCGGCCGAGGGGGCTGCCAGCATTCGCGATGGGCTGATGGCCTATACCAGCGCGCATGCGACGTTCGACGACCTCAAGAAGATGCTGCGCTACCTCGACATGCAGCGGGAGCTTGCGGAGTTTGGCCGGGCGCTCGCGCCGAAGATTGCGCGGCTCGAGGGCGCCAGCCTTGACAAGGTCCTTGGCCTTTTGACCGCGCTCAAGGCGAAGCGTGTCGATGCCGTGCCGTTCGCGCTCACGATCCTCGCAAGACGTCTGGAAATCCCCTGGGAGCTGCTGTCCGTCGCGACCGCTCCGGCCGGTGACCGGACCGCAGCGCGGATCGCAGCGTCCCCCTTCGCGGTTGCGGTTTCAATGGTGCTCGATCAGATCGAGGAGAAGCATCTCCTCCTGTTGTTTGCGCTCAGGAACAACCGCCCGGTACGCGCCAGGGAGATCGTTGGCGAGATCTACCGGATCGAGGAGACACTGAGGACTGAGATCGAGCTCAAAGGGTCCGTCTGGGCCCAGCACCTGGATGACCTGATGAGCGCCGTCCAGACCGCCATCGTTGCGGAGATCCGCACCATTCCGGGCGATCACCGCCACCTGACGCATATTCTGGAATCGCCGCGGTTGCGACCGGACCATTCCCTCGGTCACAAGGTCGGCCATATGTTCGAGAAGGGCTGGGATGTCGTGGCCGGGCTGCTTGCAGGCCACACGGATCAATCGTCGCGATGATTCCGTGAGCTCAGCCCGCGGAGAGCTCATCGGCGAAATCGTCAGCTTCCGGCTTTGAGCGCCTTGTCGAGTTGGGGCAGGAGCACGGCTTTCAGATTATCCGGCGTGATCGGGCCGACCAGCTTGTAGACGATGGTGCCTTCAGGGCCGACGACAAAAGTCTCCGGCACGCCATAGACGCCCCATTCGATCGAGGCGCGGCCATTGGCGTCGACGCCGACGCGGCCGAACGGATTGCCGTAGCGGCCGAGGAAACGGCGGGCGTTGTCGGGCGTATCCTTGTAGTTGATGCCGACGAGCTGGAAGCGCTTGTCCTTGGCAAGTTCGCTCAGGAGCGGCGCTTCATCATGACAGGGCACACACCAGGACGCCCACACATTGACGAGGCTGACCTTGCCCTTGAATGCGGAGGGATCGAAGCCCGGCACCTGCACATTGTCGGCCTGCAATCCCTCCAGCGGCGGCAGCGTGGTCTGCGGTGCGGGGTGGCCGATCAGCGCGGAGGGAATTCGCGAGGGATCACCGCTGCCGAGCCGGAACCAGAACAGCACCGCAAGTCCGACGAAGGCGAGCAGCGGCAGCACCATCAGGAAGGTGCGGCGCTGCGGAGGTGCGGACGTGGTTTGATCGCTCATGGTGCATCCACTGCGCTGCGGGCCGAGCGGCGCGTGACCCCGCTGCGCTCGAGCTGGCGCAGCCGCTCCGTCTGATTGCGATAGTCGATGATGACCCAGCCGATCAGGAGCGCGACCACGAGGGCCGCTGCCGCGTAGGATGTCACAATGAAGGGCGCGTAAGGTCCGAGCGACATCGTCATGCGGCGCCTTTTGACGCGTTTTCTTCACGCGAACCGGTACCCACTCCGCTCGAAAACGCTACGCGGCTCGCCTGCATCATCTGCAGGGAGCGCACGCGCCGGCGCAAAATCTCATTGCGCATCGCGGCCAGGTGCAGCGTGACGAACAGCAACGTGAATGCGACGGCCATCACCAGGAGCGGAACCAGGAACGCCTTGTCGAGCGTCGAGCCGCCCATGCGCATCACCGAAGCCGGCTGGTGCAGCGTATTCCACCAGTCGACCGAGAATTTGATGATCGGAAGATTGAGCGCGCCGACCAGCGTCAGCACGGCGGCAGCGCGCGCCGCGCGCGAGGGATCTTCCACCGCCCGCCACAGCGCCATCAGCCCGAGATACATCAGGAACAGGATCAGCACCGAAGTCAGTCGCGCATCCCACTCCCAATAGGTGCCCCACATCGGCCGGCCCCACAGCGAGCCGGTGAGCAGCGCGAGGAAGGTGAAGCTGGCGCCGATCGGAGCTGCGGCTTTCGCTGCGACATCGGCGAGCGGATGCCGCCACACCAGCGTGCCGAGCGAAGCGACGCTCATCACGCCCCAGACGAACATCGACAGCCACGCATTGGGCACGTGGATGAACATGATCTTCACGGTCGCACCCTGCTGATAATCGTCGGGCGCGTATGCGGATTGATAGAGGCCGATCGCGAGCAGGACGATGGTCGCGGCCGCGAGCCACGGCAGCACCCGCGCCGAGAGCGCGAGGAACCTGGTGGGGTTGGCGAGGTCGATCAGCGACATTGTATCCTGATAAAGCACCCGGGACTGCTCACGCAATCAGCATGAAAGCGCGCGGCGAAAGTTGATCGGGGTCAAGGCAACCGAGCTCGTTTCAATCCAGTCCATGTTTCAGGCTCGCCGCCGCCGCGAACGGGCCGATCACGAGGCTGACCAGCGACAGCGCGCAGAGGATCGAGAACGGCGCGCCGAACGACAGCGGTCCCGTGATCGCGGCCTGCGAGGCCGCAACGCCGAAGATCAGCACGGGAATCGACAGCGGCAGCACCAGCACGGCCATCAGCAGCCCGCCCCGATGCAGCGTCACCGCCAGCGCCGCGCCGATCATGCCTGTGAAGGTCAGGGCGGGGGTGCCCGCCAGCAGCGTCAGCGCCACCGCAGCCGTGGCGACCATGTCCAGGTTGAGCAGCAGCCCGAGTACGGGGGTTGCAACGATCAGCGGCAGGCCGGCGGCCAGCCAATGCGCCAGCGCCTTGGCGGCGCAGGCCAGTTCCAGCGGCGTCCGGCTCATCGTGATCAGGTCGAGCGAGCCGTCCTCATGGTCGGCCATGAACAGCCGGTCGAGCGTCAGCAGGCTGGCCAGCAGCGCCCCGAGCCACAGGATCGCCGGCCCCAGCCGCGACAGCAGCGCCAGGTCCGGCCCGACCGCGAACGGCATCAGGACGACGACGGTCAGGAAGAACAGCACGCCAATCAACGCCCCGCCGCCAACGCGGAGCGCGATCTTGATGTCCCGGCGGATCAGGGCGGCGAGGGCGGTCATGCGGGGCCCCCGGCGGTTGCGAGACGGCCATGAGAGCCCGGCTCGCGCCCCGCGCACGCTGCGCTCCCTCCCCCCTTGGGGGGGAGGGTTGGGGAGGGGGGTAGCCCAGGAAATGGTGCACTTGAGAGCAAAGAAGAACTTCGGTCGACCGAGCGAGTCCCCGTGCGGTACCCCCCTCCCTGACCCTCCCCCACAAGGGGAGAGGGAACGCAGAGAGCCGAACTCGGCCGCTTGGAAAGCTGAGGGTTGGACCTTTTCACACCATCCCCCCGATCCGCAGCTCCCGCGCGTCGATCCCCAGCGGCCCATGGGTCGCCGCGATGATCATCCCGCCGCGCGCCAGATGCTCCCGCATCAGCCCGCTGAACATGTCCTGCCCGGCCGCATCCAGCGCATTGGTCGGCTCGTCCAGCAGCCAGATCGGCCGCCGCACCGTCAGCAGCCGGGCCAGCGACAGCCGGCGGCGCTGGCCGGCCGACAGGAAGGCGGCGGGCAGATGGGCCGCGTGGTCGAGGCCGACAGTGGCGAGGCTTTCAGCCGCGTCGCCGCGCTCGCCGCCGAGAAATTCAGCCCAAAATGACAGATTTTCAGTCACGCTCAGCGCCGGCTTCAGGGCATCGCGATGGCCGAGATAGTGGCACTGCTCGGGCAACGTCATGTCGCCGTGGCCACCGTCCAGTGCGATCTTGCCACCGGCCGGAATGAGCAGGCCCGCGATCAGCCGCAGCAGCGAGGTCTTGCCCGATCCGTTACGGCCGACCACGGCCATGGCCTCGCCGGCAACTGCCTCGAAATCGAGCCCGGAAAACACCTCGCGGCCGCCGCGCACGCAAGTCACGCCGCGTCCGGCCAGCTGCATCTTGACTGGGACCAACCCGTTCACAGCCGGGCCTCAGGAAATCTTGGGGTAGCGCATCAGAATTTTTGGCTCGCGGCTTGCTCGGTCCTGTTGTGGCTGTGGCGGCGCGGTTAGAAAACTTCTATAAGCCCGGAACTACTTGATGCAGCAACTTAACCTGCCCCTGCAAGCGACCCAGCCTGCTACGCTGACGGTGTTAAAATACCCTGCCGGGTATGTCTAACAATTGGGATTTCCTACATGACCTCGCTCGACAGCTTCAAATGCAAAAAGACCCTCAAGGTCGGCGCCAAGACCTATGTCTATTACAGCCTGCCCACGGCCGAGAAGAATGGTCTGAAGGGAATTTCGAAACTTCCTTATTCGATGAAGGTCCTGCTCGAGAACCTGCTCCGCAACGAAGACGGCCGCTCGGTCAAGAAGGAAGACATCGTCGCCGTCTCGAAATGGCTGCGCAAGAAGTCGCTGGAGCATGAGATCGCGTTCCGCCCGGCCCGCGTGCTGATGCAGGATTTCACCGGCGTTCCGGCCGTGGTCGACCTCGCCGCCATGCGCAATGCGATGCAGAAGCTCGGCGGCGAGCCTGAGAAGATCAACCCGCTCGTCCCCGTCGATCTCGTCATCGACCACTCCGTGATCGTGAACTTCTTCGGCGACAACAAGGCTTTCGCCAAGAACGTCACGGAAGAATACAAGCAGAACCAGGAGCGCTACGAGTTCCTGAAGTGGGGCCAGAAGGCGTTCTCGAACTTCTCGGTCGTGCCGCCCGGCACCGGCATCTGCCACCAGGTCAATCTCGAATATCTCTCCCAGACGGTCTGGACCAAGAAGGAGAAGATGACGGTCGGCAAGAAGACCGGCACTTTCGAGGTCGCCTACCCTGACTCGCTGGTCGGCACCGACTCGCACACCACCATGGTCAATGGTCTGGCCGTGCTCGGCTGGGGCGTCGGCGGCATCGAGGCGGAAGCCTGCATGCTCGGCCAGCCGCTGTCGATGCTGCTGCCCAACGTCGTCGGCTTCAAGCTGAAGGGCGCGCTGAAGGAAGGCGTCACCGCGACCGACCTCGTGCTGACCGTGACGCAGATGCTGCGCAAGCTCGGCGTGGTCGGCAAGTTCGTCGAATTCTTCGGTCCCGGCCTCGACAACCTCTCCGTTGCCGACAAGGCGACCATCGCCAACATGGCGCCTGAATATGGCGCGACCTGCGGCTTCTTCCCCGTCGACGCCGCCGCAATCGACTACCTCAAGACCTCGGGCCGCGCCGCGCCGCGCGTTGCGCTGGTGCAGGCCTATGCCAAGGCGCAAGGTCTGTTCCGCACCGCCAAGTCGGCCGATCCCGTGTTCACCGAGACGCTGACGCTCGATCTCGCCGACGTCGTGCCGTCGATGGCCGGTCCGAAGCGTCCCGAAGGCCGCATCGCGCTGCCGTCGGTTGCCGAAGGTTTTTCGCTCGCGCTCGGCACTGAGTACAAGAAGGCCGAGGAGCCCACGAAGCGCTTCCCCGTCGAGGGCAAGGACTTCGAGATTGGCCATGGCGACGTCGTCATCGCGGCCATCACCTCCTGTACCAACACCTCGAACCCGAGCGTGCTGATCGGCGCCGGCCTCTTGGCGCGCAACGCGGCTGCAAAGGGCCTCAAGGCCAAGCCGTGGGTGAAGACCTCGCTCGCTCCGGGCAGCCAGGTGGTTGCGGGCTATCTCGCCGATTCCGGCCTGCAAAAGGATCTCGACAAGGTCGGCTTCAACCTGGTCGGCTTCGGCTGCACCACCTGCATCGGCAATTCCGGTCCGCTGCCTGAGGAGATCTCGAAGTCGATCAACGAAAACGGCATCGTCGCTGCGGCCGTGCTGTCAGGTAACCGCAACTTCGAAGGCCGCGTCTCGCCGGATGTGCAGGCGAACTATCTGGCCTCGCCGCCGCTGGTCGTCGCGCATGCGCTCGCCGGCAGCGTCACCAAGAACCTCGCCGTCGAGCCGATCGGCGAAGGCAAGGACGGCAAGCCGGTGTACCTCAAGGACATCTGGCCGACGACGAAGGAGATCAACGCCTTCATGAAGAAGTTCGTGACCTCGACGATCTTCAAGAAGAAGTATGCCGACGTGTTCAAGGGCGACGCCAACTGGCGCAAGATCAAGACGGTCGAGAGCGAGACCTATCGCTGGAACATGTCGTCGACCTATGTGCAGAACCCGCCTTATTTCGAAGGCATGAAGAAGGAGCCGGAGCCTGTTACCGACATCGTCGAGGCGCGCATCCTCGCCATGTTCGGCGACAAGATCACCACCGACCACATCTCGCCGGCCGGTTCGATCAAGCTCACCTCGCCTGCGGGCAAATATCTCAGCGAGCACCAGGTGCGCCCCGCTGACTTCAACCAATACGGCACGCGTCGCGGCAATCATGAAGTGATGATGCGCGGTACCTTCGCCAACATTCGCATCAAGAACTTCATGCTGAAGGGCGCGGATGGAAACATCCCCGAAGGCGGTCTGACCAAGCACTGGCCCGACGGCGAGCAGATGTCGATCTACGACGCCGCGATGAAGTACCAGCAGGAGCAGGTGCCGCTCGTCGTGTTCGCCGGCGCCGAGTACGGCAACGGCTCCTCGCGCGACTGGGCTGCGAAGGGCACGCGCCTGCTCGGCGTTCGCGCCGTGATCTGCCAGAGCTTCGAGCGCATCCATCGCTCCAACCTGGTCGGCATGGGCGTGCTGCCGCTGACCTTCGAGGAAGGCACCTCGTGGTCGTCGCTTGGCCTGAAGGGCGACGAGAAGGTCACGCTGCGTGGCCTGGTCGGCGAACTCAAGCCGCGCCAGAAGCTGACCGCGGAAATCGTCTCGGGCGACGGTTCGCTGCAGCGCGTTTCGCTGCTCTGCCGCATCGATACGCTGGATGAGCTCGATTACTACCGGAACGGCGGCATTCTGCACTATGTGCTGCGTAAACTCGCGGCTTAAGCGCGAATTTGTGAACGGTGGCTCACCGCGACGTGAGTAGAAGGTTAAACCAAGGCGGCCTATCAAAAGGCCGCCTTCGTACGTTTTGCGGTATGTTTCGGATGGGTTCGTCCCGCAAAATCCTGCCCTGGATAGTTGAATGTACCGCGCCCGTAAGACTACGGTGACCATCAGGCGATAAGATCTTCCCCCAACGAGTGACCTGTGTGACTTTCAACATGACTGGCATGATGGTTTCTAATTTCGTTTCGCGATGGTCCGGAGCATTCTGGTCAGGAGCACTCGGCATCTGCGCCATCGTCGCCGTCATCCGCCCCGCCCAGGCGGATCCCCGCGCCGTGGTCGAGCTCTTCACCTCGCAGGGCTGCTCCTCGTGCCCGCCTGCCGACAAGGTCATCGGCGATCTCGCCAAGGACCCCTCGATCATCGCGTTGAGCATGCCGATCGATTATTGGGATTATCTCGGCTGGAAGGATACGCTGGCGGATTCACGTTTCTCGGCGCGGCAGCGCGCCTATTCGCGTATGCGTGGTGACCGCGAGGTCTACACGCCGCAGGTCGTGGTCAACGGCGCCGCGCATGTCATCGGCAGCGACCGCGCCGGCATCGAAAGCGCGATCGGCAAGACCGACGCTGGCACGGGCGTCATGAGCGTGCCGGTGACCATGTCGCTCGCGGGCAAGCAGATCAATGTGTCGGTTGCTGCGAGCAACGAGCCGACGGTCTCGCATGGCGAGGTCTGGATCTGCTCGATCGTGAAATCGGTGCCAATCGAGATCAGTCGCGGCGAGAACCGCGGACAGCAGATCACCTACCACAACGTCGTGCGCAATGTACTGAAGGTCGGCGACTGGCACGGACATCCGGAAAGCTGGACCGTGCCGATCGAAAATTTGACGTCGCGCGATGGCGTCGATGGTGCGGTGGTCTACGTCCAGGACGGCAGCCGCGAGAGACCTGGCCCGATGCTGGGCGCGGCGTACACGTCGCTGCATTGAAGCGCGCGTAGAATTCTCTCAGGACAATCTGTCTTCGTCATTCCGGGGCGCGCGTAGCGCGAACTATGGTGCGCAATTGCGCACCTGAGAATCCATTTCACCGCGCGTGCTGTCGCCCAATGGATTCCGGGTTCGCGCCAAGTGGCGCGCCCCGGAATGACAATGGTGTGAAACACCCCGCCACAAACAAAAAAGGACCAACTTGCGTTGGCCCTCCTTGTCGCGCGTACAGACCCGATCCTGTTCGACCCCGGGGGGCTGGGGGCTGAGGAATCCGGAACCGAAAGGACCGGGTCAACGCACACCAGTGTTTTCGCAATGCAGGGCGGCGGGCGGTGGGCGGAAAAGCGGCGATCCTGTGATTCCTGCTAACGATGCCGTGACGGTTTGCCGCTGAGAAGTTCCACCGCCGCGTGTGTCATGACGAGCTGGCCGTTGGCGAGGTCGGCCTGGTCCTTCGGCGGCCGTTCAAGAGCCCCTTGCGGGCGGGAACAGTTGGCGCGATCATGTAGATGTCATGATCCGCGGTTCCGGGGACGGTCTTCGCGGAGGCGGTCATGGCTGAGCGATGAGGAGGCGCCCCATGAGCTTGACGTCGGAGGATGCCGATCCGAGCGAGCAGCGCGCAGTGGCGCGCCCCGCCGCTGCGAACGCCCAACCCGGCCGGGTGACATTCAACCGGCTCGAGCTGCACCGAATTCTCAATCTCTATGGCCGCATGGTCGCCGACGGCGAGTGGCGGGATTATGCCATCGATTTCCTGAAAGATCGCGCGGTGTTCTCGGTCTTTCGCCGCGCCTCCGAAGTGCCGATCTACCGGATCGAGAAAGATCCGCGGCTCGCGCGCAAGCAGGGCATGTACAGCGTGATCTCGGCGACCGGCCTGATCCTGCGCCGCGGCCACGAGCTCGAGCGCGTGCTGCTGGTGATCGATCGGAAGCTGGCGGTGGTCTGACCACACGATCGGTGCGGTAGGGTGGGCAAAGGCGCAAAGCGCCGTGCCCACGACCTTTCTCCTTCGTCACAGACCGTGGGCACGCTTCGCTTTGCCCACCCTACGAGACCTTGCTTCCTACGAGACCGACTTCCCCGGCACCGTCTTCGCGCCTTCACCGAGATCCCGCTGCATCATCACCGTATCCAGCCAGCGGCCGAATTTCAGGCCGACATTGGGATGCGTGCCGATCATCTTGAAGCCGCCTCTGGTGTGCACGCCGATCGAGCCGGCATTGGCGGAATCGCCGATCACGGCGATCATCTGGCGGAAGCCGCGGGCCTCGCATTCGCTGATCAGCCGCTGCAGCAGCATCGAGCCGATGCCGCGGCGGTGGAAGGCGGGATCGAGATAGATCGAGTTCTCGACCGTGAAGCGATAGGCCGGACGCGGCCGGTAGGCGCCGGCATAGGCGTAGCCCGCGACGCTGCCGTCGATCACAGCGACGAAATAGGGATAGCCGCCGTCGACCAGGACGCGATAGCGGCGCGTCATTTCGGCGAGGTCAGGCGGATCCAGCTCGAACGTCGCGGTGCCCTCGCGGACGGCCTGCTGGTAGATGGCGGTGATGGCGGGAAGGTCGGCCTCGATGGTGGGCCTGATTTCGGGTGCGGACATGGGGAGGAGATTAGAGCCTTCCCGCGGACGCTGGAAGGGGCAACAACGCTTCCCCATGCTCCTCATTGCCTCCACCTTCTCCGCCGTCATGCCCCGCCTAGTGCGCGATTGCGCACGGGGGGCGGGGCATCCAGTACGCCGCGGCCTCTCGATAAACCACTGACGTCTCGGTGTACTGGATCACCCGGTCAAGCCGGGCGATGACAGCGTGTGCGTGGCGCGCGCCGCACAAACAAAAACCCCGGCCTTTCGGCCGGGGTTCGGGTCCGTTCTCTCGTCGATCGCTTAGTCGCGCTGGCCGAGCAGCTGCAGCAGCAGCGTGAACAGGTTGATGAAGTTCAAGTACAGCGACAGCGCGCCGGTGATGGCCGCACGTTCGGCGATGTCGCCGCCGGCCGAGGCGTAGCCGTAGATGTACTCGTTCTTCAGCCGCTGGGTGTCCCAGGCGGTGAGGCCGGCGAACACCAGCACGCCGACGACCGAGACGATGAACTGCAGCGCCGAGCTAGCCAGGAACAGGTTCACCAGGCTCGCGATGATGATGCCGATCAGGCCCATGAACAGGAACGAGCCCATGCCGCTCATGTCACGCTTGGTGGTGTAGCCGTAGAAGCTCAGCGCGCCGAAGGTCGCCGCGGTGATGAAGAACACCCGAACGATCGAGTCATGCGTGTAGACCAGGAAGATGGTCGACAGCGAGACTCCCATCAGCGCCGAGAACACCCAGAACAGGATCTGGGCGGTCGAGGGGGCCAGACGGTTGATGCCCGCGGAGATCACGAACACCATGGCGAGCGGCGCCAGCATGAACAGATATTTCAGCGGGCTCACGAACATCGCGTAGCCGAACGGCGTCAGGAACAGCTTGCCGACGCGAACCGCTTCCGGGGTCGGAACATCGGTCACGGCGGCCATGTAGACACCGAGCGCGGCAAGGCCGGTGATGGCGAGGCCAATGCTCATGTAATTGTAGATGCGCAGCATGTAGGCGCGCAGTCCGGCGTCGACCGTCGCGGCGTCAACACGCCCGGCGGCCCTGCCGAAAGGAGAAGCGTAATTGCGGTCTAGGTCCGACATGGTCGAATTCCCGTTGGTTGGCCCGGCCCGGCACAGGGGGTGCCATGCCGCCGGTTCGTCAAATTCTATCTCGGATACCGATGCCTGCCGACATTAATTTTGGCTAACAATCGGGGCTCCGCACCCATCCGATATGTGGGAAACTAACACATTCACTGCAACGGTTCACGCGCGGCTGAATGTCGCCCTTGCGGCGCAATCCTGACGTGAGCCTGACAAGCAGACGTGGTTAATCGCGGGAATCCCTTCGATTCCGCTCCCGCGCGGCCGGCCGCTACCTTTTGTCACAAATTCCGCAACACTGTGGCGGGCTTTTTGTTCAACGCCAGCAGCGTCCCGGCGAGGCCGAGCCCGACGGTGACGACCAGGGCGGCGGCAACCACGGCGGCCGCGCTTGCACCCTGCCAGACGAAGGTCAGCGTCATCAGCCGCGTCACGATCATCCAGGCAGCTAAGCTGCCGGCGATCACGCCGAACATTGCGGTGGCAAGGCCGATCAGCAGATATTCGAGCGCATAGGCACCGAGCAGCCGCAGCCGCGTCGCGCCCAGGGTCTTCAGGATCACCGCATCATAGACGCGGTGGCGATGGCCGGCGGCGAGCGCGCCGCCCAGCACCAGGATCGCCGAGATCAGCGTCACGGCGCTGGCGCCGCGGATCGCGAGCGCCAGATTGGTCACGACCGCGCCGACCGTCTCCATGACCTCGCGCACGCGCACGCTCGTCACCATTGGGTAAGCATCCGCAACCTGCTTGATGATCTTGCCGTCGCCGGTTGCATCGCCTGAGGCTTCGGTCAGCGTCGCGATGTGGGTGTGCGGGGCGCCCTTGAAGGCGTTCGGCGAGAACACCAGCACGAAATTGATACCCAATCCCTGCCAGTCGATGTTGCGCAGATTGCTGATCTTCGCCGGGATGTCGCGGCCGAGCACGTTGACCACGATCTCGTCGCCGAGCTTCAAGCCGAGGCCATCGGCGATCTTCTTCTCCATCGAGACCAGCGGCGGGCCGGAATAATCGGCGCCCCACCATTCGCCCTCGACCACCTTGGAACCCTTCGGCAGCTCGCCGGTATAGGTCAGGCCGCGGTCGCTTTGCAGCACCCATTCGGAATCGGTCGTGGGCTTGAGGTCCTCGGCACGCAACCCGCGGGCGCCGACGATGCGCCCGCGCAGCATCGGCACGTCCTCGACCTTCGCGCCAGGAGCGATCTGGCGCAGATAGTCGTCGAAGGGAACGGCCTGCGTACTTGGAATATCGATGAAGTAGAACGACGGCGCGCGGTCGGGCAGCGCGGCCAGGAACTGCCGGCGCAGATTGCCGTCGATCTGGGTGATGGTGACGAGCACGGCGAGACCCAGCCCGAGCGACAGCACGACCGATGGCGTCAGCGCGCCCGGCCGGTGAATGTTGGCGATCGCCAGCCGCAGCATGGTGAAGCGCGTGCGCGGCAGTTTTCGCGCGATCGCCATCAGCAGGCCGGCGACGCCGCGCAAGACAGCGAAGACGACGACGGAGGAGATCACGAACACCGCGGCGATGCGCTTGTCGAAGGACAGGCCGATCACCACGGCAACCAGCAGCGCGATGACGACCCCCATGAACACGAGATAGCCCAGCCGTGGCCGGTGCCATTCGGCGGCGATGGTATCGCGGAACAGCGCCGCGACCGGCACGTCATGCACGCGCCCGAGCGGCCACAGGCCGAAGGCGAGCGCGGTGAGCAGGCCGTAGACGAAGGACAGCGCGAGCTCGCCCTCGTGCACGGCCGGCACCACCGGCAGCGGCAGCAGCTTGCCGAACAGGCCGACGATGGCGAACGGCATCGCTGCTCCCAGCGCCAGCCCGATCACCGAGCCGATCGCGGCGAGCAAAATGACCTGCGCGAGGTAAATGCCGAACACGTCGCGGCCCGTGGCGCCGACGGCCTTGAACGCCGCGATCACCTCGAGACGGCGATCGATATGGCTCTTCACCGCGTTGGCGACCCCGACGCCGCCGACCAGCAGTGCGGCGAGGCCGACCAGGGTCAGGAATTGCGTGAAGCGGCTGATGTTGCGTTCGAGCTGCGGCGAGGCGTTGGAGCGGCTGCGCACCTCCCAGCCGGCCTCTGGCGCGGCGTTGCGCGCATCCGCGATGAAGCCGTCGGTGGCGCGGTCGCTGTTGGCGGTGTCGGGCAGCTTCACGCGGTAGACCCAGCGCACCAGGCTGCCGGGCTGGATCAGTCCGGTGGCGCGCAAGGCGGCCTCGCTGATCAGGAAGCGCGGACCAAAGCCGATGCCGCCGGCAAGCTTGTCGGGCTCGGCTTCGACGGCGCTGCGGATCTGGAAGGTTGCGGATCCGATGGTGACGCGGTCGCCAATTTTGAGAGAGAGCCGCGCCAGCAGCGCCGGGTCGGCGGCGGCGCCGAATGCACCGTCCTTCTCCGCGAGCAGATCCGCCAGCGGCAGTTGCGGCGCCAGCGTCAGCTGCCCGAGCATCGGATAGGTGTCATCGACCGCCTTCATCTCGACCAGCGCCAGCTTGCCGTCGCCCGAGCGCGCCATGCCGCGCAAGGTCGAAGCCACGGAGACGGTGCCGCGCGAGCGCAGGAACGCGACTTCCTCGGGCTTGGCCTCGCGCTGAAACAGCACGAACGAGACGTCGCCGCCGAGCAGCGTGCGCCCCTCGCGCGCGAGGCCGTCGCTCAGGCTCGCCGACACCGAGCCGACGCCTGATATCGCCATCACGCCGAGCGCGATGCAGGCGATGAAGACGTAGAAGCCGCGCAGGCCACCGCGCAATTCGCGCAAGGCATAGCGCAGCGACAGCGCAACGCCGTTCGGCTTCGCAAACGGTTGGGCGGCGATGCTCATGCGTTCGTCGTCTGCGTGTCGATGCGGCCCGAGCGCAGGCGGATCACGCGATCGCAGCGATGCGCCAGCGAGGAATCGTGAGTGACCAGCACCAAGGTCATGCCGCGCTCGGCATGCTTGGTGAAGAGCAGGTCGATGATCTGCTTGCCGGTCGCCTCGTCGAGATTGCCGGTCGGCTCGTCGGCGACGAGGATGGCGGGATCGGGCGCCAGCGCGCGCGCGAGCGCGACGCGCTGCTGTTCGCCGCCGGAGAGCTGCGTCGGATAATGATGCAGGCGGTCGCCGAGGCCGACCGATTGCAGCTCCTTTGCCGCGCGCTTGCCGGCATCAGGATTGCCGGCGAGCTCGAGTGGCACCGCGACGTTCTCCAGCGCCGTCATGGTCGGGATCAGATGGAAGGACTGGAAGACGATGCCGACCTGGCGGCCGCGGAAGCGGGCCAGCGCGTCCTCGTCGAGGGCATTGAAAGGCGTGCCACCCACCACCACCTCTCCGCTATCAGGACGCTCCAGCCCCGCCATCACCATCAGCAGCGTGGATTTGCCCGAGCCTGACGGGCCGATCAGGCCGATCGTCTCCCCCGAGCCGACGCGCAAGCTGATATCCTTGAGGATGTGAACGCGTGCCGCCCCCGACCCCAATGAGAGATTGACGTTGGAGATGGAGATGGTGTCCGGCGTGGTACCGGCGAGCGACGAGGAAGCGATGCTGATGTCCATGGTCCGGTCATATGGCAAGTCCGATAGCGCGGTCGAGAGGCGTTACGGATTGTTCATGCACATAGCCGTGTTGATGCTCGCTTTGATGACGCTCCCGGGTCCCGCCTGGGCGGACGCGGCAAAGCCGATCAAGCTCGTCGTCCTCGGCGATTCCTTGAGCGCTGGTCTTGGCCTTTCGGCCCCGGATGCGTTTCCGGCCAAGCTGAAAAAAGGCTTGCAGACCAAGGGTATAGAGATCGACATGACCAATGCCGGCGTGTCGGGCGACACCGCGTCCGGCGGCCGCGACCGGCTCGACTGGTCGGTGCCCGAGGGAACTGAGGGCGTGATCGTCGAACTCGGCGCCAACGACGCCATGCGCGGCATCGACCCTGACTTGACGCGGGCGGCGCTCGCCGACATCGTTCAGCGTCTCAAGGCGCGCAAGATCGCCGTGATGTTGTGTGGGATGCTGGCGCCGCCGAATTTCGGCGCGGACTATGGCGCGCGCTTCAATTCGATTTATCCGGAACTGGCGAAACGGTTCGACGTGCCGCTCTATCCGTTCTTCCTCGACGGCGTCGCGGCCGATGCCAAGCTCAACCAGGCCGACGGCATTCATCCGACCGCTGCAGGCGTCGACATCATCGTCGACAAGATGCTGCCCACCGTGGAGGCATTCGTGCGCACGATCGGCGAGCAACGCCGTTGAAAAGCAGGCAATGCTAACCCTAACACCCAGGGTTTTTCGGGTGTAGCCTTGGCAGCACTTCGCAGAGTCACACAACTGCGATAGGAATCAGGGTACCGGTGATTCGTCGCCGGCTCTAATTTGGATAGGGTCCTTGGCTCTGAGGACTGTACCCAAGCATCGGGAGTGCGAAACGATGCCGCGTTTGTTCACTGGTCTGGAAATTCCGGCCGAGATTGGCCAGTCGCTTTCCAATCTTAGAGGTGGCCTTCCCGGCGCCCGGTGGATCGATCCCGAAAATTATCACGTCACTCTGCGCTTCATCGGCGATATCGACGGCGCCTCCGCCAACGAGATCGCATCGATGTTGTTTCGCATCGATCGCAAGCCCTTCGAAGTGAAGGTGCAGGGCTTGCAGAGCTTCGGTGGCCGCAAGCCGCGCGCCGTGGTCGCCACCATCGCACCGAGCAAGCCGCTGATGGATCTGCAGGCCGAGCTGGAACGCATGATGCAGCGGATCGGCCTCGATCCGGAAGGGCGCAAATTCATCCCGCATGTCACGCTGGCCCGGCTGCACGACGCCACCGACCGTGACGTCGCCGACTATCTCTCGATCCGCGGCTACTTCCCGAGCAAGGCCTTCATGGCCGAACGCTTCGTGCTGTTCTCCTCGCGCGCATCGACCGGCGGCGGGCCCTATGTGGTCGAGGACGCCTACGAGCTGTGTGCGTGAGTTCTATCTTCACCTCTCCCCGCAAGAGCGGGGCGAGGGAGAAGAATCCGCATAGCCCGTCCACCATTTCACGGCTTGCAATTTCCGCCGGTCTCTGGCGGTAAAGGGCGATGCTCTCCACCCCAAATTCCTCCTTCAGCGAAGCCTATCAGGCCCAGATCGCCTCCGGCGCGATCGAGGCCGATGCCGCGCAGGCCGAAGTCGCCGAAGCCTATACGGCGCTGGATCTGCGGCTCGCGAACTACAGCCCCAAGCGCAAGCAGGGCCTGCTCGCCCGCCTGTTCAACGGCGGCGACAAGGACGAGGCGCCGCGCGGGCTCTACGTCCATGGCGAGGTCGGTCGCGGCAAGACCATGCTGATGGACCTGTTCTTCCAGCACTCGAATGTCGAGCACAAGCGCCGCGCGCATTTCCACGAATTCATGGCCGACGTGCACGAGCGCATCTACGACTACCGCCAGAGCATCGCGCGCGGACAGATCCCCGATGGCGACGTCATCGCGCTGACGGCGCATGCGATCTTCGAGGAGAGCTGGCTGCTCTGTTTCGACGAATTCCACGTCACCGACATCGCGGACGCGATGATCCTCGGACGCCTGTTCGCAAAGCTGTTCGAGCTCGGCACCGTCGTGGTCGCAACCTCCAACGTCGCGCCCGACGATCTCTACAAGGGCGGCCTCAACCGCGCGCTGTTCCTGCCCTTCATCAAGCAGATCACCGACCACATGGACGTGACGCGGCTCGACGCGCGCACCGACTTCCGGCTGGAAAAGCTCCAGGGCGTGCCGATGTGGCTGACGCCGGCGGATGGCGATGCCGACACGGCGCTCAACCGCGCCTGGGCGAAGATGACAGGCAATGCCAAATGCAAGTCGCGCGATATCCAGATCAAGGGCCGCACCCTGCACGTGCCGTGCTCGGCTCACGGCGTCGCGCGCTTTGCCTTCGCCGATCTCTGCGAGAAGCCGCTGGGCGCATCCGACTACCTCAGGCTGGCGCACGACTATCACACCATCCTGGTCGACCATATTCCAGTGATGGACTTCTCCCAGCGCAACGCCGCCAAGCGCTTCATCACGCTGATCGACACGCTCTATGACAATGCCGTGAAGCTGATGGCCTCGGCCGACGCCAATCCGATCTCGCTCTACATCGCCGATGAGGGCACCGAGGCGATGGAGTTCAAGCGGACCGCCTCGCGCCTGATCGAGATGAGCTCGGAATCCTATCTGGCGCTGCCTCATGGCCGCAAGGACTCCACCGCCAGCGGCTCCACCAAGGGCCTGGTCGAGACTTAAGTCCTATCTTTCCGTCATTCCGGGGCGCGCGTCAGCGCGAGCCCGGAATCTCGCGGGACAAATCTCGAGATTCCGGGTTCGCCCGCGCAATGGCGCGGACGCCCCGGAATGACGGCCTGGGTTGTGCTGGCCGGAAGCGCGGCAAGCCCGACAAATGGGCATCCACCGACTTGAACGGGGGAAGCGAAAGGGATAACCACCCTCTCAGTTTTCCCCTCCTCACGTGTCTAAAGGACAGGTTCACATGGCGCGCGACAAGATTGCTTTGATTGGCTCCGGCCAGATCGGCGGAACGCTGGCTCACCTCATCGGCCTGAAAGAACTGGGCGACGTCGTGATGTTCGACATCGCCGAGGGCGTGCCGCAGGGCAAGGCGCTCGACATCGCGCAGTCCTCGCCGGTCGACGGTTTCGACGCCCATTACACCGGCGCCAACTCCTACGAGGCTCTCGATAACGCCAAGGTCTGCATCGTCACCGCCGGCGTGCCGCGCAAGCCCGGCATGAGCCGCGACGACCTCCTCTCCATCAACCTCAAGGTCATGGAGCAGGTCGGAGCCGGCATCAAGAAGTACGCCCCCGACGCCTTCGTCATCTGCATCACCAACCCGCTCGACGCCATGGTCTGGGCGCTGCAGAAGGCTTCCGGCCTGCCGCACAAGAAGGTCGTCGGCATGGCCGGCGTGCTCGACTCCGCGCGCTTCCGCTACTTCCTGGCCGACGAGTTCAACGTCTCGGTCGAAGACGTCACCGCCTTCGTGCTCGGCGGCCATGGCGATACCATGGTGCCGCTGGTGAAATACTCCACCGTCGCCGGCATCCCGCTGCCCGACCTCGTCAAGATGGGCTGGACCTCGCAGGCGCGCCTCGACGAGATCGTCGACCGCACCCGCAACGGCGGCGCCGAGATCGTCAATCTGCTCAAGACCGGCTCGGCCTTCTACGCCCCGGCCGCCTCGGCCATCGCGATGGCCGAGAGCTATCTGAAGGACAAGAAGCGCGTGCTGCCCTGCGCCGCCTATCTCAACGGCGAGTACAGCGTGAAGGACATGTATGTCGGCGTGCCCGTCGTGATCGGCTCCAAGGGCGTCGAGCGCGTCGTCGAGATCGAGCTCGCCGGCAAGGACCGCGAGGCCTTCGACAAGTCGGTCGGCGCCGTGCAGGGCCTGGTCGATGCCTGCAAGAAGATCGCCCCCGATCTTCTCGGCCGTTAAGGCGCAACAATCCCGCCGAAGACCGACACCCGGTCTTCGGCGGTTTCACTTCCGGACCCCTGATGCAATCCTTGCTGAAGGCTGGGCGGGGTCTGGGTCCAGGATATCCGACGTGAGAGAATCCGGGTTGCAGTTCCTGTGGTATATGGTATGCCAGCCACAAGACTGAGGTGGGCCCATGAGGTCACCGCCCGCGGGTTCAGGGAGCGACCATATGAATATTCATGAATATCAGGCCAAGGCGCTGCTGAGCGAGTTCGGTGTGCCGATCTCCAAGGGCGTTCCGGTCCTGAGTGCCACGGACGCAGCTGCCGCAGCCATGGCGCTGCCCGGTCCGGTCTGGGTGGTGAAGAGCCAGATCCACGCCGGCGGCCGCGGCAAGGGCAAGTTCAAGGAAGCCTCGGCCGGCGACAAGGGCGGCGTCCGCATCGCCAAGTCGGCCGCCGAAGTCTCCGAATTCGCCAAGCAAATGCTCGGCGCGACCCTCGTGACGGTGCAGACCGGCCCGGCCGGCAAGCAGGTCAACCGCCTCTACGTCGAAGACGGCTCCGACATCGACAAGGAGTTCTATCTCTCGATCCTGGTCGACCGCGAAACCTCGCGCGTTTCCTTCGTCGTCTCGACCGAAGGCGGCGTCAACATCGAGGACGTTGCGCACAACACCCCTGAGAAGATCGTGACCTTCTCGGTCGATCCCGCCACCGGCATCATGGGCCATCACGGCCGCACCGTCGCGAATGCCCTGAAGCTCTCGGGTGATCTCGCCAAGCAGGCGGAAAAGCTCACCGCGCAGCTCTATGCGGCCTTCGTCGCCAAGGACATGTCGATGCTGGAGATCAACCCGCTGGTCGTGACCAAGCAGGGTCAGCTCCGCGTGCTCGACGCCAAGGTGTCGTTCGACGACAACGCGCTGTTCCGCCATCCCGAGGTGCTCGCGCTGCGCGACGAGACCGAGGAAGACGCCAAGGAAATCGAGGCGTCGAAATACGACCTCAACTATGTCGCGCTCGACGGCAATATCGGCTGCATGGTCAACGGCGCCGGTCTTGCCATGGCGACGATGGACATCATCAAGCTCTACGGCATGGCGCCGGCGAACTTCCTCGACGTCGGCGGCAGCGCCAGCAAGGAGAAGGTCGCGGCCGCGTTCAAGATCATCACCGCCGATCCCAACGTGAAGGGCATCCTGGTCAACATCTTCGGCGGCATCATGAAGTGCGACGTGATCGCCGAAGGCGTCACCGCTGCGGTTCGTGAGGTCGGCCTCAGCGTGCCGCTCGTGGTTCGCCTCGAAGGCACCAATGTCGAGCTCGGCAAGAAGATCATCCGCGAATCCGGCCTGAACGTGGTGCCGGCGGACAATCTCGACGACGCCGCGCAGAAGATCGTGAAGGCCGTCAAGGGAGGCTAAGGCCATGGCCCAGGACCATCTCTCCGCATCATCTCCACTTGCAGAGCATGCGCGCCTCGCCGCGTTCGCCGGCGAATGGAATGGTGAAGAGATGGTCTTTCCGTCGCGCTGGACTGCGGGCGGACCGGCCACCTCGCGCACCGTCGCGCGCATGGATCTCAACGGGTTCTATCTGATCCAGGACTCGGTGCAGATGCGCGATGGCAAGGAGGTCTTCGCCACCCACGGCCTCTTCACCTACGACCGCGACGACCGGACCTACAAATTGTTCTGGTACGATTCGCTCGGCTACACGCCGCCCTCGCCCGCATCAGGCGGCTGGGTCGGCAACACCCTGACGCTGGTGCGCGGCTCGCTTCGCGGCAATGCGCGCCACGTCTACGAGATCATCGACGACGTCTCTTACTCGTTGAAGATTCAGTTCTCGCCGGATGCGGAAGGCTGGGCCGACGTGCTCACCGGCATCTACCGCCGCATCCACTGACCTCTCACTCCGTTAGTTTCGCGAAAGCAGACCTCATGTCCATCCTGATCGACAAGAACACCAAGGTCATCTGCCAGGGCTTCACCGGCAAGAACGGCACCTTCCATTCCGAGGCTGCGATTGCTTACGGCACCAAGATGGTCGGCGGCACTTCGCCGGGCAAAGGCGGCTCGACCCATCTCGGCCTGCCGGTGTTCGATACCGTGCGCGAGGCGCGGGAGAAGACCGGTGCCGACGCGTCGGTGATCTACGTGCCGCCGCCGGGCGCGGCTGATGCGATCTGCGAGGCCATCGACGCCGAGATCCCGCTGATTGTCTGCATCACCGAAGGCATTCCCGTCATCGACATGGTGCGCGTGAAGCGCTCGCTCGCCGGCTCCAAGTCGCGCCTGATCGGGCCGAACTGCCCGGGCGTCATGACCGCCGGCGAGTGCAAGATCGGCATCATGCCCGCCAACATCTTCAAGACCGGCTCGGTCGGCATCGTCTCCCGTTCCGGCACGCTGACTTACGAAGCCGTGTTCCAGACCACCCAGGAAGGCCTCGGCCAGACCACCGCGGTCGGCATCGGCGGCGACCCGGTCAAGGGCACCGAGTTCATCGACGTCCTCGAAATGCTGCTGGCCGACCCCAAGACCGAATCGATCATCATGATCGGCGAGATCGGGGGCTCCGCCGAGGAAGACGCCGCCCAGTTCCTCAAGGACGAGGCCAAGCGCGGCCGCAAGAAGCCGATGGTCGGTTTCATCGCGGGCGTCACGGCCCCTCCCGGCCGCCGCATGGGCCATGCCGGGGCGATCATTTCGGGCGGCAAGGGCGACGCCGGTTCCAAGACCGAAGCGATGAAATCCGCAGGTATTACAGTGTCGCCGTCGCCGGCACGCCTCGGCCACACGCTTGCCGAAAAGTTGAAAGGCTAATTCACTCCTTCGTGCTTTTCCGGGCGAAGTTTCGCAGCAAATAGGGTAAAGGGTGCCTGCCGCGTCGAGCCCTGTCGGGGAGCTCGGCGCCAGCGCCGTTTGTTATGCGCGAACCGAAATCGCCAGGAACCCAGTATGTCTCGCCAGGACGCGAACGCAGCCTTTGCCCTGTCATCATTTTTGCAGGGCACCAACGCCACCTACATCGACGAAATCTACGCCCGCTACGAGAAGGACCCGTCCTCGGTCGACGCCGAATGGCAGGAGTTCTTCAAGAGCCTCAACGACCAGCCGGCTGACGTCCTCAAGAACGCCGAAGGCCCGTCCTGGGAGCGCGACAACTGGCCGCTGACCCCCAAGGACGACCTGACCTCCGCGCTCGACGGCAACTGGGCCGAAGTCGAGAAGGCGGTCGGCAGCAAGATCGCCGCCAAGGCGCAAGCCAAGGGCGCCGACATCTCCTCCGCCGACCTGCTCCAGGCCACCCGCGACTCCGTCCGCGCGCTGATGCTGATCCGCTCCTACCGCATGCGCGGTCACTTCCACGCCAAGCTCGATCCGCTCGGCATCGAAGCCCAGCGCAACCGCGAAGAGCTCGACCCCCGCACCTATGGCTTCACCGAAGCCGATTTCGACCGCAAGATCTTCCTCGATCACGTGCTCGGCCTCGAATATGGCACCTTGCGCGAGATCACCGCGATCTGCGAGCGCACCTACTGCCAGACGCTCGGCGTCGAGTTCATGCATATCAGCAATGCCGCGCAGAAGGCGTGGATCCAGGAGCGCATCGAGGGGCCCGACAAGGAAATCTCCTTCACGCGCGAAGGCCGTAGAGCCATCCTCACCAAGCTGGTCGAAGCCGAAGGCTTCGAAAAGTTCTGCGACACCAAGTTCACCGGCACCAAGCGCTTCGGCCTCGACGGCGGTGAAGCGCTGATCCCCGCGCTCGAGCAGATCATCAAGCGCGGCGGCAATCTCGGCGTGAAGGAAATCGTGCTCGGCATGCCGCATCGCGGCCGCCTCAACGTGCTGACCCAGGTGTTGGGCAAGGCCCATCGCGCCCTATTCCACGAGTTCAAGGGCGGTTCGGCCAATCCCGACGCGGTCGAAGGCTCCGGCGACGTCAAGTACCATCTCGGCGCCTCCTCGGACCGCGAGTTCGACGGCAACCGCATCCATCTGTCGCTGACCGCCAACCCCTCGCATCTCGAAATCGTCGATCCCGTCGTGCTCGGCAAGGTGCGTGCGAAGCAGGACCAGCACGGCGATCCGCCGGACCAGCGCATCTCGGTGATGCCGCTGCTCATGCATGGCGACGCGGCGTTCGCGGGCCAGGGCGTGGTGGCGGAATGCTTCGGCCTGTCGGACCTGAAGGGCTACCGCACCGGCGGCTCCGTGCACTTCATCGTCAACAACCAGATCGGCTTCACCACCTATCCGCGTTATTCTCGTTCGTCGCCTTACCCGTCGGACGTCGCGAAGATGATCGACGCGCCGATTTTCCATGTGAACGGCGACGATCCGGAGGCCGTGGTGTTCGCGGCCAAGGTCGCGACCGAGTTCCGGCAGAAATTCCACAAGCCGGTCGTGATCGACATGTGGTGCTATCGCCGCTACGGGCACAACGAGGGCGACGAGCCGGCGTTCACCCAGCCGGTCATGTACAAGCGGATCGCGGCGCATCCGTCGACGCTGTCGCTCTATGCCAAGCGCCTGATCGCCGAGGGCGTGGTCACCGAGGGCGAGGTCGACAAGCTGAAGGCCGACTGGCGCGCGCGGCTCGATGCCGAGTTCGAGGCCGGCACCTCCTACAAGCCGAACAAGGCCGACTGGCTCGATGGCAAATGGGCCGGCTTCAAGATCGCCGACCAGGAAGAGGATGCGCGGCGCGGCGTCACCGGCGTCGACATCGCGACGCTGAAGGATATCGGCCGCAAGATCACCAAGGTGCCGGACGGCTTCCGCGTTCACCGCACCATCCAGCGTTTCCTCGATAATCGTGCCAAGGCGATCGACAGCGGCAACGGCATCGACTGGGCGACCGGCGAGGCGCTCGCGTTCTGCTCGCTGCTTTCCGAAAACCACCACGTCCGCCTCTCCGGACAGGATTCGGAGCGCGGCACCTTCTCGCAGCGCCATTCGGTCCTGATCGACCAGGAGGACGAAAGCCGCTACACGCCGTTCAACCATCTCGGCAACGAGCAGGGCCATTACGAGGTCATCAACTCGCTGCTGTCGGAAGAAGCCGTGCTCGGCTTCGAATACGGCTATTCGCTCGCCGAGCCGAACACGCTGACCCTCTGGGAAGCCCAGTTCGGCGACTTCGCCAACGGTGCGCAGGTCGTGTTCGACCAGTTCATCTCCTCGGGCGAGCGCAAATGGCTGCGTATGTCCGGCCTCGTCTGCCTGTTGCCGCACGGCTATGAGGGCCAGGGACCGGAGCATTCCTCGGCGCGCCTCGAGCGTTACCTGCAGATGTGCGCGGAAGACAACATGCAGGTGGTCTATCCGACCACGCCCGCGAACTACTTCCACGTGCTGCGCCGTCAGCTGCATCGCGAGATCCGCAAGCCGCTGATCATGATGACGCCGAAGTCGCTGCTGCGTCACAAGCGAGCGGTCTCGCGTCTCGAGGAGCTGGCGAAGGGAACGACCTTCCACCGCATTCTCTACGATGACGCCCAGATGCTGCCGAACGAGCCGATCAAGCTCGTTCCGGACGAGAAGATCCGCCGCATCGTGCTGTGCTCGGGCAAGGTCTATTACGACCTCTACGAGGAGCGCGAGAAGCGTGGCATCGACGACATCTACCTGATGCGCGTCGAGCAGCTCTACCCGGTGCCGCTGAAGGCGCTGGTGGCCGAGCTGTCCCGCTTCAAGAAGGCGGAAGTGATCTGGTGCCAGGAAGAGCCGCGCAACATGGGCGCCTGGCACTTCATCGAGCCCTATCTGGAATGGGTGCTGAACCAGGTGAACGGTGCGAGCCGGCGTCCGCGTTATGTCGGCCGCGCCGCTTCCGCCGCGACCGCCACTGGTCTGATGTCCAAGCATCAGGCGCAGTTGAAGGCGTTCCTGGACGAAGCATTGAGCTGAGAAGTTTTTTTAAGACTGTCATTGCCCGCGAAGGCGGGCAATCCAGTACGCCGTGAACTTCGTGATCAGCACGAACGTCGCGGAGGACTGGATGCCCCGCTCCCCGTGCGCAATCGCGCACTAGGCGGGGCATGACGTATGAATTCCTGTCCGCGACTGCGATCCCTTAAGGAAAAGACCATGACTGAAATTCGTGTGCCGACGCTCGGCGAATCCGTCACCGAGGCCACCATCGGCCGCTGGTTCAAGAAGGCCGGCGACCCGGTCGCCGTCGACGAGCCCTTGGTGGAGCTCGAGACCGACAAGGTCACCATCGAGGTCCCGGCGCCCTCGGCCGGCACGCTGAGCGAGATCATCGCCGCCGATGGCGCGACCGTCGCAGTCGGTGCGCTGCTCGGCCAGATCACCGATGGCGCCGGTGCTGCCAAGTCCGCCGCCGCACCCGCCAAGCCTGCTGCAGCTGCTCCGGCGCCTGCCGCTGCCGCTCCGGTTGCCGCCGCTGCGCCAAAAGCACCGCCGGCCGATGCGCCGCTCGCTCCGTCCGTACGCAAGATTTCGGCCGAGAGCGGCATCGATGCTTCGACCGTTCCGGGCTCCGGCAAGGACGGCCGCGTCACCAAGGGCGACATGCTCGCTGCGATCGAGCGTGCGGCCTCCGCGCCGACCCCGGTGAACCAGCCCGCCGCCGCCGTGCAGGTCCGCGCGCCGTCGCCTGCCGATGACGCGGCGCGCGAAGAGCGCGTCAAGATGACCCGCCTGCGCCAGACCATCGCGCGCCGCCTCAAGGACGTGCAGAACACCGCGGCCATGCTGACGACCTTCAACGAGGTCGACATGACCAACGTGATGGCGCTGCGTGCGCATTACAAGGATGCGTTCGAGAAGAAGCACGGCTCCAAGCTCGGCTTCATGGGCTTCTTCACCAAGGCCGTCGTGCAGGCGCTGAAGGACGTCCCGGCCGTCAACGCCGAGATCGACGGCACCGATCTGATCTACAAGAATTACTATCACATCGGCGTCGCCGTCGGCACGGACAAGGGTCTCGTCGTGCCCGTCGTGCGCGACTGCGATCAAAAATCGATCGCCGACATCGAGAAGGCCATCGCCGATTTCGGTCGCCGCGCTCGTGACGGCCAGCTCAAGATCGACGAGATGCAGGGCGGCACCTTCACCATCACCAACGGCGGCATCTACGGCTCGCTGATGTCGACGCCGATCCTGAACGCGCCGCAGTCCGGCATCCTCGGCATGCACAAGATCCAGGATCGCCCGGTGGTCGTCGGCGGCAAGATCGAGGTCCGCCCGATGATGTATCTGGCGCTGTCCTACGACCACCGCGTCATCGACGGCAAGGAAGCCGTCACCTTCCTGGTTCGCGTCAAGGAGAGCCTGGAAGATCCGGCACGCCTGGTGCTCGATCTCTGATCCCCGATGCTTTGAAGACGCCGTCGCCTGCATGGGCGACGGCGTTTGTCGAATGATGGAGGCGGACGTGACCGATAAAGTCGTTGTCATCACCGGCGGCAGCCGCGGCATTGGTCGCGCCACCGCGCTTGCGGCGGCCGCGCGCGGCTATCGCGTCGTGGTCGGCTATGCCAGCAACAAGAAGGCCGCCGACGAGGCGGTAGCTACCATCGAGGCCAGCAACGGCAAGGCGATCGCGGTGAAGTGCGACGTTGCCGAGGAACGCGACATCGTCGACCTGTTCAAGCAGGCCGACAAGTTCGGCACGCTTGGCGCGCTCGTCAACAATGGCGGCATTGTCGGCCAGAGCGGGGTGCGCGTCGACGAGATGACGGCCGAGCGCATCCAGCGCGTGCTGGCGGTCAACGTCACCGGCTCCATCCTCTGCGCGCGCGAGGCCGTCAAACGCATGTCGACCAAGCATGGCGGCAAGGGCGGCGTCATCGTCAATCTGTCGTCGGTCGCCGCCAAGCTCGGCGCGCCCAACACCTATGTCGATTATGCCGCGTCCAAGGGCGCGGTCGATTCCTTCACCATCGGCCTCGGCTATGAGGTCGCTAGCGAAGGCATTCGCGTTGCCGCGATCCGCCCCGGCCTGATCGACACCGAAATTCACGCCTCCGGCGGCGAGCCCGACCGGCATCATCGCCTGGCCCATATGGTGCCGATGAAGCGCGTCGGCACTGCGGACGAAATCGCCAATGCCATCGTCTGGCTGCTGTCGGACGATGCCTCCTACGTCACCTCAGCCATTCTCGATGTGTCCGGCGGACGCTGACGCGCCGCGCGGACGCTGACACATTCTCATCACGCTAAACTTACGGGACTTTCTCTCATGGCTACCTACGATCTCGTCGTCATCGGCACCGGACCTGGCGGTTATGTCTGCGCGGTGCGCGCCAGCCAGCTCGGCATGAAAGTCGCCGTGGTCGAAAAGAACGCGACGCTGGGCGGCACCTGTCTCAACGTCGGCTGCATGCCCTCGAAGGCGCTGCTGCATGCCTCCGAGATGTTCGAGGAAGCCGGGCACTCCTTCGCCAAGATGGGCGTGTCGGTGTCGTCGCCGAAGCTCGATCTTCCCGCGATGATGAACTTCAAGCAGCAGGGCATCGACGGCAACGTCAAGGGCGTCGAGTTCTTGATGAAGAAGAACAAGGTCGACGTGCTCAAGGGCACCGGCAAGATCCTCGGCACCGGCAAGGTCGAGGTCTCCGCCGACGGCAAGTCGCAGCTGATCGAGACCAGGAACATCGTGATCGCGACCGGCTCGGACATCGCGCGCCTCAAGGGCATCGAGATCGACGAGAAGCGCATCGTCTCGTCCACCGGCGCGCTGTCGCTGGACAAGGTGCCCGGCAAGCTCCTGATCGTCGGCGCCGGCGTGATCGGCCTCGAGCTCGGCTCGGTGTGGAAGCGCTTAGGCGCCGAAGTCGTCGTGGTCGAATTTTTGGATCGCATCCTGCCCGGCATGGACGGTGAGATCGCAAAGCAATTCCAGCGCATCCTCGAGAAGCAGGGATTTGCCTTCAAGCTTGGCGCCAAGGTCACCGCCGTCGACACCTCAGGCAAGGCGCTGAAGGCGACCATCGAGCCCGCCGCCGGCGGTGCCGCCGAGGCGCTGGAAGCCGACGTCGTGCTGGTCTGCATCGGCCGCGTGCCCTACACCGAGGGCCTCGGGCTGAAGGAAGCCGGCGTTGCGCTCGATGCGCGCGGCCGCGTCCAGATCGATCCGCATTTCGCCACCAGCCTGAAGGGCGTCTACGCCATCGGCGACGTCGTCGCCGGTCCCATGCTCGCCCACAAGGCCGAGGACGAAGGCGTTGCGGTCGCGGAGATCATCGCCGGCCAGGCCGGCCACGTGAATTACGACGTCATCCCGGGGGTCGTGTATACCACCCCGGAAGTGTCCTCCGTCGGCAAGACCGAGGAAGAGCTCAAGCAGGCCGGCGTCGCCTACACCGTCGGGAAGTTTCCCTTTACCGCCAACGGCCGCTCCAAGGTCAATCAGACAACTGACGGCTTCGTGAAGATTCTCGCAGATGCGAAGACCGACCGCGTGCTCGGCGTGCACATCATCGGCATCGAAGCCGGCGAAATGATCCATGAGGCCTGCGTTCTCATGGAATTTGGCGGCAGTGCGGAGGATCTCGCCCGTACCTGCCACGCGCATCCGACCCGCTCGGAGGCCGTCAAGGAAGCCGCGCTTGCAGTCGGCAAGCGGGCCATCCATATGTAGGTCACGCCCAGGGCCGAATCGGGCGGGACATCACATGCTACGCCGCCTTCTTCAACCGGTCTGGGTCCTGCTTGCGATCATCTTTTTGATCGAAGCCTGGCTGTGGGACCATCTCGAGCCTGTCGTCGCGCGGGTGGTCGCACTGATCCCGCTCGCCCGTGTGAAGGAGTGGCTGGCCGACCGCGTCGATGCACTGTCCCCGGCGATGACGCTGATCGTGTTCGTGGTGCCGATCATCCCGCTGTTTCCGCTCAAGCTGATTGGCCTGTGGCTGCTCACGCATCAATACTGGCTGACCGGCGTCTCCACGTTCCTGTTCGCAAAAATGCTGGGCGTCGGCGTCACCGCCTTCGTATTCGACGTCACGCGCGACAAGCTGCTGGAGATGCACTGGTTCGAGCGGCTCTACGAGCTGGTGCTGCGGCTGCGCGCCAAGGCGACGGAGCTGGTCGAGCCGATCAAGCGGCGCATCCGCGAGCTGGTCAAGGGTAACGGCGAAGGCTGGTCCTCGCGCACCCTCCGTTTGATCCAGCGCTTCCGCAAGAGCGTGCACGAGGCGCGCTGAGCTGCTTGCTACGCACTCAGTGTCATTGCCCGCGAAGGCGGGCAATCCAGTATTCCAGAGACAGCGAGATTAAAACCGACGTGCTGCGGCGTACTGGATGCCCCGGTCAAGCCGGGGCATGACAGCGGTGTGCGTGGCGCCGTCTACCCATGCAGATGCAGCAGATGCGGCGCCCAGGCGCCGAGCATGGTCATGCCGAGGCCAGCGATCGTCAAGAGCCCGGCGATCCAGGCCAGCGGCAGCATGCCGGTGATGATCGTCGCCGAGGCCAGCACGATGCCGATCTGGAACGCGGCCGAGGCCAGCTCGAAATGATGATATTTCGCGGTCGCCTCGTCGCGCTCGTGCTCGGCGTGCTTGGCCTTTTCGGCGAGCTGCTCGGTGCCTTCGCCGGTCTCGGGCTCGGAGCGGTAGCGCGCCGCGGTCTTGGTCCAATCGTCGATCTGCTTCTGCACCGCGGCCTTCATGGCGTCGTCGGTGGTGGCACCCAGCGTCAGCTTGCCCTGCTCGGCGGCGGTCTGCACCACGGTGCGGCGGATGCTCTTGGCCTGGAAGAACGCCCAGAGATTGGAAGCCTCGACGTTCTTGCTGATCGACTCGGTCTGGGCGCCCTTGCCGAGCGTTTCCGAGATCGCCAGGAACAGTGCCAGCACCGCGATCAGCAGGGCGATCTTCTTGTTCTCGCCCGATGCGTGCTCGGCATGCTCGGCGTGCTCCATGCTTTCGTGTGCGCTCATGATCCCTCCTGTCGCGGCTCCGCAACGATTGACCGAACCGCGCGGCTCGCGCAAGAGGCATGCTTGCCAGGAGCGAGCCATGACAGCTTGATGTCAGCAATTATCGGCGCGGATGCGCGCTCGCATAGACTTCCAGCAGCCGCTCGGAATCGATCCCGGTATACACCTGCGTGGTCGACAGCGAGGAATGGCCGAGCAATTCCTGGATGGCGCGTAAGTCCCCGCCGCGCGAGAGCAGATGCGTGGCGAAGGAGTGCCGCAGCGCGTGCGGCGTGGCGCTGTCGGGCAAGCCCAGCGCGCCGCGCAGCCGCTCCATCGCGAGCTGGATGATGCGCGGGCTCAAGGGACCGCCGCGCGCCCCGACGAAGATCGGTCCCTCCTGCGGCAACGCATGCGGGCACATCGCGACATATTCGTCGATGAGCGCCAGCACGTTCTGCAGCACCGGCACCATGCGCGTCTTGTTGCCTTTGCCTGTGACGACCAGAACGTCGCCTTCGCCCACCTTCGGCACCTCGCGGCGCTTCAGCCCCAGCGCCTCGGAGATGCGCAGGCCCGAGCCATAAAGCAGCGCCATCACCGCGGCGTCGCGCACCAGGATCCAGGTCTCACGTTCCTCGCCGGCGCGCTCGTCGGCGTCGGCCAGACGCTTTGCCGATGCCATCGGCAGCGGCTTCGGCAAGGTCTTTGCGACCTTCGGCGCGCGGATCGCGGAGAGCGCGCCGACCTTGCCCTTGCCCTCGCGCTCGAGGAAGCGGCCGAACGAGCGCAGGCCCGCCAGCGCGCGCATCAGTGAACGGCCGGCAATATCATCGGCGCGGCGCATCGCCATGAAGGCGCGCACGTCGGTGGCTTCAAGCGAGGCGAACCGTTCCAGCGTCACGCGCTCGCCCCAATGGCTACACAGGAAATCCAGGCATTGCCTGAGGTCGCGGCCATAGGCTTCCAGCGTCTTCGGCGACAGCCGCCGCTCGGCGCCGAGATGCGACAGCCAGCGCGCCATCTCCTGCGCGATCGAGGGATCGGCGCTGGCGAGCTCGATGTGGGGGGCGGCCGCTTTGCTCATGCGCTCTGGACGTGGTGATTCCGCACAGTATATCGCATCCCACCAGTTTACTGTTCGCTAAGGCGGCTCCACAGCGCTAGCCTGAACGCCCCAAGAGACCCCAAAGGTTCCGATTCTCCGTTCATGGATCACACCTCGCGCAGCACGACCGCCTCCGCCAACGCGACCCGCATGGTCGACGTGCTGGTGCCTGTCGCGCTCGACCAGACCTATTCCTACAAGGTCCCTGTGGGCATGGAGCTGAAGGCCGGCGATCTCGTCGGTGTGCCGCTGGGGCCGCGCGAGGTGCTCGCCGTGGTCTGGGGCGAGAACGCCAATCCCGATCCGCGCCTGCACAATCGCCTCAAGGAGGTCAGCGAGAAGCTCGACGTCCCGCCGCTGAAGGGCGAGCTGCGCGCCGTCGTCGACTGGGTCGCCAATTATACGCTGAGCCCGCGCGGCATGGTGCTGCGGATGTGCCTGCGCATGGGCGAGAACCTCGGCCCCGAACGGGTCCGCGCCGGCGTGCGGCTGACGGGCGATCCCCCGCGGCGGCTGACGCCGGCGCGCTCGCGCGTGATCGAGGTGCTGTCGGACCGGCTGCTGCACGGCAAGTCCGAGGCTGCCAGGGAAGCCGGCGTCTCCGCCGGCGTGATCGACGGCCTCGTCGATGAGGGCACGCTCACGGTCGAGCCGATGCCGCCGCCGCCTCCGCCGCCCGCGCCCGATCCGGAGTTCGGCCGGCCGGATTTCTCGCCGTTGCAGCGCGCCGGCGTCGATGCGATGCGCGCGCTCGCGGCGAACGGCACCTTCCATGTCGCGCTGCTCGACGGCGTCACCGGCTCGGGCAAGACCGAGGTCTATTTCGAGGCCGTGGCGGAAACCATCCGCCGCGGCAAGCAGTCGCTGATCCTGATGCCGGAGATCGCGCTGACCGGCCAGTTCCTCGATCGCTTCGCGCAACGTTTCGGCGTGCGTCCGATCGAATGGCACTCCGAGCTGACGCCGCGCACCCGCGCGCGCAATTGGGCTGCAATCTCCGAAGGAACTGCACCGGTCGTGGTCGGCGCGCGCTCGGCGCTGTTTCTCCCTTACGCCAATCTCGGCCTCATCGTGGTCGATGAGGAGCACGACCAGGCCTACAAGCAGGACGAGGGCGTGCATTATCACGCCCGCGACATGGCGGTGGTGCGCGCGCATATCGCCAAAATCCCGATCGTGCTGGCCTCCGCCACGCCCTCGGTCGAGTCAGAGGTCAATGCACGCAAGAACCGCTATCAGCGCATCGCGCTGCCCTCGCGCTTCGGCGGCCAGCACATGCCTGAAATCGAGGCCATCGACCTGCGCCGTGAGCCGCCCGCGCGCGGCCGCTACATCTCGCCGCGCCTGGCGGGCGAGATCAGAAAAGCCATCGAAAAGCGCGAGCAGGCGCTGCTGTTCCTCAATCGCCGCGGCTATGCGCCGCTGACGCTGTGCCGCGCCTGCGGCCATCGCTTTGCCTGCACCATCTGCGATGCCTGGCTGGTCGATCACCGCTTTCGCCAGCGCCTCGTCTGCCACCATTGCGGCTTCTCGATGCCGCGACCGCCAACCTGTCCGCATTGTGCCGCCGAGGAATCGCTGGTGGCCGTCGGTCCCGGCGTCGAACGCCTGCAGGAGGAGGCGGCGGCGCTGTTCCCGGAAGCGCGCACCATGGTGCTGTCGAGCGATCTCATCACCTCGATCGAGACGATGCGCAGCGAGCTTGCCGAGATCGCGGAAGGCCGCGTCGACATCATCATCGGCACGCAGCTCGTCGCCAAGGGCCACAATTTTCCGCGGCTCAATCTCGTCGGCGTGGTCGATGCGGATCTCGGCCTTTCCAACGGCGATCCGCGTGCGGCAGAGCGCACCTGGCAATTGCTCAACCAGGTGATCGGCCGCGCCGGCCGCGAGCAGGGCCGCGGCGTCGGCTATCTGCAGACCCACCAGCCCGATCACCCCGTCATGAAGGCGCTGATCGCCTGCGACCGCGAGGCCTTCTACGACAGCGAGATCGATCTGCGCGAGAAGACGCTCTATCCGCCGTTCGGGCGCCTTGCCAGCCTGATCATCTCCGCCGGCGATCGTCCGAGCGCCGAGGGCCTCGGCCGCAAGCTCGTTGCACTCGCGCCGCGCGACGAGCGCGTCGTCGTGCTCGGCCCCGCCGAAGCCCCGCTCGCCGTCATCAAGGGCCGCTACCGCTTCCGCATCCTGGTCAAATCGGCCCGCGGCTTCGATCTGTCGGACTATTTGCGCAACTGGCTCGCGGTGTGCCCGAAGCCGACCGGCAACCAGAAGCTCGAGGTGGACGTCGATCCGCAGAGCTTTTTGTAAGGCCAAGCCGCGGCCATATCCTCCGTCGTCATTCCGGGGCGCGCGTAGCGTGAACCCGGAATCCATTCATCCACCAACTCTGTCGCACGATGGATTGCGGGTTCGATGCTGCGCATCGCCCCGGAATGACGGGTCAATATTGGCGACGAAGTCAAACAAAAAGCCCGTGGTCCCCCAAGACCACGGGCTTGTTTCATTCGCGCAGCAAAACTGATGAAAACTGCGCAAGTAGGCCGAAGGCGCTTCTCGCGCCGTTAGGAGACGACTTCCGCGGTGACGCGGCCGACGCCGGCACCGGTGAGGCCGATGGCGCGGGCTGCACCCGTGGAGAGGTCGAGCACGCGGCCGCGCACGAACGGGCCACGGTCATTGATGGTGACGATGACGCTCTGGCCGCCATGGGTCACACGAACCTTGGTGCCGAACGGCAGGGTCCGGTGCGCCGCGGTCATGGCGTTCTGGTTGAAGCGCGCGCCGGAGGCGGTGCGGCTGCCGGACTCGTTGCCGTAATAGGAGGCCATGCCGGAGAAGCTGTGGCCGGTGCCCTGCGACGGCGTCATCGACGCATTGGCGTTGAGCCAACCGGAATTCGCGACGGTGTCAGCCTGGGCCTGGTGGCTGTGGTGGTGAGAACCCCGGTGGTGATGCCTGGATTTGGCGGAAGCTTCGGTGGCAGTCCCACCGACGAAGAGAGTTGCAGCGACGAAAGCAATCGCCGTACGCGGCCGGGTCACAGTTCCCAGCGTCTTCAATGACAGCATTTAATGGTCCCTACGCTAGTAATGCCACATATGTGGCAAGTGGAGCCCCCATCAGTTTGTGAGCGAGTTGGCGTTTCGATTCCCAATGAGGCGTGAATTGGGCAGTAATTCCGATCCGTGTCGTCATGAAATATCTTGTGATCTGAATCGATATTCACCTAAAGTTCCGTAATCTTTCTCTTTAACGATTCATTAACTGATCGATTACTTGCGAATACTGTAAAACGAAGTTTGTTACTCTTCGCATTTAGAATTGGGTAAGTATTCGGCGGGCGGGAACGGCGCGCACCTGAACACGGCTCAGCGATCCGTGTTCATGGCCGCTATGCGCTGACGGCAGGAACAAAAGAGCACGCCGCCGACGAAAGGTTCGCGGCGATTCCGTGGCATGGCAGGTCGTCGCAACGATCGCGGTGAGGTGGGCCGCGACGTGCGACGAACTGGCGACAGAAGGTCGTGCCTTTAATTTGGCGTCATGTTGCACGTGCGCGCCTGCTATGTTAGCAAAGCCGCGATTTTAACGAGCCCGGCACTTCCCGTGCTGGTCGAAAATCGAAGTCCCGCTTGAATTCCAAGGGCTTGGATCGCTAGGCGCCGCTTCGTGGCGACGGTTTTTCCCTTGCGAATTTGACAGCTAAAAGAGCGCGTCTGTGGCTGCAGAAGATACGTCCGTTTCAGGTGTGTCGGGCCGTTATGCAACGGCCTTGTTTGAACTGGCCCGCGACCAGAATGTGGTCGACGAGGTCAAGGCCGATCTCGACAAGTTCGAGGCTCTGCTGAACGAAAGCGCCGATCTGAAGCGCCTCGTCCGCAGCCCGGTCTTTGCGGCCGACGCCCAGTCCAAGGCCCTCTCGGCCGTACTGGACAAGGCCGGCATCGCCGGCATCACCGCCAATTTCCTCAAAGTGCTGACCGCCAACCGCCGCCTGTTCGTGGTGGTTGACGTCATCCGCGCCTATCGCGCCCTCGTCGCCAAGTTCAAGGGCGAGGCGACCGCCGACGTCACGGTTGCGGAGGCGCTGTCGGACAAGAATCTCGACGCTCTCAAGGTTGCCCTGAAGTCGGTGACCGGCAAGGACGTCGCGCTCAACGTGAAGATCGATCCCTCGATCATCGGTGGCCTCGTCGTGAAGCTTGGCAGCCGCATGATCGATAGCTCGCTTCGCACCAAACTCAATTCGATCAAGCACGCGATGAAAGAGGCAGGCTGATGGACATCCGCGCCGCGGAAATTTCCGCGATCCTCAAGGACCAGATCAAGAATTTCGGCCAGGAAGCTGAAGTCTCCGAAGTCGGACAGGTGCTGTCCGTCGGCGACGGTATCGCCCGCGTCTACGGTCTGGACAACGTCCAGGCCGGTGAAATGGTCGAGTTCGAGAACGGCACCCGCGGCATGGCGCTGAACCTCGAAACCGACAACGTCGGCGTCGTTATTTTCGGTGCCGACCGTGAAATCAAGGAAGGCCAGACCGTCAAGCGCACCCGCGCCATCGTGGACGCGCCGGTCGGCAAGGGTCTGCTCGGCCGCGTCGTCGACGCGCTCGGCAACCCGATCGACGGCAAGGGCCCGATCCAGGCCGAGAAGCGCATGCGCGTCGACGTCAAGGCGCCCGGCATCATTCCGCGCAAGTCGGTGAGCGAGCCGATGGCGACCGGCCTCAAGGCGATCGACGCCCTGATCCCGATCGGCCGCGGCCAGCGCGAGCTGATCATCGGCGACCGCCAGACCGGCAAGACCGCGATCGCGCTCGACACCATCCTGAACCAGAAGCCCCTCAACGCGCAGCCCGACGAGAACATCAAGCTGTACTGCGTCTACGTCGCGGTCGGCCAGAAGCGTTCGACCGTCGCGCAGTTCGTGAAGGTGCTGGAAGAGCAGGGCGCGCTCGAATATTCGATCATCGTCGCCGCCACCGCGTCCGATCCGGCGCCGATGCAGTACATCGCGCCCTTCACCGGCTGCACCATGGGCGAGTACTTCCGCGACAACGGCATGCACGCGGTCATCATCTATGACGATCTGTCCAAGCAGGCCGTCGCCTACCGCCAGATGTCGCTGCTGCTGCGCCGCCCGCCGGGCCGCGAAGCCTATCCCGGCGACGTGTTCTATCTGCACTCCCGCCTGCTCGAGCGCGCGGCGAAGCTGAACAAGGACCAGGGCTCGGGCTCGCTGACGGCGCTGCCTGTGATCGAAACCCAGGCCAACGACGTGTCGGCCTACATCCCGACCAACGTCATCTCGATCACCGACGGCCAGATCTTCCTGGAAACCGACCTTTTCTTCCAGGGCATCCGTCCCGCGGTGAACGTCGGTCTGTCGGTGTCGCGCGTCGGTTCGTCGGCGCAGACCAAGGCCACCAAGAAGGTCGCCGGCAAGATCAAGGGCGAGCTGGCGCAGTACCGCGAAATGGCGGCGTTCGCGCAGTTCGGCTCCGACCTCGACGCCTCGACCCAGCGCCTGCTCAACCGCGGTTCGCGCCTCACCGAGCTGCTGAAGCAGCCGCAGTTCTCGCCGCTGAAGATGGAAGAGCAGGTCTGCGTGATCTGGGCCGGCACCAACGGCTATCTCGATCCGCTCCCGCTCAACAAGGTGAAGGCGTTCGAGGACGGCCTGCTCTCGCTGCTGCGCGGCAAGCATGTCGACATTCTCAACGCGATCCGCGACAGCCGCGATCTCTCCGACGACGTTGCCGCGAAGCTGAAGGCTGTGGTCGAAGGCTTCGCGAAGAGCTTCGCGTAATCACGAGCCGTCATGGCCGGTTCGCCGGCCGTGATCGTTTCGCGAAAGGCACAACAACAAGAAGCGTGCCCGGCGCCCGGCCGGGCATCGCGATAGGGACAGGCTAGCGGTCCGACATCGCGTCGAACCGCCGGGGTGAACGAAGAATGGCGTCACTTAAAGACATGCGCGTCCGCATCGCCTCCACCAAGGCGACGCAAAAGATCACCAAGGCCATGCAGATGGTCGCGGCCTCGAAGCTGCGCCGCGCGCAGACCGCCGCGGAAGCTGCGCGTCCCTATGCCGACAAGATGAGCGCGGTGATCGCCAACATCGCCAGCGCTGCCGCGGGCTCGCCCGGCGCCCCCGCGCTGCTGGCCGGAACCGGCCGCGACCAGGTTCATTTGCTGCTGGTCTGCACCGGCGAGCGCGGCCTGTCGGGCGCCTTCAACTCGTCGATCGTGCGCCTCGCCCGCGAGCGCGCGCTGGCCCTGATGAACCAGGGCAAGGAAGTGAAATTCTTCTGCGTCGGCCGCAAGGGTTACGAGCAGCTCCGCCGCCAGTTCGACAAGCAGATCGTCGAGCATCTCGATCTGCGCAGCGTACGCCAGCTCGGCTTCGTCAATGCCGAGGACATCGCCAAGAAGGTGCTGGCGCGTTTCGAGGCCGGCGAGTTCGACGTCTGCACGCTGTTCTACTCGCGCTTCAAGTCGGTGATCGCGCAGATCCCGACCGCCCAGCAGATCATCCCGCTGGTGGTCGAGGAAGGCGCTCCCGCCAGCACGACGTCCTACGAATACGAGCCGGAAGAGGACGAGATTCTCACCCGTCTTCTGCCGCGCAACCTCGCGGTCCAGATCTTCCGCGCGCTGCTCGAGAACAACGCCTCGTTCTACGGCGCGCAGATGAGCGCGATGGACAACGCGACGCGCAACGCCGGTGAGATGATCCGCAAGCAGACGCTGGTCTACAACCGCACGCGTCAGGCGCAGATCACCAAGGAACTGATCGAAATCATCTCGGGCGCCGAGGCCGTCTGATCACGGCGCATCGACACCCATCACACGCAACATCGCGGTCAGGCTGATCGCGGCTTAGAAGTTCGGATCGAAGGAGACATTCAATGGCAGCCCAGGTCGGTCGCGTCACCCAGGTCATCGGCGCCGTCGTCGACGTGCAGTTCGAAGGCCACCTCCCGGCCATTCTCAACTCGCTCGAGACCAAGAACGGCGGCAACCGCCTGGTGCTCGAAGTCGCCCAGCATCTCGGTGAGTCCACCGTCCGTACCATCGCGATGGACACCACCGAAGGTCTGGTCCGCGGTCAGGAAGTCACCGACACCGGCGCTCCGATCCGCGTTCCCGTCGGCGAAGGCACGCTCGGCCGCATCATCAACGTCATCGGCGAGCCGATCGACGAGGCCGGTCCCGTCAAGACCGCAGGCCTGCGCGCGATCCACCAGGAAGCGCCGACCTACACCGACCAGTCCACCGAGGCTGAAATTCTCGTCACCGGCATCAAGGTCGTCGACCTGCTCGCCCCCTATGCCAAGGGCGGCAAGATCGGCCTGTTCGGCGGCGCCGGCGTCGGCAAGACCGTGCTGATTCAGGAGCTGATCAACAACGTCGCGAAGGCGCACGGTGGTTACTCCGTGTTCGCCGGCGTCGGCGAGCGCACCCGTGAAGGCAACGACCTCTATCACGAGTTCATCGAGTCCAAGGTCAACGCCGATCCGAAGAATCCGGATCCGAGCGTGAAGTCGAAATGCGCGCTGGTGTTCGGCCAGATGAACGAGCCCCCGGGCGCCCGCGCCCGCGTCGCGCTCACCGGTCTCACCATCGCGGAAGACTTCCGCGACCAGGGCCAGGATGTGTTGTTCTTCGTCGACAACATCTTCCGCTTCACCCAGGCCGGCTCGGAAGTGTCGGCGCTGCTCGGCCGTATTCCGAGCGCCGTGGGCTATCAACCGACGCTCGCGACCGACATGGGCGCGCTGCAGGAGCGCATCACCACCACGCAGAAGGGCTCGATCACCTCGGTGCAGGCCATCTACGTTCCGGCCGACGACTTGACCGACCCGGCGCCGGCGACCTCGTTCGCGCATCTGGACGCGACCACCACGCTGTCGCGCTCGATCGCCGAAAAGGGCATCTATCCGGCGGTGGACCCGCTCGACTCGACCTCGCGCATGCTCTCCCCGCTGGTCGTCGGCGAGGAGCACTACGCGGTCGCCCGTCAGGTCCAGCAGGTGCTGCAGCGCTACAAGGCGCTGCAGGACATCATCGCCATTCTCGGCATGGACGAGCTTTCGGAAGAGGACAAGCTGACCGTGGCCCGCGCCCGCAAGGTCGAGCGCTTCATGTCGCAGCCGTTCCACGTCGCCGAAATCTTCACCGGCTCGCCGGGCAAGTTCGTCGACCTCGCCGACACCATCAAGGGCTTCAAGGGCCTGGTGGAAGGCAAGTACGATCACCTGCCGGAAGCCGCCTTCTACATGGTCGGCACCATCGAAGAGGCGGTCGAGAAGGGCAAGAAGCTCGCCGCTGAAGCGGCCTAAGCTCTTCACCTCGTCATCGCCGGGCTGAAGCGCGAAGCGCGTCTTCAAACTGAAGTCCCGGCGATCCATCTAAAGAGAATTTTGATGGATGGACCCGCGGGTCGAGCCCGCGGGTGACCAGCAAAGCAAGCGGAAACACCATGGCCACCTTCCACTTCGATCTCGTCTCTCCGGAAAAGCTCGCCTTCTCGGGTGAGGTCGACCAGGTCGACGTCCCCGGCTGGGAAGGCGATTTCGGCGTGCTCGCCGGGCATGCCCCCTTCGTGGCTGCGGTGCGGCCGGGCATCCTGACCATCATCACCGGTGGCCAGAAGCAGAAGGTCATCGTGACCGGCGGCCTTGCGGAAGTTTCCGACGATCGTCTCACCGTGCTTGCCGACGTCGCGACCTCGCTGGACGAGCTCGATCGGGCGCAGTTCGCCGACAAGATCGCGGAAATGCAGGAGAAGCTGTCCGAGCACGAAGGCTCCGAGCTTGATCTCGCGATTGCACGGCTCGACCATTACAAGAGCATCCAGCAGGAGCTCAACACGACCGCGATGCACTGACGCCGGCGTCGCACTCGCGATCGCCGGCGTCGCACTCGCGATCGCCGCCGTCGCACTCGCGATCGCCGCCGTCGCACTTGCGATCGCCCGGGTCGCACTCGCGGTCACGCCGACACTTCAGAATTCCGCAATAAAATCAGCGCTCGCCACAGACCGTGGCGGGCGCTGAAACTTTGTTGCACCGCGCCGGCGATAGCGGCATTCTGCCGCGGCGAAGAGGTTCCAGGGCAGGTCGCAGATGAAGCGCAAGATCGCGGCGATTTTCGCGGCCGATATTGCCGGCTACTCGAGGCTCGTTGCGGAAGACGAGGAAGAGACGCTGCGGCGCCTGGCCTCCTATCGCTCCGTCATCGACGATTTCATCGCAAAGGCGAACGGCCGCATCTTCAACACCGCAGGCGATGCCGTGCTCGCGGAATTCCCGAGCGCGGTCGACGCGGTGCGCTGCGCGATCGACATCCAGGAGTCCTTGCGAACCCGCAACATGGCCTATCCGCCGAGCCGGCAGATGTCGTTTCGCATCGGCATCACCATCGGCGACGTCGTCGAGCGCGACGGCGATCTGCTCGGCGACGGCGTCAACATCGCGGCCAGGCTCGAGGGGCTCGCGGAGGTCGGCGGCATCTGCATCTCGCGCGCCGTGCATGAGCAGGTCGCCAACAAGCTGTCGGTGCAGTTCGCCGATATCGGCGCACAGGAAGTGAAGAACATCCCGACGCCGGTGCACGCCTACATGGTCGCGATGCGGCGCGAGGACGGGACTTACGCAAGACCGCAGCTGAAGAAAACGATCAAGGCTGCGCCGGCGCCGAACTGGATGTGGCCGCTGGTGGTTGGCGTGGTCTCCGTTGTCGCCATCGGCGTCGGCGGCTTCCTCTATTTCACCAAGCTCGAGACGACCAGTCGGGTCACGTCCAGTCCCGCGACGTCCACTGCCGCGGCACCCGCGCCGGGTTCGCTCACTGCGCCGTCACCCAGCCCGACGCCCACGATGGCGGCGAAGGCGCCTTCGCCGGTGCCGACATCGACGCCGACCCAAGCGGCTGCCGCGACACCGACGCCGATGTCGTCACCGCCCGCTGCCTCCACCGGCAAGATCGCGGTGGACGCGGTGCCGTTCATCGGCGAGCGGCAGCGTTCATTTCTCAGCAACGAATATGCGGCGGCCGCGGATTTCAAGGCTTACGCCCTGAACATTGGCGGCTTCTTCGGCTCCGCTCTCAATAGGCCGACCGAGGAGGAGGCGCGCAACGCCGCGCTCGACCAATGCCAGAAGCGGGCGGACGCCGCCCAATCGCAGCGGCGCTGCGAGCTCTATGCCGTCGGCAACAAGGTGGTCTACGGCCATGGGGAGCCGCCGATGCCGCCGAAGCCCTGGTATCGGCACGACGCCATCACCGAGCGCGCGTTCGTGCCGAAAGATTTTCCGATGCTGCGTGATCAGTTCAAGACCCGGCTCGAAAACATCTACATGACGGCGGCGAAATCGCGCACGATAGCGCTCGGTCCCGCCGGACAATATTTCATGGGGCTTGGCGGAACGTCGATCGACGATTCAGCGCGGCGCGCGCTGGAATCCTGCGGCGCGATCGCGGGCTCGGCCTGCATGATCGTGGCGGTCGACGACGTGTTCGTCGTGCCGATCCCGACCCTGCTCAGGGTCACCGGCTTCTTTCACGCCGCGACCAATCCCTCGATCGTGGCCGATGCGCGCGACGAGGTCGTGCGCAAGCTCGGCGACGGCACGGGCTGGAATGCGGTCGCCGTCGGCACCGCCGGCCGCCCCGGTCTCGGCCTGAAAGCCGCCGACGAGCAGACCGCGGTCAACACCGCGCTCGCCGACTGCGCCAGGCACGACAGCGACTGCCACGTCATCGCGATCGGCCCGTTCGCGGTGGGGCCGATGAATTGATGCAGCGAGGCTATTTGGCAAAGGGTGCGAACTGCTCGGCCACCGCCCGGTAGACCTCGCGGCGGAACGGCACCACGAGGTCGGCGACGCGGTCGAGCTGCTCCCACCGCCACGCGTCAAACTCCGCGGGCTGGTCATTGCGCGGCGTCAGCGGGTCGATCTCGTCGTCCCTGCCGGTGAAGCGCAGTGCGAACCACTTCTGGCGCTGGCCGCGAAACCTTGCCAGCCGGTGCGTCTGCGGTCCGTCATAGGGCGGGAATTCGTAACTGACCCAGTCGGTCTCGCCGAGATAGCAGGCGCTGACGACACTGGTCTCCTCCCACAGCTCGCGCATGGCCGCATCGCGCAGGTTCTCGCCCTCGTCGACACCGCCCTGCGGCATCTGCCAGTCGAGCCCGGGCAGGATGATCTCGGGGCCGTCGCCCTTGAAGCGGTGCCCGATCAGCACGCGGCCATCGGCGTTGAACAGCGCGATCCCGACGTTCGGGCGGTAGGGTTTTTCATCGTTCACTTGCGAATATCTCTCGTCGTCATTCCGGGGCGATGCGTAGCATCGAACCCGGAATCTCGAGGTCCCGGGTTCGATGCTGCGCATCGCCCCGGGACGACAATAAGGATCAACCATCCGCCAGCGCGGAAAATTCCTTCACCACGCGCTCATAGACCGGGCGCTTGAACGGGATGATCAGTGAGGGGAGGTTCTTCATCGGCTCCCAGCGCCAGCTGACGAATTCGGCCTTGTGGCCGCCGCCGGGATTGGCGACATTGATCTCGCTGTCCTTGCCGGTGAAGCGCACTGCGAACCATTTTTGGCGTTGGCCGCGGTAGCGGCCCTTCCAGGCGCGCCCTGCGACCGTGCGCGGGATGTCATAGATCAGCCAGTCCGGCACCTCGCCGAGCCGCTCGATCGAGCGCACGCTGGTCTCTTCATAGAGCTCGCGCTTGGCGGCTTCCCAATTGTCCTCGCCAGGATCGACCCCGCCCTGCGGCATCTGCCAGACATGGTTGTCGTCGACATGCTCGATGCCGCCGGCTCTGCGACCAATGAACACCAGGCCTTCCTTGTTGAGCAGCATCACCCCGACGCAGGTTCGGTAGGGCAGATCCTCATAACGCGCCATTCCGCCCAACCTCTCGCGTGCTGCCGGCCGGGCCATCGGGAAGCCCTGCCGTACCAATTCTTTGATTTAGCTGGATTTTGATTTCAGCATCGCGGTTGTCAATGGCACCAATAGAATACCCCGGTCGTTCAATGTCTTGATCCAGGCCCCGATCCGCTCGATCGAGACCGGCAGGGCCGAGGCCGTGCCGATGGCGACGCCGCGCTCCCGCGCCGTCGATTCCAGCTTGTTGAGGGCGCGGTCGATCTCGGTCGGGGTCGGCACCGCGTCGAGCGCGATGTCGCCCCTGCCGAACGGCACCGCGAGGCTCCCGGCCGCCTGTAAGGCGATGCTGCGGGGCGAGGAGCCGTCATCGAAGAAGCCGAGGCCGCGCCTACTGGCCTCGCGAATGATCGGCTGCATCGCCGCGTCCGTCGCGATGAAGCGGGCGCCCATGAAATTGGTGAGGCCGGCATAGCCCTGCATCCGGCTGAGGTGCCAGTACAGGCGGTCGGTGTTCTGGTCTGGAGTCAGCGAGGTCAGCAGCGTCTGCGGGCCGGGATCGTTGTCGGGGAAGTCGTAGGGCTCCATCGGGATCTGAAGGAAGATCTCGTGGCGCTGGGCGCGGGCGCGCTCGGCGAGCTTGCCGGGATCGGACCCATAAGGCGTGAAGGCCAGCGTCACCGCGCCCGGCAGCTTCATGATGGCGTCGGTGGTCTTGGCGGCGCCGACGCCGAGGCCGCCGATCACGATCGCCACCACAGGCATTTTCGCGGCCTTAGCCCGGTCAGCCTCGGCGGCATAGACGTTGAACGGCTTGAGGTCGCCCGAGATGGCGGGGATCATGCCGTAGCGGGACTTCTCCAGCAGCTTTGGATCGCCCCCGTTCATGACGGGCGGGGCTGCGGAAGCCGCCTCGCCTTTGTCGGCAGCCTCGCCCGCGCCGATCACCACGTCATGGCGTGCGCCGGTGGAGCCGTCGATCATGGTGACGGTCTTCTGCTCGCTCGCCTGCTTCGGCGCCTCCTTGGTCTCCTGCTTGCCTTCCTGCTTGATCTCCTGGCCGTGACCGGAGGCGACAGGCTTCTCGTCGGTGGCCTTGGGATCGCGGATCGCGATCCGCATCATCGGCTCGCCGCCGAGCGGGTCCTTGTTGAAGATGGCAAAGCCGGCAAAGGTGACCAGGAACAGGCCGAGCATGACGGCGATCAGTTGCATGGCGGTGAACGGCAGCCGCAGCCGCCGTTTCCGGCGCGGCTTGTCCTGTCCGAGCGGGGCGCTCAGATCATCGGCCGTTTCAGTCATGCGAGATCCCGAATCACTCGACCCGACGATACCACGTCGAGGTCAAGCGGCGGCAGGCCGGGATAGGCCGGGGAGACCAGGAGTTCCCAAGCAAAAAGGGCGGCTTCCTGAAGCCGCCCTTTCGTCAGATCGGATAGGTGTGCCTAGCTCGCCGCCTTGGTTGGCTGCCTTAGTTCGCTGCCTTGGGCTTGTCCGCGGGCGCGGCCTTGTTGTCGCTGCCCGGCGTCGGCGCCGCGGAGGCGCTGTTCTTGATGCCGTGGAGCAAATCGTCGGCCATCTTGAGCGCCTTGTCGTCCTTGGCGTCCGGCGGGACGTAGGATTGCGAACCGGTCTTCTCGTCGCCGTCGTTCTTGAGGTGACCGCGCAGCGAAGCTTCGCCCTTGGTATCGGTGCGCGCCTTCAGCTCATCAGGCACGTCCTGCAGCACTTCGATATCAGGCACGATGCCCTTGGCCTGGATCGACTTGCCCGACGGCGTGTAGTAGCGCGCCGTGGTGAGGCGCAGTGCGCCGTTGCCGCTTCCGAGCGGGATGATGGTCTGCACCGAGCCCTTGCCGAACGAGCGCGTGCCGACGATGGTCGCGCGCTTGTGGTCCTGCAGCGCGCCGGCGACGATCTCCGAAGCCGAGGCCGAACCTCCGTTGACGAGCACGATGACAGGCTTGCCCTTGGTGAGGTCACCCGCGTGCGCGGTGCGGCGCTGGGTCTCCTCGGCATTGCGGCCGCGGGTCGACACGATCTCGCCCTTCTCCAGGAACGAATCGGACACGGTGACGGCTTCCTCGAGCAGGCCGCCCGGATTGTTACGCAGGTCGATGATGTAGCCCTTCAGCTTGTCGCCGATCTGGCTCGAGAGGTTGGCGACCTCCTTCTTCAGGCCTTCGGTGGTCTGTTCGTTGAAGGTGGTGATGCGGATATAGGCGATGTCGTCGGCCTCGACGCGCGCGCGCACCGAGCGGACGCGGATGTTGTCGCGCACCAGGGTGACGTCGATCGGATTGTCCTGGCCCTTGCGGATGATCTTGAGCTTGATCTTGGTGTTGACGGGGCCGCGCATCTTCTCGACCGCCTGGTTCAGGGTCAGGCCCTGCACCGCTTCATCGTCGAGATTGGTGATGATGTCGTTGGCCATGACGCCGGCGCGCGAGGCCGGCGTGTCGTCGATCGGCGAGACCACCTTGATCAGGCCGTCTTCCATCGTGACCTCGATGCCGAGACCGCCGAACTCGCCGCGGGTCTGCACCTGCATGTCGCGGAAGCTCTTGGCGTCCATGTAGCTCGAATGCGGATCGAGGCCCGAGAGCATGCCGCTGATCGCGGATTCGATCAGCTTGGTGTCGTCGGGCTTCTCGACATAGTCGGAGCGCACGCGCTCGAAGACGTCGCCGAACAGGTTGAGCTGGCGATAGGTGTCCGCTGTCGCGGCTCGCGCGCTGGAGCCCATGAACACCGCGCGCGGCTGGGTCACGAACAGCGTCAGCGCCGCACCGGTGGCCGCGCTGAGGAGGATAACTGAAGTCTTGCGCATCATCCGCGAACCTTCTCGCCTTCATTTGCGGCCCACCATGGGCCTGGATCGATTGGAGTGCCGTCTTTGCGGAACTCGACATACAGCACAGGTTGACTCGCGTTGGTGGCGAGAATGGAGGCGACTTGAGATGTCGACCCCATGGTCGCGACCGGCTCCCCCGTGAGCACAAACTGTCCGATGTTTACCGAAATGCGCTCCATCCCGGCGATGAGGACATGATACCCGCCCCCGGCATTGAGGATCAAGAGTTGTCCATAGCTGCGGAACGGGCCGGCATAGACCACCCAGCCGTCGCACGGCGTCGTGACCTGGGAGCCGGGCTTGGTGGCCAGCGAAATGCCCTTCTGGACCCCGCCGACCCCGTCGGAACCGCCAAAGTCCCTGATCTTGTTACCGTTAACCGGCAGCGGCAGGAGCCCCTTGGCCGAGGCAAACAGGATCGCCGGGCTGGTCCGGGAGCGGTCCTTGAAGATGGCCGGGCCCGGTTTGGCATTGGCCGCCGCGTTTGCAGCCGCAGCGTTGGCCTCTTTGGCCTCCTTGGCCTCGGCCTGCCTGGCGGCCTCGGCGGCCTGCTCGGCCGCCTTGGCGGCGCTTTGCAGGTCCTGCTCCATCTTGGCGATCAGCCCCTGGAGATCGCCGACCTGCTTTGACAGCGTGATGGCGCGCGAATTCTCGGCGTCGAGGTCCTTTTCGCGCGAGGCCTGCTGGCGCTGCCGCTCCTCGACCAGGGCGGTGAGCCGGGTCTGGTCGCTGCGGATCCTGTCGCGGTCGGAGGCGAGCTGGTCGCGTTCGCTCGCGATGGTCTTGCGCAAGGCAACAAGCTCGCCGAGCTCGCTTGCGATCGTCTCGGCGCGGCCGCGCAATTCCGGCACGACGGCGCCGAGCAGCATCGCGGTGCGCAGCGATTGCAGCGCATCTTCGGGCCGCACCAGCAGCGCCGGCGGCGTACGCCGTCCGGCGCGCTGCAGGGCCGCCAGCACCTCGACGATGTCGGCGCGACGCGAATCGAGCGAAGCGCGCGCCTGCTGCTCGCGGCCGTTCAGCGTCTTCAGCCGCGCCTCGGCCTCGTCGATCTTGGTCTCGACGGTGCGGACATTGGCGGCGGTGTCGATCAATTGCTGATTGAGCTGGGTGCGGTCCTGGCCGAGCGAGGCGATCTCGGCCTTCAGCTTGGCCTGCGCCTCCTCCGCGCTCTTCTGCCGGGCGCGCGCGGCTTCCAGCTCCTGCTCGCGCTGCTTGATCGCGTCGGGTGAGATCGCCGCGGTCTGCGGCGCCGGTGCGATTGCCTGACCTTGCGCCTGACCTTGCGCCTGAGCTTGCGCGAGGCTTTCTTCAGCGAAGAGGCTTGCGCCGGCGCAGCTCGCCATTAGCAGCAAATTGAGGATCGGCGCTCGCATCTGTTGCGCAAGGTGCTCGTTGTGGCGCGAATCACGCGCGATGATAGGGGTGGCCGGCCAGAATGGTGGCGGCCCGATACAGCTGTTCCAGAAGCATGACGCGGACCATTTGATGCGGCCAGGTCGCAGAGCCGAACGCGATCGTGAGCTTGGCCTTACGGCGCAATTCGGGCGAAAGTCCGTCCGCCCCTCCGATCGCGAAGATAGTATGACCGGCGCCCTCGTCGCGCCAGCGTCCGAGATTCCGTGCGAATACGGTGGAATCGAGGTTTTGGCCGCGCTCGTCCATCGCCACCAGAATCGATTTTTCGGGAATGTGCGCCGATATCGCCGCGGCTTCCTCGGCCATGCGCGTTGCGGTGTCGCGCGCGCGGCTCTCGGGGATTTCGTGGATGGTCAGCTCGCGGAATCCGAGCTTGCGGCCAACCTCGTCGAACCGCTCGAAATAGCGGTCGGCAAGCTCCCGTTCGGGGCCCTGCTTCAGCCGGCCCACCGCAATGACTGCAACACGCATGAGGCTTCAGAGTCGTGTTTTCATGACCGCGCGCATTCCGCGCGCGCACGACGCTAGCATGCGCGTCAGCCGATTCGAAATCGGCCAAGCGGGCCTACCGGGTCGAGCCTAGATCGCCTTCGCCGCCCCTGGGCCCTGCGTGTACAACCGCTCGAGGTTGTAGAACTCACGGACCTCGGGTCTGAACACGTGCACGATCACATCGCCGGAATCGATCAGCACCCAGTCGCAATTGGGCAAGCCCTCGACATGGATGTTCTTGATGCCGCTTTCCTTGAGGCTCTTCGTCACGTTCTCCGCGATCGCGCCAACGTGCCGGTTCACACGGCCCGTGGTGACGATCATGTAGTCGGAGTATGCCGATTTGCCGCGAAGGTCGATGGTGACCGTCTCTTCCGCCTTCATATCCTCGAGGCGGGAGAGGATCAGGCTCAGCGTCTTGTCGGCGTCGGGTTGCGCCTTCAAGGCCGCAGCTTGGGTCGATGTTTTACGCGTAGGCTTGGCAACCTTGGGTAAAACAGACTTGGACAATACAGACGTGGTCAGGGACCATTCCTTTCACTGTATCGCGAACGCGAATCCGGCGTCCACTGGCTACACTACATCATGTGGGGTTAAGGGTTTCAATATGCCAGAGAGCCCGTAAATCCCCACATTGCGTCTCACTTCGTACCTTTCCAGCTTCCGTCCGGGTTCCTCAAGCCCGTCGAGGAGAGATTGAGCTTCAATCCGGTCAGAAAGACCCAGGCCGGCGCCGGCCGATCCGCAAGCAAGGCGGCTTCATTCTCCGGCAGGCGATAGCGCGCGAGCGCCTGGGCAGCGGGGGAGGCGAGGGCGCGGAAACTCTGCGGCGGACGGTCGATCACTGCCATCGGGACCTGGGCGGCGATGCGCCGCCAGTCCTGCCAACGATGGAATTGAGCGAGGTTGTCGGCGCCCATAATCCAGACAAAGCGCAAGCCCGGGAAGCGGCGGCGCAAGGTGTTGATCGTGTCGATAGTATAGCGGGTGCGAATGACGGATTCGAGACAGCTCACCTCGATCCGCGGGTCATCAGCGACGTCGCGCGCCGCCTGCATGCGCTCGCCGAGCTCGTGCAGATTGCCGTTCTCCTTGAGCGGATTGCCTGGGGTCACCAGCCACCAGACGCGATCGAGTTGCAATCGCGTCAAGGCGAAGCGGCTGATCGCGCGATGCGCCTGATGCGGCGGATTGAACGAGCCGCCGAGCAGGCCGATGCGCATGCCCCCGGTATGGGGCGGGACCGCTTGCGCCACGAAGCGCGGCACGACGAAATTTTGACTCAATGCCCCGCGCCTCGCGACATCGCTTACGGCCGCGTCTGTCCGGTGCCGTGAACGCGATATTTGAAGCTCGTCAATTGCTCGGCGCCAACAGGACCACGGGCGTGGAAGCGGCCGGTGGCGATGCCGATCTCGGCGCCAAAGCCGAACTCGCCGCCGTCGGCGAACTGCGTCGAGGCATTGTGCAGCACAATCGCGGAATCGACTTCGCTGAGGAATTTTCTCGCCGCAGCCTCATCCGAACTCACGATCGCATCGGTGTGGTGCGAGCCGTGGTCCTGGATGTGCGCGATCGCGCCGTCGATTCCGTCGACCACCTTTGCGGCGATGATCGCGTCGAGATATTCGGTGTCCCAATCGTCTTCGCTGGCAGGTTTTACGCGTGCGTCGGTTTTTTGCACGGCATCGTCACCGCGCACTTCGCAGCCGGCCTCGATCAGCATCTCGACCAGCGGCTTCAGAGCCTTGCCAGCAGCTGCGCGATCGACCAGCAGCGTTTCAGCGGCGCCACAGACGCCGGTGCGGCGCATTTTTGCGTTGAGCACGATCTCCTTCGCCATGGCGAGGTCGGCGCTGGCATCGACATAGACGTGGTTGACGCCTTCGAGATGCGCGAACACGGGCACGCGCGCTTCCTGCTCGACGCGCGCGACCAGGCTCTTGCCGCCGCGTGGCACGATCACGTCGATCGAGCCGTTCAGTCCGGACAGCATCATGCCGACCGCTGCGCGGTCGCGCGTCGGCACCAGCGTGATCGCAGCTTCGGGCAGGCCGGCTTCGCGCAGGCCCTGGACGAGACATTCGTGGATCGCGCGACAGGAGCGAAAGCTATCCGAGCCACCGCGCAGGATCACGGCATTGCCTGATTTCAAACAGAGCACGCCGGCATCTGCCGCAACGTTGGGTCGGCTCTCGAAGATCACGCCGACGACGCCGAGCGGCACGCGCACGCGCTCGATGGTCATGCCGTTGGGTCGCTGCCAGCTCTCGGTGACGATGCCGACGGGATCGGCGATGCCGCGCACGATTGCGATGCCCTCGGCCATGCCGTCGACTCGCGCCGGCGTCAGCGTCAGGCGATCGATGAAGGCGGAGGTCGCATCGCCCGAGGCGCGGGCTTCCGCAACATCCTCGGCATTGGCGGCGAGGATCGCAGCTGCGTTGGCGCGGATCGCTCGTTCCATGGCCTCCAGCGCCCGGTTCTTCTGCTCCGGCGGCGCCAGCGCCAGCACGCGCGCGGCGACGCGGGCACGGCTAGCGAGATCGGACATCAGCGCCTGAAGATCGGCATTGCCGTCAACGGCTTTGAGGGGGGCGGCCATGGGAGTTCAACCTTCTGCTAAGGCGGTGTCCTAGCACGGAAATCCCGCTTTTGCGAAGGGTGGGGAGGTATGGCAGGGGCCCAGCTGGCGCCGCCACGTCGGCCAATGGCCTGGTCATGCGCAAGCTCGGACGGAGCCTTGCGAGGCGCCCAAATATCAATAAATATCACTATCTGATAACGGAGCCGTCCCATGGCGAGCAGCTACAGCATTGGCAAGCATTTCGAGGACCTGATCGACAATCTGGTCGAGAGCGGCCGCTACGCCACCGCGAGCGAGGTGATGCGCGAAGGCCTGCGCCTCGTCGAGGAGCGCGAGGAGCGGCGCAAGGTCAAGCTGGAAGTGCTGCGGGAGGAAATCCAGAAGGGGTTTGACAGCGGACCGATGGAAGAAGTCGGTGACATGTTCGAGCGGATCAAGTCAGAAGGTCGGAAACGTCTGGCGGCCAAGAATGGCAAAAAGACCGCTTAAGAGTCCGCAGACAGAAATCGACCTTACGGCGATCTGGGATTATATCGCCGCAGATAATCCGCGAGCGGCCGACGCGCTGCTTGATCGCATCGACGCAACATTCAATATGTTGGCAGGCACACCATTTGCCGGCCGCGATCGCAGCGAATTACGCGCCGAGCTGCGAAGTTTTCCGGTCGGCAACCATTTGATCTTCTACATACCCACAGCTGACGGTGTTGAAGTTGTCCGAGTGATGCACGGCCGGCAGGATATCGGCGCCGACGACATGCAATAGTTGGCGGCCAGTTCGCCCTTACCCGCCCACCACCAGATCATCGCGGTGGATCATCTCGGAGCGCCCGCTGATGCCGAGGATGGTCATCACGTCAGGCGAGGAGCGGCCCTTGATCCGCTCGGCGACCTCGGCGTCATAGGCGATCAGGCCGCGGCCGATCTCGCTGGTGTCGGGGCCGCGGACGATGACGGCATCGCCGCGGGCGAACTGGCCCTCGACCTTGATCACGCCGGCCGGCAGCAGGCTGGCGCCGGCGCGCAGCGCGGTCACCGCGCCGGCGTCGATCGTCAGCGTCCCCTTCGGCTCGAGCGTGCCGGCGATCCAGCGTTTTCGCGAGGTGATGGGATTGGCTGGCGTCAGGAACCAGGTGCAGCGGCCGCCATTGGCGATCGCCTGCAGCGGATGCTCGATCTTGCCCGATGCGATCAGCATATGCGTGCCGCCAGTCGTGGCGATCTTGGCGGCCTCGACCTTGGTGCGCATGCCGCCGCGCGACAGCTCGGACTCGGCATCCCCGGCCACCGCCTCGATCTCCGAGGAGATGCTCTCGACCACCGGGATCAGCTTTGCGTTCGGGTTGTTCTTCGGCGGCGCGTCGTAGAGGCCGTCGATGTCGGACAGCAGCACCAGCAAATCGGCGCTCGCCATGGTGGCGACGCGCGCGGCGAGGCGGTCATTGTCGCCGTAGCGGATCTCGGTGGTGGCGACCGTATCGTTCTCGTTGATGACGGGGATGGCGCGCCACTCCAGGAGCTTGCCGATGGTGGAGCGGGCATTGAGATAGCGACGGCGCTCCTCGGTGTCCTGGAGTGTCACCAGGATCTGTCCGGCGCCGATGCCGTGGGCCCCGAGCACCTCCGACCAGATCCGCGCCAGCGCGATCTGGCCGACGGCGGCGGCGGCCTGGCTCTCCTCCAGTTTCAGCGGGCCGCGCGGCAGCTTGAGCCGGCTGCGGCCGAGCGCGATCGAGCCGGAGGACACCACGAGGACGTCGCGGCCCTCCCTGTGCAGCCTGGCCATGTCGTCGGCGAGCGCGGCGAGCCAGGACGCACGCACCTCGCCCCTGTCGGAATCGACCAGCAGCGCGGAGCCGACCTTGACGACGATGCGGCGGAATTGACTGAGTTCGGGGCTGGCCATGTGCGTATGTTTTGGCGCTACGGAAATTGTTCGGGTGAGGCCCGCTTTTGCAGCAGGACGATGGCCGGCGCAAGGCGGGCAGAACGGTAAACGGCGAAGGTCGGCCTTGTCTTGCCGGCCAGCCCGGTTCTAATGCCGCCAACCAATCGCGGGCTGGACGGGAAACGAATGGATCGCCGTAAATTCATGGCCGGATGTCTCGGTCTGCCGCTGCTGGCGCAGCAGGCGGGTGAGGCGCACGCGCAAGCCGGGCTGACAAAGATCATCTTCCCGTTCGCGGCGGGGGCGGGCGGCGACACGCTGTGCCGGCTGATCGCGCAGGAAATCGCCCCGATGCTGCAGCGGACCGTCGTGGTCGAGAACCGCACCGGCGGCGACGGCCTGATCGGCATCAAGGCGGTGAAGGGCGCGAGCCCCGACGGCAGCATGGTGCTGGTGACCACGGGGCCGACCATGTACCTGCTGCCGATGGTGGAGACGACGCCGAGCTTCGACACGGCGAAGGATTTCATGCCGGTGTCGCTGCTGGCGCGGTTCGAGTTTGCGCTGGTGGTTGGCCCGGCCATGGATGTCGCCGACTTCAAGGGATTCGTCGCGTGGCTGAAGGCGCATCCCGTCAAGACCTCGTTCGGCGTGCCGAGCAACGGCACCATTCCGCACTTCGCCGGCTCGAAGCTGGAGAAGGATCTCGGCATTGCCCTGACGCGCGTGCCCTATCGCGGCAGCGCGCCGATCCTCAATGACATCATCGGCGGTCATATCTCATTCGGCATTACGACATTGGCGGATGCGCTGCCGCAGCATCGCGCCAAGGGCGTCAAGATCATCGCGATCAGTAGCGCCGAGCGTTCGCCGTTTGCGCCCGAGGTGCCGACGCTGAAGGAGAGCGGCATCGATCTCGTTGCCGATGCCTGGTACGGCATGTGGCTTCCCGCCGGCAGCCCGCCGGAATTCGCCAGCAAGCTCGGCGCCGCCGCGAGTGCGGTGCTTGCCAAGCCCGAGGTGAAGGAGAAGCTCACGGCGATCGGGCTGATCCCGGTCGGCAGCAGCGCGGATGGCCTGACCAAGGAGCTCGCCGCCAACATCGCACTATGGCAGCCGATCGTGAAGGCGACGGGGTATAAGATCGAGAATTGAACCGAAATCGTGAATGAGGCCCCCGCTCATGGAACGGCATCTGCTTGGCGCTGCGCGGCTGTTTGCGAGTCACTATCAGATCGTCGTGTGCGACGATCCGCACAGACCGCTCAGTGCTGATGAAAATTGGAACGACGAGAAAACCAAACGGGGCTTTGCAGGAGCGCCGACTTTTCGCATGATTGGTACCGAAGCTCATCTCAATGATCACTGGATTGAGCTTGTGGCAGCCGATCAGCCGCCTTCCTTCGACGAATGGCAGCGTATCACCTGCGTGCACTTCCGATCCGAGAGCGGTCGCATCCACGTCATGTCAGTGATCGACAATGAGCCTGCATATTCCGCAGACGTGAAACCGGGCGATTATTCGATCTATGCGGCCGCACAAAATCTTGGAATCGATCAGTTGAGCCTCGGAGAAAGCACGAAGCTTGCGGATATCGAATTTGCCGAGCGGAGAGACGTTGAGTGGTACCGTCTCTTTCTGGTGCCCGGCAAGCCGGAATTCGAAGGGCGGCTTGTTGACCGGTCTTAAGTTGTGCTTGGCTTTGATGGTCACATCTTCGCGCGCTGGGCGATGCCGTCCTTGATCGCGGCAAGCTCCGCTTCGTCCCAGATGCCGATCAGGATCCCGCCCTTCACCTGGAGCTGGTTGTCGGCATAGTTCGCGATCCTCTCGCGCGGCGTGGTGATGTGGTCGTTCGGATGCAGCGCCCAGTCGAACAGGTCGGCCTGGAGCCGCGAGATGATCGCAGCGCATTCCGGATCGTCGCCGCGATCGACATATTCGTCGGGGTCGGTTTCGAGGTCGTACAGCATCGGGCGGAAGCCGGAGGCGTGGATGTATTTCCAGCGGCCGTCGAACACCATGAACAGGCGGCAGCGCTCGATCGGCTGGTTCAGCTTCAGCCGGACGTCCTGCATGGAATAGTCGTATTCGGAGAACGCCACCTTGCGCCAATCGGCTGGCCTCTCGCCGCGGAGCAGCGGCAGCAGCGAACGTCCTTCGAGGATGTGGCCCGGCACCTTGCCGCCGAAATAATCGACGAAGGTCGGCGCGAGATCGATGCCCTCGACCAGTGCATCGCTGCGCGTGCCCCGCGTCGCGTCGGCCTCCTGCGAGGGATCGATGATGATCAGAGGGATCTTTGCGGACTGCTCGTGGAACAGATCCTTCTCGCCCATCCAGTGATCGCCGAGATAGTCGCCATGATCGGAGGTGAACACGATCATGGTGGTTTCCAGGAGGCCGAGCGCCTGCAGAAACTTCATCAGCACGCCCATCTGGTCGTCGATCTGGGTGATCAGGCCCATATAGGTCGGGATCACCTTCTCTCTCGCCTCGTCGCGCGCCATGTTGCGGGAGTAGCGCATGTCCATGTAGGCGCCGAACACCGGATGCGGATTTTGCCGCTCGCGCATCGAGCGGATCACCGGGATCATGTCCTCGGTCGAATACATGCTGGCATAGGGCTCGGGCGCGATGTAGGGCCAGTGCGGCTTGATGTAGGACAGATGCAGGCACCAGGGCCGGCCATCGGTCTCGGCCTCGCGGATGAAATCCATCGCGCGCCGCGTCATGTAGGGCGTCTCGGAATGCTCGTCCGGCACGCGCGCGGCCTTGTCGGCATGCACCAGCAGCCAGCCGTTCTGCAACGAGCCATCTTCGGCTGCGCCTGAATTGGCCCAATGCTCCCACGGATTGGGGGCCTCAAAACCGTGCTTTCGCAGATATTCGTCGTATCTCGGGCGTGGCCGGCCGCTCGGATGCAATCCGTCGTCGCGCTCATAGGGCTCGAAGCCGCATTCGGCGACATGCACGCCGATGACGGATTCCGGCGGGATGCCGAGCGCCTTCATGCCTTCGAGGTCGGGCGCCATGTGGGTCTTGCCGACCAGCACGTTGCGCACGCCGATCTTGTTGAGGTGATCGCCGAGCGTGGGCTCACCGACACGCAGCGGCCAGCCGTTCCAGTGCGAGCCGTGCGAGCGCATGTAGCGGCCGGTATAGAACGACATCCGCGAGGGCCCGCAGATCGGCGACTGCACGTAAGCCTTGGTGAAGAGCACGCCACGCCTGGCCATGGCGTCGATGTTCGGTGTCTTCAGCGTCGGATGGCCGGTGCATCCGAGATAATCGTAGCGAAGCTGGTCGCACATGATCCAGAGAACGTTCTTCGCGCGCGCCATGCGTCATCCCTGAAATTTCTTGATTGTTGGATGCTGCGCTATCGAGGGCGCGAAGACAAGCCAGCGGTGCGCGTACTCTCGGCCACGCATTCCAATGTCAGGCCGACCACGGCTCCGCTTCGGCCGCACTCTTGGCCTTGGCTGACACCGGGGCCTCGCCGATCACATCGACCAGCGCGCGCAGCGCTTCCTTGACGCCCTGGCCCGTCGCGCCCGAGATCAGCAGCGGCGTCTTCTTTGCGGCGCGCTTCAGCCGGTCCTTCTGCTTCTTCAATTCGTCCGGCTCGACCGCGTCGATCTTGTTCAGCGCGACGATTTCGATCTTGTCGGTGAGCAGCCCGCCATAGGCGTCGAGCTCCTTGCGCACGGTCTTGTAGGCCTTGCCGGCATGCTCGCTTGTCGCGTCGACCAGATGCAGCAGCACGCGGCAGCGCTCGACATGGCCGAGAAAGCGGTCCCCTAAGCCGGTGCCTTCATGCGCGCCTTCGATCAGGCCGGGAATGTCGGCGAGCACGAATTCGCGGCCGTCGGCATTCACGACGCCGAGCTGCGGATGCAGCGTGGTGAAGGGATAGTCCGCGATCTTCGGCCGCGCGGCGCTGACCTTGGAGAGGAAGGTCGACTTGCCGGCATTGGGCATGCCGACGAGGCCGGCGTCGGCGATCAGCTTCAGCCGCAGCCAGATCCAGCGCTCTTCGCCCGGCTGGCCGGGATTGGCGTTGCGCGGCGCGCGGTTGGTCGAGGATTTGAAATGCGCGTTGCCGAAGCCGCCATTGCCGCCTTCGGCCAGCACGAACTTCTCGCCGACCTTGGTGAAGTCGTGGATCAGCGTCTCGCGATCCTCGTCGAAGATCTGCGTGCCCAGGGGGACCTTCAGCACGATGTTCTTGCCGTTGGCGCCGTGGCGGTCCGAGCCCATGCCGTTCTCGCCCTTCTGGGCCTTGAAGTGCTGCTGGTAGCGGTAGTCGATCAGCGTGTTGAGGCCGTCGGCGACCTCGATGATCACGTTGCCGCCGCGGCCGCCATTGCCGCCGGAGGGACCGCCGAACTCAATGAACTTCTCGCGGCGGAACGCCACGCAGCCGTTGCCGCCGTCACCGGAGCGGATATAGACCTTTGCTTCGTCGAGGAATTTCATGGGCCATAGGTAGGCCAGCCTGACACCCGGGGCAACCCGGGTTTGCCCGCAAATCGGCCGAAATTTGAGCGATTTAGGCCCCTCGCTTAACCAGCCGGCCGGCGCCGGATCAGGAATTTCTGGGTGCCTTCCAGCACCAGCTCCTTGCGCTGGTTGAACACCGTGCTGCGAAGCGTCACCGTGCCGGTCGTGCGGCCGGGCACGAGCTCGGTGACCTCGAGCGCGGGATAGATCGTGTCGTCGGCGAAGACGGGCTTGAGGAACCGGCTCGACTGCTCGAGGAAGCCGACCAGGGACTCCTCGACCATGAATGGAAACAGCCCGGCGCCGGGCGCGGTATGGATCAGCGTCTGGAAGCCGTGGGCGAGCAGATGCGGCATGCCGCGGGCGCGGCAATATTCCACATCATAGTGCACCGGGTGGGTGTCGCCGCTCGCGGTCTGAAAGGCCGCGAACACCGCGCTGGTCTGGGTCCGGCTCGGCAGCAAGAAGCGCTCGCCGACAACGAAATCCTCAAACCAGCGTTGCGCGGGCATCATGCGGTGCTGGGCCGGGTCGAAATCCATCATGACGCAAGCTCTTGTCTCGGTGAGGTGCTTATCGCTACCGCGATGCGACGGGTGCGACAATCCGTTCAATTCGGCTTGTGCGGGCTTGTCGCGGCGGCCTGCTTCATTAAAACGGCGCTCAATGCCCTTCTTCAAGAAACTCTCCGCCTATGACGACCGCTCGGCGCGCCTCGCTGGCATCGCTCTCATGGTGCTGTCGATCTCGATGTTCTCGTTCGGCGACGCCATCGGCAAATTCCTGGTCGGGACGTATTCGGTGGGGCAGCTCCTGTTCCTGCGCGCAAGCGCGGCGCTGCTGCTGCTGTCGCCGATGATCTGGCGGCAGCGTCACCAGTTCCTGCATCTGGAGCGGCCGGGCCTGCAGCTGTTTCGCGTCGTGCTGTCGACGCTGGAGGTCGCCGCCTTCTTCCTGGCGACGGTCTACCTGCCGCTCGCCGACGTCATCACCTATTATCTCGCCGGCCCGATTTTCGTCACCGCGATGTCGGCCATTTTTCTTGGCGAGAAGGTCGGCTGGCGGCGCTGGACCGCGATCCTGGTCGGCTTCTGCGGCGTTGTGATCGCGCTGCGGCCGTCGGCGCAGACGGTGAGCCTGCCGGCGCTGATCGCGCTCGGCGGCAGTCTTTCCTTTGCAACCTTGATGCTGATCACCCGCAGCCTGCGCAAGACGCCCGACATCGTGATGGCGTCCTCGCAATTCATCGGCACGTTCTCGCTGGGTGCCGTGCTGTCGGCCTTCCACTGGGTGCCGCCGACGCCAGGCAGCCTGGTGTTCTTCGTGCTGGCCGGATGCATCTCGGTGACGGCGCGGTTCTGCGTCAACCGCTCGCTCAAGCTCGCGCCGGCGAGCGTCGTGGTGCCCTATCAATATTCGATGATCGTGTGGGCGGTGATCTTCGGCTTCGTCGTGTTCGGCGACGTGCCGTCCATCGCCACCATCATCGGCGCCGCCATCATCATCGGCGCCGGGTTCTATATTTACTTGCGCGAGCGCGATTTGGGTCGCGCAAGTGAAGAGGTGAATCCACCGGTGTAGCCACAACCCCGCTGTCGTCCCGGCGAAGGCCGGGACCCATACCCCCAGGGAGCGGTTTGGCGAAGACTCGGGGTGGGAGCCTTCGCCTCACGACCATTCGTGGTTATGGGTCCCGGCCTTCGCCGGGACGACTCGTGGTGAGAGTTGGCCCCTACCTCACCCGTCTCGCGCTGCTCCAGCTCTTCAGCGACGACCACACGCCGCGGGAGAGGCGGAAGCAGTCGACCGGGGTCGAGGAACCCAGCGCCAGGAAGCGATGCAGCTGCACGCCGCTCCACTGGAAGCCGCACTTCTCCAGCACGTTGCGCGAGGCCGGATTGGTGACGCGCGCACCGGCATAGAGATGGTCGTCCTCGAACTCCTCGAAGAAGAAATCGATGGCGCCGCGCGCGGCCTCGGTGGCAAAGCCCCGGCCCCAATGCTCGACGCCGAGCCAATAGCCGAGCTCGGCATTGTCGGGCGTGGAGCGGTCGATGCCGACCATGCCGATCGGCCCGCTGTCGTGCTCGATCAGGAACACGGTCTCAGCTCCGAGCGCGGCAATGTGCCTGATAAAGGCGACGGCATCGTCCAGCGAATAGGGATGGGGCAGGCGGCGGGTGTTTTCAGCGACACGGCGGTCGTTGGCGAGGCGGGCGATGGTGTGGGCGTCGGCAAGGGTCGGCCGTCGCAAGGTCAGCCGTTCGGTGGCGACGACGCTGGGTCTCGCCTCGGCCAAGGTCACGCCTAGAAAGTCCTGCAACATGTCCGGCTCCGCTGGAAGTCACTAAGTCAAAAGTGATTTGGTCAAACGAAAAGGGAGGCCGGTTTCCCTGCCTCCCCTGGAGCCTTCGATCTGTTCGATCTTTCGGACTCCGCCGGTTCGGTCAAGGACCCGGCGGACTCCATATGATCCACCGTCTATTCAGCCGCCTCTGCGAGCGGGAGCACCGCTACGAAGGTGCGTCCGTTGGCTTTGGCCTGGAATTCAACACGACCCTCGATCTTGGCGAACAGAGTGTGGTCCGTGCCCATGCCCACGTTGAGGCCGGGATGCCAGGTGGTGCCGCGCTGACGCGCAATGATGTTGCCGGGGATCACGCGCTCCCCGCCGAACACCTTGATGCCAAGGCGCTTACCCTTTGAATCGCGACCGTTGCGCGATGAACCGCCTGCCTTTTTGTGAGCCATGGCTCGTCTCCGAAATCCTGCGTATCTTCTAGGTCAATTCCTTGACGGAATCATTTCAAAACGTCGCACGCCTCAATTCGTGAATGGGCGTGATCGTTTCAGGTTTACTCGGCAGCTTCCGCTGCAGGCGCCTTGGCAACCTTTTCCTTCTTCGGACGCGGGCCCTTGGTGGGCTTGGCGCCGTCGGCCAGGATCTCGGAGATGCGGAGCACCGTGATCTCGTCGCGATAGCCGCGCTTGCGGCGCGAATTCTTGCGGCGGCGCTTCTTGAACGCGATGACCTTGGGGCCGCGCTTGTGGTCGAGCACCTCGACCGCAACGGAGGCACCGGCCACCGTCGGAGCGCCCAGCACCGGCGTGTCGCCGCCGAGCACCAGAACTTCATTCAACTGCACGATCGAGCCGACTTCGCCTTCGATCTTGCCAACTTCCAGGACATCATCCGGCACGACGCGGTATTGCTTGCCGCCGGTTTTGATGACTGCGAACATCGTTTTTTTCCTTCGTGTTCAATCCCGACCTCATGACTATCTGCCAGGGGCCGGCTTTTTGTCAGTCGCTATGGGTTAATGCGTTTTGTGCGGGCGGGGATTATCCCTTTGAAAACCCACGCAAAAACATGCGGCGCGAGAAACGCCCCGCGCCGGTTGTGCGGACTTATAGCCGCAAGTCGCCAAGAGTCAAGGAAAAGCGGGCGAAAAAGGCCCGGATTAGAAGGATTTGGCCAGACCGCCCGAATTGCCGCAGCCGAGCAACCAACCGGTTCCCCCGCCGTTGTCTTTCCAAATCCGAACACGCGGGCAAGGGCATTTCATGGCAACGGACGAACTGGTCAAGACCACGGGCATCGCCAATCACGGCGGCGAGCGGCTGCCATCGGTCGACATCGACAGCTTCAATATCGAGCTGAAGGACGACGACGGTTTTCTCGGCGACCGCGCCAGCAAGGGCGCGTTCCGCGAGATCCTCGAGCGCTGGCGCAAGCCGCTGCGCAAGACGGGCGAGGACCCGTTCGGCAAGGAGCCGTCGGAGAACATCAGCAAGAAGACGCTGGATTCCATCCTGATCAGCGACGACGTCGAAGCCTCCGCCGTGGTGCACAGCGCCATCGAGGAGTTCGCCCAGGAGCTCGCTTATGTCACGCGCCGGTTCCTGAAGACCAAAGCCTGGGCCAAGACCGAGCGCATCGTGGTCGGCGGCGGCTTTCGCGATTCCAGGCTCGGCGAGCTCGCGATCGCGCGCGCCGAGATCATCCTGAAAGCCGAAGACTTCAAGATCGACATGGTGCCGATCCGGCATCACCCCGACGAGGCCGGCCTGATCGGCGCGCTGCATCTGGCGCCCTCGTGGATTTTCGAGGCCTATGACAGCATCCTCGCGGTCGATATCGGCGGCACCAACATTCGTTGCGGCCTGGTGGAGACGGGCTGGAAGAAGGCCAAGGACCTCTCGAAGGCCAAGGTCGTGAAATCAGAGCTGTGGCGGCATGCCGACGACGAGCCGACGCGCGAGGGCGCGGTGAAGCGGCTCACCAAGATGCTGAAGGGGCTGATCACCGAAGCTGAAAAAGACGGCTTCAAGCTCGCGCCCTTCATCGGCATCGCCTGTCCCGGCGTGATCAACGCGGACGGGTCCATCGAAAAGGGCGCGCAGAATCTGCCGGGCAATTGGGAGAGCAGCAAGTTCAACCTGCCGGCGAGTTTGATCGAGGGCATCCCTGCGATCGGCGAGCACGACACCGCGATCGTGATGCACAATGACGGCGTGGTTCAGGGCCTCTCCGAGGTGCCGTTCATGCAGGACGTCGATCGCTGGGGCGTGCTCACCATCGGCACCGGCCTTGGCAATGCGCGTTTCACCAACCGCCACCGCGACAGCGGCAACGGCAAGGACCGGGATGCCGCGGAGGGGAAGAAAAAGGCGAAGGAAAACAACAAAGAAAACAACAAGGAAAACAACAAGGACTCTGCCAAGGCGGACTAGCCAGCGTTTGGACACCGGTTCACGTCAGGAAAACGCGTCACCAGAGTAACCTTGACTGGTTAGGTTAAGGACAACTTTGCGTTGCAGTTCCCGGAACGCACGCTAGGGTGGAACCGTCGCCTCACGCAGGCCTGCGAAGCCGCCCTTCCTGGCCAGCATTTCGATTGAAGCGGCACGGGACCGCCAGTGTTTACCGCGTCTGGCGGTCCCACCCCGTTTTTCTTGCTTCCGTGGGGTCTGATATCTCGCCGCACATTGCGCCGTCATCCTGAGGGCCCGCCGAAGGCGGGCGTCTCGAAGGATGGCCGCGGGCGCGCATCTCCCAGCGCTTTCGCCCCTCAACTCCACCCGATCCGCTGAAAGAACCCCGCGATCTCCGCCGCCGCCCGATCCGGATCCTCCCGATGCGGGAAGTGCCCGACGCCGGGAAACATCCCGAGATCAAGATCGCTGAACGTCTCTCCCAGCCGATCAGTCCATTCATACGGAAACAGCGGATCGTGCTCGGCCCAGCGCACGCAGGTCGGCACATGAATCGGCGGCATCCGCGGCGCCTCCCCCTTCATCATCGCGATGCGCCCGGCATGCGAGGCGCGATAATGCGCAAAGCCGCCGGCGAGATTGCCATCCCTGAAGTAAGTGTCGCCGAACAGATCGAGCAAGTCGTCGAAGGCGTCCTTGCGATGCGCCCAACCTTCAAGGAAGTGCGCGATATAGAGCCGGCAGCTTTCGCGGCTCGCGCCAACGAGCCGAGGGGCCATCTCCATCTGCTGGAACGACTGGTACCAGATGTGGTTGAGCCTTTCAGGCGCCGCCATCCGCGGCCCGATCCCGGGATAGACGAAATCGAACAAGAACAGCCCCGCCAGCCGCTCGGGCGCGGCTCGCGCCAGCGGCTGCATCACCGCGCCACCGACGTCATGGCCGACCACCGCGAATCGCTCGATGCCGAGCCCGTCCATCAGCGCGAGCATGTCGGCAGCATGGCCGTCAGGCCCGTAAGCGCCATCAGGCTTGTCGCTGTCACCAAAGCCGCGCAAATCAGGCGCGATCAGGCTGAAACGGCCCGAAAGCCGCGAGATCACCGGCTCCCAGGTCAGCCAGAATTCCGGCCACCCATGCAGCAAAAGCAGCGGTTTTCCGCTGCCGGCGCGGACCACATGGAATTTGGCGCCATTGGCAGAGATGGTGAGGTGCTCCATGGCAGTTCCTTACCTTGCAGAAGCGTTTTCAAGCGAACTGGACCCCGGTTCGCGTCAAGAAAACGCGTCAAATAGGAATCCGGAGCCCGGCGAACGGGCTCCGGGCTGGTGCGAGCCCAAAACAGGCAGCGGATTTTCCCCTTTCGCGCCTTGTCTGGCCCGCCATCCTCGCTTATGAACGCCCCCAACCACAGGGGCCCTGCCTCTATATGGCGCCTTCAGGAGAGGTGGCAGAGTGGTTGAATGCACCGCACTCGAAATGCGGCATAGGTGCAAGCCTATCGGGGGTTCGAATCCCTCCCTCTCCGCCATAAACCGCACCTTCAGACGCGACTACGGAACTCTCCAAAAAGTTGCGAAGAGTGGATTCCTAACTTAATCCGCTGGACTAGAGCGCATTCGCGAGAGAAGTTGCCTCTTAAGGAGGCAACAGTGAACGAGAATTTCCCCGCGCGTGACATTCACCTTCTAACTATCGACTCACTACTGGCCGACTTGGTCGGTGGGCGAGCTGTCACAGTTGCCGCCGGTAACAAATTTTCGATCGGCTCCGACGATGCCCGGGTGATTTTGGATTGGTATCGTCGCAATCGAGGCATGTGGGCCAGCAAACTTTCTACGGACGATATCGAAGCAATTGTCGATGTCATCGGGACCACACCAGCGGCGTTTGAGCTCGTGCCCGATCACGAACCTGCACACACGATCAAGGTGTTGCGCCTGGTGAAGATCGTCGCACATCGATTTGCTGGACTACACGCTTACGGCCGTTCGCTCGAGCCGCCCGACACTTTCACTTTTGAGCCCAGCAAGGCTGTGACCTTGTTCGAGGGCGCCAACGGTTCTGGCAAAACGTCAATCGCGAATGCCATCGTTTGGTGCTTGACTGGCCATCTTATCCGGTCGCAGCGTCCGCCAGAGGAAGGTCCAACCGAATTTAGTTGCGAGATTGATCACAATGGCGGTGAAACGACGACGCACTCGATGTCATCGGTCACGCCAATGCCGGATAAAACCGCCGATCGGCTTGCAGATGGTGCAGCAATCCCGGCGGACAGCTGGGTCTAGCTAACATTCGTCGACGGTAACGGCAACCTTTTGCCGCCTGTCCGGCGCCAACAGGGGCGTACGCCGCGCGGCAGGATCACCGAAATTGCACCGAATTTGAGTTCGCTCGGCATCGATCCAATCGCATGGCGGATCGCGACCACCATGCCCGCCCTGCTACCGTTTCTTGTGGTTGGCTCTGCGTCGCAACTGGGTGAGGCAGTCGCTCGCTTGACCGGCCTCGCGGACCTTGTCGATCTCGCCAGGCATGCCAGCAAAGCATCGGAACGTATTGCTAAGCGCTCGATTAAGGAACTCGATGTCGAGCTTGTAGCGATTGCAGAGCACGCACTATCAGCAGGCAACTCTAGACCTCACGGGCGTCACAAGCGAATGTCCCTCTATCGCATTCGAAGGCGACGTACCTGCCGTGGACGCGAGCGATTCCAGCGCTCGACTTCTGAAGATACATGAACATTTCGCGACGCTAAAGAGTACAGCGCTGGCTAAAGCGCGCGAAGTATTGGGTGAGGCATTTAATCCCGAAGATAGAAGGGCACGAGACAACCTCGAGGCAAGTGTTCGTCCAGCAATCGAGCAGCTCTCGAAGCATATTGGCGAGCTGCCCTCCATCGCGCGCCTCTCTGCTCTCTCGGTAAGCATTGATGAGGCTTCGGCGGTCCTTAGCTTATTGTCGCAGATCAGTGCAGAGGCGGCGACCTTGGCCGAGCTTGCAGTCAATCCCGCTCTCGCACAGCGCTCGCAGCTATATGCTCGAGTTTCGGCCTGGATGCACGAGCATCATTATGCAGATAGGGGCAAATGCCCGGTTTGTATTGGTTCGTTAGACGGCGCATGCGATCCAGTTACAGGAGACGCGGTTAGCGCCCACCTAGTGGAAGGAGAGCGAGATCGTGAGATCGTCGCGAAGACCGTTGCTGAATGGTCGTCGCATTGGTGCGGACGTCTTCTCCAAGATCTTCCGCCTTCCATAGCGAAGGAAAGTCGAGGCGATTTACCGGCATCACCCGCCGAACTGCTTAGGGGCGGGTTGGTCGATGAACTGTTTGGGACCGAATCGTTTCGCGGTGCGCTTTCAGCACTACGCGCGGATGCTTCTGCGCTTGTAACCGAGCGCATACAGACCTTGCCTTTGTTTGAAGAGCCAGATCAGCAGCAGCTACCCCCCGCTTTGGGGACAGGAACGATGGCCTTGCAGAAGATGGTCAACCGCACCATGCGAGCGTTGGCCTTCGCCGAATGGCGCCGCGAGAATGCCGACGGGCTGAATAGTTTTCTCTATGCCGTTAGACGAGGACAAGATGGCGACGTCGACGCTGACCGGGCGATTGGTCGCCGGCTGTCGTCGCTGCTCTCGATAATTGAGGGCGTCGCGCCGCTTAATACGGCGATTGAACATATTCGACGGTTGGAGTCTGCTCGTTTGGGGTACACTGCCAAGCAGGCGCGCATCGTGTCGTGCAGTAGGGCTGCGACTGCCCTCAGGCTGCTTGTGCCGCTCGGCGAGCTTGCCCAAGCTCAAGTGGAAACACTGCGGACAAAGCTTCACAATCGATCTGAGTACTGGCGACGCGCAATGTACCGTAACGCGACGAGCTTCGCCCCGGACCTCGTCGGCACGGGTATGGATGCGCGAGGTATGCTTGAGCTTCAAGTTGGCCGGGACGGTGTGACTGCGCCGGCCCAGCACGTTTTCAACGCTTCCGCGTTGCGCGGTGCGCTGCTCGGTTTCTTTCTCGCTTTCCGTGAGCATGTGCTAGCAACTCGCGGAGGTCTGTCTTTGCTGGTCCTCGACGATCCCCAGGAGTTGCTTGACAACGATAATCGCGAGCGCTTCGCGCGCGGATTGGCAAGAGTCGCAGAGACGGGAGCGCAGCTGTTCGTAACCACGCATGATCGCAAGTTCGCTCGCTCGCTCGTTGCGGAAAATCGCGCTGATGATCGTATTGAACATCTATCTGTGCATCCCGTAAACGCGGTGCGTCCAACGCTCACCGTTGCACCTGCGATCGAGGAGGTTGATCGTAAGCGGCAAGAATTTCATGCGAATCCCGATTCTGCTCTTGACGCACAGAACTACGCTAGCGACCTGCGCGTGTTCCTTGAGACGCGACTCGGTGATTTGTTTGACGACATTGTGCATCCAGCGTATGCCGCGCCCACTAAGGCGCTGACGCTCATCCCTCTAATGGACAAGCTGCGCGGCCTTGTCTCAAGCGGGACGGGCGAGCTGTTCATCAATCCAGTGGTAAAGAGGTTTGCTGAGGATGCCGCGCTTCGTGAGGGGGCGGAGCCTCGACGTGTGCTCAATCAATCTCACCATAACAAAGCTGCTATCAGTTACATGGATGTTAAAGCGGTCGAAGCCGATTTCGCGCGCCTCCGGACAGAAATCGAGAAAGTTCATGAGCAGTTCCGCTTGCATCGTTGGCGAGAACCGCTTTTGTCTGCTGAGAGCGGAGCGACCGTTGCGCGGTTGCCTTCCATCGCCAAGCCCGCATTTTCTGTTCCGATCTACCCAGACATTGCTGCCTTCGTAGGCCAATTGCACGAAGGGGAATCGCAGGACGTCGCTGTAGACCGGCTCGATGGCGAATGGTTCGAAGGTAAAGCGCTCTTCTATGTTCGCGGCGATACTTTAGGATTCGCCATACCTGGAGGTGCCGTTGCGATTGTCGATGCCGAGCCGTATGCGGGCCGCGACCAAAACATGGTTATCGCGCGGCATAAGAGTCAAGTTCTGGCGCGACGGCTGGTGACTTCGCGTGGTGCGATCGGCGTGTCGTTAGCTGCGCAGATGCCGGACCCTCGGATTTTGCGTCCTACGCTGACGTTCGACGAAAGCAAGTTGCGTCTGCATCGTATTGTCGGCGCGATCTTCACCGATATGCCTCCGCCAGTCGGCGCCGGTGAGGCAACGCCCATTAATTCTGTGCCGGAGCTCGATCACGTTGCAGTTGCCTATCGCGTGAGGGAGGGAAGCGCCATTCCCCTCGCGCTGCCTGGACAGATCATTTTGGGTGGTGCCGAGCTAACAATCGTTGATCTCGATCGATGGGAGAATCGAGTTGTCGCCGTAACGCTCGGGGATGGAACCAGCATTCTTAAGCGTGTGGGTGCGCGTCTCCCGGGTGGACTGGGCTATCTCCGCCAGTTCGAAACAATAGGAGGGCTTGGTTCGTCAATCGTCATCGCAACTGAAGCGACCGACGGCGTCGATGTGGCATTGACGATGGTCTCTGCACGAAAAGTTATCGGTGTATTGTACGACTGACTGTGATCTCAAAGTGGCGATTGGCTCGCCATCATCAATCTAAGAACTAGCCAGTTCGATCATCGCGGCCAAGGTTGCCCTGTTCGGTGCGTCCGATCGGTACGCTGTCGCTCTACCCATCACACACCTCGCAATAGTCACATCGTGCCCTATCTGGCCTGCCTTGCATGTCCTGTGAAATCGGCTGGCACCACGGTCAATTCTCCCATCCATCCGCCCCCAAACGGATTAATCACCGTCGCCCCCGGCCCCGCCACATCCCGATCAATGCGCGTCACCAGCGTCAGATCGTGCGTCATTGGCGTCGCTGCGAGCAGGCCATCGTGCTGTAACCACCTCCCGTAGCCCTTGCAACCCCGCGAAATCACCACGATGATCCACGCATCGTAACATCGCTCGCGAGGCCTTCATGCGAAAATGCGAAGTCGCCGTGCTGGGTCTGGGGCTCATGGGGGGAGCTGCACTGTGGTTTCAGGTCGTTTCCCGATCTTCATTCTGGACCGAGGTCCTGACAACATCGTCTACGGCTTTCCGGACTTCGAACAGCGCGGCGTCAAGGCTGCGCCTCACAACCACGGGCCCGTGGTCGGCCCCGACGACTGGGGTCCGCACGCCACCGATGCCGAACTCCGCCCGATCGGCGAAGCGCTGGCCGCCCTCGTCCCCGGCGCGGCCGGGCCCATCATCGATCGCGACGTCTGCCTCTACACCAACACCGCGCCCGCCGACATCAGGCCAGACGCGGGCGAGGAATTCATCATCGATCGCTGGCCGGAGTCCCGCCTGATCGTCTGCTCCGCGTGTTCAGGCCATGGTGCGAAGTTCGCGCCCGCCATCGGGCAAAGGCTCGCTCGCCTTGCCACCGATCCGTCCTACCAGGCAGAACCCTTCTTTCAGCTGTCCCGATATTCTCAATTCGCCTGAGCGGATGCTGGATGTCGCGCCCTGCCTGTCGAACCTCCCGCCATGATGCCATCATGCACCTGTTTTGCCCGACGGAACAAGCGCAATTTCTGGAATTCCGTAATCGTGTGCCAAAGTCCTTGACCTGACGGAGGTTGGCTACTGTGCATGGGGTTGTTTTCGACTTTCTTTCCGGCCGGCAAACGGAAGCCCCCGGCGCCGTGGCCGTTTGAACCCGCCGCCGCCGCGTTCCGACCAATAGCCCGCGGCCGGCAGTCGGCCAGCTGATCCACGACCCTGTGATCCGACGACGATGTTCGACAAAGCTTACCGGCAGCGCCTCGAGGCCGACCTTGCGCAATGGGAGGCCGATGGCGTGATCGCGCCGGCGGCAGCCGGCGCCATCCGCAATGCGTTGCCGCCGCTCTCATCAGGCATCAACATCGCCGTCGTCGTTGCCATCGTCGGCGGCCTCTTGATCTCGGCCGCGTTCCTCGCCTTCGTCGCCGCGCACTGGACCGAGATCGCGCGCCTGTCGCGGTTTGCGATCCTGCTCGCCGGCACGTGTGTTGCCGGCGGTCTCGGCGCGTGGTTCGCCACGACGGGCCGCACTATTCTCGCCGATCTCTGTGCCAGCATCGGCGCCATCATCTTCGGCGCCGGCATCGCGCTGGTCGGCCAGATGTATCATCTCGGCGATGATTTTGCCGGCGGCATGCTGCTGTGGTCGATCGGGGCATTCGCCGCGGCGCTGCTGACCGGCGCGCGCGGCGCGCTTGCGGTCGCCCTCGTCGCCGCCGGCATCTGGACCTGCATGCGCGCCTATGACGCGGCTGATGTCCTGCATCTTCCGTTCCTGCTGCTCTGGCTGATCGCCGCCGCGCTTGCGTTCGCCTGGAATTCCCGGGTCGCCGCCCACCTCGTTGCGATCGCAATGCTGCCGTGGTGGATCGCGACATCGCTTCGCTTCGATCTCGATGGGATGCAGCCGGCATTCGTGCTGGCTGATGGAGCCGCGCTGCTGTTCGGCGCCGGCCTTGCGATCGCAGCTCACTCATCGCCGCGGGCGCAGCGGCTCGGCAGCGTGCTGTCGATCTACGGCGCGTTTGCGCTTGGCCTCGTTGCCTCCCTGGAGGTGATGACGATCGACGACATCTTCCGCTTCCGAACCGGCACGGCGCCAGCGCAGCCGCCATGGGCGATCCTGTGCGGAATTGCCGGCGTGGTTCTTGCGCTCGCCTCCGCCGGTATCACAAGGCGCGCAGGTGAAATCCTCGCGGCCTGTGCCATCGGCCTGGTCCTGGTCGCCGCGCCAATCTGGCCGGCATCCGCAGCCGGCGAGCCCTGGTTCGCCTATGCCGCGCTGCTCGCTGCCATGCTGTGCCTTGTCGTGTCAGGCGTGCTCGATGACGTGCGGCCGCGCATCGTCGCCGGCTGGCTCGGCATCGCCGGTGTCATCGCGGGGATCACCTGGGCGGTGAAAGGCTCGCTGCTGCGCCGCTCGGCCTTCCTGGCGGCGGCCGGCGTCATCGCCGTCGTGTTCGCCTCAGCGCTCAATCGCATGCTGCCGAGGGCCGGGCGATGACGAAGCTCTCCGCACTCTGGCAGCGCATCCCGAAAGCCGTGCTGTTCGGCGGAGCGATCCTGCTGCAATGCGCGCTGCTGATCCTGATGGTCGCCGATCGCACGCAGATCCTGCGCGAGGGCCGCGAGGTGACCTTGCAGACCCGCCCCGTCGATCCCCGCGATCTCCTGCGCGGCGACTACGTCACGCTCGGCTACGACATCACGCAACTGCCGGCGGGTGCACTCGCCGGTCAGCCGTCCGCCGAGCGCAATCCGGTCGTGTTCGTCAAGCTGGCGCCCGATGCCGATGGCCTCTATCGGGCCGTCTCGGTGCATGCGGCTCCTGTCGCGGTCACGGCGTCCGAGGTGTTGATCCGCGGCCGCGTCAGCTATTCCTGCGGCTCAAACGGCCGCATCTTCTGCGACAGGCTGACGATCAGATACGGCCTGGAAAGCTATTTCGTGCCGGAAGGCGAGGGCAAAAAGCTCGAGCAAGCCCGCAACCAGCAGAAGCTGCGCGTCGTCGCCGCCGTGCTCCCCTCGGGCCGCGCCGCGATCAAGCGGCTGCTGCTCGACGGCGAGCCCGTGTATGAGGAGCCGTGGTACTAGCTGGCTTGAGCCTCCAACGCCCGCCGCAGCACATCCCACATGCGCAGATCATTCATATGTGCGACGTTGAAGCGCAGCAAGTTTTGCGCGGTCTGCGACACGCTGAACACATTGCCCGGCGCCAGCACCACATCCTCTTCAAGCGCAGCGCGGGCAACCGCCGTGGCATCCTGTCCGTCGGCGAGGCGGCACCACAGGAAGAAGCCGCCGCGCGGCATCAGCCAGGGTTCGATGCCGAGCGCCCCGAGTTTTCGCGCCACATCGCGACGAGCCCGCGTGAGCTTTTGCCGGAGCTCGTCCATGTGCTTGCGATAGCTGCCGCCGACCAGGACTTTTACGATGATCTCGGTCGCGACCGGGCTCGGGCCGCCAAAGCTGGTCGCGACCTGGAGATCGACGAGATGCTCGACCCAATCGGCCCGCGCGGCGATGTAGCCGCAGCGGACCGAGGCGGAGAGTGTCTTGGAGAAGCTGCCGATGCGGATCACACGGTTCAATCCATCGAGCGCAGCCAGGCGCGGCGATCGCTCCGGTTCGAAATCGCCAAAGATGTCGTCCTCGATGATGGTGAGATCGTGTGCGGCAGCCAGGGTCAGAAGCCGGTGCGCGGTCGGAAGCGAGAGCGTCGCGCCGGTCGGATTGTGCAGCGCTGAATTGGTGATGTAGAGCCGCGGCCGTTCGGTGGCGAGGATCTGCTCGAAGCTGACGACATCGGGGCCCGACGGCGTATAGGGCACGCTCACGATCTTCGCCTGATGTGCGCGCAGCAACGCACGGAAATTGAAATAGCAGGGGTCGTCGACCAGCACGGCGTCGCCGGGACGCAGCAGGAAGCGGCAAATCAGATCGGTGGCCTGCGTGCCGGAGCCCGTCAGCATCAGCTGATTGATCGAGGCCTCGATCTCGTCTTCCGCGAGGCGCGTGAGCAGCAGCCGGCGCAGCGCCAGCGAGCCGGAGGTCGAGCCGTAGTTCGTCAGCACGCTGGCGTCGCTGCGGGCGAGCGCGCGGGTGGCACGCCGCAGCGCCGCGTCCGGCATCCACTCCGGCGGCAGCCAGCCGCAGCCCGGCTTCGGCACGCCCGCATCCGCATCGAGCGATTGCCGGGAGACCCAGAACGGATCGACGGCCCGGTCGCGGCGCGGCTCGGCTTCGGTCAAGGCGAGCGGCGGCGTGACAGTCGGCGAAACATAGAAGCCAGAGCCGCGGCGGGCACGGATCAGCCCTTCGGCGGCGAGGCGATCATAGGCTTCGACCACCGTGGATGGCGAAACACCCATCGCCGCGGCCAGGCTCCGGATCGATGGCAACCGGTCGCCGACACTGAGTGCGCGGCCGGCCACCTTGGCGCGGATCGCGCTCATCACGTCGACGGTCCGCGTGCCGCCACGCCCCTTTGTCTGCGCCCCGCCATCCAAGGTGTATGACCTTCCATGCCCATACAGTTTTGCGGGATTGTATGGGATTGTCGCTGGTTTTGCCATCGGCCCGGACCGAAGGTCGTCGCCCAAAAAGGTAAGATGGACATGCAATCTGCGGGCAGCGGCTGGGGCAACGGGCTTCTCGGCGTCATCATCTTCAGCGGCTCACTGCCGGCGACGCGTGTGGCGGTCGGCGGCTTCTCCGCGCTATTCCTGACCTCGTCGCGCGCGATCATCGCCGCGCTGATCGGTGCGGCCGTGCTCGGCCTGCTGCGTCAGGCTTGGCCCGAGCGGAAGGATCTCGCCTCGCTCGCCATCGTCTCCGTGGGCGTCGTGCTCGGCTTCCCCCTGCTGACCGCGCTCGCGCTCGAGCACATCACCTCGGCGCATTCGATCGTCTTCATCGGCCTTTTGCCGCTGTCGACCGCGATCTTCGCCGTGCTGCGCGGCGGCGAGCGGCCGCGGCCGCTGTTCTGGCTGTTCGCCATCCTCGGCAGCGCCACGGTCGCGGGCTTTGCGCTGTCGAATGACGGCTCGGCCTCGCTCACCGGCGATTTGCTGATGGTCGCTGCGATCGTGCTGTGCGGGCTCGGCTACGCCGAAGGTGCCGCGCTGTCGCGCCGGATCGGCGGCTGGCAGGTGATCTCCTGGGCGCTGCTGCTGGCGCTGCCGCTGATGCTGCCTGTCATGATCTGGACCTGGCCTCAGGCATGGAACGGCGTCGGTCTGCCTGCCTGGATCGGTCTCGCCTATGTCTCGATCTTCAGCATGTTCGTCGGCTTCATCTTCTGGTATCGCGGCCTTGCGATCGGGGGCATCGCGCGCGTCGGCCAGTTGCAACAGCTCCAGCCGTTCTTCGGGCTCGCGCTGGCTGGCTTCCTGCTGCACGAGCCGGTCGCATGGAGCATGATCGCCGCGACCGCGCTCGTGGTCGTCTGCGTCTTCTTCGCGCGACGATACGCCTGAGGGTCTCGTCTCACCCCTGGGCCATCACCGGCCGAGTCTGCGCGCTTCTGGCAAACTTCTTCAGCGGCATCGGCTTGCCGAACAGATAGCCTTGCACGAGGTCGAAGCCGAGCTCGTTCACGGCCATCAGGTCGGCCCGGCTCTCGACACCTTCCGCGACGGCGCGGGCGCCGTAGCCGCGCGCGAGCTCGACGATGTGACGGCACACCGTGCGCTTCAGGCGGTCATTGCCGCAGCCCGTGACGAATTGCCGGTCCGCCTTCAGCTTGATGAAGGGAATTTTGTCCAGTCCCATCAGCTCCGGCCAATTGGCGCCGAGATTGTCGACCGACAGGCCGATATTATGGAAGCTCATCTCGCGCGCGATATCGGTCAGGAAAGCGAGGTCGTGGATCGCTTCATTGCTGGCGATCTCGATCGTCAGCCCGCCAAAGGCGGGATGTACCGGCATGCGGCGGCAGAGATCGCGCACGGCCTGCGGCTCCTTGAGATAAGGCGCGGGCAGGTTGATCGACAGATCGACCGCGCTCTGCTGTTCCAGGAGATAGTGCCAGTCCTGCACGGCGCGCTCGATCACGAATTCCGACAAGTCGCGGAAATGCGGATCGTGCTCCTCCGGGATGAAATAGGCCGGCGGCACCACACCCCAGGTTGGGTGGCGCATTCGCACCAGCGCCTCGGCGCCGCGGCGTACCAGCGAGCGCGCGTCGATTTTCGACTGGTACCAAAGCTCGAGCCAGCCCGCATGCAGGGCCTCGCCGACATGCACGGCCGGGCTCGGGGCCGGCTCCTCGGGTAGCAGCATCGCAACACGGTCGCGCAGCGTGTCGGCGGCAAAGGGCGTGGTGAGCGGCGGCAGCATCGTGAGCCCGTACTCCTCGCCGACCTGCTGCACGGCTTTCACGATGATCGAGTCGCGCGCGCCGACAGCGAGCACCTTGCCGTCGAAGCCTTCGCGCACCAGAACCTCCAGGAATTGGCCGGGCTCGATGCCGTCGGCGGCGATGCCGAGCAGGATCAGGTCCGGCAGATCGGTGGCCAGCGTCGCCTGCAGCTCGCTCGCACCGCTGCATTCGCTGGTGACGAAGCCAAGATCCTCGAGCACCTCGCTCATGAAGGCACGCAGATGGCGCTTGCTGTCGGCCACGCATGCGCGCGGCATTATTTTCCGTCGTCCGAAGGTCCTCAGCCGCCCCCCGGCGAGCTCACCAATCCCATCGTTCATCGCAGACCGCTCCCATTCCGTTACAGTCGAGTTAACGGAATGTGGGGCGTTATAGTATGGAGAGCTTCACACGAATCTTGAATTATCCTGATAACGTTAAAGCTCGCAACATTTGTAAAATTGTCCGAATTCTCTTCGAGAAATTTTTACATCCGCCTGCGCGCTGCGTGCAGCTATGCGCTAAATCCGGTGAGAGTTTGCGAGGAGCGCATCGCCGATGCGCGCAGCCGGTGTCCCGCAATTGGACGAAGCCGGCGCGCACTTCGCCCAATTGAATAACGCCGGCCTCAATTGGCTGTGGCTTTGTCGTGTTCGGCCATGCCGACCGCCTTGTAGTCATAGGTCGGATAGAATTCCGTGCGGTACGGACCCCACGCTGTATCCTCGATGATGCGGTTGACTTCGCGTAGGCGCGAGGCCGGCAGGCGCAGCGTGACCACCTGGCCGATGCCCATCATCACGTACCAGCTCACGACCTCCACGCCCGCGGGTGGAAAGGCTTTGCGAAAGCCCTGCTTGTCCAGCTGAGCGTTGAGCTCACTGAGTGGACGCGACTGATCGTGCTTGAAGAAGATTGTGAGCAGGACGGCATTGTCGGCGGTCGGCGCGGAAGTGCCCGGAGGCGGCGCCGTCTGCGCCATCGCCGCTGACGCGATCGCGCCCAGGAGCCACGTCATCACGGTCAATGTCAGGCGGAGCGATTTCATTGCCAATGTCCTTCCATGCGGCATGCGATGGACAGGAGGATAGAAGCGATACGCCCAGTCCACGAATTCATTTTCGCTCATTTTCGCGCGATGCGCGCAAGTTCCGTCGCCGCGCGTGACGGTTATGCGGCAAACTCACCCGGTCCGACGGCAGACGCGTGTGAAGCACCTCACACGCCTGATGCCGCCCATGCGCTATTGCTGCGCGCGGCCGGTGGTGGGCTATCAGGGATTGCAGCTATGTCGATGCGGCGGATGATCTACTGGTGGTTCAGATTCGTGATGTCGGGGCGATTTCTCGATCGCTTCCTGACGCTGCCGCACACGCCCGAATAGAATCTCGAGGAGTCAGGTCACCCCGATCAATTTGCGAAACGCCGCTGCTCCATCCTGCACGGCGTCGCGGCCCTTCCAGGCCAGATAGCTCAGCTTGCCGCCCAGCGTGTCCTGGCTGCGCAGCCGCCGCGAGCCGAGAATGTGACCGACATTGGCGGGGAAGCGGCTGACCTCGGCCGCCACCAGCGCCGCGATCGCGTCCATCAATTGCTGAAGCCGGACGCCCCATTCGCATCGCTCGATGCCGTCGATCCGGACCTTGAGCGAATGTTCGGCGTCGTAGATTTCGGTGAGCAGGTCGCGCGCGACCAGGAACCGGTTATGGCGGAGCGCGATCCTCAGGGCGAGGCGCTTGTCGTCGAGCCGGTCGAGCACCATGGGAACGACGCAGGCATAGGGCGCCGCTGCAACCTCGTCCGCGCTCTTGGTCGCGGCCCCCTTGGTTGCAAGATATATGAGCCGCCAGAACGTCTTCAGGCGCCTCGCCACCAATGCGAGCGCAAACGGCAGCGCATCGGGATAGGCCTTCTTGAAGCCGTCGAGTTGCGCCGTGATCTGCGCGACCTGGCCGTCGTCGAATTTCGTGATGGTGTCGGGCAGCTTCGCGTTGAATTTCGGCAGCGCGTCGCCGGCGCGCAGCACCTGCAGCATCTTCTTCACGTCGTCGAAGGCGGTGCGCGAGGCCGTGTATTGCGCGAGCTTGGCGCGCGCGAACTCTGTGCTCTCCGGCGAGGCGAGCGTGTTCTCGAGCACCTTGACGACCTTGCCCTGGAAGTTCGTTGCGATCTTCAGCACTTCCTTGGGATTGTTGGCGGTGACCTGGTCGTTGATCGCCCTGACGTAGTCGCGCGCCATGGTCGGCAGCAGGTCGCGGCAGATCCATTCCCAGATCGGGGTGAGCGTGTTGCGCGAGATCCGTCCCGCATTGGCATGCTCGGGCGCACCGTCGATCAGCAGCAGCTCGAGCGGTGCGAAGAAGTAGCGCGATGGATTGGTGGCGCGCGCCTGGTTCGATCCATCCTTGCGGAATTCGGCGCGCAGCTTGGCCTGGATCTCCGCCGAGCCCGGCATGTCGATGCCGCAGGCTTCAAGCCGCTCGAGTTCGCTCAGCAGACAGCTGCGCGACAACGGCGTCAGCTTCTGCAGGAACTCCGAAAGCTGGTCGATCTCGTCCATTGCACGCAGTCTCTTGCAACGTTTCCAGCAGGCCTGTCGGCCCGATGCATGGAGGCATTCGCGCGCTCTCAATTGTGACAAGAGAAGCAAGCCGCCGTTAATTTATCCGTAAAATGGGGGACGCCGGGCCGGCCGGTGCTGATCTCGTTAAGGATGTCTTTGGAGGTTGCCTACGAATCGGGCAGGCCCAGCAACTTTTGCGAAGGCTTGAGCGACCGGACGCAAGCATAAATTGTGCCTGTGCCGGCGTTCCAGCACAAAACCGACAAAATCACCGTAGTCTTACGGAGCAAAAAGTTAACCACAGAAGGCCTCGGGTTCCGCTAAACGAATCACATGGGGTCACAGAACGATACGGTTGCTGATTCGCGGCCGTCGGAAAGGTTCGAAAGCAGCGCTTCTGCGCGTGAAGAGCTCGATTTCGTCCGTCTCAATGCCGCCCGTGCCAAGGCGGCTGACGAGATGGCCGCGGCCATCGCGCGCGAGCTCAACGGCCCCCTGACCGCGCTGCTGCTCTATATGGGCGAAATCAAGCATCACAGCGACCAGCTTGCGCCCGCTTCGAGCGAACGCGCCTATTTGCAGCAGGTGGTCGCGAATGCGCTGACCCAGACCGAGCGCGTCTGCGGCCTGGTCAAGCAGCTCGCCGGCTCCCACAAGGCCGGCTTGCCCTCTTCGTCCATCACCGAGGTTCCCGAGCTGCAGGCCGGCCACGCGTTGCAAGTACCGCGCGAGGCAGGCTCCGAGCTCTCGAGCCTCTCGGGCAAGCGGCTAACCAAGCGCGAGCGCGAAGTACTGAGGCTGATCAGCGAGGGTTTTTCGAACAAGCAGGGCGCGCTGCGGATGCAGATCAGCCCACGGACGTTCGAGAGCCATCGGGCCGAAGCGATGCGCAAGCTCGGCGCACGAAACACCGCCGACCTCGTCCGCGCTGCGCTGCTGCATTCGATCGATTGAGCTTGTCGTCTGGCGCCGCCTCTGCGGCGGCGCCATTGCACCTAGAAATAATCTTCGGCGAAGGGGCGCACACGCGAAGTCGGCCGCAGCATCTTCGGCTCTTCCTTCGGCGTATTCGGGATGATGGTGATGGTCCAGCGTGGCGGGATGGTCGATTCCTGCTCCAGCACGGAGCGGACAAAACCCGTCACCGTGGACTCGCCTGCCTTCACCGTAGCCATCCGGCCGTTGAACTGGGCGATGCGGAAGCGACGGACCTCTTTCTGATCCGCGGTCTCATAGGTGAACATGGAAACCCTCCTGGTTTCCGGGGACTATCGCCAGCTATGATTAGTCATCTGTGAAAATTGCAAACCGTATAAGTACGGCGAGGGTATCCGGGGGCCGTCAATCGCGCGATTCCTGCGCCTTTGCGCCGGCAAAGGCCGCATCCAATTGCTGCAGAAGATCGTCAAATTCAGCGGCGCCGAGTGCATCGGCCGTGCTTTCCAGCAGCGAGGCCAGCGACGCGAGCCTGACATAGCCAAACGTCCGGGCGGTGCTCTTCAGTGAATGCGCCTCGCGCCCGATCCTGGCCCGGTGCTGGTCGAGCGCCAGCGTGCGAAACAGTTTGAGCCGCGCGATAGTCTCGCTCCAGAACACCGTCCGCACCTCGCTGGCGCCGTCCTCGCCGATTTCGCGCACCAGCGCGTCGAACGCGCCGGCCTCGCGCAGCGGTTCGAGCTCGCGCTGGGACGCGGTTCCAGGCGCAGGCGCGAATGTGGTGTCGAACATGGTTGTCCCGGTCCCCGTTTGGCGGCGTCCGGGAGATTTACGTCATTCCGATTGCAGTTCTGGTCACGAGAAGCGCGGTGTTTGACGGCTGAGTTAAGCACTTGCTTTACCATCCGCCGCTCCGTGCGCGCCGTCAGGGTCCGAGCAGTCGATCGTACTGGGCTTTGACCGTGGCATAGCATTCGCACGCCGTCTGGCGCAGCCCGTCCAGATTGAGGATCTGGATGTGTCCGCGGCTGTAATGGATGAAATTGGCCTGCTGCAAAGTATTGGCGACCAGCGACACGCTGTTGCGCCGCGCTCCGATCATTTGCGCCATGGCCTCCTGCGTTAGCAGCAGCCGATAGTCGCCCGACAGATCATGGGTGTGCAGCAGACAGCGGGAGAGTCGCGACTCCACCGGATGCGCCGCGTTGCAGCCGGCGGTTTGCTGGACCTGGGCGTAGACTGCGAGGCCGTGGCGAAGCAGCAGCGTTCGCAGGCTGGAGCTTTGCTCAGCCGCCACGCGCAGCCGGTCGAGCTCGATCACCGATGCGACGCCGGGAATGAGCACGATGGCGGTGTTCAGCGCGCATGCATCGCCCATGGTCGAGAGCGCGCCAAGCAGGCTGTCGCGGCCGATCATGGCGACTTGCACATGCTCGCCCTTGGCGAGCTTCACGACCAGCGAGATCACGCCGCGGTGCGGGAAGTAGGCGCGCTTGAGCGTCTCGCCGGTCTCGACCAGCACGGCGTCATGCGGCAGATCGACCGTGCGCAGATATGGGCGGATCAGTTCATAATCGTCTGTCGACAGCGCCGACAGGAGACCGTTGGAGGGGCGCACCATCGTTTCCAAAGCTGCCTCCCGTCTCGTCAATCAAACAATCTTGGTTCGAAATCGATTCCTCGCTCAATAACAAGTTCCATCTTGTTCCCCGCAGGATAAGTTGGCAATCACAGACCTTACGGACAGCGCGATGTTTTGTTTCTTTGATGGCTTGTGTGCACTCCGGAATACAACGGGTTGAGCTGTCGACGGCGTCAAGGCGGGAGTCGCAGCAGCCGCGCGTGATGAGCCCTTACGGCGGAACAACAGTCGCAGGATGTCGCCTCCAGGGCGCACAGATCGGTGATTTCGATCTGGCCCCGGCTGTACCGGATGATTCCGGCGCGTTGCAGCTCATGCGCGACCAGTGAAACGGCGTTACGTCGTACGCCCATCATCTGGGCCAGGGTTTCCTGGGTCAGCGGGAGGGCTTTCTTGTTGAACAGATCATGGGCGCGCAGCAGCCAGCATGCCAGCCGCGCCTCGACAGGATGAAGCGTATTGCAGAGCAGGGATTGCTGTGCGCGCGCGAACAGGGCTTGCTCATGCCTGATAACGAGGCCGCGGAACCGGGCACTCGCGGCAGCAGCGTTGCGAAACGCCGAGATTTCAACGGCGGATGCGGTCCCGGGAAAGAGCGCGACGGCATCTGACAGCGCGATTCCGTCAGCGAGGGCTGCGCCGCCGGCGACGATGCTATCGCGTCCGATCATCGCCACCTCGATGGTCTGCCCTTCGGAAGGGCCTACGGTGATCGATACGGCTCCGTCATGTGGAAAGTAGACATGTCGCAGCGCCACATCAGCTTTACTCAAGACAGTTGTTCTGGCCAGTTCAATCGTGACGAGGTGAGGGCGCAACAGCTCGAAATCTGCTGCATCGAGCATTTGCAGCAGCTGGTTGGGCGGTCGGCCGCTTGCGGTCATATGGGCGCAATCCCACGCATGCCATGAGATGTGTCGCGCCCTCGACACCCAGTTGCGCGGCGGCTAAATTGTATTTTATTGGTTGTGTTGCTGTCCATATACCTGTTGGAGGGCACCTGCGACGCCGCTGATTGCGATGTCCGGCTATTCCTTCGCGGACCTGAATTCGTCGGCGCCGGACTTTCTGAGGATGGCGCTCGAACTCGGCGCGGCGCGCTGCCTGCGCAAGCCGTTCACGCCGGATGCGCTGCTGGCCGCGATCAATGACTGTTTCGCAGAGCACCATGCGGCCGCTGCGCGGCTCGGTTAGCGCGTTACTGTTCGCGACGCCGGGCGGGTAAGAATCCGTTTACGGCGAGTGCGCGTCTTGCTGATGTCATCGGCACATCGACCAAACGCCGCGCATGCGATGCCAATCGCCGGTGATTTGATTCAATTGGTGCGGCCCTTACGTATCCGCCGACATTGGCGGATTTTTTTGCGCCCGTCGTGACGCTGTTATCCTCGCATTTACCTATCGCGTTTCGGGGCCGAAGCTCCGCTCCGGACTTGCCGAAAGCCGCAGTCGCGCGTCCGTCGAATCGAAAACTTCTCTTCAATATCCGTATTAGCACGGAGGATGAAATTAACGGGACCGTGAAATGGGTTGTCTAACGATCTCGGAGCGGATTTCCGCCAATTGCTGGCGGCGCGGACGTCGGGGTCCAGCTCAGTAAGGCGTAGCTCATGGATGATCTGTTGCGGGAGTTTCTGACGGAGACCAGCGAGAGCCTGGACACCGTCGACAATCAGCTGGTGAAGTTCGAGCAGGAGCCGAACAACGCCAAGATCCTGGATAACATCTTCCGCCTGGTCCACACCATCAAGGGCACGTGCGGCTTCCTCGGGTTGCCGCGGCTCGAAGCGCTGGCGCATGCCGGCGAGACCTTGATGGGCAAATTCCGCGACGGCATGCCGGTGACCGGCCAGGCCGTGACGGTGATCCTGTCCTCGATCGACCGCATCAAGGAGATCCTGGCCGGCTTGGAGGCGACCGAAGCCGAGCCTGAAGGCAACGACCGCGATCTCATCGACAAGCTGGAAGCGATGGTCGAGCAGGGCATGGCCGCGATGTCAGGCTCGGCGCAGCCGATGCCGGCTGGCAGCTCCGCTCCCGTTGCCGACGCCCCGCCGCTGGTGCCGGAAGCGCCGGCTGCCGTTGAAGCCAAGGCCGCTCCCGTCAAGGAGATGACCACGGGCTCGCTGGTCGACCAGACGCTGGAGCGTCCGCTCCGTCCGGGCGAGGTCTCGCTCGACGAGCTCGAGCGCGCCTTCCGCGA
>NZ_LBJP01000071.1:0-76145 GCF_028128715.1 Bradyrhizobium sp. CCBAU 51745 | reverse complement strand
ACAGCCATTTCTATCATCGCCGGTTCCTCGCGTTACGCCCTAGACGGAGAGCGACGTGAAAGGCAGCCGACGGCAGAGCGCAGAGCCTCGAAAGCGGCACGTCGGCCGCAAGCCGTGCCGTGCGGACCTGCCCCGGGAGAGGAGATCGCTGATGGCAAGAACATGACCACGATCCCGCTGTCACAAGGGGCGTTCCCGCTTGGGCAGATGAGATAGGCGAGCTGAACTGCTGCCGGTTTGATGGACACCGAGATTAGGTGTTTCATGAAGCCGGAGGTGGGCGATGAAGAGACGGAAGTTCAGTCGCGAGTTCAAGATCGAGGCGGTCAAGCTGGTTAGGGAGCGTGGGGTGTCGGTGGCGCAGGCCGGGCGGGACCTGGATGTCCATGAGAACGTTCTGCGCAAATGGGTGAAAGAGTTCGGCTCCGATCCGGTGCAGGCCTTTCCCGGCCACGGGCAGATGAAGCCGGAGCAGCAGGAGATCGAGCGGTTGCGCCGTGAGGTCGCCAAGTTAAAGGCCGAGCGGGATATCCTAAAAAACTGTCCAGCGTCGTGGCGCGCCTGCGCGGGCTAGAAACAGCCTTGTGCTATCCCTTAGCTCGGAGGGTTAGCGGCCGTCAGCTTATTGGAGGCACTGTCCCCGTTAAGAAACGTGGTCCATGGGCGCATGCGGACTTGAGAGTGGTGACGCTGTTTCGGCGGCGATCCCGATTAGGAAGATGACAAATTAGCATAGCCCAGACCCTCCAGCCCATCATCGGACGAAGGATTTGCGATGCCTAAGAGGACAACCGGTGGCGGCCCGGACTTAAAGCCGGTCAACCTCGGTGCGGCCGCAATCGACATCGGGTCAAGGATGCACATGGCCGGGGTGAACCCGGCCTGCACCGACACGCCAGTGCGTGCATTCGGCACATTCACGCAAGATCTGCATGAGCTGGCGGACTGGTTCAAGGCGCGCGGCGTGCCCAGTGTCGCGATGGAATCCACTGGGGTCTATTGGATCCCAGTCTACGAGATCCTAGAACAGCGCGGGTTTGAGGTCATTCTGGTGAACGCGCGGTACGCCAAGAATGTACCTGGGCGCAAAACCGATCTCAGCGATGCCGCTTGGTTACGCCAGCTCCACTCCTATGGCCTGTTACGGGGCAGCTGCCGACCCGATGCCGAGATCGCAACCTTGCGAGCCTATCTGCGCCAGCGCGAGCGGCTCGTGGAATATGCTGCCGCCCATATCCAACATATGCAGAAGGCCATGATGGAAATGAACCTGCAGCTCCATCATGTTGTCTCGGATATCACCGGCGCGACCGGCATGAGGATTACGAGCCATTGTTGCAGGCGAACGCAATCCCGACGTCCTGGCAACCTATCGGGACGTGCGCTGCCATTCATCGATTGAGACGATCCGCGCAGCACTCGTAGGCATTGACCGCCACGAGCATGTCTTCGCGTTGACTCAATCGCTGGAGCTCTACGACGTCTATCAGGCAAAGATGCTCAACTGTGATCGCAAGCTCGAAGTCCTGATCAGTGCATTGAACACCAAAGGAGCAAGACCGGTCGGAAAGCTAGCCAAGCCACGCGTAAAGACCAAGCAGGTCAACACCCCCACCTTCGATGTCAGGGCCGCACTGTACGGCGTGCTCGGCGTCGATTTGACTGAGATCCATGGGTTGCGTCCGTCGCTCGCATTGAAGCTCGTCGGCGAGTGTGGCAAGGATTTAAGGGCATGGCCGAGCGCCAAACACTTCACTTCGTGGCTCTGCCTCACACCCGGCAACAAGATCTCCGGCGGTAAGGTGCTGTCCTCGCGCACACGGAGATCCTCAAGTCGCGCAGCTGCGCTGTTGCGGTTGGCAGCCACAACTGTGGGGAAGCGCGAGACAGCGCTGGGAGCATTCTATCATTGGTTGTCCTCACGTGCAGGTAAATCTAAGGCCGTGACGGCGACCGCTCGCAAGATTGCGGTTTTATTCTACAACACACTCCGGCACGGCATGAGCTACAGGGATCCTGGCGCCGACCAATATGAGCAGCAATATCGTAGCCGTGTCGGCGCCAACCTACAGCGCCGGGCGAAATCGCTAGGCATCGTGTTGCAGGCCATTCCGGGGTACGCCTCCGACGAGGACCGTCTTGCGTGACGGGTGGTAATTCGCGAAGCGTGTGACCTTAAGTCTAGCTTTAAGGTCATCAGGCGATGCGGGTCGAGGTTTTGGGCGGGCTCGAGCGGCGGCGGCGTTGGTCGCAGGACGACAAGGCACGGATTGTCGAGGAGACGCTGGCACCGGGCGCGAAGGTAACTGAGGTTGCGCGGCGCAACGGAGTAGCGGCCAGCCTGGTGTTTACCTGGCGTCGCCAAGCACGGACATCGGAACAAGTTGCACCATCTTTTACGCCGGTGCAGATCGCCGCCGTAGCAGCCTCGGCTGAAGAAACTCCGAAGCTTTTGCCTACGATTGATGGCCGAGTTCGTTCGGCGGCAGCTGCGCGTACTGGATTGATAGAGATCGATCTCGGCAACCGACGGTGCATCCGGGTGGATGCGCACGTCGATCCGGAGGCGTTGGCGCGGGTCCTCGATGTGCTTGGACGCCGATGATTTCTGTACCAGGGAATGTGCGAGTGTGGCTGGCTACAGGCTACACGGATATGCGCAGAGGCTTTCCATCGCTGGCCCTCCAAGTGCAGGAGGTGCTGCACAAAGAACCGCTTAGCGGTCATTTGTTTGTCTTCCGTGGTCGCCGCAGCGATCTTGTGAAGGTGATCAGGCACGATGGTCAGGGAGCCTGCTTGTTCACAAAAAAACTCGAGAGAGGAAAGTTTATCTGGCCATCGGTTGCCGGTGAAGCAGTAACGATCTCGCTGGCGCAGTTGAGCTACCTGCTGTCCGGGATCGATTGGCGCAATCCGCAAGAAACCCAGCGCCTGACGCGGGTCGGATAATCGTTTTGGGTTTGAATCTGATGCTCGATCTGATTCAATGGCTTCATGACATCGAAGCCGGACGATCTTCCGTCGGATCTCGCAAGCGTCTACCTTGCGCTGCTGGCCGAGCGCGAGGCGTTGCAGGCTGAACGCGATGTGGCACTCGCGGATGCCGCCAACGCGCGGGCGGAGCTATCGGACAGCGAGGTGCTGATCGCTCATCTTGAGCTACGGATCGAGAAGCTCAAACGCGAACTGCACGGGCAGCGCTCCGAGCGCACGGCGCGGCTACTCGAGCAGTTGGAATTGGAGCTCGAAGAACTCGCCACCACGGCGACCGAGAATGAGCTGGCTGCGCAGGCTGCCGCGGCAAAAACCCAGAGCGTGAGCGCCTTCACGCGCAAGCGGCCGGTGCGCAAACCGTGGCCGGACGACATCGAACGTGAGCGCGTCGTCATCAAGGCTCCAACGACCTGCGCCTGCTGCGGCGGATCGCGGCTGGCGAAGGTCGGCGAGGATGTGACCAAGACGCTGGAGGAGATTCCGCGTCGCTTTAAGGTCATCGAGACGGTACGCGAGAAGTTCACCTGCCGCGATTGCGAGAAGATCAGCCAGCCGCCGGCACCGTTCCATGCGACGCCCCGCGGCTTCATCGGCCCACAATTGCTGGCGACGATTTTGTTCGACAAATTCGGCATGCATATCCCGCTCAACCGCCAGAGCGTGCGCTTCAAGGCCGAGAGGATCGATCTGCCGCTGTCGACGCTGGCCGACCAGGTCGGCCACGGAACTTTCGCGGTCATGCCGCTGTTCCAGCTAATCGAGCGTCATGTGCTCGCGGCCGAGCGCCTTCATGGCGACGACACCCCCATCCGCATCCTGGCGAAGGGCAAATGCACGACCGGCCGGATCTGGACGTACGTGCGGGATGATCGGCCGTTCGCCGGACCTGCGCCGCCGGCGGCGGTCTATTACGCCTCGGGCGACCGACGGGGCGAACATCCCCAGAAGCATCTGGCCGCCTTCGTCGGCATTCTGCAGGCGGATTGCTATGGCGGCTTCGAGCCGTTGTTCGACCCAAAAAGGAAAGCAATGCCGATCACGCCCGCATTTTGCCTGGCCCATGCGCGGCGGGGATTCTTCGAGCTGGCTGACATCGAGAAAGCCGCCCGGGAAGGCAAGGGCAAACCGGTCTCTCCGATCGCGCTGGAGGCGGTCAGGCGTCTGGATGCGTTGTTCGAGATCGAGCGCGCCATCAACGGCCGTAGCGCCGACGAGCGGCGTGCCGTGCGCCAGGAGCGGAGCAAGCCGCTGCTCGACGACATGCACGACTGGCTGCTCCGCGAGCGAGAAAGCCTCTCGCGCTCCGCCGAGGTCCTGAAGCCCATGAACTACATGCTTAAGCGCTGGGACGACTTCGTCCGCTTCCTCGACGATGGCAGGATCTGCTTGACCACGGACGGATGGTGTTGAGAAGTCCTTACCTTCAGTTCGTAGCAACTTTTTTTGGTTTTTCCTTCCAGGCAGCCACCATGCGTTCGTAGGCCTTCTCGACGCGTGCGACGTAACCAGCTTCCCGTTCGCGGATTTCCTTGATCCAATAGTCCCGGCCCGGGCCAGCCTTGCCGTAGGCACGGGGAGCCCCAGCCTTCAGAGCCACCTTCCGGAGTTTCATCGCCGTGAACGCTGGCCGCGCGTAAGCGTAGTCCTTCCCGGTCGTCAGGACGTGCCAGATCATGACTGCGAGCTTGCGCGCCGTCGCGACGGCAGCGACCCCGGCCCCGTGCTTTTTCTGCGTGCGGTTGAAAAATGCTCGCAACGGACCCGGCGCCGTCTTGGCTGACCACGCAGCCTCAACCAGCATCTTGCGGGCGTCACGGTTGCCCTGCTTCGAGATCCGGCCATGCCGTGCCGGGTGCTCGCCTGACTGCCGAACCCGCGGAGTCAACCCGAAATAGCTGCTGAGCTTATCCGGCGACGGGAAGCGCGCGATGTCGCCGATGGAGGCCAGTACACTCGATGCGACAACCGAACTCACGCCGGAGATCGTCATCAGCTTGAGAGCCCGTGAATCGTTCAGAGCCTGCTGGGCCACGACTTTATCGATGTCCGACAGTTGCTTCGTCACGCGTTCGAGTTCCGCGATCAGACGCCGGAGCATTGCACGCTCCTCCGATGGAAGAGGCAGACTGTCCAGCCAATGCTGTCCGCGCTTGCCGAAGAGATAGCCTTTGTAGGGCGGGATGAGGTTGGCATGCAGGATAGCCTTCATGCGTCCTTTGATCCGGATGATCTGCGCCAAGACGCCAGCGCGCTCGGCCATCTGGCGCCGGCGGCTGTAGGTGTCCTCGTCAGCAACCCAGACCTCCGGCAAGAAGCCGGCAGCATGCAACTTTGCCAGGGTCCCAGCATCGACCTTGTCCGTTTTGACTCGCGCATAGGCGATCTCCCGAACGAGCCTCGGATTGGCGACGGCGACGCGCTTAACGTGCGGGCGCAGAATACGTTCGACCGCCGCGCTGTTGCCCGTCACCTCGATGACCACCTCATCCTCGAGGCTGAGTGTCTTGGCAAAGGCGACAAGCCGATCGTGGACGAGATCTACGCGGAGCTGTCGGATTATTGTTCCGTCCTCCAGGATCGCCACCTGGGCGAACGATCGGTGGATGTCCATGCCGACGATTTGCATGCTTGGTTCTCCTTTGTCTCAGGAGCCAGTGGCTTGCACGACATCTACGGATCCGCGCTCGCAGCGCAGCCGGGTAAGTCGTAGGGGGCGGCCAAGTAACAAAGCGAGCTCACAGCTCATGGTCATGGCGGCCTGCCACCGTTTCGTGCTCCAGCGCCCCTATCCCGGCTTCGACAGACTAATCCGGACGACCAGTCCTCTCCACCGGGTTTGAGCGCTGAAAACATCATGCCCTTTAACAATTGCGCTGAGCGTGCATTGAGAGGCATTGCCTTGGGAAGGCGCAACTGGACCTTCGCTGGCAGCCAGCGTGGCGCCGATCGTGCAGCTATCATGCTGACGATGATCACGACCTGTCGCCTCAACGACGTCGATCCCAAGGCTTGGCTCGCCGACGTCCTCGCCCGGATCGCTGATCTTCCCACCTCGCGTCTGCGCGAACTGCTGCCCTGGGAATGGAAGCTCCTGCACCAAGCCGGCAAGTCCGCCAATCAGCAAGCCGCCTGACCCTTCACGCAACGCCATCGTAGAACTCGCCGTGCTCGCGCGCATGCGTCAATCAGGCGGCCTTTGTCGTATGCGTACATTCCGGGCGACGCCAATCCGGCTGTTTCTTAGGAAGGCCGCAGCCTTCTTCGCGAAGGAAGCGACATGAAGTTCGTCTTCATCGCGAAGCACCGGGCGATCTGGCCGGTGGCATGGCTATGCGATGCGCTGGGGGTGTTGCGGTCGGGCTTCCATGCCTGGCTGAATCGCTCGCCCAGCGCCAGATCCCGCAGCGACGAAGAACTCGGCGGCAAGGTGAAGGCCAGCTTCATGGCGGGCGACCGCACCTATGGTGCGCGCCGGGTGTGGCGTGATCTGCTTGCCGATGGGGCGGACTGTGGCCTCCACCAAATCGAACGACTGATGCGCTTGCAAGGCTTGCAGCCGCGGCCGCGACGCCGGCGCTTGCCAAGGACAGCGGCGATCGACAGCTCGAGGCCGTGCCGGCGAACCTCCTTGACCGGCAATTCATTGCCGAGCGGCCGAACCAGTAGTGGCTCTTCGACTTTACGTATCTCTGGACCGCGGAGGGCTGGCTCTACGTCGCAGCAGTGATCGACTTGTTCTCACGCCGGGTGATGGGTTGGTCGATGAGCGCCGCCATGACAGCTCAGTTGGTGACCGATGCCCTGCTGATGGCCGTCTGGCGACGCGGCAAGCCCGACGCACTGTTGCACCACTCCGACCAGGGCAGTCAGGGCGGATTCAGGCGGTCGTCGCAACACCAGTTACTTTCGCTCATGACAGCAAGGCGTCAAGCGCCTCCGCGGGTGTTTTCCAACCCAGTGTCTTTCTCGGTCGGGCATTGAGGGCCGCTGGCACAGCGGATATCTCGTCGGCGCTGTGGATGCTCAGGTCTGTGCCTTTCGGGAAGTACTGCCGCAACAAACCGTTGGTGTTCTCGTTAGTGCCGCGCTGCCAAGGGCTTCGCGGGTCGCAGAAGTAGACCTGGATACCCGCATCGAGCTTGAGACGATCGTGCTGAGCCATTTCGGCTCCCTGATCCCAGGTTAGCGAGCGGCGCAGCTCTTCGGGCAAAGTGATGATGGTGCGCGTGATCGCGTCGCGCACGGCTTCGGCCCCATGTCCCGCGAGGGCGGGCCCGTTCTTCGCGCGCGGAGCTTCGCCATGTCCCGCCAACCGTGTAAGGTGTAAGAGCATCGTAAAGCGCGTCGTGCGCTCGACCAGCGTGCCGATTGCCGAGCTGCTAAGACCGAGGATAAGGTCTCCCTCCCAATGTCCCGGCACTGCTCGATCGGCCGCTTCAGCGGGGCGCTCACTGACCATGATCTCCGGCGAGACAAAGCCCTTAACTCGCCTGCGTACGCGTGCTCTGGGCATCCGTAACACACGCCCTGTTCGCAAGCAGGCCGTCAGTTCGCGGCGTAGCGCCCCGCGGCCCTGAACGAAGAGGGCTTGATAGATAGCTTCGTGGCTGATGCGCATCGTCTTGTCGTCCGGGAAGTCGATCGGCAAGCGTCGGGCAATCTGCTCAGGGCTCCAGGCTTTGGCCCATCGCCGATCCTTGCGCGGCCCATGCCGGCGGCCCTTCCACGGAACGGCGGGACCAGGAACAGGAGTGCCGCTCGGAGTCACGACGACACCAGCAAGTCGCTCTTCCACATAAGTGCGCAAGGTGGTGTTGAGCGCAAGCTTGGTCAGCTTCGGACGACGGGCCGATCGATCTGCATGCCACTGGGCAGTCGTCGCCCGGTACTCCAACCCGCCGCTGCGGGTGGCCGCATCGCGCCGCAGTTCACGCGAGATTGTCGAGGCAGCCCGACCGAGGCGGCGCCCAATCTCTTGTATGGAATGGCCCTGCACCTTGAGGAGTGCGATCTCCTCGCGCTCTACCAATGAGAGGTACCGCCCAGAGAGCGGCTTGGCCGAAGATCTGAACATCGCTGGTGGCATGCCGCCCGCCTTTCGGAACCATCTGGTTCCGACAGGTTGCGACACTCCGGCTTCGAGCGCAGCCTCTTCGCTGCTCAGTCCGCCGGCAATCGCCCGCCAGAATCGATTTTGTTCATCGCGCCCTGCAGCAGACGGTCGTCCTGGCGATGGTAATGGCGCTCGTCCTGACCGTGCCGATCGCCGCTTTCGAATGCTCATCGCAACCTCCACCTCCAGAGTGTTGCTACGACGGCCTGAATCCGCCCAATATGCCTCACGCGCCTATCCCAATGCCCTAAGGGGGCCGGCATCACCCCATCGATGAGCCGCAAGGCCGATTGCTACCATAACGCCCCCATGGAGAGCTTCTTCCATACCTTGAAGACCGAGCTCATCCATCATCGCCAATACAACACCCGCGCTGAGGCCGAGCGCGACATCTTCGCCTTGATCGAGGACTTCTATAACCGAACAAGACTCCATTCCGCCATCGAATATCGCCCGAAGCGAAATGGAGCTAAAAGCCGCCTAACACGTCCACTTTTCGGGGGAAGTTCACCTTCTGAGACGCTAAGCGGGCGGATTCCAGCCAGAAATCTAGTTGGAAGCCCGTTCGTTTAGAAGTTCGTCAAGTTGCAGCAGGATGGAATCCGGCACTTCATCCAGCGCGTGCCGATGCTATCAACAGCCCGAGAGCCCAGCATACTGAAGCCGTACTAGGATCTAGGCGAAGTTATCCGCGTTTTATAACGCCAAGGATTGCCCGCGCCTCAGCCGGTGTTGCGACGCTAGCGCCCATGCGCTCAACGATACCCACCGCATTCTCGACCAGCTCGCGGTTGGATGCCAGCACACCACGCCGCAGGTAAATGTTATCTTCCAATCCAACTCTGACATGGCCGCCAATCGCCACTACCTGTGCGACCATGGGCATTTCATCGGGACCACAGCCAAATCCACCCCAAATGGCTCCCGCGGGCAAAAGCTCCCGCATAGCCTGGAGAACGATCGGAAGGGCCGGCGCACCATTTCCTGTACCGAGGCAGAACTGAAAGAGGGGAGAGCCATCAATCGCGCCCTCGGATATTAGCTTCTTTGCGGTTTCAATGTGGCCTAAATCAAAGCATTCCAACTCAGGCTTGACGCCGGCCTCCCGCATAAAAGCCGCCATCTCTCTCAATTCGGACATACGTGCAACATAGATGCGCTCTCCGAATGTCATGGTAGCGCAATCCAAGGTACTAAGCTCTGGCTGAAGCTTGACCGCGTGGAGACATCGCCCCGCGGGATTCTTAAGCGTGCTCGCTGTACCGACTTTGATAGGGTCAACGGAGTCAAGAACCAGTGCGCCGTCCATTCCGCAGGTCAAGTTGATGATGACGTCAGTTGCCGCGTCTCGGATCTTCTTTACGACCTGTTCATAGAGTTCGAATCGGTTCGACCCAAGACCGGTGTTTGGATCACGCACGTGGATATGAACGACCGCGGCTCCTGCCTTAGCTGCCTCCAGCGCAGCATCTGCAATTTCCAATGGCGTCTTGGGAATGTTCGGATGTTTCGCGAGGACTGCGCTATCGCCCCCAGTTACTGCACACGTGATGATCACCTTCAGGGACATCAAAATCTCCTATGTTAAGTCTACGAAATTAAGTTCAGCAAGCTGGCCACTATTGTTACAGGTAGCCCGAACTCGCCGGCCGCTAGCCTTTATGTCTAGTCGATTTCCGCGGAAGGGAGCGCCTTCAGCTCCGCACCTCGCAACCGACACATTGGCGATTGCTTCTAGATGCGCTTTAGAGGTTCATCTGCCTCCCGGAGGCGGAATTTAAGCGAATACGGACGATTCTTGCAGATTTACCATCAGGCAATACGTCCCATCAGCCAAAACAGGTAGCTCCGTCGAATCCAAGTTCTTCGAGAGCCTTCGATTTCGTGAACCGGTTGGCAATCGAGGTTTCACTTGAAGCCGCGCTGAACGTTTCGACGGAGAAACGGGGGGCGTTCCTCGAGTCTGGAGTCCACGAGGACGCCGTCGCACGGACGCGAGAAGACGGTTTGAATGCGGTGATCGACCAAAAGTGCAGACTCCAAATCGGGACGCGTGGATATAGTTAGTTTCCTCGGTTAAACTAAACACGGCTATAATCAGTTACGAAAGGGACGTCGGCCTATGGACAATGGCGGAAGACCATCATCCGACGGGCGGCTCCAAGACGAGAAGTAGCTACTGATGTCGGCCGCGAACGGAGCCACCCTTCGAGCCACTGGATCAAAGCATAGGTTGAGCGTCTCGACCATAGAAACGAGATCGCCCGCGCTTTCGAGGCGATGAAGAAGATGAAATCGTTTGGTGTCCGAGGCAATGAGGGATGTCCGGATTTTCAATAAGGGCGCCCAAGTGCAGTTCGGGAACATAACGAATATACGTCTCGGTCATGACAAACTGAAGACCTGCCTCAGATTGATCACCACCCCTTGCCCGGCGCCAGATCTCGATACTCGCAAGATCGGCGATGCGCTGGTAGGTCAGGAAATTGACGTGATCAAGCTGGTCCCAGTCCTTCTCGACGCCCCTTCCCAAGTTTTGACCCAACTCATGTGTCGCTCTCCCAAAGGTTGTCCTGATTCGCTGCAACTCGGAGCGAATTCCCACGACGCCAGCGTTGCGCAACGCGATCAGCCCTGCCTGACCATTTGCCTGTTCGGCGTATTTCTGCAGCAGCGCCTGATCAGGCCGAAAACTTGCAGGCGCTATAAGCCGCCGTCCATTTCCACGGCCGAGACTTTCCACGAACTTACCCCGAAAGGGACGGATGGTTGCTCTTACCGAGAAACAGTATCGTAGACAGGCCCCATCCAGTACGCCGCGCCCGAGCGACTGATCAGGGGAGGATTGCCCACCGAGCGGCTGGTCGCGCATGTGATGGACGCGAAGTATCACTGGCATTTGCCGCTTTACCCCAGGCGCAGATGCTGGCGACCCACGGAATAGCGCTCGACCGTTCCACGCTCGCCTTCTGGGTCGGCTATGCCACTGATCCGCATGGGGTGGTCTATGCCTATGCACGGGGCCGCGGCGCCGTTCATGGCTTGCGGCTGCTTGAGGGCACCGCGGCATCATCCACTGCGACGGCTATCAGGCTTACAAGACCATGACCCGAGAGACGCGTGCGGACGCCCTGTCCGGGACGCTCGCCTTCTGCTGGTCGCATCTGCGGCGCCAGTTTGTGAAGATCGAGCGGGAGGCTGCGCCGGCGCCAGCTCCGGTGCCCGCGACGCCCTCGAGCGCATCGCCCAGCTTTACGCGGTTGAAAAGGTACTCCGCGGCCGATCTGCGGACGAGCGCAATACCGGCAGGCAGGAGCATGCCCGGCCTCTGGCGGCAGCCTTGAAGCAGTGGTTTGAGGATCACCTTGCGCAGAAAAGCGAAACGGCGAAGGCATTGCGCTATGCGCTGCGACGTTGGGCCGGCCTGACGCTCTACCTAATGATGGGCGCATCGAGATGGACACCAATGCTGGACGAGCGTGCCTTGCGGCCGATCAAGCTCAACGCCAAGAACTCTCTTTTTGCCTGACGTGCTTGCGGAGATCCGGCCACTGGCACAGTCCGCCGTCTGGTCAACTCCCAATGTCGATAATTGAGCGGATTGCACGAAGGTGCCATGTATTGGGGCGAGCGTCAGGTTGACCAAAATCGGGTTGGAGGAGTTCGCGATGCGAATCGACAGGTTTTACGTGTCCGCTTGACCAGCAGGACGATCGGCGCCCACGCTTGCGTCGAACTCGTCATTCATTTAGCGCGATTGCGATCCACGCTTCGCCGATGTTGCAGCTTGAGGCAGTGTGATGGACGCCGGGTCATTTGCTGCGAAAAGGAATCTAGATCAAGGGAGTGGCTAACTGTGAATACACATCTTGAGAGTGGAAGATGGATACGTGCTATTCTTGGCCGATTGACCTTACCTTTGATCGTCGCGCCAATGGCTGGTGTTTCTGGGGTGGAATTGGTGACCACTGTCTGCCGGTCGGGAGCGATCGGTGCGTTTCCCACAACCAATGCCCGAACGGTTGAGGAGCTCGATCACTGGCTCGTTCGGATTGAACGAGACTTCGCCAACCGGGATCGGCCCGTCGCGCCGTACTGCCCAACGCTCATGATGCGGCACCGACGATTCAAGGATGATTTGGCTTGTCTAATGCGTCACAAGGTGGAGATTGTCATAACTAGCGTCGGGTCGCCGGCGCAAGCAGTCCATACCTTGCATGAAATCGGCTGCCTTGTGTTTGCCGACATCGCCTCGCTGCGCCACGCGGAAAAGGCGATCGAGGCCGGTGCGGATGGTTTGATTTTGCTCTCCGCTGGCGCGGGAGGGCATACCGGATGGGCGAATCCATTTGCTTTTGTCCGCTCGGTCCGCGCGATATTCGATGGTCCGATTGTCCTTGCGGGCGGAATCGCAAATGGCGTTTCGCTAGCGGCAGCTCGCGTGCTAGGGTGCGAGCTCGGTTGCATGGGTACTCGCTTTATAGCCACTTGGGAAAGCATGGCGAGCGACTCCTATCGTCAGATGTTAGTGAATAGCACTCTTGACGACATTGTCTTAACCAGCGCGTTTTGGGGACTTCCTGCGAACGTGTTGCGGGGTTCCATAGTGGCGGCCGGTCTTGACGCCGCCAAACTTGGGGACTCAGTGTACCACGCAACGCTGAAAGCAGGCAGTAAAGGGTCTAGTGAAGGACCGCCCCAATGGAGCAACATTTTCTGTGCTGGTCACTCGGTGTCAGGCGTCAGCTCAATCGTCGGTGCAGGCGAGCTTGTCAAGGAGATCTCTCAAGAGTACGAGGAGGCGTTAGCCAACGTCGTTCGCGCTCGTGGCTGGCCTTCAGGACCGTAGGGCAGCTGAATCCGCTGCTTACTGAGTGAACATGAAAGATCTGGTGGTGCAGACGGAAGTTTAAGTCCTGGAGAGTCTCACTCGCAACTTCGAGAATTGGAAAACGAGGCTAGCCGGATAAATGCGCAACAGGGATAAGAGGTGAACAAATTCGGCTCGCGGAAGGGCGACCGCATCGATCCATCTGCTCAGGCGGACGCTTCTTGAATACCGCGTTCTCTTTCGGCATAATGCGGCCGCTTCGTCTTGAAATCCTCAAGTCGCCGAATTCCAATTCTAGATCGTCGCCTCTGAGATCTCATCCTTGCGAGCCAGGTGAAGCCAGGTGAGCGATCATGACCCAGCCTTATACTTCTTATTGGCTTCATCTGTTCCCCTTCTTCGCCCCGGACTGTAACCTTCTGGTACATCCTTATGCAGGTAAGTAGTAGGTATCACGCTCCTGTGGCCGTGACACCGCTCACCTCGATGCCAACCTCTAGCGGCGCCGGTAACTCGTCAGCAAAGGCGGTCTCTAAGTTGAGGCATGCCACTCGATCACCTTGTCCAGAGCTCGGACCGAGACTCCCGTGCCTTGGAGAAGTGGTCGGCCGGCGAACATGGGTGGGACTCCATCAACTTCCTTACCCCAATAGACTCCGCTCATCTGCGACACTGGGATAAGAACAATCTGAGGATGCTCGGCCTCGAACGCTTTAAGAGCCATGCCGATTGGCGATTCGTCATCGATGCTCATCGGCAAATCTTTCCCCCATAGGAGGATGTCAAACTCACCGCTATCTCCGAGTATCTGCATGCACCTGCTCAGGACCTCGGTATTGAAGGCACTCTGGGCGCTCAGATCCAGAGGATTGAAGCTGTTCGCAAATGTAGGAAGGGCGGCTGCCAATCGTTTGCACAACTGATCAGAGAACGAAACAAGGTTTAAGCTCCGCGTAGACAAAATCAGATCGGCCATCATATTTCCCATGCCACCTGAAAAGCTCGCAAAGGCGACGCGATTACCCCGCGGTTTACGGGACGCTTTGAAAGCGACGACGGTTTCGATCAGGTCCTCAGCCGAATCCACAGCAATCACACCCAATCCTTTGAGGAACTGCATGTCCGTTTCGTAGCTGTTCGCGGCTTGTGTTGCGGTGTGTCGGCTGATGCCCTTGCGCACCTCAAGATGGGCGCCGACGCGCAACATGATGATTGGCTTGTCTCGTTCCCGCGCGCGCGTGCAGGCAGCTGCGAAATTGTCCGGATCCTTTAGCCCTTCGGAATAACTCACGATGACTTCTGTTTGTGGATCGGCAGCGAAGAAGCTGATTACGTCGGCTGTCGTTACGGTGACTTCGTTACCGGTCATAGCAATTTTTCCTATGCCGATACCTCTGCCGATCAGAGGATGCATAATTGTGAACATCTGACCGCTCTGGAAAACGCAACTGACGCCCCCCGGAACGATTTTAGGTATCCTGCTATCTCCAATGGCGATCATTGGCCGGTGCAGATTGATGACCCCGAAGGTGTTGGGCCCAACCACCACTGTTGTCGGCGAGTGCTTTGCCAAGCGCTCAATTTGCTGCTGTCTTGCGCGGCCCTCCTCAGTGTCGAGTTCAGCGAAGCCGCTTGAGATGATCTGCACGGCGCCCACCGACCTGAGCTTGCATTCCTGCAAAACAGCCAAAATGTTCCCAGCCGGAACACACAGAACGGCAAGGTCGACCTGGAAGGGGACGTCTGATATGCACTTGTAACAGTTTACACCGTCGACCGTACCATAGTTCGGGTTAACGGCAGCGATACTCCCGTTGAAACCGCACGACACGATGTTGTTAAGAATGCATTTCGCGAAGCTCGGTTTCGGCGAAGCACCTACGACGGCAATTCCCTGCGGCTCGAAAAGTGATCGGAGGTTACGTTCGCCTCTGATCATCTCCAATTTGGCCAAATTAGAATCAAACGCCGTGTTAAATCCACGTACTGTTGTCTTTTCACTAGATTGGGACATGTAATTCCTCGTACCGTCGAGCTGAAAAGGAAGGAGACTGCCGCGGTTGTGGGAGGCCGCGCGAGTACCACGATCGCGCGTCGGATCGTCGCGAGCGGTTACATTGTTGTTGATGCGTCACCGGGTCCCGCAATCCAGTTCATCTGAAAGTCTACCATTGGCGGACGCAAAGAGCGCCGCGTGTGAGGGCAGGAGAGCGTCTTTCGTCTTTGCATCTAGGCACCGTTCTCACCATGTGAGTGCGCTTCCAAAAGCAACCGCCGTGCCAGCAGCGCTGAACCGCATTGCGGCTTTGAATTGTTTCAAAACCGCGTGCTACGAACGGAAATCCATGTATTTAATCCAACAGCCGTCGCGTCGTTGTCTGAAGCGGGACAGTATCTGCGGCTGTACGCGCTCTAAGCGAGCGTCTGACGTCGCTAAATTTGATAGTTGCATTATTAGAAGCGCTCAGCCTCGATGCGAGATATCCCGAGTGGCGCTCCTTCGCTCACGTAAAAAGAAGCGCGGCTTCTACACGTAGGTATTGTCTTGCAGACATGCCGACAGGATGTCTGACTAGCTACAGCGATGTCCGAACTCCGACTACTTTCGCTTCGTTCCAGACGTTGGTGGTCGGGCGTGAGTTTTCGTTTCTCGTGACAGAGGACGCGCCAACGGAATTCAAAACTGGCCCGACAATTGCTCGGAAGACTGGCGCCGCGACCAGGTGGACAGCTTGATGAATCTACTCGAGCCTGAGATGGCTTTACGCTGGTAAATTGAAGTGTCGTGAACTTCCTACAAATGTTGTTCAGCCGCTCTTGGCATAAGTCTAGCTTGCTATGTGAAAAGAGTGCGAATGGTTCCGAGGCGGTCATGGCTTTGCAATTGCAGCGTGGCTTGAGCGCGGTAGAAACAGGGACAGCCAGAGGAGGTCGGCAGTTTCTGCGACTAATGCAATGTCGGGGGGGGCTAACATCCACATGCGAGACTTTTGCGGCGGACTGGCGAACGCCCGAGATATTTTGAGTTAGGTTCGGGGTATTCAACAGTCGAATACTTGCGCGCCGCCTGGGATCAACGCCGGGCCTGCGCAGGCGAGCGCATCGAAGTGCAGGTGACGAGTCCAAAAGCGGTGCTCGAGAACGCTAAGATCAACGTGTATGTCTGAGGCGAAAATTCATGAGCGATGCGTCTATGTTGGTATCCGAGAGGCGGCCGCGGGAAGTCGGACTGCTGGGAAGTGGAGTAATTGGAAGCGGGTGGGCCGCGCGTTTCATCCTTAATGGAGTGGACGTGCGGATGCATGGCCGTTCGCCCGGTGCGCTCCAACGCGTACAGGAGAAGTTGGCAAAAGCGCGTCGCGCATATCGGCGATTAAGCCAAGCTCCGCTGCCATCCGAGGGATCGCTGACGGTGGTGAATTCGCTTGCCGACGCGGTGCACGGTGTCGATCTGGTGCAAGAGTCCGTGCCGGAGCGCTTGGAAGTCAAGCAGCAGCTATTTGCCGAAGTCAGCCGGGTGGTGGGCCCTGAAACGTTGATCTGCTCGTCGACTTCGGGCTTGGTGCCGTCATTGCTGCAGGCTAAGATGGGGTATCCCGAGAGCCTACTCGTCGCCCATCCGTTCAACCCGGTGTACCTAGTGCCTTTGGTTGAACTGTGCGCAGGACAGCGCACAGCGCCTGCGGCTCTGGCGCGGGCGGCAGAGATCTACCGGGCTATCGGGATGCACCCACTCGTCGTGCGCAAGGAGGTGGACGGCTTCATTGCGAACCGGCTGCAGACGGCGGCATGGCGTGAGGCGCTGTGGCTGGTGCACGATGATCTAGCCACCGTACAGGAGATCGACGACGCGGTCCGCTACTCTTTTGGACTGCGTGGAGCGGTTTTTGGCCCTTTTGGGACTTACTTCGTCGGCAGCGGCCAAAAGAGCTTTCGCAGCTTCTTCGAGAAATGGGGGCCCGGGCGGAAATCGTCTTCAAAGCTCGAAGAGATACCCGAGTACACTGATGCCTTTCTGGACAAACTCACCGAGCAGTCGGACGCACAGGACCAGCTCGAGAACCTAACCATTTCTGAGTTTGAGCAGAACCTCGACGACGGCATTGTCGCCGTGCTGAAGGGATTACGCTCTCTGAACTATGGTGCTGGTGAGACGCTGTTGCGTTGGGAAGAGGGCCTGCGCGACCGCGTTCCGAAGCTAACTGGCAGATCCGACGCAGACCCAGCGCCAGAAATACCGAAAGGCTGAATGCCCAAATCAGAGCCGCCAGCTGTTCTCCTTCTGCAACGCCACCCACGTTCTGGTCCGTCACATTGGTGACCACGGTGAGCTCGTCTCAAGGGGCGATCGAACACTTGTCCAATCACGAGCAAGATAGTTCGCGGAGCATGACCATGCAAAAATCCATCCTGGTTGAACGAGTGGTTTGGTCCAAGCTTGACGGTCTTTTTGCCGCGCGTTTAAAGAAGGCGCTATCGGACCTGCTCTCCCTGCTGCGCCACCACGTCTGCCGCGATCTGTTCGCGATTGACTTGCCGTCGCGCCGCGTAGTGGACTGGTCGATGAGCGCCGCCATGAGTCTCGGCTCATGACAGACAAACTGTTGATGACCGTCTGGCGGCGCGGCAGGCCGGACGCGCTGTTACATCGTTCCGACCGAAGCAGCCGGTATACCAGCGATTAATTTCGGCAATTGATTGCCGACCATGGGCATCGTCTGGGAAGTAGCTAATCCGGTGTCCATCAGACCGGCGGCAGCTCACCCATGCAGTGTCTTCCTTTGCTGCGTACCAACACCTCACCAGGGTTGGTAGTGTCTCATTCCTTGTTGACGACATATCATCGAACACGAAGCCCCTCTTCTGACGATGGTGCAGGTCTCGGTGATCACAAGCCGGGCCAACCAGCGGAAAGATTGGCTCCATTGAGTAGGCTTGTCCTATCAAACTGACTTCAAGGTCCAACAATGCCCCTCGCAGACTCAAATCAAACGCACCTCCGAGAGCGCGTCGCAAATAGGTTGAGAAAAATAGAGACGCTGGAAGCCGCATATGAGACGATGACGATCGGTCAGCTTGTTTCAAGCAGGGCGAGAACGCATGGGTCAACGACCGCAATTAACGTCTTTGAACGAGGTGAGCACGCGACATACTTGGAGATGGACAGATTGTCCAACAAGTATGCATGTGCGCTGCGTAAATTCGGCGTACGGAAGGGCGATCGCATTGGAGTGATGCTATCAAACCGTCTTGAGTTCCCGATCCTATGGTTTGCGATTGCGAAGCTCGGTGCGGTAATGGTCTCGATCAACTTGCGCTACATGCCCAGGGAGATAGAATACATCTTGAGAGATGCAGAGGCCAACTTTGCGATCGTTGACGAAAGTGTATGGTCGGTATTCTCAGCGATGGAGACTTGGCCGGACCGCCTCGCGAAGGAGCGAGCGATTCTCGTTGGGCAGCCTTCCGGAAAGGGAGCTACTCTCGATGCGTTGCTCAAGGGCGCCGACGCCTCATTGGTCGAGGAGGATATCCGCCCCGACGACCTGTTGAACATTCAGTATACTTCAGGCACGACAGGTTTTCCGAAAGGGTGCATGTTAACGCACGACTACTGGAGTGTGTTCTCATACCAAGCGGCAAGTTGGGACGAGCGGCCGTACCAAAGATACCTCTCCGGGCAGCCTTTCTTTTATGTCGATGGGCCATGGCATCTTCTGCAGACATATAGACAAGGTGGCACGCACTACCTGGCTCCTCGGCTCAGTTCGAGTCGATTTGTCGGTTGGATCAAGCAGCACCGCATCGAGTGGTGCCAATTTCCCGAGCTGATGGCACGTCAGGCCGAGGCAAGAGACGAAGACGGGGTGACATGCCTAAAGCAGATCCTGAATTGGGGCTGGGGTCCGGATACGATACGCCAATTCCGGAAGCGGTTTCGAGTGCCCACGCAGGAGGCTTACGGGATGACGGAAATCGGCTTCGGCACACGCATGGCGAACGAATTTAACGAACTAGCCGACTCGGGTTCGGTGGGGATTCGCGCACCTTTTCGGGAGCTGCGGTTGATGAACAAGGATGGCAGCCTCACGCCGATTGGCGAGATCGGCGAGCTGTGGGTTCGAGGACGCGGGGTTTTCAGCGGCTATTGGAAGAATCCAGAAGCAAACGCTGCGTCGTTCGAGTCCGAATGGTTCAGGACCGGCGATCTGATGCGTCGCGATGAACTCGGATTTCATTGGCTGGTGGGGCGCATGAAAGACGTGATCCGCCGTTCGAGCGAGAATATCGCGGCACGCGAGGTGGAAGCGGTCATCCGAGAGATTCCTGAAATTGCAGATGTAGCCGCCGTGTCGGTTCCCGATAGCAAGCGGGGCGAGGAGGTTAAGATTTACGTCGAGCTGAGGGAAGGCTTCACGCCAGACAATTCGATGGTTAAGCGCATTGTGGAGCATGCGCGCACGCGCCTGGCGGTATTCAAGGTGCCGCGTTACATCGGCTTCTCTCGGGAGCTTCCAAGAGCCGCCTCCAGCAACAAAGTGCTCAAACGTGAGCTGACGGCGGTGACTGATCCGCTTGCCGGCGCCTATGATACAGAGGAGAAGCGCTGGCGCTGAACGTCTTTTCACCGTTTGCGTGAGCAGATGCCAAGGCCTACCACGAAACCGCTTATGCCTTCCACACGTAGCGCTTCCTTTGCAATCGCTGCAAAAAGGGCAGCCCAATGTGCCGCAACAGACGGTGATCTATTGTGCGCTTCTGTGCAGCAGCGCAGCTAGCAATAAGCCTTGAACGCGCTTTAGAGTTGTTTGACTTGGTAGCGACGAAAACAGGGAGTCGATCGTAAGTTCGTTTGTACCTCGGCTCGACCGAGTTCTTGAGAAAGTGGTGTTGAGTGCGATCTCGGCTCTGGATTTGGGCGCAGCTAGCAGCCGACTGCCAAATCGTTGCTTGATCAGGACGGAGAATGAGATGCAGCAGCAAATAACACCCGGCGGTAAGTGTCGATCAAACCGATCAGTTTCGGATCCTTGAACCCTATTGACCTGCCACTGCATTTTCATCCAGCGGCAGTTAGAGTCTCGGGGTTTTGTACGCCAAGTGGCGCGGATGGAGCAATGGACGATCGGCGGAGCTGGTCGGGGTTGCGCAGCCGATCGTCCGTTGCGGTGAGGTGGGCGGCGTAGGCCGCGGGGGTCAGGTATTTCAGCGACGAGTGGGGACGCTGGAGATTGTAGTCGGCGACCCAGTTGGCGATCTTGGCGCGGGCGTCATCGAGATCAAAGAAAAGGGTCTCGTTGAGTAGCTCATCGCGCATCCGGCCATTGAAACTCTCGACGAAGCCGTTCTGCATCGGCTTTCCCGGCGCAATGAAGTGCCAATCGACGGCTGCGTCCTTGCACCAAGCGAGCATGGCGTTGCAGGTGAATTCGGTGCCATGGTCGGACACGATCATTCCTGGCTTGCCGCGTCGCTGGACGATTGCCGTCAGTTCGCCGAGATCGACGTCTCCGGAATGGCGCCCAGGCATTCCTTGGTGACGTCGTCGACGATGTTGAGGATGCGGAAGCGTCGGCCATTGGCGAACTGGTCGTGGACGAAGTCCAGCGACCAGCGCGCGTTCGGCCTCGCCTCGACCAGGATCGGGGCACGGGTCCCCACGGCCTTGCGGCGAGCCCGCCGTTTGCGGACGGTAAGCCCTTCCTCGCGGTAAAGCCGGTAGATCCGGTTGATCCCCGATGGCTCGCCCTCCCGCCGCAGCAAGACGAACAACCGGCGATAGCCGAAACGCCGCCGCTCGTTGGCGAGGTCGCGCAATCGGCCACGCAGAACTGCGTCCGGCGGGCGGCTGGAGCGATAGCGGATCATCTTCCGATCCGCCCCCACAATCGAGCAGGCCCGCCGTTCCGACAGGCTCATGACGGCCTGCAGATGCGCGATCGCAGCGCGCTTGGCGGCGGGCCCTACCATTTTTTTGAAAGGAGCTCGCGAAGTGCGGCCGCATCGAGCATCTGCTCGGCCAGAAGCTTCTTCAGCTTCCCGTTCTCCTCTTCCAAGGCCCTCAGCCGCTTCGCTTCGGAAACGTCCATGCCGCCGAATTTGGCCTTCCAATTGTAGATCGTCGCCTCGGAAACACCGTGCTTGCGAGCCAGGTCGGCTGTCTTCGCCCCGGCCTCATGCTCCTTCAATACCGCGATAATCTGCTCTTCCGTGAACCTTGCTCGCTTCATCTGTCCGTCCTTCTTCGGGCCGGACTCTAACTCCTTCTGGAGGAAATACGCAGTGGCAGGTCAACGGAGGCGCGCGATTGCGGATCGAAGTTCTTCTCGGGCACGGTTCCAGCCAGCGGTGACATTGCCCATGACCGCAGCGTTTTGCTCGATGGCATCTTCGAGTTCCTCGAGCGCTGCTGCAACCGCGTCGGGAGCGGGGCCTCCCCCAGCGCGAGCCGTTCTCGCAATAACACCTGGAGGTGGCGAAATGTCGGGATTAAGCATCCCGCCATCTTGTGCAATCGCCGTCAGACTTGGTGAGCCACGTTCGATAGCGATCGTAACGAGCTCCCCGACTTGATTGTGAGCGGACCGAAAATCAACTTCCCCGCCGAGCGTGAGGCGCGTCGCCGTTTCCATGGCATTCACGAACGACGTTTCGAGCATTGCGGATGCTTTGTCTTCGGCGATGGTCAAACCCGACAAACATAACCGGATGAGACACGCGGCGCCAATGGAATGGTCGATCCCGGGCCAGACATTGCGCGTAGCCTCCGTTCCGACTGCAACGCAGTTCGTGAAGGGAGTGCTATGCATGGCGGTCACTGCAGCCACGAAACAGCCAACGATCGCGCCTGTTTTTCCTTGGACCTGCTCCAGAAGGAAAGGGTTGCGCTTGTGAGGCATCGCGGAGCTCGATCCCACTAGTTCGTCTGGTAGAGTGGCCAATCCGTCTTCGCCAACCCACAGCAACAACGTCTCGGCGATCCGGCTTAGAGATGATCCTAGGATCGTGCAAGCTGCCAGTAGGCGAAGAACCAGATCCCGAGAGGCCACACTGTCGATCGAGTTAAGTGTCGGGCTCGAGAAGCCGAGCAGCCCGGCTGTCAACTCCGGGAGGATGGGCAAGGTCGTGCCACCGCCGGCGCCGGCCCCGAGGCACGAAATGTTGAGAATAGGATGCACGGTCAGAAGCGCATCTAGATCGCGCGCGAGCGCGGTGGCGAAGGCCGTCAGATGGTGCGCAAGACTGGACGGCAATGCTGGTTGACGGTGGGTGTGCAGCGGGAAGACGGTCTCAAGGTGTTCGCGAGCGAGACTGCACAGCAGTCGCAGAAGCTTTAGTAGTTCGTCTGACAGCTCCTGATACGGCGTTCTCAGCTTGAGCTTCAGGAGGGTCGCATTGATATCGTTTCGGCTCCGGCCAAGATGTAGATTGCTGGCTCGGTTGCCAATTACTGAACGGAGATGATCCTCATAAGCGAGATAGGAGCCACGGGGAGAAAGGCGAGTTGCAATGCTCTGAAAGTTTTCAGCTTGCAGTTTATCGAGCTCGGTCAGCACTTTTCGGGCGAGATTGCGGTCGATCAATCCCACTCGCTCAAGCATGATGGCCTGAGCTCGATCGATATCGGCGTAAAAGGGTAGCTCGTCCTTCGCTGCACGTTGTAGATCACTGTCGAAAACGATAGCGCTGGCTTCAGGATGAAGAGTCGATTTGATGCGGCCTGTGCTTTGCAAGGATATCTCCTCATGCGCCACGGATGAAAGCAACGGCAGCTTCGGCGCGCCGGGCAACAGCAGCTGGGTCGTCGCCAACTGCAATGACGTGACCGATCCGGTCGCGGAAATCGTTGCGCCGCCTGAACTCTATTGGGGGAGTATGGTAGAGTACGAATTCCGCCAGCCCGAAGCGATCGACAAGATGCTCGCATTGAGGGAGGGCAAAGGGGCCTTCACGCGCCGGCACGATGAATCGTATTGAGCCGTGAGCGCCTCCCCTCAAAGGGAGCGAGGACATTCCGAGCAGGCTGCGCAGGACCGCGAGGACCGGATCAAAACCAGTTGTGTAACGAAAAAGAGTGGGGATCGAACCACCAGCGAGACGTGGATTGACCTCGATTATCGTGACACAATCCTCGCCGACCCGGAGTTCGACGTGAGCTGGTCCTTTCACGTGGCGGAGAACTTGGATGGCACGGAGCGCCTCATCTTCGATTTTCACGCGCAACCTGGACAGCATCGGTGCTGGTATATCATGTCCGATTTCAACGAAATGCGGCAAAGGTCCAAGGTGCTTCCGGGTTACGCCAATGATCTTGCTATCGAGAACTTCGACGGAATATTCCTCGCCGGCGACATACGACATAAGAAGAGCACCGGGCTGGATCGGGCGGCCACGCACGTCATTCGTAGTCCCGAGTAGCTTGCGCAAAGCGTCAGCGGCGCTTGTTTCGGTGTCCACGAAGGTGACGCCGATGCTGCCGGTCCCGCTGATCGGCTTGGCTACTGCAGGCAACCCGATTTTCTTGATCGCGTGGCTGATATCGCACTCCGCACGCACTGTCGCGCTATGGGGCACGCCGATACCTGCCGCCCTCAGGGCGGTGGCCTGGCGCTCTTTATCTTGACAAAGTGCGATTGCATTTGGATCCGGACCGGTAAGCCCCCGCCGCCTGGCTTCCAACGCTGCTGTGTAAAGGTAAAAATCGCTGGAAGTCGTTAATAGCGCAATCCGCATGTCCGTCGCGATGCTATCGATTACAGCTCTAACATCGCTTTCTGAAAACGTGTCGCATGTGTGTAGCTCGACGTTCGAAATGCGACTCAGAAAGCCATATCGCTCAGGTGAGGCTGTAACAAAGATCGGAACGAGCCCAAGTTCTCGCGCTCGGAGAATAAAGTCGGCGCCCGAGCCTGTGGTGTTGGATTCGATAAAGATCGCAGCTGAGTTGGTCACTTGTGTATGCTTCAGTTGGGGCAAGGTTGACAACCCATCACCTCGGTCAACGAGCGACGGCTCCAGTTGAAACGGCACCAGCCGCTATCAGCATAAAGCGGATGAGAAACAAGGACAGGCTCGGTCGCGGCGAGTGCGGCCTGATAGCCGTTGGCGCGCATCCACGTGGGATCGTAAACGTTGTGCTCGTAGCGATTGCTGTCGTCAGGAAATACCGCGAGCACCTTGCTTTTTGGGGACTGCTCGGCGCACCACTTAGCGACGAGGTAGGCCGCTCCGCTCGTGGGCCCACGCTTTAACGAAGTCTCCCGGTGAAGTCGGTGCGCAGCTTGATATGCTTCGTTAGCGCCGAGCCAATGGATTTCATCGAAAGCTTCGTGGAATAAGTTGCCTGGGAGAATGCTATTGCCGAGGCCGCGCAAATCACGTCGCCTCGCCGGTTGGCCGAACAAGACGCTACCGAAGGTGTCGATCCCGACGAGTCTCATTTCGGGAAAGAATGCGCGGCAATAGCGGGCAAGGCCACAGGATGAGCCTCCGGAGCCCACGGTTGCAACCAGAACGTCGATCTTGCCGAAGCGCCTCATCGCCTCCGCAGCTGGACGCGCATAGGAAAAATGGTTGCCAAGGTTGTCATACTGTCGTGACCAAGTAGCTCCGGTCCGCTCCATAAAGTCGAGGAGCGCCTTTTTACGGAGCTGCTGGACGTTCGCATCCGACGCTGTGGCCTCCACTAGGTGAACTTGAGCGCCCAACTGCTCCATCGTGCGTTTAAGGGGGGGCTCGATAGCGCGGTCCCCGAAGATGTGTAACTTGAGCGAGAATTGCATGCAAACGATGGCGAGACCGAGAGCCATCGTTCCGCTCGACGTCTCAACAATCGTGGTGTTAGGGCCGATTGTCCCATCGCGAAGGCCTGCTTCGATGATGTTGAAGGCAGGAAATACCTTCATGACTCTGAAATCGATCGCGGCCAGGTTTTCAGGCCGCAAAGAAACGATCTTGAGGGGCGAATGGGCGTCGACAGTGTCGGAGAGCGTGTGCGCCATCGTCCATCTCAATACGGGGTCGAAAAAGTACAGCGGATATCGAAGCCAAGGCGACCGATCTCGGCTTTAGCCTCATCGATTCGGCTCCGAAGGTCGGATAAATTTGGGTCGAAGATCAAGCCGGCGACCGTGCCGCTATGTGCGACGACAATACCAGCCGATCCGGTATCTTCCTTAATGCGGAGGAGTTCGTCAAACTTCGGCTTCTTGAGTGGGTTCTGCAGGGCGGTCTCGCTCTGTATCGCCGAGAAAGTCGCCACCCGGCCGGCGAGTGCGACGCTCTGCTCTGCAATTGCACGCTCCAAGACGGCCAATGCGCACCCGAAGGCGGCGATCTGATCACGCGAGTAGCGCGCTCGCGGGAGGTGGTCGGTTCCAATGCCACCGTTGGCCGCGCCTGTGTCAAACCCCAAAATGTACATTTGCGGGAGAGGACCGTTGAACACTTGGACAACCTTGCCCATTCGTTGGGCGAAAAGAATGGTGCTGCTTGTGCAATCGAACATCAGGGAGTCGCACGCATGCTCGGCCGCCACCGCAAGCTTCGCCTGGAGATGGGGCGCTAGAAGCAACCGTGATCCCCGATAGGCTGCGGCGCACTTAGCGATCGCACGGATAGAGGCCACTACGCCGCTTGTCGACGAGCCCATGCCGGCGCCTTCCGGAACAAAAGTCCTGACCTCAAGAGTAGCTGCCATATTCCTCAATCCAAAGGCATCGAGGGCAAGTCGAGCGGCGAGCTCACATTTGTAGAAATGATTCGGTGTCACTTGGATGCCGGTGCGGCCGACTTGAGGCGCAAATTTCCCGACGCGGCTCGGCTCCAACGTCGCACGGGCTTCCGACCCATCGGCATGCGGCATGTGAACTGAAACGAGCGCGCGCACCGTGCGGCGGTCCGCCCCTTTTTCCACGGCGAAAGCTCCCTGTAGCAGCTCGCCGAAGTGAGGGTGGCAGGTTGCCACTCCGCATGGCTTCGCGAGCGAGTAGGAGCTAGCAATCCTGCCGTCGCCTGGAGTTCTCGTAAGTGTCTCCGTCATATCGTTCCTCTACCGCGGCCACGCGACGGAGGAGCAAGAGACTTGCGTTGAAGATGGCATAGAAGCCGATGAAACCGGGCTCTCATCCTGTGATGTCCGTCTATGAAGAACGCCATTGAGGCCAGCCAGCGCTTGATTTGCATTGCTACCTTTGAACTGACGATCGTGGCTATAAGTGTGTCGGCGCTCCGGTGACCGCATGCTTTTCGTGGTAACATGCCGGACTGACTTACTAGAGCAGCAACACATTTAGCGAGGCGTACAGATGTGCGCACCTACCAACAGAGGGAGTAGGCTCGCGAAATCACGTCTCAGCGGCCGTCGGGGCATACGGAGATGTCCGGTAAGCACTGTTGTTCCCCGGCGCTCCGTGATATATTCAACTTCGAGCAGTGCGTGGCTGGATTGAAGCCCCGCGATGGAATTACATCTTTGTTGCAGTTATTCGCCTCCGCGAACTCGACTTGGTAGGTTACCAAGGCGGCCGGCAGCGCTCGTTGATCCTGTTGGCCGCAGCAATGTAGTAGAGGCAGCGAGCAACCGCGCACATCTTCAAAGAGGGTGGTCCGGGGGGACAGTGCGGTTCATTTTCGTATTGTTTCAAATCTGGAGGGAGTAGTGCTCTCGTTGTTCGCCCTGCAATGTCGTGGCAGACCGATTGCTCCTGTTCGAATCCGTCTTTGGCCTGAGCTCAGGAATCGCCGATTAGTTGGGTGGCTTGGTCTCCGCGGAAAAGCGCACGATCTAAGTGGCGTCTATTTCGATCGGAGCGAGCTATCCTTCGCGGTCGCCGATCTCATGGGACGAGTACGGCCTGCTACCAACGCTCTGAGAGTCCGCCGTAGCGAGGAAAACCTCTTTCCTGTGATCGTTGAACATTGGCCCCTGGTGTCTGATCGGTGGGACCGGCCTGACTTTCAACCGGTCGATGGTCGAAGCGAATGAGCCTTCTTGTCTCATCGGAGTTATGTCCAATTAAGGACATCCTGTTTGATGCCCGACAAACAGGCAACAACTGTTTACTCGAACAGCCTGGGAGGCGCCTTGAGTCTGCTGTGTTGCGATCATGGAGCACCAGGTCTTATTGGCACGCGGATTGCTGGGGGGCTAACGAATTACGTCATTGCGGAACGATCTCGCTCCGTTCCGAAGGAGTTCAAATGAAACCCTCTCCGTTGACTCAAACAGCTGACGCGGGCAGTGCACCAGACGAATTAACGGCTGCTGGAGGCCTCTCGCCTCGCTTGTCGTCCGCCCAACCAGAGGCATCCCCCCGCACCGTGGTCATGAGATTTATAGAAGGCGATCGCAAGATTGATGCGACGGAGCTGCAAGCCCGTAGCATCACACGTCATCATGTCACAAAATTCTACCGTCAGCAGATCGGCAACAGTGGTTACTACGAGCAGCTAAGACATATTGTGGAGCCCTCAGTTAAGGAGCTCGACAGTCCGGGCGTTTTGGACACGAGTGGTGAGCATGACAATACCGTGGTGCCTGGACTTCAGCACAAGTACGCACAGACGGGATTGCTGCTTGTGACTAACCGTTGTGCCTCATATTGTCGGTTTTGCTTCCGCAAGCGACTAGTCGGCCGAGAATCAGATGAGATCGTCCCGGATGTGGAGAAAGTCGGTCAGTACATTAGCTGCCATCCTGAGATGACAAACGTGCTGCTGTCGGGAGGCGACCCCTTTGTTCTTAGTACGGCAAAGCTTAACGAGATTCTTGCTCATCTGCTCTCGATTCCGCATCTGGCTTCCATTCGAATCGGCACGAAACTGTTCGCCTTTGAGCCAAAGCGCTTCGAGGATCCCGCTATACCTGCTCTCTTTCAACGAATACGTGATGCGGGCAAGACTGCGGTGCTTGTCACGCACTTCGATCACATCGGTGAGATCTCGGTCGATGCTGAGCGGAATATCCGATCCTTGGGTGCACAAGGAGTGCAGTTCCTCAACCAATCTGTGTTGCTTGCAGGCATAAATGACAATCCGGAGATCTTGACAGCGACTTTCGCTAAGTGCCACCAAATTGGGGTCCGGCCTTATTATCTCTTTCAAGCAAGGCCGGTAAAGGGTGCGTCCCATTTTCAGGTGCCGCTTCGTCGCGCAATAGAGATCGCGAACGGCGTCAACCAAAGTCTGGCGGGCATCGAAAAGACTTTCAAATACATCATGTCGCATTACACCGGGAAGATCGAGATTCTTGATCTGGCTGATGATGGACGTATCTATATGCGATATCATCAAAACAAGATCCCGGAAAAAATCGGGAAGATCTTTTCAAGGCAATACGTCGAGTCCGCTTGCTGGTTGGATGATCTGCCGAATGATGGTTCAACTCAGGCGTAGGAGCAATACTCAATGGAATCGAAAAGTGCAGACGAGAGTGAAACCACGTCAAGCTGGCAGGATGAAGTTCTGTGTAGGTTCGAATGTGGCCCGCCGGGGTAGATAGGGTTGCTCTAGCTTCCTCCGTTGAGTGGGTAGCCTGTTTTCGGGAATACTTGCTGTCATGCCAAATGGGCGCCGGGCTGTTCGCTATTTAAAGGATCGCAGGGCACGAAAGGCTTGCGCAGCATGCGTGAAATGCACAATTTGAAGTTCCTAGAATTGAAGGGCCGCTTTTGTTCGGAGTCATCTCCAATCGTTTTGAGTCGAGCGCGCGGATCCATTGCTTTAACGGTGGATGGTCGGAGGATTATCGACTTTTACTCAGGAGCTGGTTCACTAAACTATGGTCACAACAATCATCAGATCAGGGATGCAATTACCCAGTATCTGGTGTCAGATGCAGTAGTCCATGGATTTAACATGACTACTTCCGCCAAGCTCAATTTTGTAGATACTTTCACGTCTGTCGTGCTTCGTGAACGGGGGCTGCCGCAATACAATGTACAATTCACTGAACCAATTGCTGCCAGTGCTGTCGACGCAGCTTTAGATCTTTCACGCGAAGTCACTGGATGTCAGAACATTGTCTTGTTCGCGCGCGGCCAGATTGGAGTGAGTCTAGGATCAATTGCTCTGGGCAGTAGTTGGCTTCGCCGTACCATCGCTCAGGTGTCTCCATGCGGACTAACCGTTGCTCCCTATGACGGCTATCTTGGGCCAACCGTTAGCACGGCCGACTACTTGCGAAAGATGTTGCTGGACCAGTACAGCGGCATTGATCGCCCAGCCGCCATTCTGGTCGAAGCTGTACAGCGAAAGAGTGGCATGAGCGTAGCTCGTAAGGAGTGGTTGCAGTCTATTCAGGCAATCGCGAAAGATTTCGGTGCCCTTCTGATACTTGACGATAGGGAAATGGGTTGTGGCCGTACGGGCGAATTTTTTAGCTTCGAGTTCGCAGGCTTGTCGCCGGACATTGTTGTGATGTCGAATTCTCTGAGTGGCTGTGGTCTGCCGTTGTCAATGCTGTTGATTAAAGATGACATCGACCACACGTGGCCTGTGCAGCACGCCGGTACGGAAAGTGACCTTGCTTTTGCAGCTGCTACGGCTGCCATAGATATTTATTGGCGCAACTGCATCTTTTCGGAGGAGGTGCAACGCATGGGAGAGCTTGCGCGCCGCCGGCTGAATGGCATTGCATCATACCAGGGAAACAGTTTTTCTATTCGGGGGAGAGGGCTGGCGCTGGGCTTTGATTGCCGGAGGTCCGAAATCGCGGAAGCGACCACACGTAACGCCTTCGGCAAGGGGCTGTTTATTAAACGATGCCCTTCGGCTGATGAGGTCATACAATTTTTGCCGGCACTCACGATTGACAGAGCGACTCTCAATCAGGGCCTAGATATATTTGAAGAAGCCTTGGCGGAGGCCCTAAATTGAAGCTGGTCCGTGGCTGACGACAGGACAAACAGGATACGGCGGATCTATCGGGAATTTGCCTGGACTGCTCAACAAAACGCCCAAGCGCGGGGAAGCCAGAGCTGTCCGAGGACGGCAAGCGGGCCACACAATCGAACGAGCCTAAGCGATGGAATTTATCTGCACTCAATTGGCGACGGCACAAAACTTGCGTGCTCACGATCGCCGAGGTTCGCTCCCGCTCCTCAGCGGGGGCTGCAGCGGCGGTTCACCTGCACCGCGGCCGGATACTGGAAAGGGCGCTGCAAGGAAGTGAGATTTCGGCCATTGTGACAGACGGACAAAACGCTTTCTGGGTAGTCCAAAGTTCAAGAACCCGTGAGATGCTAGTCGCTGCTGAATGCAAACTCAGAGGCTAGTCAGAGCATCGTAGCATCGGCAGCAAACTCGGCCGCGCAGCGCCCCACAAACGATTTTGTTCGGTGCGGTGCGGGTTCAGGCGAAGCTTGGTGAAGCAATCGTTTGTCACCCAGTGATCGAGAAAGCGTATCCGTCCGGCGAAGCTTTCAATTACCAAAAGGTAGCCGAGTGGGCTGAGGGAAGCGCATAAAAATGTTGCCTCGCTGGTTGGTGACTTTCAATCGACGCGTGACGGTATGGTGCTGACCTGCCACTGCATTTTTATCCAGCGGTAGTTAGAGTCTCGGGGTTTTGTACGCCAAGTGGCGCGGATGGAGCAACGGACGATCGGCGGAGCTGGTCGGGGTTGCGCAGCCGATCGTCCGTTGCGGTGAGGTGGGCGGCGTAGGCCGCGGGGGTCAGGTATTTCAGCGACGAGTGGGGACGCTTGAGATTGTAGTCGGCGACCCAGTTGGCGATCTTGGCGCGGGCGTCATCGAGATCGAAGAACAGGGTCTCGTTGAGTAGCTCATCGCGCATCCGGCCATTGAAACTCTCGACGAAGCCGTTCTGCATCGGCTTTCCCGGCGCAATGAAGTGCCAATCGACGGCTGCGTCCTTGCGCCAAGCGAGCATGGCGTTGCAGGTGAATTCGGTGCCATGGTCGGACACGATCATTCCTGGCTTGCCGCGTCGCTGGACGATTGCCGTCAGCTCGCGGGCGACGCCTTCAGATTGACTTATCCGGAATGCCCCCAGGCACTCCTTGGTCACGTCATCGACGACGTTGAGAATGCGCAAGCGCCGGCAGTTGGCGAACTGGTCATGAACGAAGTCCAACGACTGTAAACAGCGGGTGCGACAAGGCATCCGCCTGAGATCGCACGCCGTCTGCGGCATCCTGATGCACTAGAGCCTGGCGGTAACGACCGAAGGGCTGCCGCTTGGATTGACGGTTGTCAAATCCTGGACTCGGAAGAAATACAAAGGGACTGCCGCGCGTCATTCCTACGCGCACTCCCATCGAGAAGAAGGAAAGCATTCGACGGCCGGACAATGTCCGCCGATCACACAGAGCTGCTGCGCGATCCGAAAGGATGCATCGATGCACCCGTATTGGTAATCGCGAGAGCGACATCTATGAGCTGTTCTGCTCGGCTCGAGAAGTTGGAACCCCTCTCGTGATCCGGACTTGCGCTTGGCTGGGGATGGGGATCACACGATCGCCGACGAAATGGACGAGGTCGCGGTTAAATGACCGCATCGCATCGACTCCAGAGACAACAACGGCAATACCGATGAAGCCGTCACCGAGATTAGATGTCAGGATTCGCGTCTTACCGCCGATCGGAAAGCAGAAGCGCTGTCCCATGCAGACCCCCGACGGATCCATGCCGAAGAGCGCGTGAGGCCGAGGAAGAGAAAGAAGTGCGAGTCGAAGCTGATCAAAGATCTGCCCTTTTTGCTCCCACGCGGACGCTATTATAGGCTCGAATGGTATGCCTTGAGAAATCGAAGGCTTCCACCAGATCCTTAAACCAGGCTGCAAAGCTGAGGAATCGAAGCTCCGGACTGCCGGCGTTCAACCAACCTGATATAGGCCTTTTGCATCCTCGGTTGGTGCGTGTGTCTTCTGGATGACGGTGCTCAATCGACCAACTCCACAGGCACTACCAGCCTTGCGCTGACCGCGCTTGAAGTCGCCCTGCTCGATGGCCTCGTGAATGAAAAACCGCAAGCTCGACGGAAAATACTGACCAAGATCGCACGCCTCGGCGGTTATCTCGCCCGCAGGAGCGATCCGCCGCCTAGCAATACCGTCATGTGCGCAAGCTGTCACGCCTCATGGATATCGCGGTGGGCGCCATGGTCGGAGCAGAGATTGTGGGAATTGAGAGGGCGTCACGCCGGTTACAGAAGGCCCGCTCGATGCAACTTCAAGCGAAAAATCCGCAAAAGAAAGGTAGCCGATAGGCTATGCCTACAACATTAAGGCGCTGCGCGAGCGCGAGAATGCTGATCGGCACCCACGCGGAGCAAAGATACGACGACTCGTGTCGCAATGGAAGCCGCGGCGGCCAAAAAGCCGACCCGCGGGCGTCTCAGCTAGGCGAGGCAAAATACGGTGACGCTTGCAGCCGACGCATCACGCTTCGCCACGGGGGCGCCACGCCCGACAACCATAATCGCGGCTGATGGTAAGGCGGGATAGGAATGTGGGAATGTGGTCCCTTCCAACTGGTTGCGGGCGTGTTCAAGGCCAAGCCGCACGGTGGCCGCAAATGCGGCCGGCGTCCCCCGCGCGCGGCGGCTACCAGATCTGTGGCCGGACGGAACGGCCCGTGGCGCAGCCGAACAAAAGAATGGACTCACAGCGATGTCCGCAATCGTCGTCTCAGGCATGAAGAAATTGCTGTCGATCTCATCTTCGAGTGCGGGCCGGAAGCTTGTGCAGCTTGGGCCGGAGTTGATCAGCGAGCTTTTGCTTCGCAGCCTCGGCATCATCCTGGCGAAAGCGGTGCCGATGAAGGCGGAAACGACGCGCCGGCCGTTTTAGCGGCATGCCCGCGCGTGGCGCATGAAGTCCACGCGGCGGTCGTTGAAGAAACGGCCGAGAGATTTCGCGCCATGCTGCGACCCGCTTCGTCATAGCTCTCGCGTTAAAACCTGCGCTACAGCATGATCTGAAGACACGATATAAGGGACAATCTGAGGCAGAACAGGCGGGAGAAGAGATTCTGCCAGCCGTTTCAGGTTGATGGCGGCGGGCGTCAGTACGTCTGGATCTTCATATTCGGTAGAGCCCCTGGCGCACGGAAGTCCGTACCAGGTCTTCGTTTCGCCGTGGGAGTCCCCTAACCGGCAGCGATGGCGCTGATAGAGCCGTCGATCCTGGCTGCTCCATCGCCCGCGGCGGCGGCAGGCGCGGAGCAGTGCAGGATAATCCTCACTGACACAACTGCCTTGTTAACCCGCCCTTTCGGCGCAATCGCGCCCACACCGGGCGCACTCGTCGCTCAGCTAGCCACCGGGCTACGCGATGAGGACGAACCTGCCTCCAAGTACGCTCGCTCCTGCGCACTCAGCACGAGCGGCGCGATCGGCCGGCCTCGCTCACCCTTATTCGCCACTCGCACTCTCGTCTGTAGAGATATCAACTAATGTGACGAAGTTGCGTTCCAGATAATTGACTTTCATCCTCGCTTCGAACTTCCGCTTAGTACAATCAGACCACAATTTGCTCGGTGAGGCTGTCCCAACTTACATTAGCACGGATCAGCGACGCATTTACCTGGATCACATCGGTAGCGGCGATCTTGGCCTTCAAACAGGCCTCGACCTTCGTTTGAAGACTCTACGGAACCGCTCGTCGCCCCAGTGCAGACGGATGCGCCTGAGGCTTAAATGGTGCGGTTGCTGCTCGTGAATCTTAACCAGCAAACAAATCGCGATGTTGACCTGAGGCCACGCATCAGCTTGCGGTCGTGTACGGTCCCGGTGAGTAGACCGGCAAGCATCAGCCGCACCGCGACTTCCTGAGCCAGCCGACCCGCCGCTGGCGCAACAGCAGTCGCTGACCTGTTCCTCAGCCAGCACACGACACGATCCATCTGGGACGAACTGTTTGAGCGAGCTAGTAATGAAGAGCTCTAACTGATCCTCTCCTTGCGCCCCAGATCTCGTTTGCTCCCCCGATCGCAAATCGCCGACAAGAACGGAATCAGTCAATTTGGTGCTTCACGGACCACGCGCGGCAGCGCTGCGAGGTGGCGTTGAGCACCTTGGCGACGGTGGCCGACGGGCTTGGCTGCTGGAGGTTTAAACGAGGAGAAAGTGCAATGAGCGTTGTCCCGGACGTGGACGCCATTCGAGGCGCTCTCGCGCCGAAAGTCTCAGTACGTATTCCTCGTTTCGCCTGCTCACAACGCCGGATTTATCTGAGGGCTGGCAGAGTTTTGCACGAAACGGGCGCGGGTATGGAATATGTTCAAGAAATACTAGTCAGAAGCGCCCTCAACGTCAAACGGCTGTGGTCGCCAATACAATGGGGGAGAACAAATGCTTACGAAACCGACAGTGGGGATTGCAGATCTCACTGCGCAGGATTGTCGTGCCTTTTATAAGAACCACGACTTATCGCCTGTTGATGTGATTGATAACTGCTTGCAGCGTATCGAAGAAGCAAATCCAGAGCTCAATCCATTCTGCTTCATTGACTTTGAACAAGCGAGAGCCCAAGCGCGACTCTCAGAGGCTCGGTGGATGCGAGGCGAGCCGATCGGTTTGCTTGATGGAGTTCCGGTAACTTTAAAGGACGTCACGCTCAATCGCGGAATGCCTACACGTTGGGGCTCGAGATCAAGTCGCGGTGACGGACCGTGGGACGTCGATGCTCCGGCCGCGGCGCGTCTGCGCGAGGCCGGGGCTATCATTTTGGGAAAGACGACTACTCCAGAATACGGCTTCAAAGGAGTTACACATGGCTCGCTTTACGGGGTCACTCGCAACCCCTGGAATCCAAGCCTCACACCGGGCGGGTCGTCCGGAGGAGCGGCGGTTGCCGCAGCACTAAATCTCGGCTGTCTGCATCTAGGAAGCGACGGTGGTGGATCGATACGGATACCTGCAAGCTTCACGGGCATCTTCGGTCTCAAACCGACCTTCGGATATGTCCCGCAGTGGCCAGCAAGCGTATTTACTATGCTCTCGCATATCGGGCCGATGACTCGCACAGTGGCCGACGCGGCTCTTATGATGAGGGTTCTCGCCCAAAAGGATGTGAGGGACGGATACGCTGGCCCGGAATATCCATTCGGTGACGTCCCCGTGGCATCGTCATTAAAAGGACTAAGAGTGGCGTATAGCCGAGACTTCGGATATGTGGATGTGGCGAATGGGATTCTGAGCGTTACTGATGCCGCTGCTCAGAAAATCGAGTCCCTCGGCGCAGTAGTAATCGAGATTAATCCAGGTTTTGTTAATCCTGAGAAAACGTTCAACACGTTTTGGCGCGCGGGTGCCGCTCGACTCCTTAGCCGACTGAACAAAGAGCAACGTAGCATGCTCGAGGCAAGCACTCTGGAAGTGGCTGAACGAGGTTTGTCCCTCACTCTGTCCGAATATCTCGATGCTCAAGAAGCCCGCGTCGAACTTACTGCCAAGATGGCGGCGTTTCATGAAAAATTTGACCTCCTGATCTCGCCGACGATGTCGGTGGCGCCCTTCCCGGTCGGACTGGATCGGCCCTCTAACCGTCCAGATTGGGCGGCTTTCGTAACTCCTTTCAACCTCACGCAGCAACCAGCAGCTTCTTTGCCCTGTGGCCTAGATAGCAACGGCCTTCCCGTCGGCCTCCAATTAGTGGGTGCGCGCTACAAGGACATGACGGTCCTGTCCGCAGCACGCGTTCTTGAAAGTGCATTCGGGCGTCTCGCCCCCCCGAGGAGCGCACCAGGCTCTCCGCGGTAAGGTTGCAAACGACTTATCAATGATCCCACGACGGCAAGGCTCCAATCGTTGCCGGACCTCTTTGTATTTGTCCAGCAACTGGCCGCAGATCAACCGTGCGACGGACTCAGAAGGGACTAACATGGGAATCACTCGGCGCGACCTCATCAAAACAAGTCTGGTTGCCGGCACCGTCGTATCGATGCCATCAATCCTCCCTGCACAGAATGCCTCTACCGCCGCGCGGACGGTCCGCATGGTAATGTCGGGTGACCTCCGAGTCTTCGATCCGGTTTTTACGACAGCTACCATCACCGGCAATCACGGCTATGCGATCTACGATACGCTGTTCGCACTGGACTCCAAACTTACCCCGCAACCGCAAATGGTGGGCAAGTGGAGGGTTTCCGACGACAAGAAGACCTATACGTTTGAGCTCCGGAATGGCCTGGCTTGGCATGATGGCACGCCCCTTACTGCGGCCGATTGTGTCGCCTCCATCCGTCGGTGGGCCGAGGTCGCTCCTGCGGGCAAATTGATCATGGCACGGGCCAAGGATATCTCGAAGAAGGACGATAAAACCTTCACAATCGAGCTCAAGGAGCCGCTGGGATTGCTGATTGATCTACTGGCGAGTTTGTCAACCCCCTTCCTGTTCATCATGCGGGAGAAGGACGCAAGTCGACCCGCGACCGAGCAGGTGACCGCGAATATCGGATCGGGGCCGTTTAAGTTCAATGAGGCTCTGGCCAAGCCGGGCGCGAGCTTTACCTACGACCGCAATGAGAACTACGTGCCCCGCAGCGAGCCGCCAGACGGATTCGCCGGCGGGAAGATCGTCAAGGTCGATCGTGTCATCTGGGAGAACATCACCAATCCGCAGACGGCTTTCGCGGCCTTGCGCGCCGGTGAGGTTGATTTCCTCGAAACCCCGCTCGCCGATCTTTACTCAGCGATCGAGAGCGATCCCAACCTTGCGCTCCAAATTCTGGACAAGATGGGATGGGTCAATTTTGTGCGCATGAACTGTCTGCAGAAGCCGTTCGACAACGTGAAGGCGCGCCAAGCGATGCTTCACCTGATCGATCAGGAGGCGTTCTCGCGCGTTATTTCCCCCAATCCAAAATACTCCAAAACCGTTACTTCGATGTTTGGCAACGACACACTCTATTCCAACGACGAGAATACGGGATGGTACAAGAAGGGCGGCGATCCGGAAAGAGCCAAGCAATTGTTCAAGGAAGGCGGGTATGCCGGCGAGAAGGTCGTCATTCTCCAACCTACGAACACCACGGGGTACAGCAATGCCTCGCAGTTCCTGGCGGGCGCGCTGCGGAAGATTGGAGTCAATGCCGAGCTGGCGCCAAGCGACTGGGGCGGGGTTGTCACGCGTCGGGCGAACAAGGGTCCCGTTGAGGAAGGGGGCTGGAGCATCTTTATCACGGGCGTACCCAATGTGACCCTCAGCGATCCGATTGGCACACCCGTGCTAGCCGCGGACGGCGACAAGGGGTTCTTTGGCTGGCCGAAGAACGACGAATACGAGGCCCTTCGCGCTCAATGGGCGGATATCGCAACCCTCGCCGAACGGCGGGCGCTGGCCCGCAAGATGCAAGCAGTCTGGTGGGACTTCGTCCCCACCGTTCTGCTGGGTCGAGTTGTCTATCCAGCCGCGCGCCGCAAGATGCTAACCGGCCTCATCGAGATGCCGAGTGCTCTTCCGATGTGGAATGTGCAGAAGGCTTGAGGGCACAATGGCCACTTACATTCTTCGCAGGATGCTTTCGACCATTGCCGTCATGGCAATGGTCGGGACTTTCATCTTTTTGTTTCTCAGGCTCTCGCCTGGCGACCCGGCGGCCATCATCGCCGGCGACGCGGCAACGCCGCAGATGATCGCGGGCATTCGCGAACAGCTGGGACTTAACGATCCGCTGCCAGTCCAGTTCTTACATTGGGCGCTGAGCATTCTCGGTGGCGATTTCGGGGTCTCCATTTTCACGGGACGACCGGTTCTCCTCCTCATCTCGCAGCGGTTGGAGCCAACCATTTCCCTTGCGATATCGACGATGATCCTTTCGGTCCTGACTGGGGTCGCTTGCGGCATGCTCGCCGCGTGGCGCGTCGGCGGCGTCTTCGACCGCACTCTCGCGGCGTTTGCGGCGCTTGGGTTTTCTGTCCCGGTGTTTGTCGTCGGCTATTTTCTCATTTACTGGTTCGCCATCAGCGCGCGTTGGCTACCGGTCCAGGGATACCAGCCGATTGGCCACGGCCTCGGGTCCTGGTTTGTGCACCTGATTCTGCCTACCCTGGCCTTGAGTTTTCCGTATGTCGCCTATATCGCCCGGATCACGCGCGCGAGCATGCTTGAAGTCCTGTCGGAAGACTATATGCGAACGGCTGCCGCCAAGGGCGCGTCTTCATATTCCATGCTTTTCCACCACGCCCTCAAGAATGCGGGTGTCCCCATCCTCACCGTCATCGGCCTAAGTTTCGCATATCTAATTTCCGGGGTCGTCATCACGGAAACGGTGTTCAACATTCCTGGTGTCGGCCGGTTGGTGGTCGATGCCATCAACAATCGTGACTATCCCATTATTCAAGGGGTTCTCATCCTCGCTTCGGGCCTGTACGTGCTGATCAATCTCGCGGTCGATCTAGCTTACACCCTTATCGACCCCCGTATCCGGTACTGATATGACACTTCTCTCGACTCCAGTTGAATCCCTGTCGGTCGGTTGGCTGCGGCCATCCGGCCTTTCGCGTCTTGCAAGGCGACATCCGCTGGTCTTTACAGGGGGTGGGCTCTTGGTGCTGTTGATCATACTTGCGCTTGCTGCGCCGCTTTACGCCAGCGATCCACTGAACATGGATCCGTTCGAACGGCTGCAGCCGCCTTCAGCCGAGATGTGGTTTGGGAGCGATAATCTGGGCCGTAACGTGTTTGCCCGAACGGTGTTCGGGGCCCGCATCTCCCTCATGGTAGGATTGACCTCGGCGGTGGGCGCTGCGTTGGGCGGGCTTTTGATCGGTGTCATCGCTGGTTACAGTCGCAGCTTCGATAATATCGTCATGCGGGTCATGGATGGCCTAATGGCGATCCCGACGATTTTGCTGGCCATCGCGCTTATTTCCCTGACAGGCGCCGGGATCAGAATCGTCATTATCGCGATCACGATGCCTTCAATTCCAAGTGTTGCGCGGCTGGTCCGTTCGGTGGTTCTGAGCGTTCGCACGCGTCCCTATGTGGAGGCTGCGCTCTGCGGCGGGGCGCGCCTGCCGAAACTGCTGTGGCGGCATATCCTCCCGAGCACCATTCCGCCCCTTATGGTGCAGAGCGCCAATGTCTGCGCGTCGGCGATTTTGACTGAGGCCGGGCTGAGCTTCCTTGGCGTAGGCGTGCCGACAGAGATCCCCAGCTGGGGCAACATGATCTCTGGTTCAAGCTTGTATCTCGCTCTCGCCCCGTTCACGGTCTTCGCTCCCGGCGTCTGCCTTGTAATCACGGTGCTTGCCGTCAACCTACTCGGCGATGGCTTGCGCGACCTGTTCGATCCCCGCCCAAAAGGCAGAGCCTGACATGCAAATGCAAGAGGCCATTGGGGGTGACGTGCTCCTGGATGTTCGAGGCTTGGAGACACACTTCTTTGGCGAAGAAAGCATCACCCGCGCATTGGGCGGCATTAGCTTCCAGGTCAAGCGTGGCGAAACGCTTGGCATTGTGGGCGAATCGGGTTGCGGGAAGAGCGTCACGGCCCTTTCCATTCTGCGCCTGCTGCCGAAGCTAAGCGCGAAGACCGTCAGCGGCGAGATCCGGTTTCACGGACGCGATCTGCTGAAACTCACAGAAGGAGAAATGCGACGAGTCCGCGGGGAGGGGATCGCGATGATCTTCCAGGACCCTATGACGAGTCTAAACCCAGTTTATACCGTTGGTCGCCAAATCGCCGAGACGGTGCGGATCCACACCAAAGCTTGCCGATCAGATGCGATGGCAAAGGCGCAAGAGGTGCTTCGGCTCGTCAGCATCGCGGATCCCGAGCGTCGCGTTAGTAACTATCCGCACGAGATGTCAGGCGGCATGCGGCAGCGTGTCATGATCGCTATGGCTCTCGCCTGCTCACCGGAAGTGCTGATAGCCGACGAGCCAACGACCGCGCTCGACGTCACTATTCAGGCGCAGATCCTACGGCTTATCCTCGATTTGAAAGAGCGTATGGGAACCGCCGTGATGTTCATCACGCATGATCTCGGAGTCGTGGCGGAGACGTGCGAACGAGTGATCGTCATGTATGCTGGTCGCATCGTAGAACAAGCGCCCGTACTTGATCTATTCGCGCGCCCCAAGCATCCCTATACGCAGGCCCTCATGCGGTCGGTGCCTGGCCGGGGGCACGGTCGCGCGCGCCTTCCGGAAATTCCAGGCGTTGTGCCAAGCCTGCGCGAGCCTATCCAGGGCTGCAGCTTTGCGCCCCGCTGCCCTTTCGCTATCGATATATGCCGGGAGAAGACGCCCAACCTCTGCAACTTGGGGCCGGGCCATACCGCGGCTTGCTGGCGCGCAGAAGAGTTAGTGCACGAATGAGCGGCTCTCTTCTGAAAGTTGAGAACCTGACCAAGCATTATCCGCTCGGTGCAGGATTTCTGAAGAAGACCATCCCGGTGGTTCAGGCGGTCACCGACGTATCTTTTTCGGTTGAGGCCGGCGAGACGCTGTGCATCGTCGGCGAATCTGGCTGTGGCAAGTCAACACTTGCGCGCCTCTTAATGCGGCTCGTGGAGCCGACAGCCGGCCGTGTGCTGATCGAGGGCTTCGACATTGCCGGTCTCAAGAAAAATCTACTTCGAGATTGGCGACGGCGGATGCAGATGGTCTTTCAGGATCCATACTCGTCACTGAATCCGCGTCTCACGGCTGGGCAGATTATTACCGAGCCCGCAGAGAACTTCGGGCGTCTCAGCCGAAGGCAGCGTCAAGCCCTTGCTGTGGAACTTCTGCGAAAGGTTGGGATGTCGCCTGAGCTGATGCACAGGCTTCCTTCAGAGCTTTCGGGCGGTCAGCGTCAGCGTCTCGGCATTGCGCGGGCGCTGGCGCTTAGGCCATCGCTCATCATCGCCGATGAGGCAGTCTCGGCACTTGATGTCTCAGTGCAGGCACAGATCCTTAACCTTCTCATGGATCTGCAACAGGAGACAGGCATTGCCCTTATCTTCATCTCCCATGACCTCAGGGTGGTGGAACACATCGGCCAGCGAGTCGCCGTCATGTATTTGGGGCGGATCGTAGAGCTCGCGCCGTGCGAGGCGCTCTTCGCAAGGCCCGTTCATCCGTACACCGAGGCGTTGATCGCGGCTGCACCTGTCCCTGACCCCACACGGATCCGGCTGGAGGTGCCTTTGCAGGGTGAGGTGCCAAGTCCCATCCAACCGCCGAAGGGATGCGCGTTTCACCCGCGCTGCCCGCTTGCGGTTGAGCGCTGCCGGATCGAAGTGCCGCCTTTGGTGCCGATGGCTGACGGGCGCGTCGTAGCCTGCCATGTGCGCGCCCCGACTATGGGCATTCCGGCCGAGCCAATCACGGCCAATTCTTCGCTCTCTCCTATGGCACAGCAATAGACATTTTGACGTGATCGAATATTTTGTGCGCACCGCCGATACGAGCATCGACATCGGCACAAAGAACAGTCTCGCAAGTAATGACATCCGGGCAAAGATCGCGCCGCTCACGTACGCTCGCCGGTCGGCCCGGCTCGATGGGCTTAGACTCGACGAGCAAAAGCGGCCTTCTACGAAAGAGGGGGCCACCGGCCCTAGACCGCACTCCACTTTGCGTATTTCTCGCGGGCTTTCTCTCTCGGCAGTTATGTCATGGGCTGCAAGAGGCTGCGATCAACCTCCCATTCAGCTCCAGAAAATCTTCGAATGCGCTTGCAACCCCGTCGAGCTCACTCGCCAACATCGGTAGGGACAGATTGAGCATGCCATTGCGGGTCAGATATTGGCCCCGCTCTAACATCTCCAGGTGAAAGAGGGGCTTGGCATTCGGATCTTCGGTCTGCGTGTCCGCGATAGTTCGGATGTCGCCCTCACGGAAGTGGATGTTCATCATCGAACCCCTTCCGGTGAACTGTATGGGCAGTGCGCGAGCTTGCGCGATCCCGTTGAGCTTCGCCCGCAATGCATCGCCCATGGCGTTTAGTTGCACAAGACGTTCGCTCGTCAGCACTGTTGCCGCGGCCACGGCCGCAGCCATGGAGATGGCATTGTTGTTAAATGTGCCGGCGTGAGCAAGGGCAGTTGGCCGATTTGGATCGTAGAGCGCCATGATGTCCTCGCGCCCGCCAAAGGCGCCAAACGAAGCGCCGCCCCCGAGATACTTACCTAGGGTTGTGAGGTCTGGCGTAACTCCGAGGACACCTTGGAGTCCACTTGGCGCAAGACGAGAGCACATCACTTCGTCAAAGATGAGAATGATTCCATGCCGTTCGCAAAGGCTGCGAATTGCTGACAGGAATTCCCGACTCGCAGGAATGCACCCCGCCGAACCCTGCAGCGGCTCAACGATAACCGCCGCTAGGTCACGCGCTTCGCGATCAATCGCAGCCACTGTGTGTTCTATGTCGTTGTAAGTGCCGAGTACGAGCGGAAAAGGCGCGTTTTGAGCAGAATCGCCAGATTTATAATGCAATACTCCCCCGTGATAACCTCCGCGAAAAGCCATAATTCGCGATCGTTTCGTGAAGGCTCTGGCTGTCCCCAACGCCATGAGATTCGCTTCGGTGCCCGAATTCGTGAACCGGATGCGTTGGACGGATGGGAAGCGCGAGCACAGGGAAGCCGCCAAGCGCGCCTCGTTTTCGATGTGTCCACCATGCACCCAGCCCGTTTCAATAGCATGCTGAATAGCTGCTTTGATCGTCGGCTCAGAGTGTCCGAACAGCCCCGCGCTGTATTCACACAAAAAATCAACATAGTCATTGCCGTCGACATCTTGAACTCGACACCCCGAGCTCGTCTTTACGAAAAAAGGAAACGGCTTAAAGAACAGAACGGATCGCGTATTTCCCCCGGGCATGAATTGAGATGCGCGCTGCATATAGGTGAGGCTCAGCGGGTGTTGTCTGGAGTAGCGCTCTTCCGCGTCCGTCAGAGCGCGAGCGAGATCTAAGTTATGCCTAATTTCGTTCATCACGAGTTTCCATTTTCCAGTTCAAGCCCAGACGTCTTTGCAAGGTGAGACGGCTCATCGGCACCGGCCGCCTGAGAGCCGGGGATTTGGCTCGATGAAGTGCGGATTAGTGCCGTGGAAACCATTCGCAAGAACAGGGCGGTTCTTGCACTCCCCGCTTCGAAGGTTCAGCCCCTGAAGACGACTGCGCGAGTCAGAGCAGCCAACGCTCGGTGCCGAGCCCGTCCTAGGCTCGCAGTGCCGGCAAGCCCAATGAGAAACCAGTTGTTTTCGCCAAATAGGCCAGCCTGTGCCGCCGTTAAAATCGCGCACAATGCCTTCCCAGCAACTGTGAGTGTCGGGGATCGGAGGGATCCTAGATGATCGGCATCAGTCCACATATGTCACACCCCTTTTTCGTGAGTAGCGTAAAAGTGCGCCGATTTTACTCAGTAAAAGGTGACACTCAGGTATCTCATCAGCTGCCATGCTCTCAAGTTGTCCACCATATTGGCCACCGCGCTGCCACGACGTATTTCGGTCGGATCGCCGAGTCATTCCATAATAGCGTCCAACCTTGAGCGCAGAAGATAGGCCTGATCCTCGTTCCTTTCGCGTCGCACTTTCCGATGTCATGATATAACTACGAGTCTCGTTTGAGCGACTCCTGAAGAGTCAAACTGCAAGCTTCCGAGGTCTCAAACCGCAAAAGCTTGCAACGCGAACCGAAGCTTGGACCGGAAAATCCACGACACTCATTGGCGGCAAGAGATTCCACGGCCGATCGCTGAACTATCGAGCTACCTGCGCGGCCACGCAAACCTGGACCAAAGCAGCGGCATCAGCGCCAGCGGTTCTCCTCAGCGTCGTATGTGTCCGACAAGGGATCGCTGATGGCCATCAGCTCACGCTTGAGCACTTTATTGCTGGTGACCGTTCTCGGAAGCGCCGGCGTAAAGGCGATGTAACGTGGTACCTTGAATGCCGTAAGGCGGGCACGAGCATGCTCGAGAATGCGCTCCACCTGCAGGTGGGCCGGCGTGAGTCCCTTTTTCAATTCGACATAAATCTTGATCTCCTCGCCCCATTTATTATCGTGGACAGGCACCGCGGCCACCTCCGCGATCTCTGGAATCTCACGGATGACGGCCTCCACTTCACACGCAGCGATATTTTGGCTAAAGCGACGGATCATGTCCTTCTTACGTCCTACGAACCAATAGCAGCCGAGGTCGTCCCGGCGCAAAAGATCACCAGTCTTGAACCATTCCCCTTCGAAGCAAGCCTCATTTGCCTCTGGCCTATTCCAATAGCCCTTGAACATGCCGCGTCCCTTTACCCAGAGCTCGCCAACTCCGCCGACTGGGGTGGCGCTGCCGTCGTCGTCAACCAAGCGCAGTTCCCGAAAAGGGGCGCGAATCCCGAGCGAACCGGTCTCATTTATGTCTGCGAGATCAGCAGGAATTTGCGTGCCGGTTCCGATTTCCGTCATGCCAAAAGAGTTGTTGGCGCGCACCGCAAACTGTTCGCGATATCGGTGGACCGTCTGAACACTCCAGCCGTCGTACTGCCACACCTGCTTCAAGCTCGTCGGTACGTTATCGTCGCGTTCTGCTATGAGCCTCGGCAACGCGCACCACTCGATGCGAAAGTTCTTCACCCAATCCATAAATTGCGATGCGTCTATTTGCTGGCTGACGTACACCGTTCCGCCCTGTACATATGAGTTCAAAAGAATATATGGCCAACTGATGTAGGAGAAGGATGCCCAACTCAGATACTTCTTGAACGGAACAACACTGGCAGATACGTACGAGCCGACTCCCCAATAATCGTGCGTCAACATGCAGCCTTTCGGAAAGCCCGTCGTGCCCGAAGTATATTGGATGGTCAGCAGGTCCTCGGGGCGGACATCCTGGTCCACCGGCGAATCGTTGACGCTGTTGAATAGTTGATGGAGCGCGACAGTCGTCCCGCCGGGAGGCTGCCCTACATGAATTACTCGCTCCTTGGCAAGTCCTTGCGGCCAAGGATTCATCGCGCCGAACGTTGACCACGCAGATTCGTCGACGATGGCAAATGTGGCTTGGGTATCGCTGATAATGTATTCGACCTCCCTCGGCGTGTATTGTGCGTTGATCGGGACCATCACAGCACCGAGCTTTGCAAGCGCGAACCACACAATCGGCCATTCGATGCGATTGGGCAACATCACTCCGACGCGATCGCACTTGCGCACTCCAAATGCGCGCAGCGCATGTGCATAGCGGTTAGACCTGCAGTCCAACTCAGAATAGGTTGCGCGCTCGCCGCGCTCGAAGATGTCGATCGCAGTTGTGGACGCGTGTGTTCGCGCCTGCATTGAAACAAGCTGCCCCACTGTTGTGGCTCTATATGCGGCCTCAAGCACCTCGCTCCTGCGCAAGGCATTTTCCACGCGCGCGTGCAGTTGGGTTGATGTCCAGGTGTTGGGAGTTGTCATAACAATCCTCAGGTCCAGGAGACGAATAACACCGACTAACGGTTCCGGTGACAAGCTGCCTGCCTACAACCAGGCGCAGGGCGTAATCAATGCCCCCAGATACGATGTTGATTGTCGGCGCGGCACTTACGGCGAGCTCGAGTTCAGTAATGCGCGGCTCACTCACATTTATGAACGATCCTTCCAATTGCTGCACCTTATGGTCCGTGATCAGCGTCTGTGCCCGTTAGTTGGCCATTAGTGGTTGACGGTACATCACCGACAATAATCTGGACACTACCGACTCTGGTGAGGATAAGAAGAACCGGTAGCGGCGCGCATCAATGACAAGGTTCCATGGACCGCACTTCTCGTGTGTACCTGCGTACGCCGCATCCCCCACACGCCAAATGGCACCCATCCACAACCTGCCCTGCAAATCCGGCCACAAGAACAGGTAGTACGGCAACCATCATTCCAAGAGTATCGTATTTGCTCGCTACTAGCCTACGAGGTGGCTCATGACGGTAGACGAATGTGCGGCAGTAACGTGCGCACACATTCCCGTGGATGTTACACGGTCCATTCCAATATACGACATCGTCGCCGCTCAGAAGGATATCAACCTGCTGATGGGCTTCGATTTTCATGAATATGTCTCAGTTACGCAAGCAACTCCGACAAAAGGACGAACATTTCCCAATTTTCGACCTGACCGATCGACAATTCACCCGGGCGAGGGATTTTGGGTCATTGGCCTCGACAAGAACAACGACGTCGTGCTTACAAATGCCACTCGGCTGTATGACCTTTCGCATAGTAACTTTGCAGAGCATCTTCGGTCGCTGAGAGCATTTTACAGTGAGCCGATCACACATGCGCATCATCATGATCGTTGCGCTTGCATAGCACCCGCCGCAGAGGAGATGACCGGAAAAATAGCCTACAATGGGGATCTTTGGGTGCGCAGAGATCTCAGAGGACAGGGTGTCCCGAGAATGATAGCCCGAGTTACGCGCCGCATCGCTTATGCTATGTGGGCTCCCGATTTCTTATGCGCGCTTGTCGCTCGCTGGCGAGTGGATAAGGGGCTTCCACACTATTATCATCATGAACCCGACGGATCGATCTTGCGGCTGGTTAGAGAGAATATTGCTGAGGATAATTGGCTTGTGTGGGTAACTGGTGAAGAGTTGAAGAGCGAAGTCCGTTGCGATCCTTTGGTCGCGCCGTAAAAGATAGTGGTCTGATCTAGCAACGCTGAAGACGTGCTGGCGGCGATCGTGGTTCATTGGCTCCGATGGGATTAGGAGATTGTGCGTGCGGGGACAATTGAACGGGCGCGGTGTTCAGCTACGTTCGGGGCGGCATGCTCATCCACTGTGAGAAAGGTGCGCTGGAGCGGGAGTGTCGCCGCGCTGCCGGTCAGCCGGGGTTCTGTCATGCCGATGAGGCATTCGCCGCTTTCTCGCGCACAAGTTGGCGGAAGGCTTGCACCGGATGCACCACCATGACTTTCTGTCGATGGTGGACGGAACGGTAAAATGGCCCGTTGCCATCAACTTCTTGGCCTTCTCAGTGCTCCGACTGATGAAAAAGGCAGCGAGGAGTCCTCGCAAAATGCGAAATTCACGTTTGTCCACACTGCCGCGGCATGTTGGCATCGACTTTCTCCCGAAGCCCGGCGCGCGTGACAGCTGTTTCGTTGTCACACGTGCTTTGCAGAGCACCACACCGCAGGATCGCGTGGCGTAGCGATTGCGCTACACGGTGAGCGTCTTGCCGCTCCAAGTGCGCCCGCTCCTGTGGAGTCGATACAAAAGGCCCGACCGGCCAGCCTCTTAAAAGTGCCTTCGCCACAAGCGCCGTCCTCTCCGGAGAGTCGAACAACTATTGCGGACGAACTGATGAGTAGTCGCGTGATGCTTGCTATTTGATGAGCGTCTGACGGCGCCAGCTCTCAACTGCCTTGTCTAGAGCGGCTGCAGCCGCTGGATCTGCCCAGCGGTCCCAAAACTCGATCGTGCCGCTGAGCGGCTCGTTGAGAGGCTTGGCAATCCGGATACGTGTTGGTAATAGGATGGCGTCACCAACAACCAGAGCCTCGCCGGTGTCGAGGACTGGCAGCAATTCGCCGAAACTGCCGAGGCTGTCGGGCAACAGTCGGCGAACCACCGCTTGGTCGTCACCATTGGTCAGTCGCATGGCAATCAGATTGTTGCACTGACTGACGACGGTACGATTTACCTCTGCGGGCCGTTGGCTGATCACGACCAGGCCGACGCCATATTTTCGGCCCTCCTTGGCAATGCGCTCGAATATTGCGATCGCATTCTCGGCAGCGGCGGAGGCTGCATCCTGGGGAATGTAGAGGTGCGCTTCGTCGCAGAACAGCGCAACGGGATGGCGAGCACCCTGTGCACTCCACTGTTGCACATGAAATGTCATGCGCGCGACCATTCCGACAATAAGTGGGAGGATATCCGAGGGCACCTCTGAGAAATCCACTACCTTCACCCCGCCTCGACCGCCCTTGGCGGCTCGCCCGCCCAGCAACAGTGTCACCGCCTGCTCAAGCCATTCATAGCCATCGGCAATCGAAGCGGCTGGAAACAGAAACCCAAGCCGCCGGTCTGTGCGTTTGCCTTCGAGGCGTTGGATCAGACGGCTGAGTTTGCCGTAAAAGTCGCCCTGCTTCTCACCTCTGGCGCCCGGGACCATTTCCATATTCAGGCGGTTAAGCGTTGCAAGTACAGATCCCATTGCGAACGGGACGGGGCTGTCGATGGTAAAGTTGGCCAGGATCTCGCTATGTCCTCCATCAGCCAGAAAGCTGGACTTGGCATCCACAATCGCGCGGGACATAACCATAGCCTGATTGGGCGCGTTCTGGTCTGTGCGATCAACGAACATCGAGACAAGCGCTTCGTAACTCATCAGCCAGTACGGAAGATGAAGAATGCCATCAGATAGCCCTCTGCCCGCGTCAATATCGCCCGGACCTGCGACCCGAAGATGCACGAAACCATCGCCAGCCATGGATGCATATTCCCCGTGCATGTCAAATACGATCGCATTGGCGCTCTTGAGCTCGGCCACTTGCTCCAGGAGGCGGGCGGTCGTCCAGGACTTGCCGGAGCCGGTGCTGCCCACAACCAACGCATGGCGCTGAAAGAGCTTGTTGCCATTGACATATGCTTCGGCCTTGGGATCAAGTGTATAGGCTCCAAGCGACAGACGCTGGGCACCGGCGGTCACGTCGGAGATGACGCTCATGAAGCGGGTGAGCCGTTCACCTTCGAGAGCAAAGCAGTATGCATCTATCTCGGGAACAGTCTCAAGCGTGCGCCTAAATACGTTCGATCGGCTACCGTCTCGATCAAGCAGGGTGCCAATCAACGTGACACGGACGAGATTGACCTCGGGGTGTGCTTCCTCACCAAGGTCAACGTCGGCCACTTTCGCTTCTTCGAGCGCTGTGCGCGTAATCTTGTATATCACACCGATCAGCTTGTGGCCTGCCAAGCTGCTCTGCAGTGCCACCAGCCGGTTGACCTGGATGGCTCGCAAGGCCTCGATATCATCGATGCGAACAATCACAGTGGCAGTGTCGACCGATTGGACGCGGCCGAGCGTCTCGTGATCAGCAAAGTCCAAGATGCTCATGCGTCGGCTCCTATGAAATGATCGAGAAAGCTGTCGAGACGCCAAAGCGGCTTCTCGAGGTCGAATCCTGCGGGTGCATGGTGCATATACGCGCGCGCGCCGGCCTTGCCGTCTTCAATGGCGAGATAGCGCCGGCACCGACCACCGGAGAGAAACGCTTTGGCGCTAGGCGTCAACTCTTTTGTGAGGACAACCAAGGGTACAGAATTGCGGTCGCATCGCTCGATAAGTTTTGTTTGAACATGCTCGTCATTGAAGCCGTAGCCAACGCAGAAGTAGGAGCGCGCATTCTGTAACGCCACATCGCTGCGGCCCAGGATTGTGCGGAAGGGCTCGCCGTGGGTTAGGCGATACTTGTCGATACCGGGCGTAATCATGAGCGGCGAATAGTTGGCTGGGACCGTGAGAGCACTTCTTACGCCGATGATTTGCTTTGAGGCGTCCTGGAACCAATCGAGTGAGCCGTGGACCTTCCAGACCGCCACGGTACGTAATTGTCGTCCATTTACCGTCACTCGGGTGTCTGGGGATTGTGCGCGTGTTTGCAGGTAGCCATAGCTAAACCCGGTGAACGTGCTCGCATCGGCCGCATCGGCTGCATATTCGGCGAGCCGGTCGTAGTTGGGTGTCACAACGTGAACAGTGGCATGAGTGCTGTCGAAGAGGTGACGATAGAGCCTGGTGAGCGGCAACGAGCGGCGGTCGGCCAACACGGATGCCAGCGCGGCTAGATCGGAGGGCAGTAGAAATTCCCGCGTGACGGCAGCAACGAACAGCGTTTGTCGCTCGGTCGGACGTACTTGCTGGAGCGCAGATTCGAGATCGGCTCCCGTTGTGAGCTTGTCAAGGAAGGACGTCCATTCGGCTTTTTCTTCACCAGTCCATTCGGCTGGAAGCGGAGCCTCTAATAAACGCGCTGCTAAGGCGCCCATGCCCGGGACACCATGCGCCGCCGAGGCGCCGCTTCCGAGGATGATCACCGGGGCCGCGCTTAGCGCGCTTTGTGCAAATTCCTGTGCAAACTCAGTCTGGCTCTTTGTTGCCATTGCGTCTCGCTTCGATCAGATCCTGAGGCTGATGCTCGGCCGCGGAGCGTAACTCGTGCGGTAAATGAATGCAGACCTCGTGTTTATGAAATCGTAACGCGGCTTTTCACTCGTCAACCAGCGAGTTGCAGCGGCGCGCCGGGGTGAATGTTCCTCTGAGTTCCTTGAAGGTCGAATTAGAACGTAGTTTCCTTCACGGGCCCAGATCAGAGGCTCGTTTGCTGGCGGGTGGGAGCCTAACGAACGGTAGCTCCGTGCGTCGCTCCGCAAATGAACTTCGTTACCAAGAACAGCACCTCGGTTCTGATTTTTGGCGACGATGAGCTGGTGCTCACGCTCTCAGACGATCACCGCTCTGGCCGCCAGCGAAGCGCCAGTCTTGTGGTAGCTACTTCATGCTGGGAGGCGCACCGCCGAACAAAATCGATGTTGTCGCTTCCGCGTAAAGGCTTACAAGAACAACTTACCAAGTCTAGATGTTGAATTCTTCGAATGCAGCGAGGTTTGACGAAGAATTCCAGCCTGAACGAGCGCTTCGCCGCAGGAATTGAGATTTTTGGTTCTTGTGGAGTGACCTCTCTCTTCGGTATCGCGAGTCAGGGTATCTATAGCCATCGCGCGCAGCCGTGGCGTCCCAACGATATTTGTAAAGTGTGGTCGATGCCTAGAGTTGCCCAGCTGAGGTGCGGGGATCAAGTCGGCCACTTGGCTGACCAAATTCGGGCCGAGGCAGCTATAAGCCGAGGCTGAAACGAGCGCCTCTGAAAAGTGGCGTCCAGCTCCTCCTTTTCCGTCCTCACAAAAACGGTTCTATGAAGCCGCCTTCCGTTCGGCCCAATCGGGCGGCAGGTTGTGTAGTGCGTTGTGTAGGACGGGAGTGCGATGGATCTGGACCAAAGATTCCGGGTTTAGATCCGTTACGCCACAAACGAGCGCCCGCTCCAGCGACAAGAATGAGCGCACGCTTGGAGGCACTCAGAGCCTTTTCATTTGCGTTTTCATCCCGAATTTCCTGACTCAAGGCGTCGTGGACGCCTCCGTTCGAGCTTGCCGCGAACGTGTCAGACCGCCTCGCTGATTGAACGAGGAATGCATGATTTGTGGTCGACGCATACACTGGCATCAGCCGCTGTGTGTGCTTCCTTAGGTCGTAGGGACAGGGGTTTTCCGATGTCCATAGCGTCTCCGGGAGTTTACGTCGCAGCCCGTTGGATGATACCGGAGCAGGACCGACGAGAGGTGAGAGCGCATCGGGCAGGTTTTGAGCAAGGGAAACGTCAGGCGTCAACCTACTGTCTTCGGCTATCGGGGATGCAGATATTGCTGTTCGGCCAAGGCGAGTTCGTCATACCTCAGGAGCTCGAAAATCTCGCTGAGCGGCGCAATATGAGGTTCAATGCTGGCAACGCTCTCCTCAGCTGCGATACTATCGCAGACGCGTCGCATTGCAGCTGCCGCAGCTCGCATGGAGTGATTGGCCCAAACGACGGTGGAGATGCGCGCATCACGATAGGCGGAGACCGGCGTTTGATAATATGTCGTCGGAACGATCACGACAGGAAGCCGGTTCCCCCACTCGGTGACGAACGAAAGAATCTCATCCGCGGTACGTTCTCGCGAGTGAATCAAGATGGCATCCGCTCCTGCGTCCGCATAGGCATGAGCACGCAAGACGGCATCGTTCAATCCGTGACCGGCGATCAGCGCTTCTATCCTGGCCACGAGAAGAAGATGTTCCGCGACCCTATCCTTCACAGCCCGCAGACGCCCGGAGAATTCATCAATATCGGCGAGGGGATGCCGCTCACCAATGAGCGAGTTCATCTTCGGGAAGCAGCTGTCCTCAAGCGCGACGCCCGCTGCGCCAGCCTGGCAAAGCTTGCGTGCAAGGAGGCGGGCATTGTTGAAATTGCCGAAGCCCCCATCCCCGTCAACGAGCACCGGTACCTCAGTCGTATCCACGATGCGTTCGACGCTCTCGACGAGCTGGCTCCATGAGGCTTCGTTGGCATCGCGAAAGCCCAGCGAGCTGGCAATCGACAAACCAGACGCCCAGAGCCCCTTGAATCCCGAGCGCTCTGCAATTCTAGCCGAAAGGCCATCATGCGCCTCCATCAGAAACGAGAGCTCACCGTTCGAACAGACCTCGGCACGAAGCCTTTCGACAGTCGATGGCCGCGTGTATTGATGAGCTGCGGTGGGCCGAAGGGCTTGTGGTTGACACTGCATGCACAAATCCTAGAAGGCCGAGCTTCGATTGAAGCAAACGTCGCTGTTCATATCCTTTTGGATTGACGGCGATCAATGACCAGCTTTGGTAGTTTGTTTTGACGTAAAGGGCATGCATGATTGCCAAGGATTGACGTGAAACGCAAAGTCGCCGTTATGAGTGCATGGGCGTTGATCCCGCTCTCTGGCGCGAGGAACGCTTAGTGAAGTGGTGATGTTTCACACAAAGTTTGATATCGACCCTACGATTGTCCTAATGCCGTTGTGGCGTTTACGACATATGGCGCGAGAGCTCCTCGATATGGCCGGCTTGAGATGGCAGCCTCGCGAAAGTGGAGCCGCTATCTCCGAAGAACTCGCTCTGATTCGGCGAGAGTGTGCCTGGGCGACTGAATGGTATGGCATTTGCTGATTCCGTCCTTGTTCTCTCAAGCCCAGGAGAAAGTCATGGCGGATGTCGATGAGAAAGAGGTTGTGCTGTCGGAACGGGAAAGACAGTGTTTGCGATGGGTCGAGAAGGGGAAGTCATCCTGGTCGATAGGGGTCATCCTGAACGTCAGCGAGAACACCGTCAACTTCCATATCAAGAATGCGATGGGAAAGCTCGAAACGAGCACCCGGACCCAGTGTGTCGTCAAAGCGCGACGCCTGGGTCTTATTTAGACCGCGGTTCGCGGCGGGGCTTATTAGGCCGTGGATTGCTGTGGCGAAATACGAAGCAAATTGCGGCCTGCCAACTGTACTGCGATCAAAGAGGCGCTATACTATAAACATGGCGTGCTTCCATGTCGTCGCCTATCGTAATGGTGAGGCGCAACGCGGACGAGCGAGCCGACGTAGTGCCGCCGGCGCGTCACACTCTTGAAAGCTCGACGGTGAGCCCGGCCCCAATCGCCTGTCTCCCGGTTGCGAGCCCACTGGGCATATACCTGTCACAGGTTGAAGTCCGGTGATCATAGCGGCAGACGTCCTGAAGTTATAGCTATTTAAAGGCGGCTTGGACATGGCGCCGGACTTTGGGGGCGGCAGTGATAGTCGGCAGACGCATTTCCAAAACGTGCTGCTCGTAGACGTTGCTCGAACTCTACGGATCTACACGCCTCGCCTGATTCGGGTGATGCCCACGGAGCTGCGCTGGCTTGGTGAACGATCTTCGCGGCCCACCAATCCCGAGCTCGTCTTTTGAGTGATTAGAGCTGCGTGTGCTATGCATGCAATTCTCCTGTTAACCGTTAGTCACAGCAACGGAAGCAGAGGCAAAGGCGTGATCAGGACCCTAAGGCCTGGAATTGAAGTGTTGTTGCGTCAGGGAGGTTTCTATCGTTCGCCATTGAGCAGAGCTAGGCCATCCGACAAAAAAGAGCGCGAGCCCTTCGCATCAAGCCCGCGGCGTTAGTTATCGCTGCTCTTGATGATCGGAAGACTCTTCGCTAGATCACAAGCGTTCACCATGGAGGTGCCGCCGTGGCAATGGGTATTGTGAAGTGGTTCAATCCGACCAAGGCCCGAGGATGGAGGCCCCGATGTCTTCGTGCACCTCAGTGCCGTTGAAAAGGCTTGTTTCACCACCCTCGAAGAGGGAGCCAGCGTAGGTTACGAGCTAAAGGCCGGCCGTACGGGCAAGATGTCAGCTGAGGATCTCCGGGTTGGCTAATACGAGCACGCCGATGACGCCCTAAACGAGAGCACGGCTTGTCTTGAACTTGTGAGGATGATTGTGCAGTGGTGGCGACGTCTCGCTGACGTGACCGCCCCTTTCCGCGTAAGGAACGTAGATTAGGCCGCACCGCCGGCGCATGCGATCGTAATAGAGGTGAAGCGCGGGTGACGCAGGAGCCACCCGCTTATCGCGGGACAAAAAGGTCTCTCGGCGTGTGCCAGTAGGTGACCGTGCTCCCGGCGCAGCGATGTTTTCACCACTAGCTCCGCGCCGTGCTCTGGCTGTGGGTCCGCGCGTTTTCTCTGGCTGGATTGCCTGCTGAAGATGCTCCGTCAATCTATTTCTTGGTAAGCACGACCTGAGACGGGATCGCGCAAGTTTCGCGAGCATTCGCTAATTGCTGATCAAGGGCCTCTTGCGACGTCTGGCCGGCTCACGATCATTCCACGCAGTGCTGGACCTTCATCAAAAGCGCCCTCTCATATGGGTGTGATTGTCCCGGGCTCACCACGTCTTTCGTAAACAAGGACGGCACCGTTACGCCGGAAACCCTGCGAGAAGCTGACGGGCTTCGCCGCCGGCTCGAAAAAAGCGAGGTGCCCGTGCCGCTTCCGCTCGTGCCGTTTGCAGGCTACGATTATCCTAGCGCAATTGTCTAGACCACTGCCGGCGGCTTTGCCAACCTGCTTGCAGGGGGGACCCTGCAGACGCACCAGAGTAGGACCTACTGCGTTCTGAGTTTTATCGTCATTGACCTGCAGCGCAAAATCCCTGAGGCGAAGAAGCCGCGTCCCATCTCGATCGGCGGTATTGCCTCGGGCAATGTTACTCATGATCTAGTCCAAAGCCGCACCTTGGTAGCAGCGCCGGCCGAGATCATCATGTAAACCTCCTCGAATGGCGCCTTCCAAGTACCCCCGTCTGCCCTCCAGCCCCGCGCTACCAACGGACTTCATCTCGATCATCTGATCGAGCCGAGCCGGGAACGTCTTGTTCTCCAATCTCGCACCACTTCAGTCGTCGCGTCTCGCTCCTCGCCAACGCAGTCCGAGGCGAGCAAATAACGCCCAACGAAGTCGAAGGCCCCTTTTCGGTAGTTACGACAAAGGTCGCTTTCGGGCTCCCAATCAGCGGCTTGCGAGTTCTTCACGGACGGCGAGCTCTACTCGATGCTCGGCTGTTGATTGTTACTTTCGCGGCGGCTTTGCACCGAGGACGGGATGCGCATGGCTTCGCGGTACTTCGCGACCGTGCGGCGGGCAATATCAATTCCCGAGGCGCGTAAGCGTTCCACGATGGTGTCATCCGACAGGATCGCCCACGGCGCTTCCGAATCGATCAGCTGCTTGATGTGGTGGCGCACGGCCTCGGCGGAATGCGCCTCGCCGCCGTCGGCGGAGGCGATCGAGGCCGTGAAGAAATATTTCAATTCGAATGTGCCGCGATTTGTCGCCATGTACTTGTTGGCGGTGACGCGCGACACCGTGGTTTCATGCATCTGGATGGCGTCGGCAACGGCCTTCAGATTCAGCGGCCGCAGATGCGCCACGCCATGGGTGAAGAAGCCGTCCTGCTGGCGCACGATCTCCGTCGCAACTTTCAGGATGGTGCGGGCGCGCTGATCGAGCGCGCGCACCAGCCAGGTCGCGCTCTGGAGCGCGTCGGTGAAATAGGACTTGTCGCCGTCCTTGCCGATCTTATTGGAGAGCTCGGAATAATAGGTCTGGTTGACCAGCACGCGCGGCAAGGTGTCGCTGTTGAGCTCGACATGCCAGCCGCCATCTGGGCCCGGGCGGACATAGACGTCGGGCACCATGGTCCGGAGCCGCGCCGAGCCGAACTTCATGCCGGGCTTGGGATTGAGGCGGCGGATCTCGCCGATCATGTCGGCGATGTCCTCGTCGTCGACGCCGCAAAGCTTGCGCAACGAAGCGATGTCGCGCTTGGCCAGGAGACCAAGGTGCTCGACGAGGGCCTGCATCGCCGGGTCGTAGCGGTCGAGCTCGCGGAGCTGGATTGCCAGGCATTCGCTCAAATTGCGCGCGCAGACGCCGGGCGGATCGAATTTTTGCAGCACGGCAAGGACGTACTCGACGTCGGCTTGCGATGCGCCAAGGCGCTCGGCGGCCTGGCCGAGATCCGGCGGCAGATAGCCGGCCTCGTCGACGAGGTCGATCAGGTACTGGCCGATCATGCGCTGCGCGGGTGCGGTGAAAGGCGACCGAGAGCTGCTCGGCGAGATGGTCCGACAACGCTGTCTCGGCCGCGACAAAGGCTTCGAGAGTCTTCGTCACCCGAGGCGCCGCCGCCCATTCCGTGTAGGTGGTCGGCGCCGCGTCCTGGGCATTGCGCGCGGCCGCCTCGGCCCGCTGTTCGGCGCAGACCTCATCGACGGCAGTCAGGAAATCGACGCCAGATGCCTCGCCGCTGGCGGGCTCGAGCTCCTCCTCCACGAAGGTCGTGAGATCGAGACTGGACAATTGCAGCAGCTTGATCATTTGCATCGACTGCGGTGACATGACCAACGATTGCGAACGCCGGTACTCTAGTCTCTGCGCGATCGACATGGAGCAGAACCAATACTGAACTTAGCTGAGGTTCCTTCATCTAGTCAGGAGCTGATCCACGCGATTTGATGTCGCGCAAAAGCAGAGTCGGCGTGGGAGGTCTCGTGCGAACGACTGGAAGGACGGCAGATATGCCGGAGGAATTTGTGGATAATTGAAAGGCTCTCCGGATGCTTACGTCGTTCCAGTATGATGCTGATCCTCTTCTCCGAGCGTTGCCGGCGTGTCTGACGCTGAATGCTTTAGCACTTGTTCTGTCGGCGCTTTACCTGGTCCGATTTCCGCTTCGTCTCCGCTCTTGGTGGCTACGATGAACTGGAAATCCTCGCTCTGTGCGGGTCCTCAACTCGTCCACAAGTGCTGACGGTAAACAGGCTCTTGCCTTTTCCACGAATCAATTTTCGGGCTGCTGTAGCCCGTTGCAGGCCTAGACCGGCCACGGGAGTGAGTACGTCTTCAGCTGCGTGAACCCGCGCATCGCCTCGAGAACACCCTCTTTATAGCCAAGCCCAGATTGCTTGATCCCGCCGAAGGGCGTCATTTCGGTCCGATAACCGGGAACTTCCCACACGTTCACGCTTCCTACGTCGAGACCATTGATCAGTCTTGTGACATGATCAATCCGGTTAGAGCAAACACCCGCGGAAAGTCCAAACTTGGTAGCGTTCGCGATTGATATGATTTGATCGATATCGTTTGGACAACGGATGATCGGCAGCACGGGCCCGAATGTTTCCTCAACTACAAGTTCGGAGGTCGCTCGAACATGATCCAGGAGTGTAGGTGGATGAAATGCGCCGTCGGGCCGACTGCCAAGTAGCCGGACCGCACCATCATCAATCGCGTCGGCAACCCGTCGAGCGATAAGTTGAGCAGCCTCTTGGCTGATCACGGTCCCGACGTCCACAAATGGATCGCTGGGGTCGCCGGTCATGAGCTGCCGCATGTAATGGAGCGCGCGATCTGCAAAATGGTCCGCGATAGTTTCGGCTACCAACGCCCGCTTGACGGCTGTGCATCGTTGACCCGAATTCTTGATTGCACCTTGGACGGCTAAATGAGCTGCACGTTCGGGATCAGCATCCTCAAGAACGATGATTGGGTCGTTACCTCCGAGCTCGAGTATGAGCTTCCGGTATCCGGCCCGCTCGGCGATGTATCGCCCCACGCAAACGGACCCCGTAAATGTCACGAGCTCCGCATCCGGGTCGGTGAACATAGCATCTTCCAACGAGTCCGGGGTTCCCGTCAGGATTGAAAGCATCTCCTCCGGCAGTCCCTGCTCGAATAGTATCCTGCCGAGTGCCAGGGCAGTCAGTGGAGCTCGCTCGGATGGCTTTAGGACGACGCGGTTGTTTGTCGCGATGGCGGGAGCGAGTTTATGGCTGACAAGGTTGAGAGGATGATTGAATGGAGTGATTGCGAAGATCACACCAACAAGAGGTCTGCGCATGGCAAAGATGCGTCGTTCGTGAGGAGTTGTGCCGATGTCACATGGATAAATCTCGCCCTCGCTCTGAATCATTGCGTGGGCGGCAAACGACCAGACGTCGCAGGCGCGTTTGGTCTCATGCAGGGCGTCTTTCAGGCAGAGACCAGTCTCCGACGTAATTAGCCGAGCAAGCTGATCTTGATCTCGTCTTACCGCGCTTGCGGTTCCAAGGAGAATATCCGTCCGTTCGCGGCGAGTCAGCCGAGGGCGAGTTCGCGCGGCCGCCTCAAACGCTTTGCGGACATGGTCAGGTCTTGCCTGCGGCACTTTGCCTACAAGCATCGCCGTGAAAGGATTACTCACTTCGATCGTCAGGTCCGAATGGGAAGGCGAACCTGCTATGAGCATCGGATGATAGTCTTGATCGATATCAGGCATGCGATAGCTCAATCGGGATGTGAGTGTGACATTGCTGGAATGTGTCGCGTCTTCGTCGCGAATAGATGCACTGGCGGCGAGCGAAGCCGTCGGGGCGGTTGTTTGATTGACGGTCGCTTTGGAAAGGATTGCCAATGAAGACCAAGCGCAGGATGGCCCGAGTCGTATATGATGGCTTCCGGTGCATCACAATTTCCTTCTACCAAGCTGTAGCTGGCACGCTGCCGTGGTTGTGCAGCGCTCGCCGGAATGTGGTCTTGTTTTGAAGAGGCGAATATCTAGAGGTGACGCGAGGAAGCCGCGACGGATGCTGCCGATTGACCTTGCCGACTATGAAGTGAGGGCCACTCGTCCTCAAGCATTGCTGCGTGACAGCTATGAGATGATCTGACCGCTTACAAAGGGTGGCGCTGCGATAACCGCAGCCTGAGGCGACGGCGTCGAGGGATGATGTTCGTGAGGTCGAGAGCTGACCACCTATTGAAACGTAGCCTTCGTTGTCTAGCACCAGGTGGATCAGATTGTTTGGGCTTGCGTAGCCAATGGTCGACAGAGCCCCCATGTGCATCAGTACGCTGCCATCTCCATCCAATGCCAGGACCGTTCTGGCAGGCGCCGTAAGAGCAAGTCCTGCAGCGACCGCGCCACAATGCCCGAGCGAGCCCTGGACATAGAAATGCAGCGGGCGATCCCAGACCCGGACAGCTCACGAGAGATAAATCCGGACGTAGAAAGAATGAGGGTATCGGAGTCGATCTGCTTGCAAATCGTCTCGATGACTTCCCCGACGCTGAGCCCATGGTCCATCGTGCTAGGCGGTCGCTTTACTGCGTTGCAACTGGATAGCTGGCCAGTCCGAAAGAGCAGCGCAAACGGTGCCCCTATGCGTAATAGTTCGTCGCTACGCGCGATCGCGCGATCCGTGCCGGTATCAGTTCCATCGAAGTCGCACCACTCAATAGAGAACAAGTCCAAGAGGGCCATTGTCTTGGCCCCCATAATCAGGTGTTGTGGCTCATCCGCAGGCTCATCGGGGTGACCGCGGACGGATAGGAGGAGCAGGACAGGTATTTCGCTGACCATTAATAGTGACGTCAGCGGGTTGATGATATTTCCGAAACCGGAGTTCTGAAGCGCCACGACCGCTCGGCGACCAGACAGCACCGCACCCGCGGCCAAGGCAACTGCACTGCCTTCATTAGCTGCGGGAATAGCCAGGAATCCAGGCTGACGAGCTGCTTCGTCGAACAGGTCAGCAAAGTGTGAACAGGGGACGCCGGAGAAGAGACTGTACCCAGCCGTCCGGAGCTTCGACAACAGAACGTTGGTCTGAATCGGCATGTCGCACTCACGAATTGAAGAAGAGCAGCGGCAGCATAAAATGCGTCCTCGAGCTGTCTTGATCTTTTAGGTGGTCTTTCGCGCGACAACCAAGCTGCGGTTGCAGATGGATTTGTGATAACCGATTTGCTCGAAGCCAGCGTCCTCAAGCATCGTGCGGATGTCCTCGAAGCTGTAACAGCAGCCCTCGTACCCTGCCGTGAGCAGCACGGAATATTCTGCTTCAGCAGCCGGAGACGGATGGCCTCCACGGTCGTCCGGGTGGCAGCTGAAAATCGCCACGCGCCCGCCTAAACGAAGAGCGTCGTAGGACTTGTTCAGGAAAGGCGGACCTTGTCTGATCCCCAATTGTGAAGAACGTGCGAATAAAGATGGAGGCTTGCGTCCCTTGGTAGCGGGTCAACGAACATGTCTCCAGCTATGACTCGGGCGCGATCGGGGTAAAGCTTCCGCTCCGTGAGGCATCTCCGCGCCAGCTGATCAACGGGCGGCCGTTCCAGAATCGTTGCTGTGAGTGCGGGATAGCGCATTAGCAAATAAGCGGAATACACGCCCGATCCACCGCCCACGTCGATGATGGAACTTTCATCCGTGCAATCAAGAAGAGTTGCGAGGTGTGGCGCAAAAACCTGCCCTCGCTCCTCCATCCCGCGTGTGTTCAGGTCAGCGAACTCGTCGGTCTGCATCAGGGCGTCCCAGCTCTTTGTCACGCCGCGCCAAACGTGCCAGGTGTTGGCGCCTCCATCTCGTAAAACTTCGTAAAGCTCTCGAACAGAAGACTTATACTTCATCGTTGCAATATACGATGCGACGCTGTCCGGGGATTTGCCACTCAGATACCGAGCGGACGCTGCGGTTGCGGTCAGCCGGCCGGCTTCGTTGGTGATGAGGCCCCACGATTCAAAGAGGCGAAGCATGGTCCGCGTCGGACGCTCCCGAAGGGAGAAATGGACCCGAAGCTCCTCCTCCGTTACCGGATGACCGTCAAGGTAGGTGAAAAGATCAAGCCATGAGACACCCGCAATATAGAGATCCGCGGCATACGAGCTGTCACGCCACCTGATTATCTGCGCTAACTCAGGCCCGCAAGTAGGGCCATCGGGCGAGCCTTGCGATATTGACGCGGCGCCAGATGATAATGCAGACGATTGCATGATCGCATGTCCCTCTAGATCAAAGTCATTCAGAGTAGATGAGATCTCTCATCAAGGCCGCCACCTCTGAGGGAGCCGGGGCCGCACGAAAGACGCTGAGGATGCGGCGGCTGAGAGCGGACCGATCGGCAGCACGAACGCCAGAAATATCTCCGGTGACATCTGAGCCAGCGTGCTTGCCGAATGCGCGTCCGAGCCATTATGCGCTTCCATGAGCTAGAGAGCTCCTGCTGCATTCGACCGCTGACGGTACGCAAGCGCTCGCCCTAATCTGCAGTAACGCAAGTCTTTCCACTGAATCAATTGCGAGGGTTGGTAGTTGACTAGAAGAACAGAGCGACACGCCGCCACCATATTAGATCTTGTTCGGCAGATAGCCGAGCGCAAGCGGACGCGTTGTCTCATTCCGCACATTTTGTGGTAGTTACTTCAATGCGCCATTGAGTCCGACGAGATGCAAAGTCTAGCCCTTGTCTCGCGTCATCAATTTCGTGCTGGACGCGATTGGTACAATTATTGCTGCGTTGGCCTCACTTCCTCTACGAGAGCAAAAAGAGCGCATACAGCCTTGTCTGCATCTAGCTGTTCCTGCATTCTGCATAGATTCGGCAGTTCATCCCGCCGTGGACAGGCAAGTGCCGGCCACTTAATGGCATTTTGCTTCTTCGAGCCGGATCTTGAGTGTCCTAGTCATTGTCGCTCGGGTCCACGTGATTTCCGCCGTGCTCAGGCTCGCTTCCGAGTACCGGCTACACGACGGGCCCTTGATCGCTGTACCACGACGGCCGGATACTCATGGCCTGCTAAGCAGCGGCGCGCTCGCTCGTAAAGATGCGGATTCGGCAAGTGATATGTGGGGCATGGTATGGATAGCAAAAGGAAACCGGGGGTATTGTCACATCTGAGATTAATCGAGATCGGCAGCTCGGACGCAAGCAGCTATTGCGCTCGATTGTTCGCAGATTTTGGGGCTGACGTTCAGAAGATCGAGCCGCCGGGGGGAGATCGAATGCGCCGTACTGCGCCACTCACTCCCAGAGGCCATAGTGCGTGCTTCGCATTTCTCAATTTGAACAAATCAAGCACTATCATCGATCCTGCGGAGGCGGGCGCGATCACGCGTCTAACTGCACTGATCGAGGATTGCGACGTCTTGATCGATGGTCGGGATGTTGAGTCCGCGTATTGCCCGCCCATTGATGTCGCTGCGATCCGTGACCGGCGCTCCGGCTTGATCCACGTTGAGGCGAGCTGGTTCGGGCGTGCAGGACCCTATGCAGACTTCGCAGCGACAGATTCGACCGTCCGTGCACTTGCTGGCCTCGTCAAGCTGGTTGGGCCGGCAGAGGGGCCGCCTTCGCACGCTCCAGATTTCCAGACGGGTGTTCTTGCTGGCCTATGGGGTTTTATAGCCGCGGCTTCTTCGGTGGTTGCTCGAATGCGCGGCGGGCAGGGCCGGGGCTGGTCACTCAATATTTTCGAATCGAGTATCGCTCTGAGTGAATACCTCATCTTTGAGGCCTCGGCGCATGGCGACGTCGTACGCCGTCTTGGCGTCAATCGCTTCTGCCCGATCTTTCCAGCGGGTATTTACGAAACAAAAAAAGGATGGCTTGGCGTTACAGCCTTCACACCGGCTCAGTGGAGAGCGTTTTGCGATATGCTCGACCTTTCCGAACTTGCAGACAATTCGGATCTGCTCCTTGGCAAGGAGCGTCTGCAGGACATTGAACAGATCGAACAACAATTCGCACCGAGGCTGAAAACGCGTACAGCGCAGCAGTGGTTTACCGAGGGGCGTAAACGTAAGATTCCTATCGTGCCAGTACCCCAAATGTCTGATCTTCTCCACGACGGTGAGATGAAGGAGCGCGGCGCGATCGTGCCTTTTCTCATTGACGAAGAACAGGGCCTGACCGCGGGCCCGATGCAACGCTTGACGTTAACGCCGCCGCGCCGAGGTGGTAAGGTTCCGGTTCCAGGCGAACAGCAAGCTATCACGAACGTCCGGAGGCGTCTGCCTTCACCTTCAGCGGCCTGCACTGATGCCGGACGCCCGCCGTTGGATGGAGTTCGTGTAATAGACTTCTCGATGGGGTGGTCAGGACCGTTGTGTACGCGCATCCTGGCGGATCTTGGTGCGGACGTCATCAAAATCGAGGCCATCCAACGCCCGGATTGGTGGCGCGGCGTTGACCGACGCCCAGCTTTCATCGAAGACAAAATGTACGAGCAGGCGCCATGCTTCTGCATCATGAACCGCAACAAACGAGGAATTACACTCGACCTCACGCGGCCACGAGGTCTCGCTCTTGTTAAGCGCCTTTTGGCGCAAGGTGAAATTGTTGTCGATAATTTTTCAGTGGATGTCCTGCCGAAGCTCGGACTTGGTTGTGATGTGCTCCGAGCGCTCAACTCTCGACTGGTTAAGCTGTCGATGTCGTTTGGCTCGGATAGTATTTATCGCGATTGTCGGGCGTACTGCTCGACTCTCGAACAGGGCTCGGGCTTGCCGACTGTGGTCGGAAAGTCCGACTTGCCGCCCGTGATGAGCCATGTTGCCTTCGGAGATGCTATCGGCGGATTGAACGGCTGCGCCGCAGTTCTGATCGCGCTGATTTGTGCCCGTGATGCCGGGCAGGGGCAGCTTATTGACCTTGCCCAGATCGAATGCATGCTGCCATTTGCGGCGCCATGGCTCACTATCCAGTCGATCGATCCTATGCCGCCGAAAAGGTACGGCAATCGACATCCGCAGTTCGTGCCTCACGGCTGCTTTCGATGCGCGGGCGAGGATAACTGGCTTGTAGTAGTCGCCACCGACAATGAGATGTGGCAGAGGCTTGCCAGTCTTATTGGTCGACCAGAGTGGGCCATGGACGCCTCGCTTAATTCTACAGAAGCCCGCCGTAGCATTGAGGACAACATCGAGAACGCTATCGAAGCCTGGACGTGCAGCCGTGATGCAGATCAGGCGATGTTCGATTTGCACTCGATAAGGGTTGCTTCTGGCGTAGCTCGGCATCCAATCGACCTGCTTCAGGATACCGATCTAAGGTCGCGCGCATTGCTGCCGCAAGTCGAGCGCCCTTCCATAGCGGCGCATCTACAGCCATCAATGCCGATCCGCGAAGGGATCGGACCTTATACCTTTCGTGCGGCGGTGCCGACGTGGGGGCAGCACAATAGCGAGATCTTGACTGGGCTTCTCGAGCTCTCCAATAGCGATGCTGCAGAGTTGGCGAGAGAAGGCATCACCGGGACGACAGTGCTCTGCGAGGGACCTTTAAGGCAAAGAGTGCGTCTTCAGGACAATCGACCCAGGTATTGTGTCCGGAAGCGGCTGTCGTGTGCGATGATCGCGGCACGGTCTCGCGTCCTGGGCGAAAGTCGTGATGGGATCACGGATAGGTTCACATGGACGGCGCGAAAAGTATCGGTGGCATAGTCTCACCCAGCCTGTGCCGAGCTCTCACCGTGTCGCGGCGCTTCAAGTGAGCAGCCGCGGGCACCCTTGAAACATACAGCTAAGCGAGCATGACCACTAAGCGAGCATGACCACTATGTCTGATCAATCAAGCCCAAACCGCGTTATCATTGTGCTATTTAGCGGGCTTCGGCCCGATCTTATTAGTCGATCGCTGACGCCGAATCTGGACAGACTCAAGCGCCGCGGTGCTACGCTAGCGCGGCAGCGCACAACCTATCCCAGCGAAACCCTGAATTCACTGACGAGCCTTATCACTGGCGCAACGCCGGATCGTCATGGGATTGTCGGCAACAGGTTTCTGGACCGCGTGGCCGCAGCGCCGCGCTTGATCGATACGAGTGACGACCGCCTGGTCGAGGACCTCGATGCCGCGAGCGGCGGCCATCTGGTCGGTGCGCCGTCGCTGGGCGAGATCCTCGCAACGAACGGCAAGACGTTTGCGGTTCTCGCCTCCAATTCGGCCGGAGCAACTCGCTTGCTGAACCACAAGGCGCGATCCCTCAGCCAAGTGACGCTCTCGGGTCATTTCGCTCGCGTCGCCACGTCGGCCGCAATGCTCGAAAGGGTAGAGGCGCGGCTTGGGCCGACGCCCGCGCCGACGCCTCACGGTACGCCGGATCTGGCCGCTCAAGCCTTTCTGACTTCGGCGTTGCTTGACGAGGTCTGGCCTCAAATTCGGCCAGATGTCGCAATTCTCTCCTTCGGCGAGCCTGACACCTCCTCGCATCATTGCGGAATCGGCGCGACGCCGACGCTGGAGGCGATCCGCTTTCTCGACCGCCAGTTCGGCCGGGTGCTTGATTGGTGGGAATCTGAAGGTGCGCCCAAAGGTGTGCATCTTATCGTCGCATCCGAGCATGGTCAGGTCACGGTGCACGCTCAGGCTGATCTCTTGGACACGTTGAAGGCGACTGGGATGCGTTGTGGCCAAGTGCCAGGACCCGGGATCGACGCGGTCGTCATATCGGGTCAGGTTGGCGCCATTTACCTGACGGAGCCATCCGACCGTGCCATCCGCCGCCTGGTTGGGGCAATGATGGAACGGCCTTGGTGCGGACCGGTTTTTACAGCCGCTAAGAGCGGGGAGGATGGGATCGCCTCAGGTAGCCTTGCCCGTCATCTGGTCTTCGCCGATCATCCCCGGTCGGCTGACATATTGTTTTCGTTTCGGGGAGACGATGGTCTCGATTCCTTTGGCTTTCCCGGCCGCTGCTGGAGCCCGAATTCGCCGGTTGGGTTCGGTGTGCACGGCGGGCTGCACGCCAAGGAAATGTCGTCGCTCGGCATCCTAGCGGGCCCATTGATCAGAAGCGGCGTGGAATCGCGTGTGCCTTCGGGTATCTGCGACTTTGCGCCGACGGTACTCAGTCTGCTTGGCATTTCGCGACCGTCCACGATGACCGGCCGCGTCCTCGCGGAGCTCCTTATTTTCGGTGCAGAGGATCCTCCAACCATCGAGACGGCTCATAAGGCGAGAGCCGGTGGATACCGGCAGGAACTGCGTCGCGTGCAGGTTGGCGCGACAATCTACGTCGATTCGGCGGATGCTTCTTCATCCAATCACCGGAGTTGATCGTACGCGGAGGTCATCACGACCCATGAAAAAGCGCCGCTTGTCGCTCTTTTCGGTCTGGTGACCGCAACTGCAAGCGTCAAGCAGGGCAGCGAGTCAGATTGCCTCGGCTTGGCTGTCCAAGGTGGGGCTCACAGCAATGCTCTCGGATTTGAAGCAAGAGAGCTATGCCGTTCGCTTTCAGAAGCAGGCCAGCACAATCAAGCTATCGTGGGCTGTGCCAGATTCCGGCGGCCATAGTTGGCACGAGCGTAGTGAGTTAGCCTAGCTCTTGCTCCGTTACTTGCCAAGGACTGTATAGTTCCTCCTGACTGGGCTTGTAAGGGAGGGCGACGCAAGATCCTTAGATGCCTCAAGCCGCAGATTCCTCGGCGACAACTGCAAAACGCCGACCGAGATCGCCCGCGCGAGCAGCCAGCCGCGCAGGTCGTAAAAAGGCGCAGCGTCAAACCTTCCGCGATCGTCGTGAACCGCGCCCCTGCGCGGTTGGATCAAACGTCAGCTTTCGCGAAGATGCGTTCTGCAGTACGTAGATCTTCCGCGTCGTCGATTTCGTACCACCTGAGATCATCGCATCTTACGGCAGCAATTTGCAGGCCCTGTGTTTCCACGAGATAGGAAAGAAGCTCCTCAGTGTAGCCCTGGGTAGCTCCGGCCTTGATCATATCGTCTAGGGCCGGAACGACTTCTGTCCGCAGAGTAGACGCGGACAGCCGTAACAGATTCATCGTCTTGTAAAGAGGCGGGTCACCCGCGATAAGATTTCTCACTGTTTGTTTCAAACGAAATTCTGAAATAAAGCCAAGATCGGACAACAGGACGGCTGATCCCTGCATCAGCTCGTGGAAGGGAGCGACAGCAGCTGCGTCGGGCGCTGCACTGAAGACCAGCCGCCGCAATACGTTTTCCTCGAAGAAGACGTCGCCCTCAAGAAGGAGGTGGTCCCCGGAAACGAGCGCGTCACGCGCCAGCCAGAGCGAATAGGCGCTCCCAGTACGGTCGTAAACCGGGGATTCTACGTATTTGATTGCAACACTGCCAAAGCGGCTGCCGCAGGCGTCTTGGATCGCCTCTTTGCGATACCCGACAACAATCGTCACCTCTTCCACGCCGACCCGCCCAAGGTTATGTAGCGCGTTGTGCAGGATGGGAGTGCCATGAATTTGGACTAGAGGTTTCGGGTTTAGCTCCGTTAGCGGCCGTAGTCGACAGCCCACTCCCGCGGCTAGAATAAGAGCATGCTTGGGAACATTCAGAGGCATTTCATTCGCCTTCTTCATTCCGAGTGTCGCTCCGCAACCATCGTGAACGCCTCTGTTCAGTGTTGCCTGCCGCGGACTTTTCCGACCACACCAGGTATTGAATCGGGTAGGCGTGAATTGCCATCAACGCATACACCTGCATCAGCCGCTGCGTAAGCTTCCTTGAGGCATCAGGGGCAGATGTTTAGCCACGTCGGGAGCTGCCCAGGATGTTAGGTCGCGGCCTTGCTGGGTGACACTGGAGCGAGACCCGACGAGAAGTCAGAGGCGCATCGGCTGGGTTTTGAAAAGGAAACTTTAAGTGCCACCCCCGCTGACATGGACTAGCTGGGCTGCAGATATTGCTTTTCGGCCACGGCGAGTTCGTCATACCTCAGGAGTTCGAATATCTCACTCAGCGGCGCGATATCAGATTCGATGCTCGCAACGCTCTCTTGAGCTGCGATGCTGTCGCAGATGCGCCGCATTGCAGCTGCCGCAGCTCGCATGGAGTGATTGGCCCAGACGACTGTGGAGATGCGCGAATCGCGGTAGGCTGAGACTGGCGTTCGAAAGTATGTCGTCGGAACAATCACGACAGGGAGCCGGTTTCGCCATTCGGTGACGAACGAAAGCATCTCGTCCGCGGTACTCTTTCGCGAGTGAATTAAGATTGCATCGGCTCCCGCGTCGGCATAAGCGTGTGCACGCAAGATAGCTTCGTTCAATCCGTGCCCGGCGATCAGCGCTTCGATCCTGGCCACGAGAACAAGATTGTCAGCGATCGCATCCTTTACAGCCCGCAGACGACCGGAGAACTCATCGATATCGGCGAGCGGATGCCGTTCACCAATGAGCGAATTTAGCTTCGGGAAGCAGCTGTCCTCAAGCGAGACACCCGCCGCGCCAGCCTGATGAAGTTTGCGTGCGAGGAGGCGAGCATTGTTAAAATTGCCGAAGCCGCCGTCTCCGTCAACGAGCACAGGTAGCTTGGTTGAGTCCACTATGCGTTCCGCGCTCTGGACGAGCTGGGTCCATGAAGCTTCATTGGCATCGCGAAAGCCGAGCGAGCTGGCAATCGACAGACCGGACGCCCAGAGCCCCTTAAATCCTGAGCGCTGGGCGATTGTGGCGGACAGACCATCATGCGCTTCCATCAGAAACGAGAGCTCATCATTCGAGCAGACCTGGGCGCGAAGTAGTTCGACTGCCGACGGACGAGTGCATTGATGACCTGCGTTAGGCCGAACGGCTTGTGGCTGATACTGCATACGGAAATCCTGGAGGCCGAGCTTCTATTGGCTCAAATTTCACTGTTCATATCGTTTTGTCGTGATGTCGATCAATAACCAGCGTTGGTAGTTTATTGGGGCGCAAAAAGCCTGCATGATCGCCATAGGGTTGGCGCCGAACGCTAGCCTGTCGTTATGGTCGGATGAGCGTCGAGCCGACACGCTGGAAAGGGAAGCTTTGGTGCAAATGAAGATCTGAGCTCGTGAGCCACGTGCTACGGCCCTTCACAGAGCATTCAGCCTTGGCGGGAGGAGCGCCTAGCCAAAAGGGTGATATCCAGCTCACGCAGATGTTGAAATATCGACTGCTGCGATTGTCGTAAATGCTGCTATTGCGTTGCGACATATGTCGCAATCCCGTCGAGGGGGCTGCAGTTCGATGGCAGTCTCCCGACAATAGGCCGGCAATCTCCCAAGAACTTATCCTCCTGCGAGAGTTTGCGTGTGCCATTGAGTGGCATGGCACTTGCTGATGCCTCTCCTGCTCTCTCGAGTCCAGGAGAAATTCATGGCGGATGTGCAAGAGGTTGTGCTGTCGGAACGGGAAAGACAGTGTTTGCGATGGGTGGAGAAAGGGAAGTCATCCTGGGTCATCGCAGTCATCCTGGGCGTGAGCTATAACACCGTTAACTTTCATATCAAGAATGCGATGCGAAAGCTGGAAACGACCAGCCGCACCCAGTGCGTCGTCAAGGCGCGGTGTCTGGGTCTTCTTGACTAACGGCCGCAGTTTCGTTGCCGCTGAAGAGGGCGTGCTTCTATTTCGTCGCCGATCGTCACAGGGCGCCGTGGACCACTAGGCGAGGTGAGATCACCCGCGGATATCGCTCTTCAATGCGCGAGGCCGTCGGATCCCTATGTTAACGTTGTGATCGGTCTGGCCCCCCCCTTTGCTGATGACGCGGGTATGCGTGTCGCAAGTTGAAGAGAGGTGATCGTAGCGGCTTAGCTACTGAAGTCGTGCTCATCGGAACGGCGGGGTAGACGGCCTGGGCCGGATAGGCAGACGGCAGTGATAGTTCGTAACGCAGTTCCGAAAGCGTGCCGCTGGTAGACGTTGCACCATACGCGAGCGCTCTGCGCGCTCAACCAAGTGCGGGCGATCGTCGCAACCGTAGCTAGCTGATTGAACTATCCTTTCGCGGACCGGTAATGCGAAGGTTGCGTTTCTCGGTAATCTAGCGGATTCGAGCCATAAGCTGGACACGTTGCGGCGAGCCGCGATCCGGCCTTTTCTGCGGCAGGTGACCCGAAGTCGATGTGGCTGAGTTGGACCACGACCAGAGACGTCGAATTGGCACTATCAGGACGGCGTTGAGGAGGATTCGAGGCGCGGAACACGACCACAAATCGGTACGCAATGAACAGCTCATATACATCTCCGCGAGGTGGGTACGCCTCGTACGGAGCCATTAACGACGCACGCCCCCATTAAACTGGTCAAACATTCGAGCTGCAATTTCGCTGTCGCATAGTCGGGAGCTGGCCATTGTTTGTGCCGCCTGCAGAGCATCAAGCCGACCACATCGGAGGTATCCTCCTCACGGTATGAAAGGGGCATGTCATGGGAAGGGATCGTATCACCGCACAGGGCCGCAACCTGATAGAGCCAAGCTCCTGGCCGCGGCAGCTTGAAAGAGGCTTCTCTGCAGGTTTCTACCTCGCATCGGATGCGCTGACGCGCCACGGAGGACGACGCCAGGAGCCCTATTGGGCCGTCCATATCGTACCGTCGGGATGTCGGAGCGGGCGGCCCGCCGAAGAACCTGATCTGGTGCTTGTACCTGTTGTTGATTGTTGGCTCAATCTCAAAACGTATTGCAGCGTAGACCGATTCTCGTCGCTTTCTACTCTCCTGGTCTTGAGCACAATCCTCTCCGCAGTCAGTCAAGCAAGCGAGTTATCGACCCACTCGTGTGTTTTGCAGGGAAAAGCTCCTCCAACTTCACTATGCTTGCAACCAACGGGTCGGAGATCGCCAACCATACTACATGATGTCAATCTGGCTGATGATCAATGCGCTGGTTTTTCACGTGATGATGCCCCGTCGACAGGACCGCCCGGAGACGCCAGCAAGGAGGACCTCAGATCCGGAGGTAAAGCGGCATCTTTGCTTTCCGAGTCTTTGCCACTGGATACCGAAAATGCTGACGTCGTCCGACAGGCGGTCCACCCACACGGTGCGATGTCCGCTTGGCATCTAATGTCGGCAACCGGACAGGCTCGTGCAGCCCCGAACGGCTGAAACTCGCGTCTCTTTAGCCGGCACGCAGCTTGCAATGGATGGCCCGCGACATAGAGCAAGCCGCGCTATGTCATGCGCTTGCGTGCTTTCCGCCGCTTCTGCATGACGCGCCAGGGCCCGCGAGCCTGACCGCTCGACCTCCGCCGGAGCAAGTCCATGAATACATCACTCTTCTCCGCCCCCGCTGCTTTCGAATGCCTGCATCACCTCCACGGCGCTTTCACAGGAGCGAGCGGATGCGGCGGTGACTGACGACCCATTCCTTTGGCTCGAGGAGATCGAAGGGCTAAGCGCGTTGGCTTGGGTTCGCGCCGAGAACGAGAAAACGCTCGGGGTGCTCCAGTCGGATCCTCGCTATCGGCGCTTCTACGAACAGGCGCTCTCCATCCTGCAGTCCAAGGATCAGATCGCAGATGTTCGATTGGAAGGGCGCGATTTGGAGAGTTTCTGGCAAGACGAGAACCACGTACGCGGCGTCTGGCGGCGCGCCACGCCTGAGAGCGATCGTTGTCAAGATCCAAAGTGGGAGACCATCCTCGACGTGGATGCCTTGGCCGTCGCCGAAAAAAGAAACTGGGTCTTTCAAGGTGCGAACTACCTTCCGCCTGAAGATCGCCTCTGCCTGATTAGTCTTTCCGATGGCGGCAAGGATGCCGTGTCCATACGAGAGTTCGACCGCGACGCCAAGACCTTCGTACCACGGCTTTTCTCTCCCAGAAGGCAAGCAGCACGTCAGCTGGGTCGATCGTGACACACTTCTTGTTGCACGGGACTGGGGTGAGGGGACTTTGACGGAAGCCGGCTACCCCTTTGTGGTGAAGGAGCTCAAACGCGCTGAGCCGCTCAGTGAGGCTCGTGAGATCTTTCGTGGCGAGCCCACCGACGTTCTGACGTACCCCTTCGTGGTTCGTGACAGCAGGGGTCATGTTCATGCGACCGGCGCGGGCCGCGCGATCAGCTCTTTTGAGTTCGAGTATGTGGTCTTCCGCGCCGATGGGCCCGTCAAGCTCAATCTGCCGAAGAAGGCAGCGATGAATGGCCTAGCGGGTGGTAACCTGCTTGTAACGCTTGCTGAAGATTGGATGCCGCCAGGCAATATCAGCTTCGCCGCCGGATCGCTGATCTCGTATGACCTCAACGAATGGAAACAGGATCCGCTGCGCGCCAGACCTTCGCTTGTTTTCCAACCTGGGCCCCGGCAGGCCCTGAGCGGGTTAGGCGCCACAAAGAATTTGTTGATCTTGACGATCCTCGAAAACATTCAGAGCAAAGCGTTCGCATATACGTACGATCAGGGAGCTTGGTCGGCGACGCCGATCCCGCTGCCGGAACATGCAAATGTCGGCCTGTCAGGCATCTCCGATGAAGCGGACCAGGCCATGTTCACAGTTTCGAGCTATCTCAGGCCAACCTCAGTCTGGTATTTTGATGCCGAAAGCAAAAGCCTAGAGGAATTGAAGACGACACCGACTGCCTTCGATGCGTCCAATCATGTCATGGAGCAGCTCGAAGCCACTTCGCGCGATGGCACGTCAATTCCCTATTCTCTGGTGCGGCCGAAAAACGCAAAGTTTGACTGCACGATTCCGACACTTCTCTATGGCTATGGCGGTTTCCAGGAGTCGCTTCTGCCATCGTATCTGGGACCGGTGGGGCGGCTCTGGCTCGAACAGGGCAATGCCTATGTCGTTGCGAATCTGCGCGGGGGCGGCGAGTTTGGTCCACAATGGCACCAAGCGGCGCAGGGAGCAACGAAGCAGACGACATGGGATGATTTCATTGCCGTTGCCGAGGACTTGATCCGCCGGAACATCACAAGTCCGTGCCGGCTAGGTGCGATTGGCGCCAGCCATGGCGGCCTGCTCGTTGGCGCCGCAATCACCCAACGTCCCGAGCTCTTCAACGCGGCGATCATCCAGGTGCCGCTGCTTGATATGCTTAGATACACCAAACTGGGCGCGGGCGCCGCCTGGATCGGCGAGTACGGTGATCCCGCCATTGCCGAGCAGCGTGCGGGGATCGAAGGCTACTCGCCCTATCAGAAGCTGGTGGCGGGCAAGACCTATCCCGCTCCCTTAATTCTTACCTCCACCAAGGACGACCGTGCGCATCCAGCGCATGGCCGTAAAGCTGCCGCGAAGCTCGCCGCGCTGGGCCAGCCTTACTTCTATTACGAGAACATCGACGGGGGACACAGCGCCATGGCCAATCTCGTGGAAGATGCGCGTCAACTCGCCCTGAAATACACCTATGCATCGAGGCGGCTTTGTTCTGAGTAAAGTCGGTGGACGGGCTGATCAAAGCAAACAAATCGAGACCATCGGTTATCTCAACGCCTTCACGGTGCTCAGTTCGTCGGAACCCAAGGCGAGAGGCTGAAGAGCCGCCGGCGGCGCGATGAAGTTCGTCAGAGGCGCAAGTTACCGGTTTGAACAGGCTCCCCCGGTGACGAGCGGGTTTTCCGGCTTCCCAAATACAACGAGACGAGCGGACAACTTGCCAAATGGGCTTCCTTCAGGATTGTCTCGGCGGACCCTGTTCGTTCGACAGGGCGCGACGTGCTATTGACATCCGAAGACGAACCGCCAAAGCGCAGCCCTGCGGCGTCTTCGCTTGAGAAAGCATGTCAGGTGGCTTCGATACAGGCATGCTCGCATTGATAGTCCTGCTCGGCGCTGCGCAAAGGAGTTCACGACCGCCCTGTCGTTCAACGTCGATGAAAACGATTCCGCCGGTTTGGATGAGCGCGGCATGTTCGAGGCTCCCCAGGTCTTCTGCAAGCCAGTCGCGTGCGGCGAGTGAAACGAAGGTCAAACGTCATCTGGGCTGAAGCCGTGAGGCAAAGTGTCGTTGACGTCAGGACCCTTCTGTCGCTTGCACAATGCGGCCGCAGCTAGACCACGCGATAAAACACCCACGTGAGCAGCGCGGCGACTCGTCTCTTGCCAACCCTCTTGATGGCCGGGAGACTCTTCGCTAGATCACAACGGTTCACTATGGAGATGCCGCCGTGGCAATGGGTATTGTGAAGTGGTTCAACTCGACCAAAGGTTATGGGTTCATCAGGCCTGAGGACGGAAGTCCCGATGTCTTCGTGCACATCAGTGCCGTCGAAAAAGCCGGTTACACCACCCTCGAAGAGGGGGCCCGGGTAAGTTATCAGCTCAAGGCCGGGCGTACGGGTAAGATGTCGGCTGAGGATCTCCGGGTGGGCTGATCTGACCTGTCTCCGGAAACTGGACTCTGCAAAGCATGTTCTCGCACCTGCCCGGCGATGCCGTGTCACAGTGCCGGGCATTCGGCCTTTCGACCTCCTCTTCCAGGCATGGGCTGTCTCGCAAAACATTTGAGAGCCTCGATCTCCTGAAGCCGTTGACCAATCGCTGCAGCCAGAGTTACAGCCTTTCCCAGCCAGGTCGCAGTGCCAAATCGACCTTGTCACGGTCTATTTGCTTCAGCCAAAAATGGTTGTGCCGGTCGGCAAACAAGAACAGCCTTTTGACTTTCATGCTTCTGGAATTGCCCAGCAGCTTTTGCAGCTTGTGGGGATTGAGCTTGCACAAGCTATCAACAAGCATCTCGGCCTCCTGGAAGCTCTCGCTATGCGCCAGCTCGTCGAACAGCCGGGAGGCATGTTCGAGGAGGTTTGGCTTTCTGCCAAAACGCTCAGTCGTATTAAGTATTTTAGCTGTATTTCAAACCTGCGATTTCAACCGGCGCGGCGGAGCGCCGCGAGGGCCATCCTGAAGCGGCTCTTCCTCACCGTGAGGGGGGATAGGATTGCGCACCTTGTGAACCAAAAAGCGGACGCGGCTCTACACGCGCTGGATCTGGTTTCTCTACGAATGGCTGTTGGGGCGCGAGCTCAATCTGCCCGCAGCAGACAAGGTCTTCTACCAGCCGCGACAGGGGCAATGTGCGAGTCTTTACTTAGGTCATGGCTCTCGCTTTGGAGCAATTGGCCGATCTCTGACAAGGTCGCGCAGGACCGGAGAAGGTCGCTAGCAAGGCGGTGGAAGATCTGGAACATGCAGCGACGGACATATGACCTTACGTTCAGTGGACCACGGGGGTCCCGACATTGCGATGCTTCTCAGCATGAATTGCCCGGCGCCCACAAGCGCGGACGTTCTTGAGAGGCTCAGAAAACGGCTTCTCGAAACCCCGAGATGGTCCGAGCTCCGCATGTCGAACTGCGTTACGGGCATTCAAGTGCTAAGCCTCCCACAGAGATCTAACAGGGCAGTTACAATCATTTCGGTTCCCCGTCAGCTTCTCGAAAGCTAAGCCTCGTAGCGAGAACGTGTTTATCCAGGTTCGGCGTTCGCTGCTCAGACAGGAGAATTGGATGGATCCGTTCAACCACCTCCACCCATTCGAGGCCCCAGATGTCGAGGCGTATGACGACGAGCTGGAACAGCAGCAGGAGTACCGGGCGGGGTTTCAGCAGCACCTGAACGAGTGGCATCCGCACGAGCGCCCGCCCCAGAATTCAAATAGCCTCGGCGACCGCGTTGCGTCGAACAGAGATGCGGATTTTTTGAGAATGCCGCACGGGGATCGCGCCGGACAAGGCACCTCGCGGTTGCCCTCGGATTCGCCCGCCTTCTCTGGACAAGGGATCAATCAAGATCTGCTTTTTCCGGCCGCGGATCGGGGTGGCCAGTTGCCAACCGACAGTTTCAGTCTGACGGATAGTTGGCACGGCATGGATGGAGCTGCCGATTGGCCGACGCAAAGTCTCGATCAGGAGGAGCATTGCTGGGCGGATGCCGGTGATGCGGTGCCTGAGTGGCCAACGACCACGGCAATTCCTTGGCAGCAAAATCTCGGAGCATCAATCCTTGGTCGACCGGGCGATGGCAGTACGACGGACCTTGAAGACCCCGTCCTCAGGCAATCGCGGCTCGACCACATCTTGGACACCTGGGCCGGCGAGGAGGGGCAGACGCAAGACGAAGACCGCCAAGAGGCCGTAAGGCGAATAAGAGCCTGGGCAGAGGCAGGCGACGTCTATGCAGGGCTGGAGCTGCATGATCTGGGACTGACGACACTGCCTGCCGCCCTTCCGCCCGGGCTGCAGTCGCTCAACGTCAGCGACAATGAGCTGGTGCGCCTGCCTGACACCCTCCCGTCCGGCCTCCGGACGCTTGGCGCCAGCAACAATCGGTTAACCGGCCTGCCCGACACCCTCCCGACCGGACTTCAGTCTCTGGTCATCGGCAGCAACCAGCTGAGCGGGCTGCCCGAAACGCTTCCGGAGAGCCTTTCGACACTCGCCGTCTGCAGCAATCGGTTGACCAGCCTGCCAGACAACCTGCCGGCCGGGCTCCAGGACCTCGATGTCCGCGGCAACCTGTTGACCCGCCTACCCGACACCTTACCGACCGGACTTCAGTCGCTTGCCCTCGGCAGTGCGGATTCCGACGAAGTCGCCCGGGTGTACCGATATGAAGTCGCCCGGGGATTCCGAGACGATGTCGCCCACCTTTCCGATTTG
>NZ_LBJP01000070.1:0-72857 GCF_028128715.1 Bradyrhizobium sp. CCBAU 51745 | reverse complement strand
GCCGCGACCGCCTGCGCCGCCCCCGCCAGCGGCGAAAAAATGCCCGCCTAACCAGCCGAAGTGCTAGCGGGCAGGGCGGAAATCCCGGAAAGGGCCTTTCGCGGGCGGTAAAAGCCCCGAAAGGCCCTTATTTCCTTGCTTCTGGCCGAAATGGCGCTATATAGCGCGCCATCTCACACGGAAGCATGGCTCACAAGGCCGTCCGGTGGCAGCCGGGGCGACATCGCTCCGTTTTGCTCACACGCTTCCGGAGGAACCAACCGGAGAATTCAAACGATGGCACTGCCCGATTTCACTATGCGTCAGCTGCTCGAAGCTGGCGTGCACTTTGGTCACCAGTCGCACCGCTGGAATCCGAAAATGGCTCCGTTCATTTTCGGCACCCGTAACAACATCCATATCGTCGACCTCGCCCAGACCGTGCCGATGCTGCACACGGCCCTTCAGGCCGTCAGCGACACGGTTGCCAAGGGCGGCCGCATCCTGTTCGTCGGCACCAAGCGCCAGGCGCAGGACGGCGTCGCCGACGCTGCCAAGCGTTGCGCGCAGTATTTCGTCAATTCGCGCTGGCTCGGCGGCACGCTGACCAACTGGAAGACGATCTCGGCCTCGATCAAGCGCCTGCGTCACCTCGACGAAGTGCTGGCCGGCGGCGAAGCCAATTCCTACACCAAGAAGGAGCGCCTCACGCTGCAGCGCGAGCGCGACAAGCTCGACCGCTCGCTCGGTGGCATCAAGGACATGGGCGGTCTGCCCGACATGATCTTCGTGATCGACACCAACAAGGAAGACATCGCGATCCAGGAGGCCCAGCGTCTCAACATCCCGGTTGCCGCGATCGTCGACACCAATTCCGATCCGAAGGGGATCACCTATGTGGTGCCGGGCAATGACGACGCCGGCCGCGCGATCTCGCTCTATTGCGACCTGATCGCGCGCGCGGCGATCGACGGCATCTCGCGCGCTCAGGGCGAGTCGGGCGTCGACATTGGCGCGTCGGTTCGTCCGGTCGCCGAAGAGCTGCCGGCCCCGTCCTCGAGCGGCTTCCAGGGTCTTGCCGGTCCGCGCGGCACCGCCGACGACCTCAAGAAGCTCCCGGGCGTGTCGGGCGCGATCGAGAAGAAGTTCAACGACCTCGGCATCTTCCACTACTGGCAGCTCGCCGAGCTCGACCACGACACCGCGCACACGATCGGCGAAGAAGTCGGTCTGCCGAGCCGCGCAGATGCCTGGGTGGCCAAGGCCAAGGCACTGACCGCGGAAGCGGAATAGTCAAAACGGCGATGGGTTGGCCGGACGAGATCCGGCCACCATTCATTCAGTTGACGCGAATTCCTGAGATGGACCGCGGCGGGGCAATTGGAAGCCACGCCGCGGCAAACCGGCAGGCAAGAAGGATTTTCAACGATGGCAACGATCACAGCTGCGATGGTCAAGGATCTGCGCGAGTCGACCGGCGCAGGCATGATGGACTGCAAGGCCGCGCTGACCGAGAACGACGGCAACATGGAAGCCGCGCAGGACTGGCTGCGGAAGAAGGGCCTGTCCAAGGCCGCCAAGAAGTCGGGCCGTGTCGCGGCCGAGGGCCTCATCGGCGCGCTCACCAAGGGCAACAAGGGCGTCGTGGTCGAGGTCAACTCCGAGACCGACTTCGTTGCGCGTAACGGCCAGTTCCAGGGCCTCGTCAAGATGATCGCCCAGGTCGCGTTCGACACCGGCGCCGATGTCGAGAAGATCAAGGCCGCCAAGGTCGGCGACGTCACGGTCGAAGCCGCGATCAACGACGCGATCGCCACCATCGGCGAGAACATGACGCTGCGCCGCGCTGCTTCGCTCGAAGTGAGCCAGGGCGTGGTGTCGAGCTATGTCCACGGCGCGGTCGTCGATGGCGCCGGCAAGATGGGCGTGATCGTCGCGCTGGAATCGCCCGGCAAGGCCGACGAGCTCGCAAGCCTCGGCCGCCAGATCGCCATGCATGTCGCGGCCGCCAACCCGCTTGCGCTCGATCCCAGCGGTCTCGATCCGGCCGTCGTCAAGCGCGAGAAGGACGTGCTCGCCGACAAGTACCGCCAGCAGGGCAAGCCCGAGAACGTGATCGAGAAGATCGTCGAGTCCGGCCTGAAGACCTACTACAAGGAAGTCTGCCTGCTCGAGCAGGCCTTCATCCACGATACCGGCAAGTCGGTGGCGCAGGCGGTGAAGGAAGCCGAAGGCAAGGTCGGCGGTACCGTGAAGATCGCCGGCTTCGTGCGCTATGCTCTCGGTGAGGGTATCGAGAAGCAGGAATCGGACTTCGCGGCTGAGGTCGCGGCGGCCAGCGGCAAGAAGTAAGCGCTGGAACACCTCCTTCCGGCGTGCCGCCGGAAGCGGCGCCCGGACGAGGAAAGTGCTCATGACTGATCCGGTCTATCGTCGCGTCGTGATCAAGCTGTCCGGCGAATATCTCGCAGGACAGCAAGGCTTTGGCATCGATCAGCCGACCATGGACCGGGTTGCCGACGATCTGATCGCGGCCCGCCAGCTCGGATGCGAGGTGGCGGTCGTGATCGGCGGCGGCAATATCTTCCGCGGCGTCGAGGTCTCCTCGCGCGGCGTCTCGCGCACGACCGGCGACACCATGGGCATGCTTGCCACCATGATGAACTGCCTCGCGCTGGAAGCCACCATCGAGCGCAAGGGCGCGCCGGCGCGGACGCTGTCGGCGTTTGTCATGCCCGAGATTTCCGAGCTGTTCACGCGCGCCGCGGCGCACAAATACCTCGCCGAGGGTCGAATCATCGTGCTCGGTGGTGGCACCGGCAATCCGTACTTCACCACGGACACGACGGCCGTGCTGCGGGCCGCCGAGATCGGCGCCGAGGCGGTGCTGAAAGCCACCAATGTCGACGGCGTCTACTCGGCCGATCCGAAGCAGGACCCTTCGGCCAAGCGGTTCGACCGGCTGACGCATTCGCAGGCGATCGAGGGCGGCTACAAGGTGATGGATGCGACCGCCTTCGCACTTGCCCGCGAGACGTCGCTGCCTATCATCGTATTTTCGATCGCGGAACCCGGTTCGATCGGCGCGATTCTGCGCGGTACCGGCCACGGGACTGTTGTCGCCGGCTGACGACTCGTTCTGGCGCCCCGAAGCAGGGGCGCGGTGAGGTCGCCGGAACATTGAAGGAGAAACGTGATGGCCACGGGTAATTTCGACCTCAACGAAGTGAAGCGCCGCATGCAGGGCGCGGTCGCATCGCTCAAGCATGAACTTGGCGGACTGCGGACGGGCCGTGCATCGGCCTCGATGCTTGATCCGGTGCAGGTCGATGCCTATGGCAGTCACATGCCCCTCAATCAGCTCGCCACCGTCAGCGTGCCCGAGCCGCGCCTGATCTCGGTGCAGGTCTGGGACAAGTCGATGGTCAAGGCCGTCGAGAAGGCGATCGTCGATTCCAATCTCGGACTGTCGCCGGCAACCGAGGGCCAGGTGCTGCGCCTGCGCATCCCCGAGCTCAACGAGGAGCGCCGCAAGGAGCTCGTCAAGGTCGCGCACAAATATGCCGAGGCCGCCAAGGTCGCCGCGCGTCACGTCCGCCGCGACGGCCTCGATGTGCTCAAGAAGCTCGAGAAGAATCACGAGATGTCGGAGGACGACCAGAAGCGTCACGCCGACGAGGTGCAGAAGGCCACCGACGGCACCATCGCCGAGATCGACCAGCTGCTGGCCGCCAAGGAAAAAGAAATCCTCACCGTTTAAGGCCTTTTTCCATGTCCAACGCCGCCGCGCCCGCAACGGACGGACCTGATCGGTCCGATGTGCCTGCGCATGTCGCCATCATCATGGATGGCAACGGGCGTTGGGCGGCCGCGCGGGGTCTGCCGCGGGCCGAAGGCCATCGCCGCGGCGTCGAAGCGCTGCGGCGTGTGGTGCGGGCCTCGCACGAGCTCGGCATCCGCTATCTCACCATCTTCTCGTTCTCGTCCGAAAACTGGTCGCGACCGGCCAGCGAGATCGGCGATCTCTTCGGTCTGCTCCGCCGTTTCATCCGCAACGATCTGGCGAGCCTGCATCGCGACGGCGTCAAGGTACGCATCATCGGCGAGCGCGCCGGCCTCGAGGGCGACATCTGCGCGCTCCTCAACGAGGCCGAGGAATTGACGCGCGACAACACCCGCCTCACGCTCGTCGTCGCCTTCAATTACGGCTCGCGGCAGGAGATCGCGAAGGCCGCGCAGAAGCTCGCTCGCGAAGTCGCCGACGGCACGCGCGATCCTGCCACGATCGACGCCGACGCACTCGGCGCCCATCTCGACGCGCCCGACATTCCCGATCCCGATCTCATCATCCGCACCAGCGGCGAGCAGCGCCTCTCCAACTTCCTGATGTGGCAGGCCGCCTACAGCGAGCTCGTCTTCGTGCCGGTCCACTGGCCGGATTTCGACAAGGCGGCGCTGGAAAGCGCAGTCGCTGAATTCGCCAGGCGCGAGCGCCGTTTCGGCGGCCTGGTTGCGAAATCAGCCTCGTGAGCGAACCCTACGCCGCACCGGCGGGCACGACGCCTGCTTCGAACAATCTGGTGATGCGAGTTCTCGCGGCGCTGGTGCTGGCGCCGATCACGCTGGCGCTTGCCTATGCCGGCGGCTGGCTGTGGGCGCTGCTCGTCACCCTGATCTCGATCGGGCTGTTCACGGAATGGCTGATGGTGGTGGGTGCAAGCTCGACCGCTCTGACCGGGGCAGGGACCATCGTCCTTGCCATGATGGGCTTGTGCGTTGCCGCCGGCGCGCTCAAGACTGCCGTCATTGTCGGCTGCATCGGCGGCGCGATCGTGACGCTGATTGGGCGCGGCAAGTTCATCTGGGCCGCGACCGGATTTGCCTATGCAGCGGCGGCGCTGCTGGCCTCGATCCTGGTGCGGAAGGATCTCGTGCACGGCTTCGCCGCGCTGATGTTCGTGCTGCTCGTGGTGTGGGCGACCGATATCGGCGGTTACTTTGCCGGCCGCGGGATCGGTGGGCCGAAGCTTTGGCCGCGCGTCAGCCCGAAGAAGACCTGGGCCGGCGCGTTCGGCGGCTTTGTGGCGAGCCTTGCGGTTGCGGGCGGCTTTGCCGCTTTCGGCATCGGAAAGGCGGTGCCATTGCTGTTCGTCAGCGCCGTCCTGTCGGTGGTCTCGCAAGCGGGCGACCTGTTCGAATCGGCGGTGAAAAGGCGCTTCGGCGTCAAGGATTCCAGTCACTTAATTCCCGGCCATGGCGGGCTATTGGACCGTCTGGACGGCTTTGTCGCCGCCATCCTGGTGGCATGGATTATCGGCTTTCTCCGCCATGGTGTGCATAGCGCCGGAAGCGGTCTTATGGTTTGGTGACGATATGAGCGCAGTCCCATTGCGTAATAACAGGCTTGCTGCGACCGACATCCGCAGCGTCACGGTCCTCGGCGCCACCGGCTCGATCGGCGACAGCACGATGGATCTGCTGCGCGCTTCGCCCGAGCGCTACCGCGTCGAGGCGCTGACGGCGAACAGCAATGTCGAAGCACTGGCAAAACTCGCCAGGGAATTCTCCGCGCGCTTCGTTGCGATCGCAGACAGCACCAAGCTCGCCGACCTGAAGGCCGCACTCGCGGGCACGAGCACGGAATGCGGCGCCGGCGAAAGCGCAGTGATCGAGGCCGGCGCGCGTCCGGCCGACTGGGTGATGGCCGCCGTCAGCGGAGCAGCCGGGCTGAAGCCAGCTCTCGCCGCGGTCGATCGCGGCGCGCATGTTGCGCTCGCCAACAAGGAATGCCTGGTCTGCGCCGGTGATTTCTTCATGCAGCGCGCGGCGAAGGCGGGCGCCTGCATTCTGCCTGCGGATTCCGAGCACAATGCGCTGTTTCAGGCGCTGGCCTCGGGCAATCGCGACGAGCTGGTCCGCGTCATCATCACGGCATCGGGCGGCCCGTTCCGGACCTGGAAGCCCGCGGACATCGAGCAGGCGACGCTCGAGCAGGCCCTCAAGCATCCGAACTGGAGCATGGGGCAGAAGATCACGATCGATTCCGCCTCGATGATGAACAAGGGCCTCGAGGTGATCGAGGCGTCCTATCTGTTCGCGCTGTCGCCTGACGAGATCGACGTGCTGGTGCATCCGCAGTCGATCATCCACGGCATGGTGGAGTTTTCGGACCGCTCGGTGATGGCCCAGCTCGGCTCGCCCGACATGCGCACCCCGATCGCCCATTGCCTTGGCTGGCCCGACCGGATCAAGGGGCCGGCGGCCAAGCTCGATCTGGCCAAGATCGGCCAGCTCACCTTCGAGGCGCCCGACTTCGAGCGGTTCCCCGGACTTCGCCTGGCGTTCGAGTCGCTCCGGACCGGGAAGGGGGCAACCACTGTCTTCAACGCCGCCAACGAGGTTGCGGTCGCAGCCTTCATCGCCGGCAAGATCCGCTTCGGTGCCATCGCCCGCCTGGTCGAGGCGACGTTGGAGGACTGGGTCCGGGGCGGGAACCAGGGACCCATGACGTCAGCGGATGATGCAATAAACGTTGACCATGTTGCGCGAAATAAAGCTGCCGCCCTGTTGCCTCAAATTGCCTTAAAGGCATCCTAGATGGTTCGGGGCCAGGGCCTTGCGGCGCTGGATGAGGGAATTCGATGATCGACTTTTTTACCCATAGTTTCAATACGTTGAGCCATGGGCTCCTCGGCTACGTCGTTCCCTTCCTGTTCGTCCTGACCATCGTCGTGTTCTTCCATGAGCTCGGCCATTTTCTGGTCGCGCGATGGGCAGGCGTTCGGGTGCTGACCTTCTCGCTCGGCTTCGGACCCGAGCTGGTCGGGTTCAACGACCGCCACGGCACGCGCTGGAAGATCTCGGCGATCCCGCTTGGTGGCTACGTCAAGTTCTTCGGTGACGAGAGCGAGGCCTCGACGCCGTCGGCCGCGACGCTGGAAGCCATGACGGCGGAAGAGCGCGCCGGCAGCTTCCATCACAAGAAGGTCGGCCCGCGCGCCGCCATCGTTGCCGCCGGACCGATCGCCAATTTCATCCTCGGCGCCCTGATCTTCGCAGGCATGGCGCTGTATTACGGCAAGCCAAGCACGATCGCGCGCGTGGACGGCGTCGTCGCCGACGGTGCCGCGGCTGCCGCGGGCTTCAAGGTCGGCGACGTCGTCGTGCAGATCGATGGCAAGCCGATCGAGAGCTTTGCCGACATGCAGCGCATCGTTGCGACGAGCGCCGGTTCAGCCCTGGTTTTCCAGGTGAAGCGGGATGGTTCGGTGGTGTCGCTGACGGCGACGCCGGCGCTGCTCGAGCGCAAGGATCCGTTCGGCAATAGTCACAAGGTCGGCGTGCTCGGTGTCGAGCACAAGTCGCAGGCCGGGGAAGTTTCGACCTCGCCGGTCGGGGTCGGCGAGGCGCTCAAGATCGGGGTCGAGCAGGTCTGGTTCATCATCACCAGCACCTTCAAGTTCCTGGGGTCGCTGTTCGTCGGGCAGGGCAATCCGAACGAGGTCAGCGGCGTTCTCGGCATCGCCAAGATGTCGGGGCAGGCGGCCAGTGCCGGGTTCCAGTTCGTGATCAATCTGTGCGCGGTGCTGTCGGTCTCGATCGGCCTTCTGAACCTGTTCCCGATTCCGCTGCTCGATGGCGGTCACCTTCTGTTCTACACGGCCGAGATCGTCCGTGGCCGTCCGCTGTCCGAGCGGACCCAGGAGATGGGGTTCCGAATCGGGCTTGGTCTGGTGCTGATGCTGATGGTCTTTGCGACCTACAACGACATCCTGCGGATGGCCGCTTCCTGATCGGGGCTTTTTTGTGGCGTTGCTGTTAGGCAACGTCTTGGAATGAAATTGAAATTACCCTGTCAGCTGCCGTTTGCGATGTCGGGGAAATTGGCTACAAGCGGCTAGAACTTGGGGAATCTCCCAGACCGGCTTTGGGGTTGGGTCTGGTAAGTTGATAAGGGCGCGTTGCGCATGAAGTTTGGACTGCGACTCCGGGGGGGCTTGCTCGCAACCCTGATCATGTTCGGCGCGCCGGTGGTTGCCCCGGTTGGGGCTGTTTTGGTGTCTTCGTCTGCGCTCGCCCAGACCGTGCAGTCGATTTCCGTCGAAGGAAATCGCCGCGTCGAGGTGGAGACGATTCGGTCCTATTTCAAGCCTGGCCCCGGCGGGCGCCTCGATCAGGGCGCTATCGATGACGGCCTCAAGGCACTGATCGAGACCGGCCTGTTCCAGGACGTGAAGATCAACCGCGGCCCGGGCGGCCAGCTAATCGTCTCGGTTGTGGAAAACCCGGTGATCGGGCGCATCGCGTTCGAGGGCAACAAGAAGATCAAGGACGAGCAGCTCACCGCCGAAGTGCAGTCCAAGGCGCGCGGCACCTTCTCCCGCGCCATGGTGCAGTCGGACACGCTGCGAATCGCCGAGATCTATCGCCGCTCCGGCCGCTATGACGTGACCGTCACGCCAGAGATCATCGAGCAGCCGAACAACCGCGTCGATCTCGTCTTCACGATCAACGAAGGTGCCAAAACCGGCGTCAAGTCGATCGAGTTCGTCGGCAACAACGCGTTCTCCTCCTACCGCCTGCGCGACGTCATCAAGACACGCGAGACCAATCTGCTGAGCTTCCTCGGCAGCGGCGACGTGTACGACCCCGATCGCGTCGAGGCCGACCGCGACCTGATTCGCCGCTTCTACCTGAAGAACGGCTTCGCCGACGTCCAGGTCGTGGCCGCGCTCACCGAATACGATCCGGAGAAGAAGGGCTTCAACGTCACCTTCAAGATCGAGGAAGGCCAGCAATATCGCGTCGGCACCGTCGATTTCCGCACCAGCATCCCGAACTTCGACCCAACCACGTTGCGCTCCTTCTCGCGCGTCAATGTCGGTTCGCTCTACAACGTCGAGTCGGTCGAGAAGTCGGTCGAGGACATGCAGATCGAAGCCTCGCGCCGCGGCTTTGCCTTCGCGGTGGTGCGTCCGGCCGGCGATCGCAATTTCGATGCGCATACCGTCGCCGTCGTGTTCAACATCGACGAGGGGCCGCGCACCTACATCGAGCGCATCAACATCCGCGGCAACACCCGCACCCGCGACTACGTGATCCGCCGCGAGTTCGACCTCTCGGAGGGCGACGCCTACAACCGTGCGCTGGTCGACCGCGCCGAGCGCCGCCTGAAGAACCTCGACTACTTCAAGACCGTGAAGATCACCACGGAGCCGGGTTCATCCAGCGACCGCGTGGTCCTGATCGTCGATCTCGAAGAGAAGTCGACCGGCGACTTCTCGGTCTCGGGCGGTTACTCCACCACGGACGGTGCGCTGGCCGAAGTCTCGGTCTCCGAGCGTAACCTGCTCGGCCGCGGCCTGTTCGCCAAGGCGTCGGTCACCTACGGCCAGTATGCGCGCGGCTATTCGCTCTCGTTCGTCGAGCCGTACCTGTTCGACTATCGTATCGCGCTGGGCCTCGACCTCTATCAGCGCCAGCAGCTGTCGAACAGCTACATCTCCTACGGCACCAAGACGCTCGGCTTCTCGCCGCGTCTCGGCTTCTCCTTGCGTGAAGACCTGTCGCTGCAGCTGCGCTACTCGATCTACCGGCAGGAAATCACGCTGCCGTCCTATCTGGCGAACTGTAACAACATCCCGACATCAGGCGCGTTCAATCCGAGCCCGGCCTACGCTGCCGTCAACGGCATTGATCTGACCTCGACCAACGGCCTCGGCTGCTACAGCGACGGCGAGGCTTCGCTGCCGGTCCGCAAGGAGCTTGCGAACGGCAAGACGCTGACCTCGGCGCTCGGCTACACGCTGACCTACAACACGCTCGACAACAACAAGAACCCGACCGACGGTCTGCTCGTCGACTTCAGGCAGGACTTCGCCGGTGTCGGCGGCGACGTCTCCTACCTGAAGACCGCCTTGGACGCGAAGTACTACCAGTCGCTGGTGTCTGATCTCGTCGGCCTCGTCCATCTCCAGGGCGGTGTCCTGAACAAGGTCGGCAGCAAAGACCTGCGTATGCTGGATCACTTCCAGATGGGCCCGAACCTCGTCCGCGGCTTCGCGCCGAACGGCATCGGCCCGCGCGACATCAACCCGTATGACACGCAGGACGCGCTCGGCGGCACCAAGTACTGGGGCGCTTCGCTCGAATTGCAGATGCCGTTCTGGTTCCTGCCCAAGGAAGTTGGTCTGAAGGGCGCGGTCTACGCCGACGCCGGCGGTCTGTACGACTATAAGGGCCCGACGACCTGGGCGCTGACAGGCGAAACCACGACGACCCAGAACTCGAACTGCACCGCGTCGACGATCAATCCAAACACTCCGGGAACCTGTACCGGCCTGGTCTACGATGACAGCAAGGTCATCCGGTCGTCGGTCGGTGTCGGCTTGATCTGGGCTTCGCCGTTCGGGCCGCTGCGCTTCGACTACGCAGTGCCGCTCACCAAGGGCAAGTATGACCGTACGCAGGAATTCCGGTTCGGCGGCGGCACCTCGTTCTAATTCGATCGGCAGGGCGTGACCGGCCGCTTGGGAAATCCCTCCAGGGATTTCTCCAAGGATTTCTCCAAGGTTTCCTTGGGGCCGGCCGCCAAAAAGATCGTGCTCAATCCGTGAGATAAGGCATGATGCGGCCTGACCGCTTCATGCCGAAGCCGGACCGCGACGGGGTGGAATGGCACAGCCGACTTTCTTCAAGAAACCGCCTGCTACGGCGCTGGCCGATATCGCCACGCTGACCAAGGCGCAACTGGTCGATCCTGGCAGGGGCGGTCATGTCATCACGGGTCTCGCTTCGCTGGACGAAGCCGGCCCGATGCATCTGGCGTTCTTCGACAACCTCAAATACGCCGATGAGCTCAAGGCGACCAAGGCTGGTGCCTGCCTGGTGAGCCCGCGATTCGAGGCGCAGGTGCCCGCGCATACGGCCGTGCTGCGGGTGGCGCAGCCGTTCCGGGCCTTCGTCAGGATCGCCCGGGAATGGCACGCGGACGCATTGCGCCCGCAGTCCTGGTTCGGCAATGACGGCATTGCGGCATCGGCCATCATCGACCCGTCGGCACGGCTGGAGGACGACGTCATCGTCGAGCCGCTGACCGTCATCGGTCCTGATGTGGAGATCGGCAGCGGCACCGTGATCGGGGCAGGCGTCGTCCTCGGGCCGGGCGTCAAGATTGGCCGCGACTGCAATGTCGGCGCGCGCACGGCCATCCAATGCGCGCTGATCGGCAACAATGTGCTGATCCACCCCGGCTGCTCGATCGGCCAGGACGGCTACGGCTTCATCTTCTTCGGCCCCGAGGGCCATTTGAAGGTGCCCCAGACCGGTCGTGTGCTGATCCAGAACAATGTGGAAGTCGGTGCCGGCACCACCATCGATCGCGGCTCCCTGCGCGACACCGTGATCGGGGAGGGCACCAAAATCGACAATCAGGTCCAGATCGGCCACAATGTGACGATCGGCCGTAATTGCCTGCTGGCGGCCCAGATCGGGCTCGCGGGTAGCCTGACCATCGGCGACAACGTGGCGCTGGGAGCGAAGGTTGGTATCAACAATCACCTCAAGATCGGCGATGGAGCCCAGGTGACCGCCATGAGCGCGGTCAAGGACGACATCCCGCCGGGGGGACGCTGGGGCGGGCATTTCGCCAAGCCGACCAAACAATGGTTCAAGGAGATCATCGCGGTGGAGCGTCTGGTACGCGACAGCAAGACCGATCCGAAGGATGAGGGACGGGAATGACGGAGGAATCACCGATCAAGTTTGCGCTGGTGGACATCAATGCGATCCTCCAGACCCTGCCGCACCGTTTTCCGATGCTGCTGATCGACCGGGTGATCAACATCCGCGCTGATTACAGCGGCATCGGCATCAAGAACGTCACCTTCAACGAGCCAGCTTTCCAGGGGCATTTCCCCGAGCGTCCGGTCTATCCCGGCGTCATGATGATCGAGGCGATGGCGCAGACCGCAGGCGTGATCGGCATCAAGTCGGTCGAGGGCACCGAGAAGCCGCGGGCGGTGTATTTTCTCACCATCGACAAGTGCAAGTTCCGCAAGCCGGTGCTGCCAGGCGATACCATCGAGTATCACATGCGCTCGCTCGGCCGCCGCAAGGCGATGTGGTGGTTTCACGGTGACGCCAAGGTCAACGGTCAGGTCGTCGCCGAGGCCGATGTCGGAGCCATGCTGACGGACTGAGGGCGCGAATGGCGAGTGGGGAACGGCGAAGACGGCCTTCCATTCGCCACTCGCCTCCCGAAACACGCCGAGATCATACGTCACTGGACAGATCGGGCGCAGTCACGCTAACAGGCGGAAAGCCGAGCAAGTTCAACACATAGTCAGACCTTGTTGATAAGTAAGATCGCTTGATGAGTAAGATCGACCCCACCGCGCGGGTGGAAGACGGCGCCGTGATCGGCGAGGGCACCGAGATCGGGCCCTTTTGCATCATCGGTCGCAACGCCCGGATCGGGGCCAATTGCAAGCTGCTCGGACAGGTCACCGTTATCGGCCACACCACGCTCGGCGACGGCTGCGTGATCTCGCCCTTCGCGGTGCTCGGCGGCGCGCCGCAGGACCTCAGCTACAAGGGCGAGCCGACCACGCTCGAGATCGGTTCCGGCAACGTCATCCGCGAGGGTTCGACGATGAATGTCGGCACCGTCAAGGGCGGTGGCAAGACGCGCGTCGGCAACGACGGCTACTTCATGAACAACAGCCATGTCGGCCACGATTGCGTGGTCGGCAACAACGCGATCTTCGCGACCTCGGCGACGCTCGGCGGCCATTGCGAGATCGGCGATGCCGTCTATATCGGCGGACTGTCCGCGGTGCATCAGTTCACCCGCATCGGCTCCTATGTGATGGTCGGCGGCCTCTCGGGGGTGCGCGACGACATCATCCCGTATGGGCTCGCCAACGGCCAGTATGCGGTGTTGGAGAGCCTCAATTTGATCGGCATGAAGCGGCGCAAGTTCACCAAGCAGCGGCTTGCCACGGTGCGTGCGTTCTACCAAAAACTCTTCCACGGCCCCGGCACGTTCGCCGAGCGTCTGGAGGCGGTGCAGCCGCTTGCAAGCGAAGATCCCGCGATCGCCGAGATCCTCGGCTTCATCGGCAAGGGCAAGCGCCCGCTCTGTCTTCCGACCATCGAGAAGTGATCCTGGCATGGCCGCGGACATGACATCGGCGGCATCAGGGATTTCATCGCCGGTCGGCGTTGTCGCCGGCGGCGGCGCCATGCCGTTCGCGGTCGCCGACTCGCTCGCCGCGCGCGGCATCACGCCGGTGCTGTTTCCATTGCGCGGCGCCTGCGATCCGGTGCAGGTCGAGAAATTCCGCCATCGCTGGATCTCGGTCGGCCAGCTTGGCCGCGCCATGCGGCTGTTCCGCGAGGAGGGGTGCCGCGACCTGATCTTCATCGGCACCTTGGTGCGGCCCTCGCTCACCGAGATTCGCTTCGACATCAAGACGCTGCGATTGCTCGGCAACGTCATCCGTGCGTTCCGCGGCGGGGACGATCATCTGTTGTCGGGCGTCGGGCGGATCCTCGAGCAGGACGGCTTTCGCATGGTCGGCATCAAGGACGTCGCGCCCGACCTCCTGATGCCCGAGGGCTGCATCAGCCGCGCCTGGCCGGCGGACAACGCCAAGGGCGACATCGAGCGCGGGCGCGCGGTGCTCACGGCGCTCGGGCCGTTCGATATCGGGCAGGCCGCGGTCGTGATCGATGGCCATGTGGTGGCGGTCGAGGATATCGAGGGCACCGATGCGCTGCTGGCGCGGGTTGCTCGCCTGCGCGAGGAGGGCCGCATCCGCGCGGCCACGGGGCGCGGCGTGCTGGTGAAGGCGCCGAAAAGCGGCCAGGACCTGCGCTTCGACCTGCCGACGATCGGCCCGCGTACGATCGAGGGCGTCGCCAGGGCCGGCCTTGCCGGTGTCGCTGTGATCGCCGGCAACACCATCGCTGCCGAGCCGCAGGCGATGATCGCGCTTGCCGACGCCAAATATCTTTTCGTTGTTGGTGTGCCGGCGTGATGCAGGTCCGCGATCCCATCAGGAAGATCTTTCTGATCGCGACGGAGGAATCCGGCGACCGGCTGGGTTCGGCGCTGATGAAGGTACTGCGCCAGCGGCTTGGCGATGGCGTTCAGTTCGAAGGCGTCGGCGGCCTCACCATGGCGCGCGAGGGGCTGGAGACGCTGTTTCCGATCGAGGAGCTGTCGATCGTCGGCCTTGCCGCGGTGGTGCAGCAGCTGCCGAAAATCCTGCGGCTGATCCGCGAAACAGCAGATGCCGTGACCGATGCCGCGCCCGATGCGCTCGTCATCATCGACAGTCCTGATTTCACCCATCGGGTCGCCCGCCGTGTGCGCGCGAAGAATCCGGCAATCCCTGTGATCGACTACGTCTCGCCCTCGGTGTGGGCCTGGCGGCCGGGCCGTGCGCGCGCCATGCTCGGCTATGTCGATCATGTGCTCGGCCTCTTGCCGTTCGAGCCGGAGGAATATCGCAAGCTGGGCGGGCCGCCCTGCAGCTATGTCGGCCATCCCCTGACCGAGCAGCTGTCGTCGCTGCGGCCGGATGCCGACGAGCACCGGCGCCGCGATGGCGAGCCGCCGGTGCTGCTGGTTTTGCCGGGCAGCCGCCGCAGCGAGATCCGGCATCATCTCGACGTGTTCGGCGCGGCCATCGGCCGGTTGCAATCCAGCGGCACCAAATTCGAATTGATGCTGCCGACCATGCCGCATCTCGAAGCCACCATTCGCACAGGCATCGCGAACTGGCCGGTCAAACCTAGAATCGCGGTCGGCGAAACCGAAAAGCGCGCCGCGTTCCGGATCGCGCGCGCGGCGCTGGCAAAGTCCGGCACGGTGACGCTGGAGCTGGCCCTGTCGGGCATCCCGATGGTGACGGCTTATCGCGTCGGTGCGATGGAAGCCTTCATCCTGCGCCGCGCGATCCAGGTGTCTTCGGTGATCCTCGCCAATCTCGTGATCGGCAAGGATGTGGTCCCCGAATTCCTGCAGGAAGATTGCACGCCCGAGAAGCTCGCCGGCGCGCTGTCCGAGGTGCTCACCGACACGCCGATGCGCCGCCAGCAGGTCGAAGCCTTCGCACAGCTCGACACCATCATGTCGACCGGCAACACATCGCCGAGCGTGCTCGCCGCCGACATCGTGCTCGCGACGATGCGCAAGGGGCGACGAACGAGCTAGCTGGCGGCTTGCGACCTGAGCCGAGTCAGTCTCCTCGACGTGCCGGAAAGATCGTGTTCAGCCCACGAACCTGGTTCGTAGGGTATGCTCGTCCAGTTTTTCCGGTTTGGACAGTGGCGCGATCCGATGCGGATTGTCGCGGATCTCGATCATTTTGATCAGTCTGGCATTCTCCAGATCTTGAAGCTGATAGCCGATTCCGCCCGTGCCCGCGAGCGCGAAGCAGTCGTCGAACGTTGCCATGCCATAATCGGGCAAACGATAAAGGTCGGTAGAATGCAAGATGGTTGGGCGCTCCGTGACCCATTCTGCCGTAACGCTTCGCGCCGGAAATTCGACTGGAGATCCGCCCGGGTAGAGAATCGGAAGCGTCGGCGCAAGGAGATCGACCGAAAGCGACTTTCCGCCTTGCGTTTCATTCTTGATGAAAAACCGGACGTGGTCTTGCGATATAACGGTGAGCACACATCTGACATAGTCTTCCGGTTGCAGCGGAAAGTTGGGGAGCATCCACGGGCCAGTGTCGCGGTCACCGCGAAACCACCATTGAACCCATGCTTCCGCCGAAGGCGGGCCAACGCTGCCGTCATTGGCAACCACGATCTTTTGCGTCGTCCCCATCTGCGGCAACGAATTATCGAAGCGCCGATGACCATCGATCCCGATCCAGGTCGAACAGCGATAATCGCCAGGCGCAGGTGAGGGAGCAGTCGGCTTGGGTACCTGCCAGGCCCCCCACATCTGTGTGAACTGGGTGCCCTCCGTGGCCGCTATACACGCGCCCGACCAATTGAAGCTGGTTTCGTGACGGCCGGGATAGCCCGAGCCCAAACGACCGCGGTTGACACGAAAGTCGGTCGCGGAGCCCGGGTAGATCAGAGGCAGAACTTCGAGAGGCTTCGAAAGAAGCTTGACCCATAGCGTCTCTGCCCTGCGTCCCGCTGCCAGGGGCGGCTTGGGCGGAAGCCGGAAGAATTCGAGCTCCCGCACATCGGCTTTCAGCGCATCGAAGTCTTTGGGTGGCGGTGGCGGTGGCAGCAATATCTGCCGACGCAAACTCGCGTTCAGTTCCTCGCGCGTAGGAAGCTTGTGTTGCTCGACACCACTCGCGCGCGCGCTCATGGCCACTCGTCCTGAGCAGCTTCGATCAAGTCAGCAAAACTCGGCACCGAGGTTTGGTCGATCAAAATATTGTAGATGTCATCGGCCAATTGAACGCCGGCGTTGGTGTCATTCGGGTAGTGGAGCCCGGCGATCTCACGGTTTCGCGCGATCCGATCGGCGAGGACGGTGAGATCATTCGCCATCGGCTGCACCGACGCTGGTATCACCAACTTCAGGCAGAGTGCGACCAAATGCGCCTGGGTCGAGTGCCCGCTGGGATAGGAAGCGTGGCCGGGAACCTGAATCGGCGGCAACAGCGCCGGGCAGATTTGCGACGGCCGTGGCCGCTTGTAGTAGGCCTTCCAATACATCACGACATGGAGCGCGATCAGACTTGCCGTCGTCATTACGCGGCAGGTGCTTGGATGCGAGCTTGGCGTAACGTTGAGAAGCGCCATAAAGTAGCTTAGAAACTCGTCGTTCTGCGCAAAAATCTCGCCGAGCGCATCCGCCCGCTCGTCTTTGGCCATTGTTACGAGCGTGTCGATCTCGGCTCCGGTGCTCGCATAGTTTGGTGGGGCAACCGTGATGGTGCTCCACCCGTCGTTAATGGCGAATTCGGCCAGCAGCCGCCAGGCGAACCAGTCCGCGGTCCAGCTCCGGTCCGGGAACTCGGTAACAGTGGTGCGGTAGGTGCTGACGCCCGGTTCTGTAATGAACGGCAGGTCCACGCGATCCGGAAAGATCCAACCGCCGCCCGAGCCCGCATTGCCGACGTTTCCCGCATTCCCAGCATTGCCTGCGTTTCCTGCATTCCCGGCGTTGCCTGCCATCGCAGCCTCCCAATGATTTGCCGTCTATCTCTTGCTAAAACTCAATCTGGAAATCCTGCCGCCTTGAGTCGTTGTCTAAGATTGTCGCGAGTGGCCGCGTTGAGGGGCGTGCGGTCCGCCCAGGCCTGTAAATGGAAATTCGGATCAATCATCATGTGGCGTTGCGCGATCTGGCGCGCCTCTACAAACTTTCCGATGGCCACCAGGCTGGCTGCGAGAATGCGGAAGTTCGAGGTGAAACGCTCATTATGCTTCGCCGCTCGCCAACCCCAGGTAGCCGCTTCATCGAAATTGCCGTTGATGTAGTGCGCCTGGGAAAGCAGGTGCTCGTGCCAGAACACGTGTGAATCCAGGGGAGACAAGCGCAGGCCGTGTTCGGCGCGCAAGACCGCGGTTGGGCCCTCGCCGAGATAGCCGCAGGTCGCACTGCTCATCGTCCACGCCATGGCCGAGTTGGGACCGACCGTGATTGCCCGGTCCAACAGACGGGTCGCTGTCTCGAAATCCTTGAACAGATACGAATGCACGTGACCGTCGATTGCCAGAGCGAGCGCATCGTTGCCATCGCGCTCGATTGCCTTGGACGCATTGCGCGACGCCTCGATGCTATCGGCGGCGGCGTCGGTGGACCAGCCCTGGCCAACCCTGAACATGTACCAGTATGCGAGGTACGAATAGGTCGGCGCATAGTTGGGATCATGCGTGACGGCCTGCTGCAGCAATCCACGCGCCCGCGAAAACGAGTCGTAGTCCATGCGGTACAGATAGCTCAGCGCCTGGAGAACCAGATCGTAGGCCGTCAAATTTTGCGGATGCTTGCGCAGAGCCCGTGCACGCTCCCACTCGCGAACATGTGGCGCGATCGTCGTGACCACTCGCGTCGAAATTTGCTCCTGCAGCGCGAACAGCTCGCTCAGCTCGCCTTCATAACGATCGGAATAGATGATGTTGCCCGACTCGGTGTCGTTGAGCTCGGTATTGATACGCAGTCGCCCGCCCGAGCGGCGAACGCTACCGTAAAGCACATAGCGCACGTCCAGCTCGCGACCGATGGCGCGGACATCGATGATTTCGCTGCTATAACCCAGCGTCGAGCCGCGCGATATCACGAACAGCTCCTTCAGCGCGGAGAGGGCGTGAATGATTTCGTCGACGATCCCCTCGGCAAAATAGGCATCATCCTGACTGGCCAGATTGCGGAATGGCAGAACGACGATGGATGGCCGTCCCTGCGCTCTGACTGGACTATCTGCCACCGGATGCGGTGAACGCTCGATGCGCAGCCCGAAGGCTTTGACGGGGCGCGACAGATTCCGCAGGTGCAGCTCGCCGAAGTCGACGACAGAGACGCCGGGCTGCTCACTGATCTGATCCGCGACAGCACCCGAGACGACGATGCCGCCGGGCTCGGAGTAGGTCTGAAGCCGAGCGGCGATGTTCACCCCATCGCCATAGATATCTTCCCGTTCAAAGATCGCATCGGCAACGTTGATCCCCATCCGGAGACTGATAAGCCGATGTTCAGGTTCTTCCGCCGACATCGCATTGGCGCCGTGCTGAATTGCAAGCGCACATTGGGAGGCGTCATTCGCACTGTCAAACACGGCAAGAAAACCGTCTCCGGTGTTCTTGATCACCTGCCCCCTATACTTCGCAATCGTCGGGTCGATAGTCGTTGCGCGCAGCAAGAGGACCCGTTTGTGGGTATTTTCCTCGTCCGCTTCCATCAATCGGCTGTAACCCACGATGTCGGCCGCGAGCACGGCCACCAGCTTGCGCTGACCAGGAACAATCTCTCGCAAGACGTCCGGCCCTACCAGCGGGCCGGGTCTTGGACTGGCATCGGGTTCACGGGGGGAGGCCATATGGTCACTCTGATGCGTGGGTCCGTGCCGCCGCTTGGACGCTGTTTCTTAGCTAAGCCTGTTTTTTCCGGTTTCACAAGCCGCGGTTGTTTCGCGCAGTTAGAGCAATCCTCGTTCTCGCAACTAGCCCGTGAACACGGTCGGCGGCAGGTCCCGAGTATGTCGGGGAAAACGGCACCGATCCCAGCGTAGTTATCAAAGATGATTCAATAGCAAAGCGGATCTGAAACGATTTATGTGCACCTGCCCTAGGCCAGTCCGCCATCGACCCGGAAGCACTGGCAGGTGATACGCTGGCTGGCGTCGGAGGCGAGGTACAGCGCCATGTTGGCGATATCGTCGGGCGTCACAGCATCGGGGACGGCCTGGCGCGCGCGCATCTCGGCGATCTGCCGCTCATCCGGATACCACAGCTTGCGCTGCCGTTCGGTGATCACCATCCCCGGCGCGATGGCGTTGACGCGGATGCGGTCCGGACCGAACTTGCGGCCGAGCGAATTGGTGAACCCGACAATCGCCGCCTTGGCCGCGGCGTAGACCGGCAGCCCCGGTGCGCCGCGCATCCAGGCGATCGAGGACATGTTGATGATCGAGCCGCCGCCGCGCGCCTGCATCTGCGGCACCACGGCTTGCGCGGCAAAGAAGACATGCTTGAAATTGACGCCCATCATCCAATCGAACTCCGACGGCGTCACATCTGATAGCACCTGGCGCTGGTCGTTGGCGGCGTTGTTGACGAGGACCGCGGCATCGCCACGCGATGCGTGGATCTTCGCCAGCGCGGTGCGCAGCGCGTCGATATCGAGGAGATCGCAGGGCACGAACAGCGGTGCCGTGCCGGAAGTCTTGGCCACTTCCTGCACCAGCGCTTCGCCCGCCTGCGTGTCGATGTCGAGGAAGGCGACGCGGGACCCCTGGGCGGCGAATGCGCGCGTAAAGGCGCCACCAATGCCGCTGGCGCCTCCGGTAATCACCACCACGCGATCGGCGAGGTCGGGATAGGTCGTCTGGGTCATGCGATCAGTCGCTCCGTCTCAGGGTCGAACAGGCAAATGCGCCTGATATCGAGGGCAAAGGAAAAGGTCGCGCCCGGCGCCGGGCGGATGTCCGGCGAGATGCGCGCCTGGGCAGGCTCGCCGCCAAGCCGCAGCAGGACGATGGTCTCCGCGCCGGTTGGCTCGACCAGCTCGACCGGTGCGGTGACGATGACGGGCGGGCCCGCGGCACCTGAGAACACGCGATCGCCTTCGGCGACGCATTCGGGCCTGATCCCGAGCACCACCTCACGGCCGATATAGGAGGCGGCGGTCTCATAGCCCTGCAGGTGGAGACGGACCTCGTCCGGCCGGCCGGCGCCGATCACGGCCACCGCGCCGCCGCCGTCGGCCTCGAGCCGGGCCGGCATCGTGTTCATCGGCGGCGAGCCCATGAAGCGGGCGACGAAGAGGTTGGCGGGATAGCGGTAGACGGTATCGGGGTCGGCGAATTGCTGCACCACGCCGCGATGCATCACGGCAATGCGGGTCGCCATCGTCATCGCCTCGATCTGGTCGTGGGTGACATAGACGATGGTGGCGCCGATGCGCTGGTGCAGCCGCTTGATCTCCATGCGCATCTCGACGCGCAGCTTGGCATCGAGATTGGAGAGCGGCTCGTCGAACAGGAAGAGCAGGGGATCGCGCACCAAAGCGCGTCCCATCGCCACGCGCTGGCGCTGTCCGCCTGACAGCTGCGACGGCTTGCGGCCGAGCAGCGGCTCGATCTGGAGCAGCCTTGCGACATTCGCCAGCGCCTTCTCCTGCTCGGCCTTGGCAACGCCGCGGCATTCCATGCCGAAGGTGATGTTCTGGCGCACCGTCATCGAGGGATAGAGCGCATAGGACTGGAACACCATGGCGATGTCGCGGTCCTTGGGCGGAACGTCATTGACCACACGCCCGCCGATCTCGATCGTGCCGTCGCTGGCGCGATCGAGCCCGGCGACGATGTTGAGCAGCGTGGACTTGCCGCAGCCGGACGGCCCAACCAGCACGGTGAACTCGCCGCTCTCGATGTCGAGGTCGATGCCCTTCAGCACCTCGAGATTGGCGTAGCGCTTGGACAGGGCGCGAATGCTCAGTGCTGCCATGACACATCCATCATTTCACGGCCCCGGCAGTGAGGCCGCGTACAAAATATCTGCCGCCGAACAGATAGATCAGCAGAGTCGGCAGGGCTGCGATGATCACCGCGGCGCTCTGCACACCTTGCTTGGGGATATCTGCAACTGGTGTCGACAGTGCGATGAGCGCGGCCGTCACGGGCTGCTGCTGGCCGGTCGTGAAGGTCACGCCATAGAGGAATTCATTCCAGATATGGGTGAACTGCCAGATCACGGTGACGATCAGGATGGGTGCCGAGAGCGGCAGGATGATACGCCAGAAGATGCGGAAGAAGCCGGCGCCATCGATGCGTGCGGCCCGGATCAGCTCGTGCGGAATGGCGATGTAGTAGTTGCGGCAGAACAGCACTGTGAAGGAGAGACCCTGGATGGTGTGGATCAGCACGAGACCCGACAGCGTGTTGATGAGCCCGATGTCCCGCAGCACGATGGTCCAGGGCAACAGGCGCATCTGCTGGGGCAGGAACAGGCCAAGGGTGACGATGCCGTAGATCCAAACGTCGCCGCGAAAGCGCCAGAGCGACACGGCGTAACCGGCGACAGCACCGAGCAGGGTCGAGAAGATCGTTGCCGGGATCGTGACGAGCGCCGAGTTCAGCATGTATGGCCGGATGCCGGCGCAGGTCTCGGCGACGCAAAAGCCGCTCCAGGCCAGGACATAATTGCCAAAGGCCAAGTGCTGCGGCCAGCCGATCATCGAGCTCTGCGCGATCTCCTCATTGGTCCGGAGCGAGTTCAGGATGACGACGACCAGCGGCGCAAGGTAGGCGGCCGCGAACAAGGTCACGATCAGATAGATCAGAGCCCGGCTTGGGGCGAAGCTTCGGTCACGCATGGGCCGCCCGCCGTTGCCGGACATAGCGCCAGGCCGCATAGGGCAGCAGCACCGCAAGAAGGATGAGCAACATCAGCACCGCCGCCGCCGCGCCCCGACCGAGCTGGCTGCGCTGGAACATCAGATCATAGACAACGAGCGCCGGCAGCTGGGTCGCGATTCCCGGCCCGCCATTGGTGAGTGCGCGGACGAGGTCGAAGGCCGAGATCGCAAACTGCAACTGGACAACCACGACCGTGACGGTGATCGGCCAAAGCGTCGGCAGAATGACGCGCCAATAGGTTCTGACAGGCCCGGCACCGTCGATCTGTGCCGCCTTGATGATATCGGAATCGACGGAGCGAAGGCCGGCCAGGAAGAGGGCCATGGCAAAGCCCGAGGATTGCCAGATCGCGGCGATGACAATGGTCCAGATCGCCATGTCGCGGTTGACCAGCCAGTCGAAGTGGAAGGAGGTCCAGCCGAGATCATGGGCGAGCTTCTCGATGCCGATGCCGGGATTGAGCAGCCAGCTCCACACCGTGCCTGTCACCACGAAGGACACGGCCAGGGGATACAGGAAGATGGTCCGCAGCACGTTCTCGCCGCGAATGCGCTGATCGAGCAGGATCGCGAGCAGCAGGCCGGTAACCAGGCTAAGCAGCACGAAAGCGATGCCGAACAGCAGCAGATTGTCGAAGGCGATCTGCCAGTTTCGCGACGCCAGGACCGAATTGTAGTTGCGCAAACCGACCCAGCCCGTCACGGGAACGAGGGTGGAGGGCGTGAACGAAATCCAGATGGTCCAGATCGAAAACGAGATGAGGTGCGCTGCTGATAACAGCAGCGGCACCCAGATCATCAGAAATTCGGGCAGCCGGCGCACCATCTCGGAGGTTGCCGACCGGCCCGGCCGTGTTGCTGTCGAGACGAGTTCGGTCAACGTGCGCCCTCGACGGCGTCGGCGAGGCGGCTGACGGCCTCCTCCGGCTTGATCGTCTTGTTCTTCACATATTCGGTGATGACGTCAATCATCGCGGCGGTCAGGCCGTTTTCCTGGGCCATGTTGTGCGCGAGGCTGAGGACGGCCTGATTGTTGCCCATGGCATTCTTCAGTGCGGCCGCGGTTGTCCGTTGACCATCCGACCAGCCCTCGCCGGACAGATCGACATCGGTGCGCACCGGGATCGATCCCGTGATTTGCGAATACATGGTCTGGATCGCCGGATCCATCACGAGCTGCGCCATCAACATCTGGCCGGCCTGCAGATCAGCCTCCTTGCGCTGCCAGAAGATGAAGGCATCGGCATTCAACAGGAAGACAGGCTTGCCGTTGTCACTGGGGCCGGGGGTGATGACGTAGTCGTCAAACTTGAAGCCGGCATTTTTCAATACGCCCTGCGCCCAGCCACCCATGATCAGCATGCCCATGTCGCCGTCGACGAAGCGCTTCAAATTGGTGGCATAGGGTTGGACGCCGACATTGGGATCACACCATTCGGAGATCTTGCGCGTCTGCGCGAAGGCTGCCTTCATCTCGGGGCCCTCCAGCGCCTTCTTGTCGAGATTCATGCAGGCGGCGCGGTAGGCCGTCGGGCTGATGCCGGCGAGCGACGCCTCGAATTTCTGCCCGTCGTCGGCGCGGGTGCCGCCGTTGGCGAGGGGGTAGGCCATGCCGGCCGACTTCATTTTCTCGGCAAGGTCGTTGAAGTCAGCGAAGGTGACGGGGACCTTGTCAGCCTTGGCCTTGTCCATTCCGCGCTTGGAGAGAAACAGCATGTTCGTGCTGTAAATCTGTAGCGGCAGCGCAATCCACTTTCCGGCCGGCTTGTGCAGCTTTGCAAGATCCGGCGCGACGACCTTCTCGTAGCCGGCAGAAGCGACCACGGCGTCGAGATCGACGGTCGGCGCAATCTTCGACCAGGCGGCAATCTCGGGGCCCTTGAGCTGCGAGCAGGCCGGCGGATCGCCAGCGATGATCTGCGCACGCAGCTTGTTCATCATATCAGTGGTGAAGCCGGGGACAGGCGAATGCTGCCAGACGCCACCTTTCTCCTCGAATTTCTTGCCGAGCGCGGTGATGGCGGCACCATCGCTGCCTGCGGACCATTGCGAGATGGCGGTGAGGCGCGGCTTGACCGCGCCTTGCGCGCGGGCAAAGGCCGGCAGCGCCAGCGCAGCAGCAGATCCAGCGAGCAGACGGCGCCTTGTTGTTGTGATCGGCATGGCTAGTTCCTCCCGGGTGTGAAGTTCTTTGCGCCGTTCTGGCGCTGATGTTGGCGTGCGCGAGCCGCACGCGGCTTAGGTCATGTCAGGCGGCCTCCGTCGATGCGGCGGGCATGCCGCCGGATCTCGCCAGGCAGAAGGCGGCGAAGGCGAGGGCGGCCTGCGGGTCCTTGCCGGTCGAGGGTGGCACGAAGGCGAGCGACACCTGCGCCAGCTTCCGGCCGCCGAGCAGGCAGGAATCGATGCCGTCGCTCACGGCTTTTCGATCGTCTTCCGCAAGAAGCGATGGCCAGCCGCTGACGACAACGCCGCGACATGGTTTGACGTTCAACGTGTTGCCGATGGCGAGGCCAAGACGAAACAACCGCTGGCGCAATTCCTGGCGCAGCCGCGCCGTGAGCGGGAACGTTGTCACCCAGTCAGTGCCGAGCTGCAGCAATTCTGCTTCGGTCATGCGCAGCAGCTTGGCCAGCGCCGGCAACGACGTGTAGGCTTCGACGCAGCCTTGATGTCCGCAGCGACAACGGGGCCCATCGGTTCCGAACACCATGTGGCCGAGCTCGACCGGCTCGAGTGCGTCGTCCTCGATCGGATCATCGATCCAGGCGCCCGCGACACCCTGGCCGACAAAGACGAACAAATGCGCGTCGGTGAACGGATAGTTCTCGTTGCGGCAGCGGTGAAAGGTGGCGTGCGCCACCACCGAATTGGTGAAGGCAACAGGCACGCCCGCGAACATCTCGACGAACACGTCGCCGATACCTCCGACATCGCAGGGAATGATCGGATTGCCAAACTCACTCAGACGGCCGAGGCCTGGAACGGTCACGCCAATTTGTGCGAGCCTGATCCGGCGGCGGCGCGTCCAGTCGCGCAGCAAGTTCAGAGCTTCGCGGAATACCCGGCTGACTGTTTCGACGGTCGGCTTTCGCGGCAGCGGCACACGTTCGAAGTCATGCAGCTCGCCGGCCAAACCACCAACACCAACGCTGAGCCATTCTCCGGTGAGCTCGAGGGCGCCAAGCGCCACCGTGGGATCGAGCGAGACGAGACCCGTCGGGCCGCCGACATAGGGGGCAGGGCGCCTGACTTCCTCGATCAGGCCTTCGGCCTTCAGGTCGAACAGGATGCGCGACAGGCTTGCTTCGGACAAGCGCACGGCTTTCGCCAGCGGCGGCCGGAACGAACCGCCGGACTGAAGCAAGTGAGTCAAAATGGCAGCGCGCGTCTGCCGCCGACTTCTCGGCTGCTCCGGCATTTCCATCCCTGTCGTCATTCTTACTTAGTGTAAGAATTTGCGCGCGGAGCGTTTCGACTGTCAAGCGCTCGTCGGTGCGATGCGCCGACTTGTTGTTGTGCGGGGCAGCACGGAACGGGAAAGGTTCGTAGTTTCGTAGGGTGGGCAAAGCGAAGCGTGCCCATCACCTCTCGCGATGCGGACAGAAGCCGTGGGCACGCTGCGCTTTGCCCACCCTACGGCACCTGCGCAAAACAAAAACGGCGCCATCGTGCGATGGCGCCGCTTCCGTATCGGCTTAAGGGTTACTTGCGATCCTCGATCGCGACGTAGTTTCGTAGGGTGGGCAAAGGCGCACTTGCGCCGTGCCCACGATCTGTTCGCAATTGAGAGAAGCGGTGGGCACGCTGCGCTTTGCCCACCCTACGGCACCTGTGCAAAACAAAAAACGGCGCCATCTTGCGATGGCGCCGTTCCGCAGGACCTGAGGTCCGATCTTACTTCCGATCCTTGATCGCGACGTAATCGCGGCGGGTGACGCCGGTGTAGAGCTGGCGCGGGCGGCCGATCTTCTGCTGCGGATCCTCGATCATCTCGCTCCACTGGCTGATCCAGCCGACGGTGCGGGCGACCGCGAACAGCACGGTGAACATCGAGACCGGGAAGCCCATCGCCTTCAGCGTGATGCCCGAATAGAAGTCGACGTTCGGGTAGAGCTTGCGGTCGATGAAGTACTGGTCGCTGAGCGCGATCTTCTCGAGCTCCATCGCCACCTTCAGCATCGGATCGTCGCCATGCCCGGTCTCCTTGAGCACGGCGTGACACATCTTCTGCATGATCTTGGCGCGCGGATCGTAATTCTTGTAGACGCGGTGACCGAAGCCCATCAGGCGGACTTCGGAGTTCTTGTCCTTCACCTTGGCGATGAACTCGGGGATCTTGTCCACGGTGCCGATCTCGGCGAGCATCGCCAGTGCGGCTTCGTTGGCGCCGCCATGTGCCGGGCCCCAGAGGCAGGCGATGCCGGCGGCGATGCAGGCGAACGGGTTGGCGCCGGAGGAGCCGGCGATGCGCACCGTCGAGGTCGAGGCGTTCTGCTCGTGGTCGGCGTGCAGGATGAAGATCTTGTCCAGCGCGTCAGCGAGCACCGGGTTGATCTTGTACTCCTCGCAAGGCACGGCGAAGCACATGTGCAGGAAGTTTTCGGCGAACTTCAGCGAGTTCTTCGGGTACATGAAGGGCTGGCCGATCGTGTACTTGTAGGCCATCGCCGCCAGCGTCGGGATCTTCGCGATCATGCGCATGGAGGCGATCATGCGCTGCTTGGGATCGTTGATGTCGGTCGAGTCGTGATAGAACGCGGCCAGCGCGCCGACCGAGGCCACCATGACCGCCATCGGATGGGCGTCGCGGCGGAAGCCCTGGAAGAAGCGGGCCATCTGCTCGTGCACCATCGTGTGATGGATCACGCGGTCGTCGAAATCCTTCTTCTGCGCGGCGGTCGGCAGCTCTCCGTAGAGCAGCAAATAGCAGGTCTCGAGGAAGTCGCCGTGCTCGGCGAGCTGCTCGATCGGATAGCCGCGGTATTCCAGCACGCCCGCGTCACCGTCGATATAGGTGATCTTGGACTGGCAGCTCGCGGTCGAGGTGAAGCCGGGGTCGTAGGTGAACAGGCCGGACTGGCCGTACAGCTTGCCGATATCGATGACATCAGGTCCGACGCTGCCGCTGTGAATCGGGAGATCGTAGTTCTTGTTTCCGACCGTCAGCGTGGCGGTCTTATTGCTCGATTTTGCGTCCATCAGAGGTCCCCGATGTAAGGTGAAACGGGCCGGACCCGGAAGGCCCCGAAGACGTGGTGGGGGCAGGCCGGATATTCCAGAAGGTACGGCCAAGATGGGTATATTATTGCTGTGTGCGCTGCAAGATGGCGCCACGCAAGGTGGACTTACGTCGTAGCCTATTCCTTGGCCTGGTCTGCAAGCCGGGCGAGGCTTTCCTGGCGTCCCAGCACGTCCAAAACCTCAAAAATACCCGGCGAGGTGGTGCGGCCGGTCAGCGCCGCCCGCAAAGGCTGGGCGACCGCGCCGAGCTTGAGACCATTTTCCTCGGCAAAGGCGCGCAGCGCGGCCTCGGTGGTAGCGCCGCTCCAGGTCTCGACTTTCTCCAGCGCGGAATGAAGCTGGCCGATCAGCTTGCGGTTGTCGGCCGTCAGCAGGGCCGCCGCCTTCGGGTCGAGCTGCAGCGGCCGGTCGGCGAAGATGAAATAGGCGCCGTCGATCAGCTCGAGCAGCGTCTTGGCGCGCTCCTTCAGGGAAGGCATGGCCTTGAGCAGCTGGGCGCGCGTGGTGTCGTTTAACTTGGCTTTGATCTCGTCGCGCGCGGGCACGACGTGGTCGAGCACGTCCTCGAACATCTTCACGAGTGATTGATCGTCGGCGTGGCGGATGTAGTGGCCGTTGAGGTTCTCCAGCTTGGCGAAGTCGAAGCGGGCGGCGGCGCGGCCGACATTGGCGAGGTCGAACGCCGCGATCATCTCCTCGGTCGAGAAAATCTCCTGGTCGCCATGGCTCCAGCCGAGGCGGACGAGGTAATTGCGCAGCGCGGCCGGGAGGTATCCCATGGCGCGGTAGGCATCGACGCCGAGCGCGCCGTGGCGCTTGGAGAGTTTTGAGCCGTCCGGACCGTGGATCAGCGGGATGTGGGACATGTTCGGCAGCGCCCAGCCCATCGCATCGTAGATCTGCTTCTGGCGGGCGGCGTTGATGAGGTGGTCGTCACCGCGGATGACGTGGGTGACGCCCATGTCGTGGTCGTCCACGACCACCGCGAGCATGTAGGTCGGGTTGCCATCACCGCGCAGCAGGACGAGGTCGTCAAGGTTCTCGTTCTGCCAGACCACGCGGCCCTGCACCTGGTCCTCGATCACGGTCTCGCCGGTCTGCGGCGCGCGAAGGCGGATGGTCGGCTTGACGTCAGCAGGCGCGGTGGCCGGATCGCGATCGCGCCACATGCCATCATAGAGACGGGTGCGCCCTTCCGCGCGCGCCTTCTCGCGCATGGCGGCGAGCTCCTCGGCGGTGGCGTAGCAGCGATAGGCCTTGCCGTCGGCGAGCAGCTGCTCGGCGACCTCGCGATGGCGGGCGGCGCGGCTGAACTGATAGATGACGTCGCCATCCCAGCCGAGCTCCAGCCATTTCAGCCCGTCAAGAATCGCGCCGATCGCGGCCTCGGTGGAGCGCTCCCGGTCGGTGTCCTCGATCCGCAGCAGCATCTTGCCGCCGTGCTTCTTTGCATAGAGCCAATTGAACAGCGCCGTGCGGGCGCCCCCGATATGGAGGAAGCCGGTCGGGGAGGGAGCAAAGCGGGTGACGATGGGATCAGTCATTCGTGGCAGGGCCTATGCATGGGAGGCGGTGGTATATAACAGGACCGGAGCATAACTAAAGCCCGACAGCGGATGCCTTAAGCTCTTGGCTCAGCCACGCGAATTTGGCAGAAGGACCGCTGATTTCCCTACAGGATTTTTCGTAATGACAGAACCGGTGGCGACTGAGGTTGGGCGCGATTTCATTCGTGACATCATCCAGGCCGACCTCGATCAGGCCAAGTACAAGGAGATCGTGACCCGGTTCCCGCCGGAGCCGAACGGTTACCTGCATATCGGCCACGCCAAGTCGATCGCGCTCAATTTCGGCATCGCCCAGGAGTTTCCGGGCCGCTGCCATCTGCGCTTCGACGACACCAATCCGGTCAAGGAAGAGCAGGAATATATCGATTCCATCCAGGCCGACGTGCACTGGCTCGGCTACGACTGGGGCAAGAACCTGTTCTACGCCTCGGATTATTTCGACCGCCTGTATGAATGGGCGGAGAAGCTGATCCGCGACGGGCTCGCCTATGTCGACGACCAGTCCCAGGAGGAGATCCGCCTCTCGCGCGGCACGTTGACCGAACCCGGCAAGAACTCGCCGTTCCGCGACCGCAGCGTGGAGGAGAACCTCGACCTGTTCCGCCGCATGAAGGCTGGCGAATTCCCCAACGGCGCGCGCGTGCTGCGGGCCAAGATCGACATGTCCTCGGGCAACATCAATCTGCGCGATCCCGTGCTCTACCGCATCCTGCATGCGCATCATCCGCGCACCGGGACCAAATGGTGCATCTATCCGAGCTACGACTATGCCCATGGCCAGTCGGACGCGATTGAAGGCATTACGCACTCGATCTGCACGCTGGAGTTCGAGGATCACCGGCCGCTCTACGACTGGTTCATCGAAAAGCTGCCGGTGCCGTCCAAGCCGCACCAGTACGAAATGGCGCGGCTCAATCTGACCTACACGCTGCTGTCGAAGCGCGTGCTGACCCAGCTCGTCCGCGACGGCCATGTCGCCGGCTGGGACGATCCACGCATGCCGACCATGGCGGGGATGCGCCGCCGCGGCGTGCCGCCGGCGGCCTTGCGCGAATTCGTCAAGCGGATCGGCGTCGCCAAGGCCAACAGCGTGGTCGATGTCGGCATGCTCGAATTCTGCATCCGCGAGGAGCTGAACCGCACGGCGCAGCGCCGCATGGCAGTCTTGAAGCCGCTCAAGATCGTGATCGAGAACTATCCGGAAGGGCAGACCGAGGAGCTCGAGGCGATCAACCATCCGGATGATCCCTCGGCAGGGACGCGGAAGATCACGTTCGGCCGCGAGCTCTATATCGAGCAGGACGACTTCATGGAGAACCCGCCGAAGAAGTTCTTCCGCCTCTCGCCCGGCAACGAGGTGCGGCTGCGCTACGCCTATTTCGTCAAGTGCACCGGTGTGATCAAGAACGACAAGGGCGAGGTGGTGGAACTGCGCTGCACCTACGATCCCGCGACCAAGGGCGGCAACGCGCCTGACGGCCGCAAGGTCAAGGCGACCATGCACTGGCTGCCGGCGGCCAATTCAGTGCCGGCGGAAATCCGCATCTACAACCAGCTGTTCGCCAATCCGAGCCCTGACGCCTCGAATTTCGCGGCCGATCTCAATCCGAACTCGCTGGAGATCCTCAGCGATGCCCGGGTCGAGGCCTCGGTTGCCGCGAGCAATTCGAGCGAGCCGATGCAATTCGAGCGCCAGGGCTATTTCGTGCGCGACAAGGACTCCACGCCCGGCAAGCCGGTGTTTTCACGCACCATCGGCCTGCGCGATACGTTCGCGAAGGAAGTGGCCAAGGGCTGACAAACGAATGAGCGGTGAGGCCGATGCCATCGTTTCCGCCACCATTGCGAAATGGTGCGCCGGCTTCGCAACGCTCGATGCGGTCGCGCTCTCATCGCTCTATTCGAAGAACGCCTTTTTCTTCGGCTCCAATCCGAAACTCTATCGGGGCAGGGATGGCGTTGCCGAATACTTCAACGGCCTGCCGCGCTGGCGCGAGCCGGGCGCGGCATTTTCCGACGTGCAGGCGGCGCAGGCCGGTCCTGACCTCATCAACATGGGCGCAACCATCACGTTCAACTTTGCCGGTGAACGCTCTGATCTCGTCGTCAAGATGAGCTGGGTCATCATCCGCGAGGACGGCGACTGGAAGATCGTCAATCACCACGCCTCGGCAAAGGCGCCGTTGATCTGACGCACGGCATCGTCATTCCGGCGATGGAAACGAACGTGCTGTCGCCGCGTTGAGGCGGATCCATCCATCGGAGGATCCCGCCATGCAAAACATCGTAGAGCATATGGAAGTCATCGGCGCCGACGGCGTCCATGTCGGCACGGTCGACAAGGTCGAGGGCAACCGCATCAAGCTGACCAAGAAGGACAGCGGTGAGGGCAGCCACCGGGGTCACCACCATTTCATCGACAAGGGCCTCGTCGCCGGTGTCGAGGGCAACAAGGTCCGGCTGTCGGCCAAGGCGGACGTCGCCGTGACGATGGAAGAGGAAAAGTAGGGGCGCGGCCCTTGCGTTCTCGATCCGTACCGCTATTCGGCGGCCTGCACGTTCCGGTAGCCTCTGCGTCGGTCTAATATCGCAGGGGTTGTCAAGGGAATGGCGGAGCCGGGCCGGCCGCAGCGTCTGTCGCAAGGCATTGCCGGGACGCCGATCGCAGGAACTTGGCCAACGGGCCGGGCCGCGTCGGCCGGCGGGTTCGTGCCGGCCGGGTCGGGCGTCTGGCCCGCGGTCGTCGGGCAGCTGCGCGAATGGGCCAAGGCCGAGGCTGGTGCGGGTCGGCTGTTTCCTTGGGTGCCCGTCGCCTTCGGCTGCGGCATCGCGCTCTATTTTGCCGCCGACCATGAGCCGATGCTGTGGGTCACGATGGCGATGGCGACCGCGCTCATGGCTGGCGCCGTCCTGTTGCGGCGAAGCCGCCTGTTTGCGCCCGCAATCATGATCGCGGCGGTTGCGGCCGGCTTTGCCGCGGCGACGTGGAAGACGGCACGCATCGCCCATACCGTGCTCGCAAAGCCGCTTTATTCCGTGTCGCTGTCGGGCTTCGTCGAGACCCGCGACATCCGTGAGCGTACCGACCGTTTCGTGCTGCGTGTCACGGCGATGGAGGCACAGCGCAGCGACGTGAAGCTCGAGCGTGTCCGCCTCTCCGTGCGCAAGGGGACGGCGCCCGATGTCGGCAGCTTCGTGCAGCTGAAGGCGCGGCTGATGCCGCCGCTGTCGCCATTGCGTCCGGGCAGCTACGATTTCTCGCGCGACATGTTCTTCCAGGGCATCGGCGCCTCCGGTTTTGCGATGGGGGCGATCACGACTGTGACGCCGGCCGTGTCGGGCGGATTGCAGCTGCGCTATGCCGCGATCATGCAGGGCTTGCGCGATGCGATCGACGCGCGCATCCGCGCCACGCTCGACGGCGATAACCGCGCCATCGCGACCGCGCTCCTCACCGGCCGCCGCGATGCGATTACGACGCCGGTCAACGACGCCATGTTCATCTCGGGGCTCGGTCACGTCCTCTCGATTTCGGGCTATCACATGGCCGTCGTCGCGGGGGTCGTCTTCTTCGCGGTCCGCGCGCTGCTCGCGCTCGTCCCGGGACTGGCAGCGGGCGTTCCCATCAAGAAATGGTCGGCCGCCGCCGCCTTGGTTGCGTCAGCGTTCTATCTGCTGCTCTCGGGCGCCGAAGTCGCGACGCAGAGATCGTTCTTCATGACCGCGGTGGTGCTGATCGCTGTCATCGTCGATCGCCGCGCGATCACGTTTCGCACCCTGGCCGTGGCGGCGCTGATCGTGCTCGCGGCCGCGCCGGAAGCGCTGGTGCATCCAAGCTTTCAAATGTCGTTCGCGGCGACGCTCGGGCTCGTCGCCATGGTGCAGATCGGCATGCCGAGCCTGCTGGCCTCGCCCGATCATTCGGCGACCGCGCGCATCGCGCTGTGGGGAGGCCGCGAGATCGCGATGCTGTTCATGGCCTCGATGATCGCGGGACTTGCGACCACGCCTTACGCCGCCTTCCATTTCCACCGTGTGACGCCTTATGGCGTGCTCGCCAATCTCGGCGCGATGCCGGTGGTCTCGGCGTTGGTGATGCCGGCCGGGCTGCTCGGATTGCTCGCGGCTCCGTTCGGGCTGGACGGCGTGTTCTGGTGGCTGATGGGAATCGGCATCGACTGGATGATCTTGGTCACGCGCTGGGTGGCGGCATTGCCCGGCGCGGTCGGCCACGTCGGCGCCTTCGGCACGGTGCCGCTGATCGCTGCGAGCCTCGGCCTGATCCTGATGGGTCTTTTGCGCACGCCGCTGCGCTGGTCGGGAGCATTCGTGCTGGTGGCGGCGACCGTCTGGAGTCTTTCCGTCCGGCAACCCGATATTCTGATTGCCGGTGACGGTCAGAACGTCGCGGTGCGCGCCAGGGACGGGCAGCTGCACCTGATCAGGGCGAAGAAGGACAATTTCCTGCTGAAGGAGTGGCTTGCAGCGGACGCTGATTCGCGCGATGCGGCGAGCACCTCGCTCGGCGACGGCGTGTCGTGCGACGATGCCGGCTGCGTGACGCCGCTTGCCGACGGCCGCATGGTCGCGCTGGCGCTCCGCATCGACGCGCTGGCTGATGATTGCGGTCGCGCGGCCCTGGTGGTGACGGCAAAGCCTGCGCCGCCGGATTGCACCGGGATGGTGATCGATCGGCCGCGTCTGGCGAGCCAGGGCGCGCTGGCGCTGACACGTCGCGGCGATGGCTTTGCCATTGCGGCGGCGAGGGCGAGAGGCGCAAACCGCCCCTGGTCGCCGGCGGCGGCCGGCGATGGAGATTTCGAAGGGACCCTCATGCCGCGGTCCGCAGCTCCGCGCGCCAAGGACGCAACACCGTCCGAGGCCGACCTTCAGGCCGAGGATTGAGGCATGATCCGGACAAGCGCGGAGCGGTTCTCCGGCGCGACAAACGCGAAAACGCGTTTGCGCGGAGATCATGCCCAATTTTGGCCGGTTCAACCGATCGGCAGGCCCGGAGGTGTCGGCTGTCTGTCGGCGACAACTTGCGGCTTGTGCTCGCGCTCACCGAGCGGCTGGGTCACCGGCAGTTGCAGCACGGTTGCGCGCTGGCCTTCGACGAGCTGGGTCACCAGCACGTATTTGCCATCGGGGAATTCGATCGCGTCGTGATGACGATCGGGAATGTGCGGATCGACCTTGCCGAACTTGCCGACGCGCGAATTGATGGTGCGCGTCCAGATCCACCTGTTGTCGTAGCGGACGTTGTCGGCGAAGGCGAGCTCCGTTCCCGGCAGCAGGCAGACCGCGACCGACATGTCGGCTTCGGAGGCGAAGCCGCGCGTCGAGGTGCCGCGGAAGGTTGTCGTGACGATCGTCTCGCCGACCTCTGCGGGACGCGTCGCGACGGCATGCAAGCTATAGTCACACATCGGGTGCTCCTCATCAGCGATAGAGCACCCGCGCCTCTTCTGAGGCGCAGGCCTCTATCAGAGTGGAAGCCTGCGATCATATGCCATGTTGGGGGCAAATCTGCGGCTTGAGTCTGCAGGCTGCCATCACAATTTCTTTTTCAGACATCCGAGGAACAAAGACTGCTTCCGTGCATTCCGAGAGCTTCTTCGTTAGCGCCCAGCCGGTGCCGACCAACCCGAATAAGGCCAGGCCGGCTGCGCCTGTTGCCCGACGGCGTTGCGGGCACTGCGGAATTGTTCGTTCGTCGCCTGTGGCGCCCTGCGAACGTGATGCTGCGGCTGCGCAGCGAAGGTTTGCGACGCTGATATTGCGATCAGCGCGATCGCGACGGTGCTCAGAATAATCTTGCGCATGGCGGTCTCCTCGGTCTCGCAAGGCCTGCGAAGCGATGCGTGCTTCGTCATGGCGTGCCGGGGATGTAGCGCGGGAGAGGTGGCCGGATAATCAGTGCAAAACCAGAAAAACCAACCAGCCGGAGCGGACAATCGTCCGCTCCGATCTTGAGGGCGTGCTTGCCAGGTGGCGACGTGCGCCGCGTTCAGTATTTGCGGTACAGCCCGATCAGCTTGCCCTGGATCTTGACCCGGTTGGGCGGCAGGATCCGGACCTCGTAGGCGGCGTTTGCCGGCTCGAGCGCGATCGAGGCGCCGCGGCGGCGGAAACGCTTGAGCGTGGCTTCCTCGTCGTCGATCAGGGCCACCACGATATCGCCGGTGTCGCAGCTCTCGTTGCGCTGGATCAGCGCCATGTCGCCATCGAGAATGCCGGCATCGACCATGGAATCACCGCGGACTTCGAGCGCGTAGTGCTCGCCCGCGCCGAGCATGTCGGGCGGGACGCTGATGGTGTGGCTGCGCGTCTGCAAGGCCTCGATCGGCGTACCGGCCGCGATCCGGCCCATCACGGGAACTGCGACAGGGCGTTCGCCCTCATCGACGGGCGGGCTCGACATCGTGTGCACCTTGCCGAGATTGCCCTCGATGACGCTCGGCGTGAAGCCGCGACGGCTGCCGGCAGCCGCCTGGAGTTCAGGCAGCTTGATCACTTCGATGGCGCGGGCCCGGTTGGGCAGGCGGCGGATGAAGCCGCGCTCCTCGAGCGCAGTGATCAGGCGATGGATGCCCGACTTGGAGCGCAGGTCGAGCGCATCCTTCATCTCGTCGAAGGAGGGCGGCACGCCGCTTTCCTTCAATCGCTCGCTGATGAACCGCAGGAGCTCGTATTGTTTGCGCGTTAACATCTCGACCAAAATCCCCCTGACGATGTCGCTCGATTCCCAGACGCTGAATTCAGCAGTAAGCCGCTACATGCTCGAAACAAATCATGAACGGACACTATATGTTCGATACATGTTCCGCAACTGCTTAATTTACCGTGAACGCGACAAAGTTCGCGGGACGGTTGCGTCGGCGCGCTCACTCCGGCAGTCGCAACACCTCGCAAGGCGTGCCGGAAGCGGCCCTCGGTGCGAACGGCGCGCGCACGAGAAGTGCCTGTGCCGCAGCGAGATTCGCCAACAGTGAGGAATCCTGGTGGTTGACGGGAAGAGCGACGAGCGTGCCGTCGTCCCGCGTCTCCAGACGCGCACGCAGATAATCCTCGCGCTGGTCATTGGCCCCGAGGTCGCGACCGAGCACGGCGCGTTCGCGGCGATGATGAATCATTGAGCGGCCCGACAGCGCGCGAATCAGCGGCACCAGAAACAGGAAGCCGCAGACGTAGGATGACACGGGATTGCCGGGCAGGCCGATGACGCGCATCGGCCCGAGCTGCCCGTTCATCATCGGCTTGCCCGGCCGCATCGCGATCTTCCAGAACGCCATCGAGATACCTTCGTGCCGAAGCGCCTGCTGCACCAGATCGTGGTCACCGACAGACGCTCCGCCGGTCGTGATCAGGATGTCGGCGCCGGATTCGCGGGCGCGGCGGATGCCCGAGGTGGTGGCGGCAAGCGTGTCGGCGGCGACGCCGAGATCGATGGTGTCGGCACCCTCGCTGCGGGCGAGGGCGTGCAGGGCGTAGCCATTGGAATAGACGATCTGGCCGGGGCCGGGTGTCGAGCCCGGCATCACAAGCTCGTCGCCGGTTGCGAGAATCGCGACCTTAGGACGGCGATGAACGCTCAGCTGCGGATGGTTCATGCCCGCGGCGAGCGCAAGGTCCCGATCGGTCAGCCGTGCGCCCTTGCGCAGGAGCACGTCGCCCTCGCGGAAGTCGATCCCGGCGGGGCGAATGTGCCGCCCGGTGAGGGCAGCTTCCTTGATCGTGATGCGCTTGCCGTCCGCGATGGTGTCCTCCTGGATCACGACCGCATCGGCGCCGGCGGGAACGACGCCGCCGGTGAAGATCCGGACAGCTTCGCCGGCACCGACCGTTCCTGCAAATGGGCGGCCGGCTGCAACCTCGCCGACCACCGTGAGCTGCGCATCAACCTTCGCAGCATCAGCCGCGCGAACGGCATAACCATCCATCGCTGACATCGCCTCGGGCGGCTGCGTCCGGCGCGCCGCGACGTCCCGCGCGAGCACGCGATGGAAGGCCTGATCCAGAGCGATCATTTCCTCAGCCAAAGGCTCCGCACCGGCGAGCACGGCGGCAAGCGCATCGGAAACCGGCATCAGGGCCACGGCGAACTCCCGCAACGAGATCAAGGACTCGGTCGGGCAAGGTTCTAGCCGAGCGGGAGGGCCGACGCAAAAAGGGCTATACTGCTGCGAAGCTTACGCTTCGGGCACTAGGGCTCATGTCCAGCATGATCCGGGCAGACCGGTCCGACGGGGGCAGAACTGTGGGCAGCGTCACGACCGCGTTATGGGATTTCCCCTTGCCGCGTTTTCCACTTCAGCGACGTCGGGCGCCTTGGGGCCCTGATCCCGGTCGGGCATCGGATCTGCCTGAGATTTCAGATCGGCCGCTTTGCTCATCAGCTTGGCAGAAAGCTCGGCGTCCGAAGTGGTCTTGGCGAATTTGACCAGCAGGGAGGCCTGCTTGGTGAGGTATGTTTTGCCCAACACGCGATATGTCCGTCCATGGAAGTCCCAGCGGACTCAAGAGTCCGGAAGGGGGCATTCCGTTCCCGGAACTCCGTACAAAAATGCACAAAGAGCTTTGGTTCCTCGTTTTCGGGCGAAATTGTTCCGGAAATTGCCGCCCGATCAGATCCCCAGCGCCTTCAGCGCGACGCCGACGTCGTGGTGTGAGGTCACATGGACCGCGGTGAGGCCGCGGGCGCGCGCGCCTTCGATGTTCTCGGCGAGGTCATCGAAGAACACGATCCGGCTCGCCGGTACGCCCATCGCGGCCACGACGTGGTCGAACGCTTCCGCATCCGGTTTGCGCAGGCCGATGCTGGAGGACAGGTACAACTCGCGGAAATGGCCGAGCAGGTCGGCATATTCTCTGGAAAAATAGTCGACGTGCGGGCGGTTGGTGTTGGAGAAGGCGTAGACCGGCATCTGCTTTGCCGCGCGCGACAGCAGCTCGGCGATGCCAGGCATCTCGCCCGCGAAAATCGCGTTCCACCCCTCGAGGAACTGGACATTCGAAATGGAGATTCCGAGCGAGGAGCGCAGCGAGGCAAAATAGTCTTCATCGCTGATCTTGCCGACCTCGTGCAGGCGGTAGGCCTCGTCGCGCACATAGCGGGCGACGATGGCTTCGGGCTCGCAGCCGGCATGTCCCGCCCAGCAGGCGATCGCCTTGGAGAAATCGATGTCGAGCACGACGCGCCCGAGATCGAACAGAAGCGCATCTGCGCTGCCGGGAGAGAGCGAGGTCATTGCATCCTTTCGGGTCAGTATCGGTAGGGCTCGTGGTCGAATAGCGGGAACGCGCTGAACACGCTCGGTACATTGGTTGCGGTGGCCGGGTGCAGGCAGGACTTGTCGACCTCGGCGAAGGAGGTGGCACCGAGCAGGCCGAGGCAGCGCAGCACCTCGTCCTCCAGCAGTTCCAGCATCCGCGTTACGCCGGTCTCGCCGGCTGCGGCCAGCGCCCAGCATTGCAGCCGGCCGATGCCGACGAGGTCGGCGCCCGCCGCGATCGCCTTGACGATGTCCGTGCCGCGGCAGAAGCCGCCATCGACCATGATCTTGGCGCGGCCTTTCACGGCGTCGACGATCTCGGGCAGCACATGCATGGCGCCGCGGCCGTGATCGAGCTGGCGGCCGCCATGGTTGGAGACGTAGATCCATTCGACGCCGTGATCGAGCGCGATCAGGGCATCCTCGGCGGTGGCGATGCCCTTGAGGATCAGGGGGATCTTGAATTTGTCCTTGATCATCTTCACGGTCCGCCACTCCAGCCCCTTCTGGTAGTCGCCGCCGGTGGCGCGCAGACGGCTCTCGCGAACATAGCGCTTGGCGATGTCGCGTTCGCGACGGCTGTAATGGGCGGTGTCGACGGTCAGGCAGAAGGCGGCATAATTGGCCTTCTGCGCCCGGCTGACGACGTCCGCGACGAACGCGTCATCGCCACGGACGTAGAGCTGGTACAGGCGCAGCGCATCGGGCGCGGCCTCGGCGGTCTTTTCCAGACCGGGCTCGGACACGGAGCTGAGCATGTGCGATGCGCCGAAAGTACCGGCGGCGCGCGCGACGCTGGCTGCGCCAAGGGGATCGAAGATCTCCAGCGCGCCGACGGGGGCGAGCACCACAGGCAGTCGCATCTTGCGGCCGAACTGCTCGACCGAGCCGCTGACCTTGCGCACGTCGCGCAGCACGCGGGGGCGGAACGCGATCTCGTCCAGCGCCATGCGGTTGCGGCGCATCGTGGTCTCTGTCTCGGCCGCGCCGACGATGTAGTCCCAGGCGTTCTGGTTGAGATTGGAACGCGCCTTCCGGATGAATTCGTGCAGGTTCTGGAACGGCTCGTTGCTGGCGCCGAGTTCGACGTTCCGTTCCGGCCGGAGTGCTTCGTTCATTGTTATCCTCCCGAGAATTTGAAGCAATTGTGCCATCGCCTATCCCGTCCGGCGCTCCAAGACCATCCTAAAATGGCATAGCTGCGAGGCGCCGTCCGGTCGACTGATTCCCGCTGGAAACGGGGGCCGATCTTGCGAACGTTGCCAAATGTTTAGGCTTAGGCGAAGGGATTTTTACCGCGTACCCGCCGGCGTGGCAGGCCGGCCTTGAAGAAACCAGAATGATATTGTGAGAACCGGGCTGGATCGCCACTTGCATGGCGGCTGCCCAGCCTCAATAGAACCGCTCAGCGAAAAGGCCACCCATTCCATGCGGAAAACCCTGCTCTTCCCCCTGGGCGCGCTCACCGGAGCGTGCCTGACCCTCCTCGTATCAGGTCCGCAGGGCGGACTATGGGCGGCTCGGGCGGCGGCAGGCGCGGATGATGCATATTCCCAGCTCAACCTGTTCGGGGAAGTTTTCGAGCGGGTGAAGGCGAGCTACGTCGAGAAACCCGACAATGCCAAGCTGATCGAAGGCGCCATCACGGGCATGGTGACCTCGCTCGATCCGCATTCCCGCTACATGAACGACAAGGCCTGGACCGAGATGCAGGAGACCACCTCCGGCGAGTTCGGCGGCCTCGGCATCGAGGTCACGATGGAAGAGGGCCTGGTCAAGGTCGTTTCCCCGATCGACGATACGCCGGCGTCCAAGGCCGGCATCATGTCCGGCGACCTCATCAGCAAGATCGACGGCGAAAACGTGCAGGGCATGACGCTCGAGCAGGCCGTCAACAAGATGAAGGGGCCGGTCGACACCAAGACCAAGCTGACCATCGTGCGCAAGGGCGCCGATGCTCCGCTCGATGTCGCGATCACGCGCGAGATCATCCATGTCCGCCCGGTCCGCTTCCACGTGGAGAACGGGGACATCGGCTACATCCGCGTCACCTCGTTCAACGAGCAGACCACCGACGGCCTGAAGAAGGCGATCGCCTCGATCTCCAAGGACGTCCCGCAAGACAAGCTCATTGGCTATGTGATGGATCTGCGCAACAACCCAGGCGGCCTGCTCGACCAGGCGGTGTCGGTATCGAGCGCGTTCCTGCAGCGCGGCGAGGTCGTCTCGACCCGCGGACGCAATCCGGAAGAAACCCAGCGCTTCACTGCGCATGGCGGCGACCTCACCAAGGGCAAGCCGCTCGTTATTCTGGTCAATGGCGGCTCGGCTTCGGCGTCGGAAATCGTGGCGGGCGCGCTGCATGATCACAAGCGTGCTACGATCATCGGCACGCGCTCGTTCGGCAAGGGCTCGGTGCAGACCATCATTCCGCTCGGCACCGGCAATGGCGCGCTGGCATTGACCACCGCGCGCTACTACACGCCGTCGGGCCGCTCGATCCAGGCTCAGGGCATCGCGCCCGATATCGAGATCCTCCAGGACGTCCCGGCCGAGCTGAAGGGCCGCGTCGACACCATCGCCGAATCGCAGATGCGCGGCCATCTGCAGGCCGCCGACGGCACCGAGCAGACGGGCTCGCAGTCCTATGTCCCGCCGGAAGAGAAGGACGACAAGGCGCTGCACGCGGCCTATGACTTCCTGCACGGCGTCACGGTGAATGCGGCTGCCGCGAAACCGGCGCCGAAGACGACGGTGCCGAACTAGAGCGAGAAGCCGACGGATACAGCGCCCGGGTGCGGATGAACCGCTCCCGGGCGAATTCGTCTTGGGCGCTGTCGTCAAGTCCGGGCAACTCAACGTCTCGGCCGCAGGCTTGACCAGAGTCGCTGCGTCGGGCTTCCGCCGTAGCGACAACGAGGACACACTGTTTCCCCGTTGCGTTGCCTGGGAGATGTGATCCCGCGTCTTGCGCGCGGCGGGATCACCGTCCGATCGTCATTGCTCCTTCTTCGGGCCCATGTGATGCGGGACCTCGGTCTTTGGTCCGCCGCCGTAATGATGGCTGCCGCCAGACCCGGTGGTCGGTCCGCCATCGCTGTCCTTCTTGCCCATGTGGTGCAGGACCTCGGTCTTCGGCCCGCCCGTGTAGTGGTGGCCGTTCTTCTCATCGGTGGTGCTCGTCTGCGCCACGGCGGGCAGCGCGACGAACGACATGATCGCTGCAGCAGCGATCAGCTTGCGGTGGCTCATTCTGGTTTCTCCTGTTTGATCTTGTCGAGTTGGTGTCATCAAGTCCCGATGGCTTGACTGAGAGGCAACCAAACCCGGAGTGAGAACGTCGAAGTTGAGCAAGATCAATCGTCGGCGTGCACGCTTGCGAGCGCCGACGCGTGGATCGTCGAATTGCGGCGGGCGACGCAAAGCATCGATCTTCTTACAGAAAAAATTTTGCATCGATTGCGTGAATTCGATGGCTTCTTGTCATGCCGTCGACTACCTGCGGCGCCGTCGAGAGACTTCGCCCGAGGATGACGCCGTCGATCGAAATCACTCGAGGACGACAGACGCTTCAATTGATTACATGCCTGCGCGACAAAAAGATTTGGCCGGCGCGTCGTTCGAGTTTGATGTCTGTCAAAGGAGCATCAACGACGCGACCTAGCGTGCCGGCGCGAATGAGCGGCGGAAGCATCGCGGTTGCGATTGCGATCCGCAGCACATCGCACGGAAATGGGAAGACACCGTTGATTGACGATACGATCCAGGTGCCCGGTCGGCCCTTGCGAGTTGCGTTTCTCTTGCATCGTCGGCTCTGGGAGACGATCACGATCAGATCCGTGCTGGCCAGGCCCCGACGCGACGTTCGGCTGGATTTGTTTCGCGGCCTGGCAAACTGGCTGATCTTCCTGGGACACGTTCCGGATTCGGCGCTCGTCTGGCTTACGACACGGAATTACGGCTTCAGCGATGGCGCCGATCTGTTCGTGCTGATCTCCGGCTACACGGCGACGTTCGTGTTCGGGTCGATGATGATGGAGCGTGGCTTCGTTATCGGAGCAACCCGGCTGCTGCGGCGGGTATGGCAGCTCTATGTCGCCCACCTGCTGCTGTTCTTCGTCTATCTCACCGCCGTGCACTATCTCGCGCACAGCTTCGATGACCTTCACCTGATGGATCAGTTCAACGTCGCGCCGTTGATGACCTTTCCCGTCGAAACGCTGTCCCAGGGGCTGATCCTCAAGTTCAAGCCGCTCAATCTCGACGTCCTGCCGCTCTATATCGTTTTGATGGCAGCGTTTCCGGCCGTGCTCTGGCTCATGCTGCGATGGCGCAACGCGGTGATGATCGGTTCGCTGGGCCTCTATCTGGCCGCCCGCCATTACGGCTGGAATTTGCCGTCCTATCCGGCGGGAGTCTGGTATTTCAATCCGTTCGCCTGGCAGCTGCTCTTCGTATTCGGCGCCTGGCTCGCATTGGGAGGCGCCGCGGCAAGCCGGTGGCTATTGTCGTCCCGCACGCTGCTCGTCGCGAGCTGCGGCTTCCTGCTCTTTGCGTTTGCGATGACGCTGGCCGAACGAATCCCCTCGCTGCGGGATTACGTTCCGGAAGGGCTCACCGCCATCTTCATTCCGAACGACAAGACCAATCTTGGCCCGTATCGCGTGATCCATCTGGCGAGCCTCGTGCTCATCGTCGTCTCGCTCGTTCCAAGCGATTGGCCCGGCCTGAAGTCGCCCTTCCTCCAACCGCTGATCCGATGCGGCCAGCAATCGCTGTCCGTGTTCTGCGTTGGCCTCTTCCTGTCGTTCGTCGCGCATTTCGTGATCGAGACCGGGGCGGAGGGAATATGGGCCCAGCTCGTGGTCGGCGCTGCGGGGCTCTGGGTCATGACGATCGTCGCCTACTACCGGACGTGGTCGAAGGATGTCGACAGAAGCCGTTCGTCCGGTGAGGAGGGGGCGAATGATAACCGCTGAAAGTCTGCACGCACCAACGCGTAAGAGCCGCGGGCACTTCGCGTCTATATGGCCTGACCCGCACATCGCTGTCTCATCGCCGACGTCGGCGAGCAGATAACCAGCCGAATCGAACCTGGAGAATGACCATGAATCGTCCGAGAAATCTTGTCGTGAGCGCCGCCGCCTTGGCTGTCTTCGTGCTGGGGCCGATTGGGCCGTCGTCCGCAATCGCCGCAGCTGATCTGAACCGGATCGCGATGATGGATGACGACAAGATGTCAAAGACTCCCGACCCGTCGCTATCCGGCAGCAACACCAATATGGGCCAACCGGCAGGCCAGCCGCAGAACATGGGTGGCGGCCGGATGAACGACGACAAGATGAAGATGCCGCCACAGGGCCAGATGCGGGACTGTCAGGGCGCTGGCTGCGAGGACAAATCCAGCACGATGCCGATGATGCCGATGATGGAAAAGATGATGCGCGGCCAGATGAGTTCGTCCGGCAGCGGCAGTGCAATCAGTGGCCCGGCTGACGTGACCGAGCGGCTCGAAGGGCGGATCGCATTTCTGAAGGCGGAGCTGCAGATCAGCGACGGGCAGGCTGCCGACTGGAATAACGTTGCAGATGCCTTGCGTGCGAGCCGGCGGCATTTGCTGGAAGCGCGCAAGATGCTCGCAATGGACGAGGGGCTTGGTAGCGCCGACCGTCTGGAGCACTACGAGCGGCACTTGTCCGAGCGTCTGGACGCAATCAAATCGGCGCGTCTGGCCTTCACGCGTCTCTATGCGTCGCTGAACCAGAGCCAGAAACAGACCGCAGACACGATCCTGCTGCCCCTGATCGCGTCATTCTGAACACTGCGGCGAGGGCAGGATCATGTTTGGTGGGCCGCTTCGATGTCGATCCGGCGTGGCTGCGCTCGTCGTCCTGACGAGCCAGCTCGTCGGGAATGCCGTGCTCGCCTCGGACCTGGCAGGGCAGTTCTTTCAGCGCAAGGAGCTGGCCCAGGCAGAGAGCGATCACGCGGCGCATCATCCAGCACCGTCCGGCGGCGCCGGCGAGGACGCGCCGCCGGACGGTTCAGCAGGCTTGAGCGGTCGCGATGCTGTTCGCGTTCCGACCGGCAGGGCCGCCTCCGGGATGATGGGCGGAATGGACGACATGATGGGGCGGCCGCGCAAGGAGTTTTATCCGGCGTTGATGGACATGCCGGCGCTGTCGGCCGAGCAACGCAATAATCTGGAGGCTCAGGCGCGCGAGCGGATCGGCGCGGAGGCCGATCGCCTGGCGGGAGCCGGAACGGACCTGCGGCATGCCATCGCCGGGGGCGATCTCGTTGCCGCCGATCAGGCGTCGCGGCGGCTTCGCGTGTTCCTTAACGCGGTCCAGAGTGGCGTGATCGTGCTGCGATCACTTCAGGAGGGCAAGCCACCGCAGCAAATCGCGCAGGCCTGGTTCAAGTCGCAGATGAATCTCCTGCCTGAGCGAAGCGCCATGGATGCCGATGATGGGGCCGCGAGGGTCTCCTGGTTTCACGTCTCGACCATGGCGCTGCTGGTGCTGTTCTCGCTCGCGATGCTGGCCATCTATGTCGCGCGCATGCGCCGGGCGAATGCGCTGGTGGAGCGGCTGACTCGCGCAGCAGTCGCTCCGGCTGCTGCCGCAGCACCCCCCGCGGCCGCGACATCAGTTAGTCAGCCGGGCAGGGCTGAACCGACACCTTCTCAGGGGAGGGATCGCGATCCTCCGCGGGTCGAAGCGAACCGCTCCTGGAAAGGCAAGCTGAGGATCTGTGCGATCTATCAGGAGACGCCGAACGTCAAGACCTTCCGTCTGCAAGCGCCGGGCGGCGGCGCGATCCCATTTGCATTCCTGCCCGGGCAGTTCCTGACCTACGCCATCGAGATCGACGGAAAGACCATCAGGCGCTCCTATACGATCGCGTCGTCCGCTGCCCAGACTGCCTACGTCGAGACCACGATCAAGCGCGAAGATGGCGGGCTTCTTTCCGACTACATGCATGACCACGTGAAGGAGGGTGACCTCCTTGAGGTCGCAGGCCCTTCCGGCGCCTTTACGTTCACGGGCACGGAAGCCGACAGCGTTGTCCTGATCGGAGGCGGCGTCGGCATCACGCCGCTGATGGCGGCGATCCGGTACCTCTCTGACATCGCGTGGCCGGGCCAGATCTATCTCGTCTATGGCGCGCAGACGACCGAGCAGTTCATCTTCCGGGACGAGCTCGAACATCTCCAGCGCAGGATGAACAATTTGCACGTTGCGGCCACCATGGTGCGGGCCGCCGGCACGTCATGGATGGGAAACGAAGGGCAGATCACAGCTGCTTTCCTGACGCAGGCCGTGCCCGATCTGGTCAAACGGCGTGTTCACCTGTGTGGTCCGCCCGGAATGATGGACGCGCTCAGGAAGACGCTGATCGGACTCGGCCTGCCACGCGAGCAGATCAAGACGGAGGCTTTTGGGCCCGCCCGCGGAGCCGTTCCGCCCCCCGGCAAGGCCGTCGTCGAAGCGCCGACGCCGGAAGGTGAGGCGCGTCATCAATTGGCCGCGGCGATCGGGCCCGCGACGGCCACCATTCGTTTTGCGAGATCGGACAAGGTGGCGGCGCTGCCCCCCGACAAGAGTGTCCTTGAAGTGGCCGAGAGCGCCGGCGTGTCGATTGATTATTCGTGCAGGGCCGGGGTCTGTGGTGTCTGCAAGACGCACCTGCTGCAAGGTAACGTCACGATGGAGGTCCAGGACGCCTTGACCGCCGATGACAAGGCGAACGGCCTCATCCTGGCCTGCCAGGCGAAATCGGTCGGAGATCTGGTCGTCGAGGCCTGACAAGATGAACCGGAGAGAGCGTCTGATCGCGGATATCGTTCTGGCGGCCCTGTTGCTGTTGGTGCCGGCTTTCCTGCTTCACTCTGACGGCAGGTTCGCTGGAAGCCTCGCGGGCTTTGTCCTCGGGGCCGGTGCGGCCGTGCTGATGGTTCTCCTTCTTGTCTATCCGATGACGAAATACAGCCTGGGTCTGAAGACGCTGGTCACGCGATGCGTGTCGATGCCAACGCTCCTGGCATTTCACGCCTATGCCGGAATCGTCGCGGCGTTCTTCGCGCTTCTGCATACCGGACACAAATTCCAGAGCCCGCTTGGGATCGCCCTGGTGACCAGCATGCTGATCGTCGTCGTCACCGGATTTGTCGGGCGCTACTACCTGCCGCAAACGGCAACGGAGCTTCGCCGGCAGCAGTCGGATCTGGCGACCTTGAGGTCGGCTTATGAGCACACTGCTGCGGCTCTGTCGTCGCCCGATCGGATGGCGCATGAGGAGGTCGCCATGCCTGCACCGGCGCTTCGAAACGTGCCGTTGCTGCAGCTCGTCGATAGCATTTCCGACTTCGAAGCAGCGATCGGATCGAGCGAAACGGTCAAGAAGATCTTCATGCCGTGGATCGGGCTGCACGTCGTGGCCGCGATCGTGATGTATGCGCTGCTCGCGGTGCATGTGGCAGCCGAGGTCTATTACGGGCTGCGGTGGCTGGCGTGACGATCAGGGGCGCGCTCTACGTCGTGGTCGCGACGCTGGCCCTCGCAAGCGCGGCGGTCACGTCGATTGCTCTGTATCGGGGCAGCTCCGAAGTCGTCCCGGGCTGGACAAGGTTCGTGATGCCCGGGCCGCTCTCGGGGAAGCACGCATTTCTGTCCGACAGATGCGAGAGCTGCCACACGCCGACCAAGGGCGTTGATGCTGCGGCCTGCATCGCCTGTCATGCGCCGTCTGCGGGCGATCTCGGCAAGCAGTCGACGGCGTTTCATGCTGCGGCGGCCGGTCAATGTTCCGGCTGCCATCGTGAGCACATTGGCGGGCCGCGGCCGATCAGGATGGATCACGCTTCACTGCTGCAAGTTGCGATGCCTCCCGCTGGCGGGAACTTGTTTGACAGGACGGCCGATCGATTGGCGGAGGACTTGAAGGAGTTTCTCGGCCTGCCAAAGTCCGAGAGGCGGGAAAAGGCAGAGCTCGATTGCGCCAACTGCCACAGCAACCGGCAACCGCACCGCGAGCTGTTTGGACGGCAATGCTCGAATTGCCATGGTCTCGCGTTTTGGACAATCGTCGGTTTCCTGCATCCTTCGCCAACGTCGAAGGACTGCGCCCAATGTCATCAGGCGCCGCCGAGCCACTACATGGGTCACTTCGCGATGATGGATCGGGTGATCGCCGGACAGGAGCATGCATCGGTCGATCAATGCTTTCTGTGTCACCGGACCGACTCGTTCAACGACATCAAAGGTGTCGGCTGGATGAAGCATCACTGACCGGGGGCGTGCGACGCAGATGGGTGCCCTATATTACGGGAGCGGACGAAAAAATCAGGACGTTCGTTTTCGCACGGTATCCGGCGGCCGCGCCGGACCCCAAATTCCCGCACGTGCAATTCGTCTATCGCAGCTCTCGCATTGTCTAATCTGTGTGTGCCGTTTTCTATTGGCCGTCACTGCAACCGGGGCTATATGTTTCCCGGTCGTGATAGCAGGTGCGGAGATGATTGGCTTGCGAAAGCCAAGGCGAAGATGGTGGGGATGGCTTGTCGCCGTCGCTTACCTGTTCGCATCGATGACGCCGTCTCTTGCGATTTCGATCCCCCTCGACTCAATGATGCAGTATGAGTACCAGGCCGATCAGCCTGCGGATTCGCACGGGCATGACGACGCGGTCGGATCGGCGGTTCATTCGCATGACATTGCGATGGCCGGGGATTGTGATGACGACCAGGATCGACCCTGCGACCGGCATGCGAGCTGCTGCGGCTCGGTCCTCTGCTTCACCGCCGTGTCGCCTCAGGCGCCCGGGATTGGGGAGTTCGTCGTGCCGCGCTCGCGTTGCGAAGCCCAGCCCGACGTGATCGGCGACGAAGGCACGTTCCGTCGCCACTATCGGCCTCCCATCACCTGAAATAGTTCCCGGCGACCAGGCTGACTCGCTCCAGGTTGGAGCGCGGGCCGACACATCGGCAATGGGCGCGATGCCCAGGCGGATGACGGCGACGCGCGCCAAGACCTCGCGCAGCGAGCGACATGATCGGTCCTGGTGGCGCCCGCGCGCGCTGCGCGTCGAGCAGAAGAATGCCCGCATCGCGATCGTCGGCTCAGGTCATCCCCTGTGCGCCGCTGTAGCGGCGAGCCCTCGCGACCTGTGCTCGGACGGCTGCCGCACTAGCGAACGGAGCGTGTCCGATTGACGCGTTCCCGATCAAGCCAAGCGATCTACCGAACGTCATGCAAGGACTGTGGTCATGAAATCGCCGAACGAGAGCCGACCGGCGCGGAGAGCCGGCTCCTTGGAAGCGCAGGAGAGCGTTGTTCGTACTGCTCTCGTCAGCAGTTACGATCGCCTCCGCAGCTATCTGCAGCGACGCTTTGGCGGGAGGGCGGAAGCGGAGGAAGTGCTCCAGGCGTTCATGTTGCGCGCACTGGAGCGGTCGGGCGACATTCGTGATGCGGACTCGGTTCGAGGTTGGTTGAGCAGGGTCCTGGCAACGACCATCGCCGACTTTCACCGTCAGAGATTGAAGAGCAGGACGCGGGAGATGCCGTTTCCGCACGAGCTCAACGACCGTCTTGCAGCCGACCAGGATGCTGCGGCGAATACCGTGGTCTGCGAGTGTCTTCATACCCATCTGACCTTGCTGAAGCCCGAGCACGCCGAGGTCATCAGGAGGATAGATCTTGCCGGTGAACCGCGGGAGCTGGTTGCCGCCGATCTGGGCGTGACCGTGAACAATCTGACCGTTCGTCTTCACCGCGCGCGAAATGTCCTGAGGGAGCGTCTCGAGCAGACCTGCGTTGTATGTCTTGAGGAGAGCTTCTGGGAATGCCGCTGCGCCGGCAGCCGAACTCCGCCCTAGCCAACCTCGCGCCGACGGCCTGGTTCGGCCTCGCGCTGGGCGAGCCGGCTGCGATGAAGCGCGAACAGCTCCAGCATCCTGTCGGCCGGTTTGGCGGCGCTGAACAGATAGCCCTGCATCTCGGTACAGCCGAGCGTGCGCAGCAGCCGCTGCTGCTCCTCGGTCTCAACGCCTTCGGCCGTGGTTGCCATACGACGGGCGCTGGCGAGATTGACCACCGCCTGCACGATGCTGGCGGAGCCGTCGGGACCGGCGATGTCGTTGACGAAGCAACGATCGATCTTGATCTTGTCGAACGGGAAGCGGTGCAAATAGCTCAGCGAGGAGTAGCCGGTGCCGAAATCGTCGAGCGCAATGCGCACGCCAATGGCGCGGAGCTGGTGGAGGATCGCCAGCGCGGTGTCATCGTCGCGGATCAGCACGGCCTCGGTGATCTCGAGCTCGAGCCGGCTCGCCGGCAGGCTGGAGGCGGCCAGCGCTGCCACGATCTTCATCGCCAGCGTGCCGCTCTTGAACTGAACCGGCGAGACGTTGACCGCAAGGCGAATGTCGTCGGGCCAGGTGGCCGCCTCACGGCAGGCGGTCGACAGCACCCATTCGCCGATCTCGTTGATCAGCCCGGTATCCTCGGCGATCGGGATGAACTCGGCCGGCGAAACCATGCCGCGCTCGGGGTGGCGCCAGCGCACCAGCGCTTCGCAGCCGGTGATGCGATCGTCCTTCAGGCTGACGCAGGGTTGGTAATAGACCTCGAGGCCGCCTTCGCACCCGCCTTGGGCGATGGCGTGGCGCAGGTCGATCTCCAGCCGGCGCCGCTCGCGCACCCTGGCGTCCATCTCCGGCTCGAAGAAGCGATAGGTGTGACGCCCGGCAGATTTGGCGGCGTACATCGCCATATCAGCGTTCTTCAGGATCTGGTCGAGCGCGTTGCCGTGTCGCGGCGCCAGCGCGATGCCGATGCTGGCGTCGGTGGTGAGGTGATGGCCCATGCAATCGAACGGCGTGCGGATCGCGGCGAAGATCCGGGCAATGAGCTCGTTGACCTGGTCCTGCGAGGTCACCGCGCCCTGCACGATCGCAAACTCGTCGCCACCGAGCCGGGCAACGAAATCGTTTGGGCCGGCGCAGCGACGCAGGCTCTCCGCCACGGACTTCAACAGCTCGTCGCCGACGAGATGGCCGAGCGCGTCGTTGACGCCCTTGAACTCGTCGATGTCGATGCAATGCACGGCGAGCTCTTCGTCGCGGCCGATGGCGGCCAGCGCTTCGCGCAGATGTTCGTGGAATTTGGCGCGGTTGGGCAGGTCGGTCAGCGCGTCGTAGTGGGCGAGGTGGGTGATGCGCTCCTCGGTGCGGCGCCGCTCGGTGATGTCCTCATGGGTCGCGACCCAGCCGCCGTCGGCGAGAGGCTCGTTGACGATCTGGATCGAGCGGCCATCGCTGGTGTCGACCACCATGGAATTGCGCACGTGGATGTCGCCCAGCACGCGCGCGGTATACTGGTCGACATCGCCCGTAAAGGAGCCCGTCTCCTTGCGGTGCGCGATGATGTCGCGGAAACTGTAGCCGGGTCTGACGATGTCGGGCGACAAGCCGTACATCTCGATGTAGCGCTGATTGCAGATCACGAGCCGCCGCTCGGCGTCGAACAGCAAAAGGCCCTGGGTCATGTTGTTGACGGCGCGATCGAGACGCTGCTTCTCCAGTGTCAACCGTTCCCGGGACATGCGGTGCTGCTCCAGCAGCTTGCGCACGATCGCGGTCAACACGCCCGCGATCGCAAGCGCGGACGCGCCGGCGACCGAAATCAGGATTCCGATCTGTTCCCGCCAGTCGGCCAGCGCTGCCGCGCGCGTTGTCGTCGCCATCATCAGGATCGGGAAGTGGGGGAGGGTGCGCGCCGAGGCCAGCCGGTCCTCGCCGTCGATCGGGCTCACCATCCGCCCCGCGAAATGGTCTTGCGTGAAGATCCTTTGCTGCTCGAACGAGCCGTTCCTGAAATTGCGTCCCATCATGTCGCTCGATTGGGGAAAGCGGGCAAGCAGTGTGCCGTCCCGATGCAGCATCGAGATCGTGGCGCTATCGCCGAGCATGAGGGTTTCGAAGAACTTCTCGAAATTAGCCGGCTCGATGCCGCGTCCGACGGCACCCATGAACTCGCCGTGTGGCCCCATGATCCTGCGCAAGATCAGGATGGTCCAGGCGCCGGAGATGCGGCTGTGAACCGGTTCGATCAGCACGTCGGGCGCCTGCGGATCGTACCGGAACGTGCGGTAATAGGCGCGGTCGGCAACGTTGACCTTCGGAGCCGGCCATGCCGTCGAGGAATTGATCACATTGCCGTCGGCGTCGATGATGTTGACGCCGCCCATGTACGGCAGCGCCTCGATCTTCGAGCGCAGCATCCGGTGCACGTCCTCGCCGGAGAGGCGCTTGCGGAAGTCGTCCGCGGTCAGGATTCCGCTGAGGCGGACGTGGTCGACGAAATCCTTTTGGATGACCACGAAATCCTGCAATTGCTGATCGAAATGATGGGCGAGCAGCAGCGCGGTGTTTTCCAGTTCGCGACTGGAGTTGCGCAGCGCGCGCTCGCGGAAATTCTGCGCCATCAATACCGCGCCGACGGCGATCGCCGCGATGAGCAATGTGCCGCCCACCACGAGCCAGCGGATCGGTCCGCTGCGCACGAAGGCCTGGTCGAAGAGGCGGCTGCCGTATCTTGTCATCATGTCGATCGCTGCCGTCCACACACGTCAGGGTGGCTACTTGATCCCCATGACATCCGTCGGTTTACGGGATCGATGTGGAGGCGACGTTAGGAATCGCGGTTAACGCGACATAAACGGATGCGCACAAATGCAATCGATACCCACGGCGCCGGTCTCGCACTTGCTGTCATCACGTTCGTGAGCGGCCTGGGCAGCAAGCTCAACGCTGACATGGCACCGGATCAGGCGCGGTAATGGCCCGACTTGCCGCCCAGCTTTTCGATCAGATGGATCCCCTCGATGCGCACGCCGCGCTCGACCGCCTTGATCATGTCGTAGATGGTGAGGCAGGCGACCGTCACCGCCGTCAGGGCTTCCATCTCGACGCCGGTCGGGCCAGTCACCTTGACGCTGGCGCGGACCACGCAGCCCGGCAGCTTCGCATCGGGCTCGATGTCGACCGTGACCTTCGACAGCGCCAGCGGATGACAGAGCGGAATCAGCTCCGAGGTCCGTTTCGCGGCCATGATTCCGGCGATGCGTGCGGTGCCGAGCACATCGCCTTTCTTGGCGTTGCCAGACACGATCAGGTCGAGCGTTGCCTTTTCCATGACGACACGGCCTTCGGCAACGGCGAGCCGCTCGGTCGCGGCCTTGTCCGAGACGTCGACCATCCGCGCCTCGCCGGTGGCGCCGATATGGGTGAGGGCAGGGCCCGCCTTCTTCGAAGGCCTGGTCTTCGCAGGCCTGCGCGCCAGAATCTTGCGCACCATGTCAGCGCGCGCCCGTGGCACGGGCCTTGGTCTCGCGCGCGAGCAGCGTGCGCGTGGCGGCAGTGACGTCGGCCTGCCGCATCAGGCTCTCGCCGACCAGAAAGGTCGACATGCCCACGCGCTCCAGCCGGGCGAGGTCTGCGGGCGTGAAGATGCCGCTTTCGCCGACCATCAGCCGCCCCTCGGGGATCAGAGGCGCCAGCATCTCGCTGGTCGCCAGCGACGTCTCGAAGGTGCGCAGGTTCCGGTTGTTGACGCCGATCATCGGCGAACGCAGCTTCAGCGCCCGATCGAGCTCGGCCCGGTCGTGGATCTCGATCAGCACGTCCATGCCGTAGGCGATCGCGGCGTCTTCGAGATCCCTGGCCGTCGCGTCATCCAGCGCGGCCATGATGATGAGGATGCAGTCGGCGCCGTGCGCCCGCGCCTCGACGACCTGATAGGTGTCGAACAGAAAATCCTTGCGCAGCACAGGCAGCGAGGTCGCCGCGCGTGCCGACACCATGAAGTCGAGATGGCCCTGGAACGAGGGCGCATCGGTCAGCACGGACAGGCAGGCCGCACCGCCCGCTTCATAGGCCTTGGCCAGCAGAGGCGGATCGAAATCTTCGCGGATCAGCCCCTTGGAGGGCGAGGCCTTCTTCACCTCGGCGATCAGCGCGTAATCGCCATCGGCATGCTTGGCCTTGATTGCGCGCACGAAGCCGCGCGGCGCGCCTTGCGCCCTGGCCTGTGCCTCGAGCGCCGAGAGCGGCTGCGCGCGCTTGGCCGCCGCGATCTCCTCGCGCTTGTAGGCCTCGATCTTGGTCAGGATATCGGACATGACGGGTTCAGCTGTTCGAGACCGCGATCAGATGTTTCAGTCGCGCATTCGCAGCGCCGCTGTCGAGCGATTTCGCACCGATCGCGACGCCTTCCTTCAGGTCCTTGGCGCGGCCAGCGACGACCAGCGCCGCGGCGGCGTTCATCAGCGCGACGTCGCGATAGGGGCTCGGTTTGCCGTCGAGCACGTTTTGCAGAGCCATCGCATTGGCGTCGGCGTCGCCGCCCTTGAGGGCGCCGGGCTCGCAGCGCGGCAGGCCGACGTCCTCGGGCGTCACCTCGAAATTCCTGATCTCGCCATTGTGGAGCGCCGAAACGAAGGTCGGGCCGGTGAGGGTGATCTCGTCGAGGCCGTCGGAGCCGTGCACCACCCAGGCGGATTCGGAGCCGAGATTCTTCAGCACCTGCGCCAGCGGCTGCACCCATTGCCTGGAGAACACGCCGACCATCTGCCGTTTCACGCCAGCCGGGTTGGTGAGCGGCCCGAGCAGGTTGAAGATCGTACGGGTGGCGAGCTCCACCCGGGTCGGGCCGACGTTCTTCATGGCGGGGTGATGGGCCGGCGCGAACATGAAGCCGATGCCGCATTCGCGCACGCAGCGCCCGACCTGCTCGGGCTTGAGGTCGAGCTTGACGCCAAGCGAGGCCAGCACGTCGGCGGTGCCCGAACGCGACGACAGTGCGCGGTTGCCGTGCTTGGCGACGGGAAGACCGGTGCCCGAGACGATGAAGGCGGCGCAGGTCGAGACGTTGACCGAGCCGGAGCCGTCGCCGCCGGTGCCCACGATGTCGACCGCGTCGGCGGGGGCGTCGACGGTGAGCATCTTCGAGCGCATCGCCGTCACCGCGCCGGTGATCTCCTCCACGGTCTCGCCGCGCACGCGCAGCGCCATCAAGAGGCCGCCCATCTGCGAGGGGGTGGCCTCGCCGGACATGAGGGCGTCAAAGGCGGATGCGGCTTCCTCACGCGACAGGCTGGCGCCGGTCGCCACTTTTCCAATGATCGATTTCAGGTCGTCCATCGCGTGCTTTCAACTCACTGGTTCGCGCCGGTCACTTGCGCGAAGGCGGCCTGATTAATGGTGGTTCCGATGTCGGTTTCAAGCTTGTTGACGTAGGAGGCGACCAGTTCATCGGTCAGCGACTTGCCGACGCTCTCCTTCAGCTTCTTGACGGCATCGGAGGCGGTGTCGACCGCGGGATCGACGATGTCGGTGACGCGGAAGACGATGACTTCGGTGCCGCCGGTCACGGGCGCCTGCCCGACGCCGTCCTTGGCGGTGCGGAAGGCGGCCGCAACGATGTTGGCGGGCACGCCGGCCGGAGTGTCGTCGCGCTTGAAGCCGCTGGCGGTCTCGACCTTGGCGTTGACCGCTGCGGCCTCGTCGGCGAGCTTGCCGCCCTGTTCGAGCTTCTGCACCATTTCGGTCGCCTTCGCCTTCAGCTTGGTGGCGATCTGGTCCTGGCGCCAGCGCGCCTCGACCTGGTCGCGGACTTCGTCGAGATTGCGGTCGCGCGAGGGCGTGATGGCGAGCACGTCGTACCAGACGTAGCCGCCCTTGAACGAGATCGGGTCGTTGTCGACGCCGACATCGCTGTTGAAGGCCTGCGACACCACATCGAGGCCCGGGGGAATGTTGGCGACCGGCTGCCCGTCCGGCGCGCGGCCGGAACGGTCGACGGCGTCGATGGTCACGGCCGTGAGCCCGAGCTTCTGTGCGGCATCGGCGACGCTGGTGCCGGCACCGCGTTCGTCCTCCATCTTGTCACGGAGCTCGCCGACCTTGCTGCGCGCGCGCTCGGTCGCGATGGATCGCTTCACGTCGGCGGCAAACTTGGCGTAGTCGGCCTCGGCGGCGGGCTCGATCTTCTCGACCTTGACGATCGAGACGCCAATCGGGCCCTGGATCGGCTGGCTGATCTCGCCGACGGGAAGCGCGAAGGCGGCATTGCCGACGGTGGGTTCGAGCGAGGATTTCGTCACCAGCCCGAGATCGACGTCGGAGGCCGTCAAACCGCGCTCTTTGCCGAGATCTTCAAAAGACATCCCGCCGACCAGACGCTCGCGCGCGGCCTGCGCCTGGGCCGCATCAGGAAACACGATCTGCTTGATCTGGCGCTTCTCCGGCGTGGAGAGTTGGTTCTTGCGCTGATCGAACAGTTTCTTCGCGTCATCGTCGGAGACGTCGCTCCACTTGGCGATCTCCTCAGGCGAGATCATGGCGAAGACGATCTTGCGGTATTCGGGCGCGCGGAACTGGACCTTGTGATCCTCGAAATAGGCGGCGAGTGCCTCGGGCGAGGGGGGATCGATGGTGCCGGCCTGCGCCGTATCGAGCCTGACGAACTCGATCGAGCGCTGCTCGTTCTGGAAGCGCGTCGCCACCTCGAGCATGGTTTTCGGCGGCTCGAGGCCGGCACCGATCGTGCCCGTGATCTGCCGGCGCAGCGCTACCTTGCGCTGCTCGGCCACGTAGCGCTGCTCGGTGTAGCCGAAATTACGGATCAGCCCCTGGAAGCGGTTCGCATCGAACTTGCCGTCGACGCCCTTGAAGTTCGGGTCGTTCATGATGAGCTGGCGGACCTGCTCATCGGATTGGCCCAGCCCCATCTGTCGCGCGTTCTCGTCGAGGGCGGCTTCCGCAATCGTCTGCTGCAGCACCTGGCGGTCAAGGCCGAACGCGCGCGCCTGGTCCGGCGTGAGGGGACGGCCGAACTGGCGGCCGATCTGCTGCAGGCGGTCGGTGTAGATCTGGCGGAACTCGTTCAGCGAAATCTCGGTGTGGCCGACCTTGGCCAGCGTGGACTGCCCGAAGCCCCGGAAAATGTCGGCGATGCCCCAAATGCCGAAGCTGATGATCAACACGCCCATCACGACGGCCATGATGGTCTTGCCGACCCAGTTTGATGAGGCCTTGCGCATTCCTCGAAGCATTTGGTCCAACTTGTCTTGATAGGAGGGGAACGGGAGCGCGTCTTAATGCAGATTCCGCAAAAGCGCGTCACCAAATTGATATGCCATCATAAAGTGGCGGCTTTCGCCCCGCAACCTCGCCTCAGGCCGGCCCTCCAAGTTGCGGTTAGAGGCGTCTGGTCTCTGGAACTGCCACGGCGCCTCTGCTAGCGCATGCACAAACCTCATTCCGCTGGACATTGACATGACCGAAGCCATCCGCCCCTTGATCGCCGGCAATTGGAAAATGAACGGCCTGAAAGCCCAGGCCGCCGAATTCGACGCCATGCTCAATGGTGCGGCAGAGGTATCAGGCAAGGCCGATCTGCTGGTCTGCCCGCCGGCGACCCTGATCGCGACCTTTGCCGAGAAGGCGCGGGGCAAGAAGGTCGCGGTGGGAGCCCAGGACTGCCATCCCAAGGCCTCCGGCGCCCATACCGGCGATATCGCGGCCGAAATGTTGGCGGACGCAGGCGCGAGCGCCATCATCGTCGGCCATTCCGAGCGTCGCGCCGACCACGGCGAGGGCGATGCGCTTGTCAGGCAGAAGGCGGAAGCCGCCTGGCGAGCCGGGCTGGTCGCGATCGTTTGCGTTGGCGAGACGCAGGCCCAGCGCGATGCTGGCCAGACCCTGGACATCGTCCGCGGCCAGCTCGACGGCTCGCTGCCGGATGGCTCCACGGCCACCAATCTGGTCGTGGCCTATGAGCCGGTCTGGGCGATCGGCACGGGCCTCACCCCCACGGCCAAGGATGTCAAGCAGATTCATGGGTTTATCCGGGAGTTCCTGAGCTCCAGGTTCAAGGCTGACGGGGCGAAAATGCGGATCCTCTATGGCGGGTCGGTCAAGCCGTCGAACGCAGCCGAGCTGATGGCTGTCAAAAACGTCAACGGCGCGCTGGTTGGCGGCGCCAGCCTGAAGGCGGCCGACTTCCTTGCGATCGCGAAGGGTTGCCCCTAGCTAAGTCAAAGCTTTGATCCGGGGGCGATCGGGGGTGGCAATACCCCCTCCGATCGTGTAACACCGCGCAACTTCAGGAAAACCCGCGAAGCGCGATCGGCCGCCGTCAGGCGCCGCCCGCTTGTGACGGAAGGATAGCATGCAGACCGTTGTCATCGTCATCCACCTCATGATCGTCGCCGTCATGATCGGCGCCGTGCTGCTGCAGAAGTCGGAAGGCGGCGGCCTCGGCATGGGCGGCGGTGCTGGCTTCATGTCGAGCCGTGGCACTGCGAATCTCTTGTCGCGAACCACCGCGGTCCTCGCGGCGGGCTTCTTCCTGACCAGCCTGTTCCTGTCCTGGTACGCCGGTTACAACCGCGCGCCGTCCTCGATCATCGGCCAGCCCGCGTCACAGACCCAGCCGGGCGGCGCCAACCCGATCACCGCGCCGACGTCGGGCGGTATTCTGGACACGCTGAAGAAGGCGGACGAGCAGCAGCAGGCTCCGGCGGCGCCGAGCGGCCCGCAGGTGCCGCGCTCGCAATAAAGCAGGGGGGCCATGCAGGACGGTGGCTAGCGTCCTGCATCAACAATCCCCATCAAGGCTCTGTCACCATTCTTCGTTTTGGCTCACCCACAGGCCCGCAGATTCTTTGGGGCTGAATACGAATCGCTTTGGCGAATCGGGTTTGAGGGATTAGAGGTTAGGTCCCATGGCGCGGTACATATTCATCACCGGCGGCGTGGTTTCTTCGCTCGGCAAGGGTCTCGCTTCAGCGGCGCTCGGTGCCCTGCTGCAGGCCCGGGGCTACAAGGTCCGCCTCCGCAAGCTCGACCCCTATCTCAACCTCGATCCCGGAACGATGTCGCCGTATCAGCACGGTGAAGTGTTCGTGACCGATGACGGCGCGGAGACCGATCTCGATCTCGGTCACTATGAGCGCTTCACCGGACGTCCTGCGACCAAGCAGGACAACATCACGACGGGGCGCATCTACCAGGACATCATCTCGAAGGAGCGCCGCGGCGATTATCTCGGCGCGACCATCCAGGTGGTCCCGCACGTCACGAACGCCATCAAGGAATTCGTGCTGTCAGGCAATGACGAGTACGACTTCGTGCTGGTCGAGATCGGCGGCACCGTCGGCGACATCGAAGGCCTGCCGTTCTTCGAGGCGATCCGCCAGCTCAAGAACGAGCTGCCGCGCGACCACGCCGTCTACATCCACCTGACGCTGCTGCCTTACATCCCGAGCGCCGGCGAATTGAAGACCAAGCCGACGCAGCATTCGGTGAAGGAGCTGCGCTCGATCGGCATCCAGCCGGATATCCTGCTGTGCCGAACCGACCGTGAGATCCCGAAGGAAGAGCGGCGCAAGCTCGGCCTGTTCTGCAACGTGCGCGAAAGCGCCGTGATCGAGGCGCGCGACGTCGACAACATCTACGCCGTCCCCGAGGCCTATCACAACGCCGGCCTCGACGATGAAGTGCTCGCCGCCTTCGGCATCGGCTCGCGGATTCCGCCGGCGCTGCAGAGCTGGCAGAAGATCAACGAGCGCGTCCGCAACCCTGAGGGCAACGTCACCATCGCCATCGTCGGCAAGTACACCGGCATGAAGGATGCGTATAAGTCGCTGATCGAGGCGCTCTCGCATGGTGGCATCGCCAACAAGGTGAAAGTCAATCTCGACTGGATCGAGAGCGAGATCTTCGAGAAGGAAGATCCGGCGCCGTTCCTCGAACACGTCAACGGCATCCTGGTGCCGGGCGGCTTCGGCCAGCGCGGCGCCGAAGGCAAGATCAAGGCGGCGCAGTTCGCGCGCGAGCGCGACGTGCCGTATTTCGGCATCTGCTTCGGCATGCAGATGGCCGTCATCGAAGCCGCGCGAAATCTCGTCGGCATCGAGGACGCCAACTCCACCGAGTTCGGCCCGACCAAGGAGCCCTTGGTCGGCCTGATGACGGAGTGGCTGCGCGGCAACGAGCTCGAGAAGCGCTCGCAGGCCGGCGATCTCGGCGGCACGATGCGCTTAGGGGCCTATCCCGCCGCGCTCAGCCGCGGCAGCCGCGTCTCGCAGGTCTATGGCGGCGCGACCGAGATTTCCGAGCGCCACCGCCATCGCTACGAGGTCAACACCGCCTACAAGGATCGCCTCGAGCAGCACGGCCTGAAATTCTCCGGCCTTTCGCCCGACGGCGTGCTGCCCGAGATCGTCGAATACGAGGATCACCCCTGGTTCATCGGCGTCCAGTTCCACCCCGAGCTAAAATCGCGGCCGTTCGAGCCGCACCCGCTGTTCGCCTCGTTCATCGAGGCGGCGGCGAAGCAGAGCCGGCTGGTGTAACCGGCTCAGCCGTTTCCGGTGATCCTGGCTCGCGCGGTCGCTTACGCGGCCGCCATCTCCATCCTGCGACAAAAGCAGGATGCCTTGATCGGCACCTCCGCCCGCGCCTGGGCGAGATCGAGTCGCTGCTTGATCAGCGGCGTCTCGAGCTTGTCGCCACGCCGCACCAGGCATTCATGCAATCCGTGAAGTGACCACAGATTGTCGGGATGCTGACAGGCACGGCTTAGCTTTCCATCGAGGCCGAGATCGGAGCGGTACACCGCCTCGGCTTCCTCGATCCGTCCCTGCTCCAGAAGCAGCGCGCCGAGCGCGTGGCGCGGCGGCTGCATCCATCCCCAGGGCTCGTCATAGGGCAATGCGTCGCTGAGTGCGACCGATCTGCGCAACTCGGCAAAGGCCATGTCGTAGTTGCCCTTGCGATATTCCAGCTCCCCATTCAGCATGGCGTCGGCCACACCAAGCAGGTTCACGACCTTGTTGTTGTGCACGAGCCGGCTTTCCGGCACGCGGGTCTTTGCCTGCGCGAACAGCGCCTTTTCGGTTTCGGCCTCAGTGACGTGGCCAAGCGCCGAATGAGCGACCGCCTTGGCGTAGTGGATCATGGCGGTCACCGAGCAGTACAACTCCCGATCCTCCGGCAGCTTTTGCGCGATGATATCGTTCCATTTGCCGAAGCGCACGAGCACGTGCTGCTTCATCGTCAGGTAGCCTTCCAGGAAGTCGGCCATGGGTGGCGATTGAATGCGCAGCACCGGATCGGGCACGGTCGCAATGAGCTCCTCGGCTGCCGCAATGGCGGGAGCATATTGGCCCAGGAACATCGCGCCGTAGATGGCGAAGTGGAAATTATGGATGACATAGACCAGGTAGACACCTGGATCGTCGGAGTAAGCGAGGAACTTTCGATCCGTTGCCAGCGCCTTCTGATTGTACAGCAGGACGTCGTTGTATTGTCCGCACAGCACATCGAGATGGGTCGGCATGTGGATCAGATGTCCGCTGTCGGGCGCGATCGTGCGCAGCCGGTCGCCGGCTCGCATTGCTCGTTGCGGGAACGGCGACATCTCCATGAGATGGACGTAGAGATGCAGCAGCCCCGGGTGATCCCATGCCGCCGGCATCCTGTCGAAGGCCTGTTCGAGAACCGTCCTGCATTCCTCGGTGCCGGCTCCCGCCGTCGGTTTTCCAGAGGTCAGGTCCCACATCAGCCACGGCGTCTCGTTCATGATCGCCTCGGCAAGGATGGCCCGGACATCGAGATCGTCTGAATATGTCGCGAAGACCTTGCGCATCTCCTGCGTGAAAGCCTTGTCCCACGGCGCCATGTCCTCGATGGCCTCGCGCTGGGGATAGCGCGCAGGCAACGCACGGATCAGCGCGCGCTCGACCGGGCCAGTCTTGTCCGCATGCGCGAGAGCGTCCTGCGTCGCATCGTAGGATGCCGCGAGCGCCAGCTGACGGCCGTGGGCGTCATAGCGAACCCAGGGAAGGTTGTAGTTGGGGCCCGATGCGTAGGCGATGCCCCAGTGCGCCATCGCACAGTTTCCGTCGTACGCCAGCGCTTTGCGAAAACACTTGATCGCTTCACCGTGGTTGAACCCGAACACCCAGTTGAGCCCTCGGTCGAACCAGAGCTGGGCCTCGGGCGACGAGGTGGTGATTTTGCGGCTGTAAGGGCCGAGATCAAAATAGGTCAATGTCTTGCCTCCCCTGATCGCGTTGGCCGCGGCGCCATCTGCCCTTGAGCGTCACCGGCGGCTCATCCGCAAGATCGAGCCGCGACAATACCAAGAAGAGCGCCCGAGCGCTATTGAGCCCATGCTCGCAATTAGGGAGGCGGTTGGTCTAACAATCCGCTTGCGCTGCGGCGGGTGTTGAAGCCTCCTGCGCCAGCGATCCCGCAATCAGCGTCATTTGCGGTCGCCGGGTCAGCTTGTAGACGGCGGCCGGCGGCACGTTCAGGAAGGCCCGGTCCACCAGCGTTGCGCGCAGGCCGAGGCGGTCGAGCACCGGCCGCGGGATCGGACAGCTCATGCCATAGGTGAACTGGTAGAAGGCGCCGCCGGGGCGGACATAGCTGAATGCGCCGCTGACGATCGAGATGACCTTGCGCGTCGACATGTTGAGCAGCGGCAAGCCGCTCACGACCGCACCGACGGGCGAACCGTCATAGAGACGCTCCGTCGCCAGCCGCGCCGCATCCATCCACAGCACGCGCGCGCCGGGAAAGCGCATCTGCAACAGCTTCATGAAATCCGAGCCGTATTCGATCAGCGTGAGATCCTGCTGCCTGACGCCGCGCTTCAGCAGCTTGTAGGTGAATGCGCCGGTGCCGGGACCGAGCTCGAGGATCGGGCCGGTCTTCTCGGTAATCTCGCGCGTGATGAGATCGGCGAGCGCCGCACCCGATGGTGCGATGGCGCCGACCTGGCGCGGTGAGGACATCCAGGACAGGAAGAAGGAGAGAAAATCGTTGGGCATGCGCACTCCGGCATTTCGGTTGCACCTCATGAAACCAGAGGTGATGCGAATGCACTGTTGCGCCGCTGGATTGCGACAGCATTGCGCTGCGAGGTGCGGATGCAGATTGATTCAATCCTGCCGATGTGGCGGCAGCGTCATTCTGAAGCAGGTGCCGCCGTCTGCGCCGTCGGTGACCGCGACCTGGCCGCCATGCAGCAGCACGATCTCGCGCACCATGTTGAGACCAAGGCCGGCGCCACGGTCGAGCGGGGTGAGCCGATAGAACGGCTCGAAGATCTGCTCGCGCTGATCTTGTGGAATGCCGGCGCCTTCGTCGGTGACCTCGATGCAAGCGGGCTTGCTGACGCGAATGCCGATCGTGCCGCGGCGCGGGCCGTGCTGGATCGCATTCTGCACGAGATTGGTCAGCGCCCGTTCCAGCGCGGCTGCGTCACCAATCGTCTCGACCGGCGTTGAGGGCGCATCGAGCGCAAGCTCGTAGCCGGCGGCAATGGCCAGCGGCGCGAGGTCGGCGGCCGCGCTCTGCGCGACCGCGACGAGATCGACACGTGCAAAGGGATGGCCGCAGCGGTCGAGCCGCTGGATGTCGAGCAATTGCTCGGCCAGCGTCGCCAGCCGCGCAGTATCCTCCAGCAGCCGGGTCTTGTCCGGACCAGAGGGCAGCGATTCCAGTCGCGTATTGAGGATCGCGATCGGCGTGCGCAACTCGTGCGCGGCGTCCGCAACGAAACGCTTGTGCCTGATATAGCCCTGGTCGAGCCGCGCCAGCGCATCGTTGACTGCGGTGACCAGCGGCACGACCTCCAGCGGAATCCGCTCCACTGACAGCCGCGCCCCCCGCTGATGAATGTCGATGCGGCGCGCCTGGTCCGCGGTTGCATCCAACCCCCGGAAGGCGCGCTGCACGATCATCGGCGTCGCGATGAAGGTCGCGGTACCCATAATCAGCAGGCCGGGCAGGGCGATGCCGAGAAACGCCAGCGAGGTCATGAAGAGTGCCTTGGCGCCGGTCAGCCGTCCCTGCGTCGCGGTGATGATCTGCACATTGCCGGCATCGGTGTTGACGCGCTTCAGCCGCGCCGCCGGCTTGCGCGGATCATCCTCCAACATCTGCCAGCCGAGCCGCGCCTGGCTGATATGGTCGAGACCGCTGCCGATCGTTGCGAATTCCGCCGGCACGGCGCCTTCGGTCAGCGAATGTCCTTGCCGGTCGCGGACCAGGAACCAGAGGTCCGGTGTCTCGGAACGCAACTGTGTCAAATCGGGCGTCGACCGCAGAATCAGGCCACCAGCTGCGTCGCGTGCAAGCGCGCGCTGCACGACATCGATGACGCGGTCCTCGTCGCGCTCCGCCAGCACGAAGCCTGAGGCGCAGAGCGCACCGACGATCACGCCGACCAATGCCAGCAGCAGCGCGGCCTGGAGCGCGAGCAGGCGCCAGCTCAATCGCGAGCGCAGGCAATAGGGATCGTCGTGCCTGCTCATGTGAGCTTCTTCAGGAGATAGCCGACGCCCCTGATGCCGTGGATCTCTACGCCGGCGTCGGCCTCGGCAAGCTTGCGGCGCAGCCGCGAGACATGCGTGTCCAGCGCGTTGGACTGGATCTCGTCGTCGAAATTGTAGACGGCTTCCTCCAACGCCGCGCGCAGCACCGTGCGGCCCATCCGGCGGATCAGGGCTTCGAGCACCAGCAACTCGCGGCGGGGAAGCTCGAACGGCTGGCCGTCGATGCTGGCCTCGCGATGGTTGAGGTCGAAGGCGATGCGGCCGGCGCGGATGACGTCCGGGGACAGGCCCGCGGGCCGCCGCAGCACCGCCCGCAATCGCGCCAGCAGCTCTTCGACCGCGAACGGCTTGGCGAGATAGTCGTCGGCACCGCTGTCGAGCCCGGCGATGCGGTCGGCGAGCTCGCCGCGCGCGGTCAGAACGATGATCGGCACGCCATCGGCGCGCGCCCGCAACTTTGGGATCAGCGTGAGGCCGTCGCCGTCGGGAAGCTGGCGGTCGAGCAGGACGGCGGCATGGACGTCGGCGGAAATCGCTTCCTCCGCCTCCGCAAGCGTCGGGGCGTGATCCACCACCATGTCGTAGCGTTTCAGTGCCGACGAAAGGGCGCCGGCCATCTCGACTTCATCCTCGACAAGCAAGATCCGCATGTGACAGGTACCCTAACTGAAACCGAGCCATTCTAGCGGCCCGATCATTGCGGCAGCATTGCGGGAACAGGCGCTGCGCGTTGCCGGGCCCCGTCCAGCCATGCGCGAAACGCTGCGGGGGCGGTCGGGCAGGGCTCAAGACAGCCCTATGGCCGATCGCTATAACCGCCTCACCCTTCCAGGGAGGAAACGAGAATGATCTACGAAATGCGCCAGTATCGCTGCGTGCCCGGTCGCCTGCCGGCATTGCTCAAGCGGTTCGAGACTGCCACGCTGAAGATCTGGGAGAAGCACGGCATCAGGCAGGCAGGGTTCTTCACCACGCTGATCGGCGAATCCAACCAGGAGCTGACCTATTTTCTGGCCTGGGAGTCACTGGCCGAGCGCGAGAAGAAATGGGGGGCATTTATGGCCGATCCAGAATGGGTGGAGGCGCGCGCCAAGTCCGAAGCGGATGGCCAGATCGTTGCCAACATCGTCAGCCAGATTCTGGCTCCGACTGCTTTCTCTTCAGTCAAGTAGCCGTCGTTCCGGACAGGTGGCCGTGGCGCAACCCTGATATTCAAAGGTCAGGGCCGAATGGGGTTGATCCCGCCCATTCGGCCGCTATGGTCGCGCCGAAACAGGGATTTTGCGTCTTGAGCACCAGTCAATCTGCAGCGCCGGTCGTCAGCGTCGGGTCGGTCAAATTCGGCAATGATCTGCCGATCTCGATCATTGCAGGTCCCTGCCAGCTCGAAAGCCGTCAGCATGCGCTCGAGGTGGCCTTCGCGCTGAAGGAGATCGCCGCACGGCTCAAGATCGGTCTCGTCTACAAGACCTCCTTCGACAAGGCCAACCGCACCAGCGCCTCGGCCGCGCGCGGCCTTGGCCTCGCGCAGTCGCTGCCGATCTTCGCCGAGATCCGTTCCTCCCTTGGCCTGCCCGTGCTGACCGACGTGCACGATGCCGCGCAATGCGCCGAGGTGGCGCAAGCCGTCGACGTCCTGCAGATCCCGGCTTTTCTGTGCCGGCAGACCGATCTGCTGCTGGCCGCAGCCGCAACCGGCAATGTCGTCAACGTCAAGAAGGGGCAGTTTCTTGCGCCCTGGGACATGGCGAATGTCGTTGCGAAGATCACCAGCGCTGGCAATCCCAACGTGCTCGTCACCGAACGCGGCGCCTCCTTCGGCTACAACACGCTGGTCTCTGACATGCGTTCGCTGCCGATCATGGCGCGCACCACCGGTGCGCCCGTGATCTTCGATGCCACCCATTCGGTGCAGCAGCCGGGCGGGAAGGGCGCGTCCTCCGGCGGCGAGCGCGAGTTCGTGCCGGTGCTGGCGCGCGCGGCCGTCGCCGTCGGCGTTGCCGGTCTGTTTATCGAGACGCATCCCGATCCAGACAGCGCGCCGTCGGACGGACCCAACATGGTGCCGCTGCGCGACTTCGAAGGACTGATCGCCAGGCTGATGGCATTCGACGCGGTGGCCAAGGGCCAAGCGCACTGATGCACGAGCGCGTGGCAGGGCCGTCGACCGACCAGAAGTTTCCGCCTGCGATCAACATCATCGCGCTCGCCAGCTTCTCCGCCGCGTTGTCGACGCGCGCACTCGATCCGGTGCTGCCGCATGTTGCCGAGGAGTTTTCGATCAGCATCACGACGGCGGCAAGCATCGCGGCCGGCTATGCGCTGATCTACGCGCTGATCCAGCCGATCGTCGGTGCGGCAGCCGATCTGTTCGGCAAGGCTCGGCTGATGACGTTGTGCCTGGCGCTGCTCGGTGCCGCCTGCATTCTGGGCGCGCTCTCGACCACCTTCTCGGGCCTGTTCGCCAGCCGCATGCTCGCCGGCATCGCCTCGGGCGGCGTGTTCCCGGTTGCGCTCGGCCTCACCGCCGACCTGGTCGCGCCGGCGAAGCGGCAGGTGGCGATCGGCCGCACGCTGGCGGGCTCGATGACCGGCAACCTGCTAGGTGCGACCGCATCGGGCATCATCGGCGACCTCGTCGGCTGGCGCGGCGTGCTGGTGATCATCGGTGCGCTCGGGCTGATCGCGGCCGTCGCGGTCGCGGCGGGCTTTCGCGGTGCCGCGCTCACGGCGCGGCCGAAGAGCGATCTGAGGACCTTGCGGCAGGGATATCGCACCATTCTCGCCAATCCGAACGCGCGCTATTGCTATTCGGCCGTGTTCGTCGAGGGCTGCTGCGTGTTCGGCCTGTTTCCCTTCATCGCCGCGCTGCTGTTCGATCTCGGCGAGACCTCGCTGTCGATCGCGGGCATCGTCATCGCGGGCTTCGCGGTCGGCGGGCTGTTCTATACTTTCACGGTCTCGCGCTTCCTGCCGCGACTGGGCGTCAAAGGGATGATGATCGCAGGCGCGAGCCTCGTCGCGCTTCAGCTCGCAGCCCTCGCCCTTGGCCCCGGCTGGAAGGTCCAGTTCGCCATCATGCTGCTGATGGGCTGGGGCTTCTACATGATCCATGGCTGCCTGCAGGTGTTCGCCAGCGAGCTGTCGGTCGAGGCGCGCGCAACAGCGATGTCGCTGCACTCGTTCTTTTTCTTCATGGGCCAGACCGTCGGTCCGCTCGCCTACGGGTTCGGTCTGGCGCATGCCGGCAAGGCGCCGACCCTGGCCGCAAGCGCCGTGCTCATGGTGCTGCTGGGCCTTGCCTGCGCCGCGCTGCTGAGGCCGCGGGCGCCGTCCGACGCGCGAGCCTGATCCAGGGCCGCGACCGGCGTGTGAAGTGGCGTAACAGCGGGGATATCGAGATTAAAACAAAAGCGATTGGACCGGCGGCGAGGATCGCAGCATATTCGCCGGGGCATCATGCGAGGGCATGCGGGGCGCGCAACAAGGAGCCGCCGAATGTACGCCAATCTTCTCTTGAGCACCGATGGTTCGGACGTCGCCACAAAAGGCCTCGAGCATGGAATTGCGCTGGCGAAAGCGTTGAATGCCAAAGCGACGATCATCACCGTGACCGAACCGCTGCCGATCGATTATGGCGGAGGATTTGACTCGGGATGGGTGCCGTCGCAGGAAGAGGTCGACAATTTTGACGCGGCCTGCAGGGAACGCGCCGGCAGGGTGCTCGATCGGGCACGAGGCATAGCCGAGCAGCGCGGGATGTCGGTCGAACTCCTGCACGTTCCGAATTCGCACCCGGCCACGGCGATCGTCGAAACCGCAAGATCCAGAGGCTGCGATTTGATCGTCATGGCCTCTCATGGGCGCCGCGGCCTCAGAAAGCTGTTTTTGGGAAGTCAGACATCCGAGGTCCTCGGGAACGGAAGCGTGCCGGTCTTAGTCGTGCCGCCCGACGCCACGGCGTGACTATGTCGCGCCGGATGTCAACGTCAGGGGTCTCCCACTAGCCCCGGCCACGATACGGCGCGACGCCTTGCTCGGGCACCCACAGGCCCTTCGGCACGCGGCCGGTCTGCCAGAACACGTCGATCGGAATGCCGCCGCGCGGATACCAATAGCCGCCAATTCGCAGCCATTTCGGCTTGATCTCGCGCGCGATGCGCTTGCCGATCATCACGGTGCAATCCTCGTGGAAGGCGCCGTGATTGCGGAAGCTCGCGACGTAAAGCTTGAGCGATTTCGACTCCAGCAGCCACTGGCCGGGCGCGTAGTCGATCATCAGATGAGCGAAATCGGGCTGTCCCGTTACTGGGCAGAGCGAGGTGAATTCCGGCACGGTGAAACGGACCAGGTAGTCGGTCCCTCCTTGCGAATTGGGCACGCGATCGAGCTGAGCTTTCTCAGGCGCATCTGGCCATTCCACCGCGCGACCGAGTTGCAGGCTGGGTGAGGTGTTCGATTTGCTGGGTTTTTTCGACATGCGGCCCTCATAGCCAATCATTCGGCGGCCGTCACCCGGCCTTTTCCGTCTCGATGCATTGCGGTAGAAGCAGCCGCGAACTGCCCCCTTTGTTCCCGGAAAAGAGGCCCTCATGACCGCCATCATCGACATCATCGGACGCGAAATCCTCGATAGCCGCGGCAATCCCACCGTCGAGGTCGACGTTGTGCTGGAGGATGGCGCGCTTGGCCGCGCCGCGGTGCCGTCCGGCGCCTCCACCGGCGCCCATGAGGCGGTCGAGCTGCGCGACGGCGACAAGGCCCGCTATCTCGGCAAGGGCGTTACCAAGGCGGTCGGCGCCGTCAACGGCGAGATCTTCGAGGCGCTGAGCGGCCTCGATGTCGAGCAGCAGGCCCAGATCGACCAGATCATGATCGATCTCGACGGCACGCCGAACAAGAGCCGGCTGGGCGCCAACGCCATTCTCGGCGTCTCGCTCGCCTGCGCCAAGGCCGCGGCGAATTCGCTCGACATGCCGCTCTATCGTTACGTCGGCGGCACCTCGGCGCGGCTGCTGCCGGTGCCGATGATGAACATCATCAATGGCGGCGTGCACGCCGACAACCCGATCGACTTCCAGGAATTCATGATCCTGCCGGTCGGTGCGCCTTCCTTTGCCGAAGGCCTGCGCTACGGCGCGGAAGTGTTCCACACGCTGAAGTCGGAGTTGAAGAAGGCCGGCCACAACACCAATGTCGGCGACGAGGGCGGCTTCGCCCCGAACCTGCCGTCGGCCGACGCCGCGCTGGAGTTCGTGATGAACGCGATCGGCAAGGCCGGCTTCAAGGCAGGGGCCGACATCGTCCTCGGGCTCGACTGCGCCTCGACCGAGTTCTTCAAGGACGGCAAGTACGTCTATGAAGGCGAGGGCAAGACCCGTTCGGTCTCCGAGCAGGCCAAGTATCTCGCCGACCTCGTCGGACGCTATCCGATCGTCACCATTGAGGACGGCATGTCGGAGGACGACATGGACGGCTGGAAGGAGCTCACCGACCTCGTCGGCAAGAAGTGCCAGCTGGTCGGCGACGATCTCTTCGTCACCAATGTCAAGCGCCTTGCCGAAGGCATCAAGGCCGGCCGCGCCAATTCCATCCTGATCAAGGTCAACCAGATCGGCACGCTGACCGAGACGCTTGCTGCCGTCGAGATGGCGCACAAGGCCGGCTACACCTCGGTGATGTCGCATCGCTCCGGCGAGACCGAGGATTCCACCATCGCCGACCTCGCGGTCGCCACCAATTGCGGTCAGATCAAGACCGGTTCCCTTGCGCGTTCCGATCGCACCGCCAAATACAACCAGCTGCTACGCATCGAGCAGCAGCTTGGCAAGCAGGCGCTGTACGGTGGCAAGGCGGCACTGAAGGCGCTGGCATAAGCGGGGTCACCGCGCGAAAGCGCGAAACGAGGACAGGGGAGGATCGACATGAGCGACGGCAAGACCGGACTGCAACTGCGTTCGCTGATCAAGAGCAGCGGTGAGCTGGAAATCTCGCTTCTGGAGGTGCCGACCCCCGAGCCCGCGGACGACGAGGTCGTCGTCCGCATCGAGGCGGCGCCGATCAACCCGTCCGACCTCGGCCTGCTCGTTGGCGCTGCCGACATGAGCACGGCCAAGGCGTCCGGCACGAAAGAAGCGCCCATCATCACCGCGAAGGTGCCTGACGGAGCGATGCGGGCGATGGGGGCGCGGATCGATCAGTCGCTGCCTGTCGGCAATGAGGGCGCCGGCGTCGTCATCAAGACCGGCTCGTCGGAGGCCGCGAAGGCGCTGATGGGCAAGACCGTCGCGATGATTGGCGGGGCCATGTACGCGCAGTACCGCACCTTGAAGGCGAGAGACTGCCAGGTGCTGCCCGAGGGCACCAGTGCGGCGGAGGGCGCCTCCTGGTTCGTCAACCCGCTCACCGCGCTCGGCATGACCGAGACGATGCGGCGCGAGGGCCACAAGGCGCTGGTGCACACCGCGGCCGCCTCCAATCTCGGGCAGATGCTGAACAAGATCTGCATCAAGGACGGCATTCCGCTGGTCAACATCGTGCGCAGCAAGGAGCAGGCGGAGATCCTGCACAAGATCGGCGCCAAATATGTGGTCGATTACAGCGTGCCAAGCTTCCTCGACGACCTCACCAATGCACTGGTCGAGACCGGCGCCACCATCGCGTTCGACGCGATCGGCGGCGGCAGGCTTGCCGGCGACATTCTCAACTGCATGGAAATCGCGATCAACAAGACCGCGAAGGAATACAGCCGCTACGGCTCCAGCGTGCACAAGCAGGTCTATGTCTACGGCGGGCTCGACGTTCGTCCGATCGAACTGCCGCGCGGGTTCGGCATGGCCTGGGGCGTCGGCGGCTGGCTGCTCACCCCGTTCCTGCAGAAGATCGGACCTGCCGATGTGGGACGGCTGCGCCAGCGCGTCGTGAGTGAATTGAAGACGACCTTTGCCAGCCACTACACCAAGGTGGTGTCGCTGCAGGAGACGCTCGATCCCGCCAACATCGCGGTCTACGCCAAACGTGCCACCGGCGAAAAATTCCTCATCAACCCAAAAAAAATTCCTCATCAACCCAAATAAGTAATCGCGATTTGGGACGGCAGATCACCATCTGATCCCATTTTGCAGATTTGCACGAAAGATCGGGCCGCCGCTTGGCGGTCCGGTGGTTTTCGGCGACCGTCTGCTTCTCGGAAACCCAGCGTTTCCAAACCAGCCCGGTTCATGCACTTGCATCCTTTGCTCCGGATCGCTTAAGTGCCGACGGCACTTCCCCTTCAAGGTTTCAAAGACAAGCCAAGGATAATCTGATGGCCTACAACATCGTCGTGATCGCCGGCAGCCTGCGCAAGGACAGCTTCTCGCTCAAGATCGCCAACGCGCTCGCCAAGGTCGCGCCTAGCTCCCTCAAGCTCGAGGTGATCACCCCCGCGGGCATTTCGTTCTTCAACCAGGACCTCGAAGGCGCGCCGCCGGCCGACTGGCTGGCCTTCCGCGAGAAGCTGCAGAAGTCCGACGGTGTCATCTTCGTCACGCCGGAATACAACCGCGCCATCCCGGGCGTGCTGAAGAACGCCATCGACGTCGCCTCGCGCCCCTACGGCAAGAGCTCGTTCAACGGCAAGCCGGTCGGCATCATCTCCAACTCGCCGGGCCCGCTGGGTGGCGTCAGCGCCGCCAAGACGCTGCAGAACATCCTGCCGGGCATCGCCGGCCCGATCATGCAGCAGCCCGAGACCTATCTGAACGGGGTCGGCGACGCCTTCGATGCCGAGGGCAACCTGACCAAGGACTCGCTGAAGGGCGTGCTCCAGGCCTACGTCGACGCGTTTGCCGCGCATGTCGCCAAGCATCACGGGTAAGCCGCTCATTCCGTCATTCCGGGGCGATGCGAAGCATCGAGCCCGGAATCCATTTCCCGACGGAGGCTGTGGCCTGATGGATTCCGGGTTCGCGCGACGCGCGCCCCGGAATGACAACGACCGGGACGGGGCGTCAAGACTCCCTTAACCAAGCTGGCCCATCTTGCCATCATGGTCTCCCGTGCCCGCCTCAAATCGATCCTGACCGGCCTTGCCCTCTATGCGATGGCGGCGGCCATCGTCGGCTATTTCGGCGTCAACGCCTATACCGGCAAATACGGCCTCAACGCCCGCCAGGAGCTCGACCAGGAGATCATCGCGCTGACCAGCGAGCTGGCCCAGCTCAAGCGCGAGCGCGCCCGCAGCGAGCAGCGCGTGTCGCTGCTGCGCACCGAGAAGATCGACCCTGACATGCTGGACGAGCGGGCCCGGTTCCAGCTCGACTATGTCAATCCGCACGACCTGGTTCGGATGATCCCGCAGAACTAGCGCATTCCGCCGTATCCGAAACTGACGCGAAAGCCGCCGCCGACTATTCCGAAGGTCGTAGGACCGCCGCCTTGACGCCGCCGCGGCGAGAGAGGCATTGCTTGTCCGCGCGCGATGCCGCCACGGATTGACGGAGATCAATCGGACTCGCGAGGCGCCGCCTAGACTGCTTTCCGGAGGAAACGGTGATGGATGGGTCAATGCCCCGGCATCACGCGGCTCGTGTCGAAGCCGCCATTGCATCAGGCCAGGCGGCTCGGTCCGCGCTCGTGGCCTCGTGGCGCCGCTCGTCCCGTCTGCATCATCTCGACCCTTCCGGCCGCAGCGCGCCACTGCGGCTGAGCGATGTCGAGCTGCGACAGGCCCGCGAGCGCATCGCGCCGCTGCTCGCCGCAGCGCAAGGCGCCATGGACCGGCTCTATCAGGCAGTTGGTGCGGCCGGCTGTTGCGTGCTGCTCGCCGATGGCGACGGTGTGCCGGTCGACCGCCGTGGCACGCCGGCGGATGATGCAACATTCCAATCCTGGGGCCTGTGGACCGGCGCGCTCTGGAGCGAGGAGCACGAGGGCACCAATGGTATCGGCACCTGTGTCGTCGAGCAGCGGCCTCTGACGATCGATCGCGACCAGCACTTCTTCACCCGCAACACGCTGCTCAGTTGCACCGCCGTTCCGATCTACGATCACGAGGCGGCCTTTGCCGGCGTGCTCGACGTCTCCTCCTGCCGTGCCGACCGCACCGACGCGTTCTCCAGCCTGATCGCGCTGGCTGCGGCCGAGGCGGCGAGGCGCATCGAGGCTGATTTGTTTCGCCGCGCCTTCGCCCATGCCCGCATCGTGCTGACACAAGGACCGGACGGCCAGTCGATCGGACTCGTCGCGGTTGACGCGGACGATCTCGTGATCGGCGCGACCCGCACCGCCCGGGCCGGACTCGGGATCGCGCCGGGCAGGGCGCTGCGG
>NZ_LBJP01000069.1:0-71149 GCF_028128715.1 Bradyrhizobium sp. CCBAU 51745 | reverse complement strand
ACGATTTCGGATTCAGGACCTCGGAAGAGATCGAGTCAGGGAACTTTGCCACGGCAGGCCCATGCGACGTTTGCAAAGGATCGCGGCCCATCGGGCCGGCCGGCCTCGTAGGCATCGCGCACGGCGGCATCGGTGCGCGCTCGCTCCGCAGCGTCGAGCGCTGCCACATACTTGCCGAGCGGCCCTTCGCCAGCGGCAATCGGAGCCCAATAGTCGGCAAAGTCTTGGTAGTCCATGCGGATCATCAGCTCCATTTCCGCAATGTCCACGAGACCCTGTTCGGCAAATGTCCGTCTCAGTTCGCCTGGCTGCATCATCGGTTGAAAGCAAAAGCGACGGCGCAGCTCGCGTCCGCTTTCTCCGAGTGCCGCCACCGTGTCGACCATCATGCGCATGCCGGGCATGCCGCCGAGATGATCCCACACCGCTGCCGCGACCACGCCGCCCGGCCGAACGACGCGGCGCATCTCGGCCACTGCCTTGCCGGCTGCGGGAACGAAGTGGAGCACGAGAAGCGCCAAAGCGCGGTCGAACGCGCCCCGCTCGAAGGGCAGGGCGCAGGCGTCCGCCTGTCGGACTTTTATTCGCGGGTTCGTGTTGCGCCGGATCACCTCCTCGACAAAGATTGGTGAATAGTCGACCGCGTCAATCTCGACGACGTCGGCGGCTTTGACGAGCGCGAAGGTCAAGCTCCCGCTGCCGCAGCCGAGGTCGAGAATCCTTTCGCCGTCGGCAACCCCTGCGAAGTCGATGAATAGCGGCGCGAGTCTTCGGCTCCAGCGGCCCATGAGTTGCTCATAGCCCGCAGCGCTGTGTACGTTGAATTCCGAGGTCATCGAAGTCTCCGTGCGCTCGCCAAATTCCTGGACCTCGACGGGGTGGTTACCAAGCCGCTAAAGCAATCGCATTGCAATCGTGGCGAGCACGCCGTGCGGCTATGACGCGTATGAGAAGATCTGCCACGGCGGGCTCCATTTGACGGCTACCACGCCTCCTCAAGGCCGAGATGCTCGAACACCTCGCGACGAAGCTTAACGAAATGCGGATCGCCCCGGTGGCGAGGATAGGGCTGGCTGTTGACGACTTCGGCCTTGATCCGTGCAGGTCGGTCGCTCAGCACGATGACGCGGCCGGCGAGCAGGAGCGCCTCCTCGACATCGTGCGTGACCAACAGCGCTGTGAAGCTCGAGCGCTGCCAAAGTGATACAAGTTCTGTCTGCATCGCGATGCGAGTGAGCGAGTCGAGCTGGCCCAAAGGTTCGTCCAGGATGAGCAGTGTCGGGTCGTTGACAAGCGCACGCGCCAGAGCCGCGCGCTGTGCCATGCCGCCGGAAAGCTGGTGCGGGTAGGCATTGGCGAAGCCCGTGAGCCCCACCAGACGCAAGGCGTCTTCGATACGTTCGCGATGGGTGCGCAGCAAGCCGCGGGCTTCCAGACCGAGCGCAACGTTGCTCCACACTGTCCGCCATGGATAAAGCGTGGGGTCTTGAAAAACGACGACGCGCGACGGATCGGGTGCTTCGATCTTCCTTCCCTCCGTTAGCAGGGCGCCGGCTGTTGGAGTGTCGAGCCCCGCGACCAGGCGGAGCAAGGTCGATTTTCCGCATCCACTCGGTCCAAGGATAGCGACAAATTCGCCGCGGCCGACCTGCAGGCTGATGCGGTCCAACACCGGTAGGGGCTGCCCTTCGAAATTGAAGCGATGGCTCACTTCGCGGAGTGTTAGCGTCGATCCACGGACCGAGTGATCGCCTGCCATCGCCGCTACCATCGCACCAGACCTTTCTGCCAGGATAGTAGGCGATCCCGGAAGCGGAACAACAGCGTGATCAGCCCTGAGCACAAGAACGCCATGAGCAGCAGCGCGGCGTACATATTGGCATAGGCCGCCCAACCCTGCGCCCATTGCAGATACCAGCCGAGCCCGGCCTTCACGCCCAGCATCTCGGCTACGACAAGAACCGCAAACGAGTTGCCGAGCCCCATGAACAGGCCAACAAAGACATGCGGCATTGCCGCCGGAATGGCAACCTTGAGCACGAGGAAGCGCTGGGTTGCTCCCAATGTCCGCGCAATATCGTAATAGGCACTCTTCACGCAGGCAACGCCTGACCAGGTGAGCACGGTGACCGGAAACCCGGTGGCGAGCGCGATCAGGAAAATGCTGGCGCTGAAGCTCGACGGGAAAACGAAAAATGCAAGTGGCAGCCAAGCTGTCGCGGGCAGCGGCCCGATGAACCGCAAAACTGGGTGGATCCAATAACCGGCGAGCCGCGACCAGCCGATCGCGACGCCGGTTACGAACCCCAGCGCCGCACCGAGAAAATAACCGGTCGCGAGCAGACGCGCTGAGGCGAAGATGCCTTCAGCCAGCCGCCCCCAATCATCGATGACGACTTCGACAATGGCCTGCGGCGGCGGAAAAAATGGCAACGGCAGCAAACCAAGCTTTGCTGTGACGGCCTCCCAAGCTGCCAAAAACAGCCCGAGCGCGAACAGCCACGGAGCAAGCCGCTGGAGACGCTGAAAAGCAACAAATCGAACGCCGGCAAAGGCCGCCAAGGCAAGGGCAAGGGCCAATGCGCCGCAGGCAATGGCGAAGCCGCCCGTATAGACCCAATCGCTCGCGGGCTTATCCGGCCAGAATGCAGTGAGCGCGGCGACTATACACCATGCGACCGCAACAGACAGCCCGCCAATCAACGACCGAGTGGCGGAACTTTCAAAAAAGCCGAAACCCGATTTCTCTGATGGCCTCGGCACTTCATCGATGACCGAGCTCACTGCGGATCTTCCCAATCGGGTCAGCTTAGAACGTCAAGATAAATCCGGTCCGCGAACTTGGCCGGGTCAGTGCTTCGCTTGATGACGTTCACTGCCCTGAGTTCATCGGTATAGAGCAGAAGCTGCTTCTTGAGCTCCGCCCCGACGGGATGCCTGTGGTGAGTATGGCTACGATACATCGTGGCGAGATCCTCTAAGGACCCTCTCCCGCCATAGCCCGAATAGATTGCAGCGGCATCGGCGGGATCGCTGGCAACTCGATCTGCCGCTTCCAGTATCGATCGTGTCAGAGCGGCCGCCACCGCCATTTCGCCTCGGGTGAGGCTGCCACGTATCGCGAGAACGCAGCAGGTGCGGTCGGCGAATTCACCCGTTAAGTTCGTCGCGATCTCGTTCAGTTTGCCTTCCTTGAGCCAGAGGTAGGGCAGCGGATCTATCTCGGCTAGCGCCTGCACTTCGCCCTTATCGACGGCAAGCGCGAGCAGATTGGCCGGGTACTGGCGCCACTCTACTTCTTGGGCCGGATCGATGCCCTTCTTGGCGAGGTAGATCGAAAAGAAGTTCTTCGCCGGGCTCGCTTGATCGCTAATCGCGATAGCCTTGCCACGCAGGGATTCCAGGCTGTCAATATTCGCAGCCTTGGAGCCGAGGAGCCGGATGCAGCCGCCGTGCACACCCGCGGTGATCCGAACGTCAAAACCTTGCTCGAGCGGTTTGAGCCAACGCAGGGCCAACCCCAAACCAGCATCTGCCTTGCCAGTTGCAATCGCCTCCAACAACTGGTCGGTCGAACCGCCGAAATTGACGAAATCTACATTGAGGTTGTGCTTGGCAAAGATACCCCGTTCTTTTGCGACTGGCGCAGCGACCGTGCATGCCGCGTTCGCGTTCCAGGCGAGTTTTAGTTGACGGGGTGGGCCCTGCAGCTCTTCACTGTTCGCTGCGGTGCGGCAAATGAAGGCCTCGCCAGGAACATAAGACAGCGATCCAGCCCCAGAAGCCGTCAGCGCGCGAGCCGCTCCGAACATTCCAAACGGCGCCGCGGCGCCGAGAGTGCAAACCAACGTCAGCACCGAGCGGCGGGACAAGGTGCCCCGCTTCGCTTCAGCCAGATCTTTCGTTAAGCTGTTGCCAATTTCGCGCTTTTCCATTTGTCGCTCCCAAACTCGCGTGTGAATGGAATAGAACCGGGCGGCGCTTTGCGGGGCTTTAGCTCACCTCTCCATGGGCATCATCCGAGCCCGTCTGCTACACAGGTGTGAAGACGTTCACATTAACGCAAAAAATTGGAAGGCGATAGCGGCGAGGCGACTAAGGCTCTTGTCAATCGTATTGACCTACTCACGGCAGCCCTGTCGCATTTAATCGCGATCGGCGGGGGTAGATGATCGAAATTTCGATCGTGCGCACGCACCAGCATGGAGCCAGCGTTGCGTGAATTCGGCGACGCGATCTAACGCTAGTCGGCATGATTTGGGATAATCGGCTGGTCGCAGCAGAACGGAAACTACCGGTTAGGCTTTACACTTTTGATCCATGTCGGCTTCCCGCTTCACTTGCTTTCGCGGGAATGTCAAGAGCTGGGGCATCCTTACAAGGAGGTCGCATGATTACCGCCGTTGTACGATACAAACTGCCGTCGCAGATCGACCACGCCACGTGTCGCGAGCATTTTCATAAGATCGCACCCAACTTCCGCGAGGTGACGGGACTGATCAGTAAGCACTTCATCTGGTCCGAAAGCGGCTGGGCGGGCGGCGTGTACCAGTGGGAGCGCATTGAGGATGCCAAGGCGTTCTACACCGGGCCGTGGCTTGACGGCATCATCCAGCGCTACGGCATGAAGCCGCAGATCGATTTATACGAGGTTTTTGCGGTGACAGACAACACGAGCGGCAAGGTTGAGCTGTTCAAGGAGACCGTTGCCTCCAAAAGACGCCTGAGCAGATCTCGCTGATCTGCTGTGCGAGAGGTGGCGGTCGGTCGCGCAGGCGAATGCCGGCGCTCGCTTCCGCTTGTGGGGGGAGCTCTTGACGCAATCCGGCGCGCCGAAGGCTGCACCGCGACGCGCAGTGTCGCCTAGGCGAGGCTCATAAAGTCGCGGACGTCAGCTTTCGACGACCAAGCGGAAATCCTACGATCAATCAGAGCATTCGACCGTCAGCCGAAGACCTGGCGAAACGAAGATCGTGTTGCCGCCCGAATTGGGGGATCACTGATCCCGGCAATTCGCTGTCTGTCATGCCATTCGCCGTTGATCTCGAGTAGCGCATCTAGCGCAATGTGGCCGTGCGGTGCGGCGATAGTCGGAGCCTTGGTTACTATCGAGTGGCTACGACCAGCATGCGCATAAGCTTTCCGTGGAACGTGCGTTGGCGAGAATGTGCAGGTTGCCGTAGTGCATATCTTTCATGCCGCGCTCCCCTCTAGGAACAGCATATCGTCAGTTCTAGGATATTCGAAAAATCAAACGCTCGCCTTCCAAGACCACCCTCATAGGAGGTTCGACGGCGTGTTGGCCGGTTTGGCACGTTCTGAAGCAAAGTCGTGGAGCGTTGCACATTTGCAACCCGCACAGCCGTTTGGGGGAGTAAGCTGGTCGATCAGAATGACCGAAATATATTTTGTTTTAGTTCGACAGTCTCAGCGGGGGCGAAAAGTGTTTGATGTCTATCGCAACGGGAAGCGTGACTTGCTCGTTCTACGCACAGGGTCCGCGATACCCGGGGCTTACTCTGCAAATAAGTGGCGCAAGAGCAGAAAAAGAATTCTCAAAGTAAGCGATGAGATTCGGTCAAGCGTTCAGCGACAAGGCTATTACGTTCGTTGCTTGCAGGTGGGGAAGAAGGCTTCGATTTAGTTCAAACGCATCGGGTCGGATCTGCCGATTTGTAGAGCTGTACTGGGTCCGACGGTATCGGTCATCCCACGGCTATGACTTCCGGCCGGCCGCGCCGAGCGGACATTGTCAGCGTCCGTTGGAGGGTCTCAAATAGCCCATCAGCGGAGGCCCTCAACCCTCGTTACTCGGTATGTGAACGAATCCCTCGGACCAACCAATGCGGTCGAAGGGGTGATAGTCTACTGAAAGCCGAGCGGGTAGTCAGCAAAGCCCTGCATCTTCTTCAAAACGCCTACTGCAGCCTCTGCGCTCTCTTTGGTGGAAAAGATGCCGATGAATTTTGTGTGTTCGTCTCCGTTCTCCTCCTCATAGCTATGAAACACCGCAAATGCTCCTGCTACCATCGAGTCTAGCTGTTCAATTGTGTGCTCATCCATAAGCCGTGCTCGCCGCGGATCGCGCTGGTCGATTTCGATGATCCATTCGTCCGTGGGGGCTAGCCATAGCCAAATGCCGATTACTGGGGGTGCCAATCGGCACATGCTCTTGCATCCAAGGCGCGAGTGCAAAGGAGGAGGCGAGACGGTGGGCCGCCCGTAATCGGCCTGCTCCGGGCGTTGCGGCGGCAGATCAAGTGGCTTGCGCGATGAAGAAGCCGCAAACTGCGCCGGCTCAGCAACGCGGGAGGCGTGTGATGGAATTCTTCTGTGGTTTGGATGTCGGCATGGACGAGACAGCGATCTGCGTGGTGGACGCCGCCGGCAAGGCGACGCTGGAGACAGTGGTGGTGACCGATCCCGACGCGATCAGGACGGCGCTCGCGCCGTATCTTGGCCGCTTGCGGCGGCTCGGCCACGAGGCGGGCTCGCTGTCGGCCTGGCTGCATCCGGAACTGCTCAAGCTCGGCTTGCCGGCGGTGTGCCTGGAAACCTTGCATGTGCGTGCGGCGCTGAAGGCGCAGCGCAACAAGACCGACCGGGCGGACGCGCTCGGGATTGCCCACATCATGCGCACCGGCTGGTTCCGCAAGGCGCATATCAAGAGCGAGGCGTGCTACCGGCTGCGGCTGTTGTTGACGCACCGGCGCAACTTGAAGCGTAAGTTTCTGGACCTGGAGAATGCGATCCGGCATTCGCTGAAGGTGTTTGGCATCCGCCTGAGCCGGGTCGGACGCGGCGGTTTTGCGCAAGCCGTCCGCGAGGCGGTGGCGCACGATGCGTTGGTCAGCGAGCTGATCGATGCCATGTTGAATGCGCGCGCCGCATTGTGGAAGGAGTACTGCCGGCTGCACGATCTGGTGGTCAAGCTGGTCGCTGGCCATGAGCTGTGCCGGCGCTTCATGCAGATTCCAGGCGTCGGTCCGATCGCAGCGCTGAGCTTCATGACCGCGATCGACGATCCGTCGCGCTTCCGCCGCTCGCGCGACGTCGCGGCGTATTTTGGCCTGACCTCGCGGCGCTGGCAGTCCGGATCCTCGATCGACGTCAAGGGCCGGATCAGCAAGGCGGGCGATGGCGATGTGCGGCGGGCGCTGTACGAGGCTGCCAGCGCGCTGCTGACCCGCTACCGGAAAAAGGACAAGGTCAAGAGCTGGGGGCTGGCGCTGGCGAAGCGCTCCTCGCACCGCAAGGCCGTGGTGGCGGTGGCGCGCAAGCTCGCCGTGATCATGCACGCGATGTGGACCACCGGCACCTTCTATTGCGGCGATCCGGACACATCTGCGGCGGAGATGCGGGCCGAAACCACCGCCAAGCAACGTAAACTGCTCGGCGCTTACGCATGAGCTGCGAGATCTCTCGAGCTGGCAGCACCGCGGCGATGGCCGCGACCTGAACATGGAGCTCCGCGGTGAGCGGATGAGGACTGGTGCAGCACAAATACGACGGAACGCACGTTATCTTGCCTGCGACGATGCATCTTCGGATGCCGACCGATCGCGCCGGATTGCCTGTGATGTGGCTCCGTCACACCGATGGAAAGATGCGCCGCGACGGCGTCCGCGCTGCCTTGCTGCAGCGAGTTTGTGCCGTCGCTGAGCGCGCAAGACTGCACGGCGCATCAGGACTCGCAGCCATCGCGGCGCATCGTGTCATGGCGTGGATCATAGAGGCTTGTCGCAAACGAGAAAGGAAGCGAGAATGGCTGAGACGAGAGAGACGACACGACCGATTAAGACGGCAAGATTATTTTTTCAGAATGAGCCCCATTGCGCGCGCCATTCGCCTCACGGATCCGGCGTGCCGACCCAGCGCCACCGCTATCTCCGACACGACACGACGACGCGCCAGCCACGCAAGCCGTTTTCGCTCAGCCTCAGTCCATTCCTTTGGCTTCGACGATCTCATTTCGAAATGATCGAATGAGCTCGACGCGTGCGATATTGGGAAATTTACGGGTGGCGGCGAGCGACTAAAGCACTCCGTGGCGCCCCGGGACGGGGATGGATGGAAATCAGCTCGGGCGAGCGTCAATGGGGTCTCTGGTTATTCTCAGCCAGCCGGACCCTCTCTCTCAGCCTCTCTAGGTCCTCCATTGCTTTAAGCAATCTCACCAGATCGGAGACCATGTGTGCCAGAGTGGGCTTGCGCGGCTTTGGGACTCGTGATTTCTGTTTCATCGCGAAACGGCTCCCTTCCAGGACCGACGGAGATCGGCTGGCTCCGCAAAGAGCATGCCAGCGGGGGTGCAACCGGGGAGCCACGCCAGAGAGCGCGGGCGCGGGTGCAAGGACCTCTCCGCGTGTCCCCAAAGCTTATGCAGGGAGCGCAAGTAGCCAGGGTTGCACTCGCTATCCGCTCAAAGCCACGCGACCCGCCGCGGTAATTCGGTATTCAGTTTCGCCGGATGTTTGGGGGATTGCGTCAACCAGGCCCAGTTCCACCAGGCGCGCGACGAGTTCGTGATCAAACAGTGGAGTGCTGATCCACGGTTCGGAAGACAGCTACTTCAGGAACGCGCGCTCGATCTCAGTTAGATCCACGGTCGCCTCTCTGGAGACAACTCGACGCGCAAGACTGCCATTCCGTGTTTGGGGATGAACCTATCAACTAGGACAGGAAGCACTTGCAAGCCCGATTACAACGAGAGCTTGCCCGATGAGGGGCTGTTAGGACAAGTGAGCTAGACGACGCGCAGGCTGTATTCCCCCGGACGCCGAAGAGGATCGTCGTCGAAATTTCACAAGGAATTACCGTGAGCGGATCCTGCCGCGTCCGGCTGTCCTAAGTGCTGGAGGGGACCTTTAGTGACGGCGCGAACCGTTCCGAGAATGTTGCGGCCTTCGCGTCCCGCGCTGCAGAAAGGGCGGCCGAAATAAACGATGAAAATCCGAGCGTTCCTAGCCCTACAAGCACTACGCCGGCAACGAGGAGACGCATTAACCCTCTCTCATGGGCGACAATCCTTCTGAGTATCGGATCGCATTGATTCAACATCGCTTCATGCGACAGGGAGGGGCGGTCGGATGAAACGGGACGCGAGCTTCATGAATGCTCAATCTGAAACCAGCTCCCATCGAGACGCTTGGCGTTTGCGCATTGCAGCAAAACGCGCGCTCGGGCAACGCCGCGGCGGAAGCTAGGGCCGACTGTCTGATTTATGAGGAGCCCGGGCATTTGAAATCACGGCGCCTGCGGCGGGCCGCTGCTCGTCTCCTTGCGGAAATGAGCGCTCTAGCGCCGTACCCAGCAATGACGCCGATGATGAATGCGGCCGCCACTAGCAAAGATACCGAGAACCGCTCCATACCAGCAAATGCGCTACCAGGCTGCAGCGTTCCTCGTGGGCCACCTATGGGCCCAAACCCCCGAGGGTTAGTGCAATACTCGTGCGGCCTCTGCGACGCGAACCTTCTCTCTAAGGTCCTCGAGCTCCTGAATCATCTTCAGGAGATCGGGCAAAAGGTGCGCCCGCTTCAGAATTCGAGCCTTTTGTCCCATCGCCATACGCCTCCATGGCAAGCTAACGGCGAGCCACATTAAGGCGCACACAGGCAAATTTTCTGCTGCACAGAGAATTGCATTTTTAACGAACCGGCTGAACATGTCCGTCTGCCTAATAACCCGGACCGAGATATATCGTCCGCGACGAGTTCGTGAAGGCGTCTGATCGCGCGCTTTCCAGATGGGCACGGCTGGCGACGAAGGCGGACGTTTTGATAACGGTCGAGCTCCATTCTCTGGCTCGGGTTGCGAGCGTCATCATGAAGGAGGCCGCAGAGCAGGGGTATTGTATCGTAGCCGAGGAGTCGAGTTCCTGAGATCGTTCGTGGCTCTGGTCGAGCACCTTGTCGCCGCGCGGTACGATCGGGAGTGCAAGTCGAAGCCGCAGCGGCTTGGCAGGCAGACACATGAGGCGCCAGCCCAGATCACATAGAAACGCGGCCAGTGGCTGGTCGCACATGCCGGAATGCTGAGCGATGAATAGCGGCCCGCCAGGTTTGGCGGGCTGCTCTCTTGCGGCTCTCTCGGACAACCCGTTTAATGGTTTCGATAGCTGGGAGGATCGCAATGCAAAAAATGATCACGGTGGGCATTATGACTGCCGCGCTGGTCCTTTCAGCGTGTGGCAGAGAGCCTGGACCAAAGGGGGATCCGGGACCGCAGGGCCCAGCCGGCCCGCAGGGGGCCCAAGGTATTCAGGGTGTGCCGGGGCCACAGGGCCCTGCCGGCGTGCAAGGACCACAAGGACCGCAGGGGCCAAAAGGTGACAAGGGAGACAAGGGCGATCCGGCGGCGGTCAATATCCGAGCGGTGCAGGTCGATGGCGCCGTCAATTGCGACAACGGAGAAACCCTTGTCTCAGTGTTTTGTCCCGGTGGTGGGAGCGCAGATGGCGCGAAGTGCGGCACTTCACCGACGATTGGTCTTTGCCTGAAAAAGTGAACTCGGAAGAAGGCCCGCCGGTTCACCCTGGCGGGCCTATCACCTCATATTCGGACGCGACGCCCTCCGGGTCGTGTTCGTCAAACCAGGCCTGCGGCTTTCGCGGTGGCGAAAGCGTTCAACTCCTTGCCCTGGTCGTAAATCCACACAGTCATTGCACTGTCGGCTCCTCTTCAATCTCCTGTCCGTGCAGGTGCTCCATAACTTGGGCCAGGTCGCGCCTGTCAAACACCTCGTCCGCAGATTAGGCAGCCCATAAAGTGTTCGGACTCGCTTCGCACTGGCGGGCCAGCGGATCGCCCTTCGCTCGTCATAGTTCGCGCTCCATGGCCGGATGACCGCGATTTTTGATTTTAATCCAGTGCTTCTGCCGGCCGCCCACGGTACGGTCGATCGCGATGCTTCAAAACCAGGCCGTCGCGTCCCATGCGGCACGCGGCCCGGAATAAATCGGGCCCGATCTCGCCCCGCTCGAAAGGGGCTACACTGATCCCGTCCGGCCGGCGAGCTAGATGCCGTAATGGGCCCTGCTCCGAGCAAGGGGTCATGATGGTGGCTGTCGCCCGATAGATGATGAAACGGGGTCACGACTTGAGTCGGCCCCAAGCATCTGGAGACGGAGGACAGCCGTGGAGAATTATGCCGGAATCGACATGTCATTGGAACTGTCGAGCGTGTGTGTTGTGGACGCCCAGGGTAAGATCCTGAAGGAAGCGAAGGTTGCAAGCGAACCCGACGCCTTAGTTGAGGTTTTTGAGACGCTCGGCTTTGCAGTGAAGCGGATCGGGCTGGAGGCTGGGCCGCTGTCGCAATGGCTGCATGCAGGCCTGAAAGGTGCGGGATTTGAAACAGTTCTGCTGGAAACGCGGCACGTGAAGGCCGCATTATCTGCAATGACGGTCAAGACGGATCGCAAGGATGCCCGCGGGATCGCCCACTTGATCCGGATGGGATGGTTCCAGCCGGTACACGCGAAGTCGGTCGGCGCCCAGGAGATCCGGGCATCGCGCAACCAACCCTCAAGGCCGTCGAGACGCTTCGGCCGCTCAGGCGACTTGAACGGCTTCACCCCGCCCGCCGCCACGTAGTCCTTCACCGTGTGATGGCTGCAGCCCAGCTGCCGCGCAAGCCGCTTCACACCCCACCCGCACGCCCTTAGGCGCAACATCTCCGCCACGTCATCCGGCGTCTTCATCACCTGCCCCCGTGGATCACTCCACGCCGAGCCTTCAGTGATTCGTTCCTGCTTCATTCACTCTCTCCTCAGCTATCCGAGGAGGGGGCAATTCCTCATGACGCCGAGGGGGCAGTTTTCCATGGCGCGCGACAAAGAGGCAGCGTCTTGGGCAGCAATGGCATTGCAATACAGCCCAGAATTTCCGCCGGACTGCGCGTCGCTGCCGCGAGCAACGCAATGGCCGGCCGACTCGAACAGGCACGCAAGGCCATGGCGCGTCTCCGGCAACTACGTCCCGCGTTCCGGGTATCCAACATCCGTGACCTGGTGCCTCATCGGCGGGCGATTGAACTTGCGCGATTTGAAGAAGGGCTGAGGAAAGCCGGGTTGCCAGAGTAAATTTGGTTCACTTGGGCAAACGCCTGACCGAAGGAAGCGCAAGGTCGGCAATTGGCCCGAATGGGAAGTTCGGGCGGCGCCTTCAGTTGTCGGTTATCGGGGTAGACCGGAAGCAACCGGCCGACCTTCCAAACGGCGCTCATGACCCATCTCGGACATTGAGACTTGGAGCCATCATACGAAACGTCTTAGCATTATTGATGTGACGAGGAGGACGACGCATGAAACGACGACAGTTTATCAAACTGGTCGGTAGCGCGGCGACCTCATGGCCGCTAGTGGCGCGAGCGCAGCATCAGGCCATGGCGGTGATCGGCTATGTCGATGGTTCGAGGGTGGCACTCACGGGTACTCAACAGCTTTTGGCTGCTATTCGCAAAACATTGGCGGCCAACGGATTTGTCGAAGGAAAGGACTTCCGGTTCGAATTCCGAGAGGCGGAGGGCCAGTTTAACCGTCTTCCGGGTCTGTATCGAGAATTGGTGGATCAAAAGGTCACCGTCATCGTAGCACCATCGACGGCTCAGCTTGAGGCCGCCAGATCAGCAACACAGACCATTCCAATCATTTTTTTGACAGGACTTGATCCAGTCGGAAAAGGGTTTGTCGCCAGCATAAACAGACCAGGCGGCAATCTCACCGGCGTTTTCAACCTTGCTTCATTGACTACCGGTAAGCGCGTGGAAGTTTTGCAAGAATTGGTTCCTTCTCTCAAGAAAATCGCTTTCCTTACAAATCGTCAGGATGTGGATCTCAGTCAGGCGGAAGCTAAGGCGGCCCAAGAAGCCGCGAGTTTGTTCCACCTAGACCTTTTAGTCGTGAGCGCCTCAAACGCAGACGAGTTGGAAGCGGCATTCGAGACCAGCATTCGGGAAGGTGTGGGCGCCATGGTCGTTGGCTCGAACGCACGTTTTTATGTGCTCGTTAAACCCTTGGCCGCACTAGCTACACGTTACCGCTTGCCGGTGATTCACATCTGGCAGGGCGCTGCTCGTGAAGGAGTGCTTGTCAGTTACGGGGCAGATCAAGATGAAAGCTGGGAGCTGGTTGGTTACTTTGTTGCGCGCGTACTCAAAGGCGAGAAGGTTGCAAACATTCCGGTGCAGCAACTATCCAAGACTAAAATGGTGATCAACTTAAACACCGCTAAGACTTTCGGCATTACGGTCCCCACATCACTACTGGGCCGCGCCGACGAGGTAATAGAATAGAATAATGGGCAAGTCGCCTATTGGCCCATCTCCGAAGTTGCGCCGCGTCAGACGGAGGTCCGTTCATGGCAGCAGAGCGGACCAGATTTGCTCAACCTGAGTTCTCAGCACTTTGACCCTGAGCTGACCTAGGCTGGGTCGAAATCCCGCAGCGCAGCAGTCCGCCGCCGTGGCTGATGTGCTATCGTCAGGCAGACGGTTGGGCGCCTGTATGAGGAGACTATGTTCGACAGGAGCGGCGCGAGTTCATCACATTGCTCGGCGGCGCGGTAGCATGGCCGCTCGCGGCGCGCGCGCAGCAGCCGGTGGAAGTCCCAAGAGTCGGTTTTGTCTATTCGGGGCCCAAAGCGGCGATGGCCCCTCGCATGGGGTCGATCCTGACCGGCCTTCAGGCTTCTGGCTACGCCGCTGCCGCACAAGTCGAGATTGTGGCCCGATTTGCGGAAGGCGACCCGGATCGGGTCGCTCCTCTGGTAAAGGACGTTATCGGGAAACATGTGAACGTGATCATAGCGGCTGCGCCTCAGGTCGTGCACGCGGCCCGCTCGGCCACGCGCACTATTCCAATTGTCGCTATCGACTTGGAAAGTGACCCGGTTGCCAGTGGTATGGTCGCCACGCTCGCGCGTCCCGGCGGCAACGTCACGGGCGTGTTCCTCGACTTTCCAGACTTCACGGCGAAGTGGATGGAGATGCTGGTCGAGTGCAATCCAAAGCTCTCGCGCGCTGCGGTGCTATGGGACCCCGCCACTGGACCCGTACAGGTCGAGGCGGTCGAGAAGGCGGGAGGAAAGCTGAACGTCCAACTGGATATTACAGAGGTACGGCGACCATCGGATTTTGATGCGGCCTTTTCAAGGGCGAACCAACACGGCTCCGGTGCCATGGTGATGTTGTCATCTCCGCTGATAGCCGACAGCTTGCCGATGCTGGCCGAGCTTGCTCTGCGCCACCGCTTTCCAGCCATTACGCTTTTTTCGGATTTCGCGCGAGCCGGAGGGTTGTTGGCTTACGGGCCGAATCTGCTCAGCCTGCTTCGGTTGAGCGGTGTCGTAGCTGGCAAAGTCCTGCGTGGCGCCAATCCGGCTGAATTGCCGATCGAGCGGCCAACAAAATTCGAAACGGTGCTCAACATGCGAACCGTGCTCGCTCTGGGTCTGTCGATTCCTACATCGCTTTTGTTGCGTGTCGACGAGGTGATCGAGTGACGATCTTTTCTGCTGCAGCGCATGAGCCCGAAATTGGCACGTGGCTGACCTCAGCCAAAAGGGCGGCGATGTCTGCTTCCGAGAGATGACCCGACCAAGGGCATGCTGGCCGCCGCGGGCAGCTTTTGACCCTGAGCGCACCCCCACGGGCCTTTTGCGAGGTCCCTCTGTCCGCTTGAATAGTCTTGGTTAGCGGCCTGAACGTATAGAGGGCAATAGGATGAACCGATCCACGGCCATCGATGCTGCCGAGGCGATTAGCACGTACATCTTGGCGAAAGATAGCAACCGTCCGCAATTGATGAAGGACGCTTTCGCGGAAGACTGCGAACTCGAAATGGTCGTAAAGACTGACGCCATCTCGTTTCCTGGCTCGGCAAAGGGATTGGAGGAAATTACCAAGGTTCTGGTCACAAACTTCGGCGACCAGTACGAGAATGTGCGGACGTTTTGCCTGTCGCGTCCAAGTTCAGATTACCTGCCGCACTTCCGTTGCGATTGGCTGGTCGGGATGTCGGCAAAGCAGGGGGGCGCTGTTCGTGTAGGATGCGGACACTATAATTGGCATTTCGGCTCCGACGATCATAGGCGTGTGAAAAAGCTCGCCATCGACATCGAAGCTATGTGTGTGCTTCCCGCCCAAACGCTAGAGCCGATCATGCAATGGCTCGCGGCTTTACCATATCCTTGGTGCTCAAACGTCCAAGCCTGCGAAAGTATTCCGGCCATTGACGCCCTTCGACCGGTCAAACGCTTCCTTGCGCCGACAAAAAAGGACGAGGCGGCCACCGTTTGAAGGTGATGAGCGATAGGTTTTTTTCGTCTGGAATTGGCCCATCGCTTCCATTAGGGCGTTGCAGCGAGATGTCCGGGATCGGGGGTAAAGCGGAAGCGCCCCAGCGCTGGTCAAATCAGCGCTGTTGACCCATCTGCGACGTCGATGCGTCGAGTTTCTTGTGATGCACAACACAGGGATATGCGGCCCGGTGGGTAAGCCGGCGCGCAGCTTGAAATCGCTGGGCTTGTTGGGCGTTACCTACTCGTCGTGCTGGTGTCGGCGCAATAATAACCGAGGAAGCTGCGACCCAGGGCGGGTCCGCCCTTCGGAATAGGGACCATGACTCAACCGCTTCTTTGGTGGATCACGATGAATCCAGGTCTCCGCTGGGACCCACCTATCGGGTCAAAAGTGATCGCGCGCGAAATCACAATCCTTGACGTCCGGCAGGAGCGCTGTGCTGACAATGCTGACGATCGCGCAGCCGAAGATGTAGAGCGCGATGACATAGCCCGAGCCGGTGGCGGCCAAAAGCGCCGTCGCGATCATCGGCGCCGGCCCGCCCGCGACCACTGCGGCTAGTTGAAAGCCGATCGAGGAACCGCTGTAGCGCAGGCGCGGCGTGAACACTTCGGCAGCCAGCGCCGCTAGAGGCCCCCACATCAAATCGTGGAAAAAGATTGCGACGATGGTCGCCAGGATCACCAGTCCGGGCTTGGCGCTATTGAGCATCGCGAAATAGGGAAACGCGAAAAGCCCGGTAGCGGCTGCACCGAACACATAGACCCGCTTGCGCCCGAGCCGATCAGACAGATACCCGGCTAACGGGATCGTAAAGAACGATATGAACGATCCAATCAGCAGCACGATCAGAATGAAGTCGCGCGACAGGTGAAGGACCTGTGTGCCGTAGGGGAAAATGAAGGCGATGTAGACGAAGATCGGCGCCATCTCGCCCATGCGCACGAGGGCGATGAGGACTATCTCTCTCGACTGCCGTTTGAAAACCTCGACGACGGGCGCGCGCGCCACCCGCTCCTCGGCGATCACCCTTTGGAAGATCGGCGTCTCGAGGATGCCGAGACGGATCCACAAGCCGATAGCGAACATGACAATGCTCAGCCAAAACGGGACGCGCCAACCCCAGTTCAGGAATTCTTCTCCCGATATGTGGCTGAACGCCAGGATCGCCAGCGTCGCCAGGAAGAACCCGGCCGGCCCGCCGAATTGCGGCCAGGCTGCGATGAGTCCGTGATTCCGGTTGGAGCGCGCCCACTCCATCGACAACAGCACCGAGCCGCCCCATTCACCGCCGACGCCGATGCCCTGAATAAACCGCAGGACAATCAGCAAGACCGCGCCCCAGACGCCGATCTGCTCATAGGTCGGGACGCAGCCGACTAGGAACGTCGACGCGCCAGTTAGCAATAGGGTCGCGATCAGCGCCGCCTTGCGGCCGACGCGATCGCCGTAATGGCCGAAGATCGCCGCGCCGATCGGGCGGGCAACAAAGCCGACCGCGAAAGTAGCGAACGCCTGTAGCGTCCCGGTGAGCGGCTCGGATAACGGAAAATACAGTTTCGCGAAGATGATCGCGGCCATCTGGCCGTACAGCATGAAATCGTAATATTCGATTGTCGTGCCGACCGTGCTGGCGATGACCGCCCGGCGCAGCTGAATGCGTTGCTCGAGATCGGATACCGGTGCGGCGGTGGCCGCGGTCATTGACGATCCTCCCGTGCAGGCATCGCCCGGCCGACGATAACATTGGCGGCGCGCCAATGCACGTGGCTACCACCTGCTCTCGCCGACGAATTGAGTAGGGACCGACTTCAGCGCTCGCACTGTGCTGCACATGCTCAGATCTCAAACCGGCACGACTCGGAGGATTCGGTGCGGGGCGACGGGAAAGACATTTTCTCAACCAGAGCCTCATGGGCCCTGGCCGCATTCGGACGTTGCTCTGGTCGGTGTTATTTGGCTTTGGTCAGTGCTATCGTCTCGCAGTTGCGATAGCCACGGCGTAATATGACGATTTGTCGGCAAGAAGAGCCGGAGTGTTGCCTCGATTGTTCTGCTTTTGGAAGCAGTGCTCGCAACGCGGGACGGTTGGGGTCCAGATTCCCGTCGGTGAATTGAGTCCCGTCCGAGGCAGAGAGCCCCATGCACCCGGGTCAGCAGTTGGAGTTTCTAAAGCGCGTTCAGATTCTGGCTGGCTTATCGCAGGTATCTTTGGAGGAGCTCGCCAAGTCGTCCAGATGGCATACCTACAAGCGCGGCGAAGAAATACTCGGGTATCGCGATCCTTCGAACAATGTATTCTTTCTTGTCTCCGGCAGGGTCCGCGCAATCATCCACTCGGCACGTGGGAAAGCCATCATCCTTAGGGACCTAAGGACGGGCGACATTTTTGGTGAGATTTCTGCCATCGACGGGAGTCCACGATCAGCATCGATCGAGGCACTGGAGGCAGCCACCGTCGCGACCCTAACCTCTAGTCAGTTTGAAAATCTGCTGCTCAAAGAGCCAAGCGTCGCAATGGCAACGCTGCGCCACATCGCGGCTGAACTGAGAAGATTGTCGCAACGCGTGTTCGAGTTCAGCACGCTTGTTGTGCAAAACCGAATTCAGGCGGAATTGCTCCGTCTTGCGGCTGAGGCTGATAGAGACGGAGCGCAACCGTTGTTGTCGCCGGCCCCATCGCTTTCCGACATCGCCAACCGTGTCAGCACTCATAGAGAAGCAGTTTCTCGGGAGGTAAGCCGTCTCACTTCGATCGGTCTGTTGCGTCGCGAGGGACGTAACCTGCGGGTCACCGACATCAGCCGTCTAGAGAAGCTTGTGCGCGACATCAAGGGCGAGTAGCCCACTCCCGGCTTCCTCGTGCGATGTGGCATACGATGGTCCGATCCCACCGCCCAGAATTTTTTTCATACATTGGCAAAACTCAACGCCCGGTGCGGTTCCCGGGCGTAGCCTCGCCTCACCGCGGCGACGACCATCATGTCTCAATCGGCTTACCGGAAGGCAAGAGTAACGAACGGAGCAAGTCGACGCATAGTACTTTGCACTGGTAACCTCAGTCACACTTGGACTTAAAATGGGCCCCTAACCTGGACCGGTGGAGGTACCGGCTCACATACGCGCCGGCGAATTGATTTATGTCATTTGGAATTGTGGTGCGATTTTCTGTTTGATTTGAGGAGGAGGATTGCCATGAAGAAAGTCTTCTTGGTGGCCGCTGTTGCGGCAATTATGGTAGTCGGCTCCCAGGCAGGGGCCGTAGAGCTTCCAAGCTTTGAATTGAAAGGCTTTCCGATCACGCGACATCAGGTCGCAGTTATGGGAGCGCAAGATGTTAAGGAACAGTCGGCGACCCCAACGCTGATGTACGGCGGGATGCCGGCGTCTCCGCATCAGATCGCCGTTCTGACGCCACGGCCCAGCGTGACGGCGAAGGCAACGGCCGTGAAGCTGACCACAGTCGGCTTGTCAGAGCGATAAGGCGACGGCGACGCGTGCTGCTGTAGTGGCTTCGGTGGTCATCTGCTCCGTTGCCATCACAACCTATCTTTAGGACTGCACCCGCAAACAAGGCGGCGGCAATGATGTGTCTGCCGGCCGAGTTGGGACTCCGGAGATTGCGCAATGAGCACGACCTATAGAGCATTAGGGTGGGACAGACGGCTGGCCCCTGGACCGCGCGTCGTCAGCTTTTTGGAAAGATATTGGGAAGCGTTTCAAGAAGGGCGCGAACGCGAGAGGCTACGCGCCGCTCTGTCCGATCTAAGTGACAGGGAACTGATGGACATCGGTACTTCGCGTGGCGAGATCGACTATGTCGCCTCGAACCGAGGTAGCGACCCCCGAGGCGTCCGATAAACGCAAGGCGAGTGCCATGCCAACTCGTCGTTCGCATCGCTCTCCCGGAGACCACGACCTCGCGATGCGTTTCTTTCAAGTCGATCGCTCTTGGTATGAAAGCTATTGGCTCGAGGAGCCCAAGCGGCAACCGGCCGGCATGATCGCTCGAAGTGTTACGACCGCAGCGTCGTGCCTTCGCCCAGCTTGGGATCGCTTGGCCTCAGTCCGACGAGCGCTGGCGATTGCCCTAACGACCAAAACCAGTCCCGGAATACGACAGTTGTGAATCTGCATTTCGTCTCCCCGGCGAGGACGGTCGTATGCTATGTTTTCAGCACATCATTCCTCCTAGGTCTGATGTGGACGGGCGGTCGGGCTTACGGACCGCCGAACGTCATTTGGTATTGGAATACTTGAGCCATTCGGCCCCGCCTCCGGACGCATTTCAAAAGTCAGCCGGGCGAAGTTTCATTAACGCATATCCCTCCGTTCTTTCCATTGACTCGGAGGCGGGTTTTTTCTGTCAAGTGTTACGACGAAGCGATTTTCGCATGTTTATTACCAAGAACCGAGCCGCTCCTCTCGACCGTATCGAAAGTGCGCATACCCTTAACGAGGGCCGCAGTTGGCATCCACACCCAGCCAGCGCCCCGGTGAATGGCCGGGGGTCGGCGTCAGGGTGAAGGTGTCGTCGAGTTGAAAGGTATCCTCAACAAGCAGTGCTTGGCCCGCCTTCATGGCTCTTCCCTCCGTTTGTTCTTGGGCGAGCTTTTTGTTGCTCAATCTTGCCATAAATCTCAGGACCGCCAAGGCGCTGGAGATGGAAATCCTGCCGATGCTCCACTCCGACGAGGTGATCGAATGATGTCGCCTGTTGGCCCTTCGGCGAAGTCGCGGCTCGCCGATTCATCGGCGAACCGATTTGGTGCGATGCGAAGCACAGCGAAATCGATCCGCGACGTGCTAAGGTGCGCCCTTCAGCGCGAGGACGAAGCCATGAGGCGGCGGGAGTTTGTCGTGTTGCTTGGGGGTGCAACGATTGCGAGGCCGCTCTGTGTACGCGCGCAACAGCCAGCTATGCCAGTGATCGGCTATCTCGGTATTGGCTCGTCCGACTCGGAGGTGCCTCTGGCCGCATTCCGTCAGGGACTAAGCGAAGCCGGTTACGCCGAGGGCCAGAACGTGACGATCGATTACCGCTGGGCGGAGGGTAACCCCAAACGGTTCCCCGCGCTCGCGGCTGAGCTAGTTATGCTCAAGGTCCATGTCATCTTGACCACTGGAGGCACACTCGCCGCCAAAGCCGCCAAGCGGGCGACGGCGACGATCCCTATCGTCTTCACTGCTGTTGGCGATCCGGTAGAAGAGGGCCTCGTCGCCAGCCTGGCGCGGCCTGGCGGTAACGTCACCGGGTTTTCTATCGCTCTTCCCGACCTTATCGGCAAGTTCCTGGAGTTGATTAAGGAAGCCGTGCCGGGGGCCAGTCAGGTCGCCCTTCTATTCAAACCAGATACCATGCCTGACCGCGTCAGAGAGCCCAGACTGAAAATGGCCGATGTCTCGGCGCGGGCGCTCGGCGTGAAGCTTCAGGTTTTTGAGGCGCGGGGGTGGGAGGACTTCGACGGGGTCTTCTCGGATATGTCCAAGACGGGCGCGGGTGCTTTGGTCGTATGGCCAACACCTCTGTTCTCACTTGAGCGACGACGCCTCGCTGACCTTGCGGCAGAGCATCGACTGCCAGCGGTCTTCTTCAGCAGGAACTTTGTCGAGGCTGGCGGCCTCATGTCCTACGGAACAAGTCTTCCCGATTTGAATCGGCGCGCCGCGATTTACGTAGGTAAGATTCTCAAGGGAACGAAACCGTCTGACCTGCCCGTCGAGCAGCCGACCAAATTCGAGCTAGTGATCAATCTCAAGACCGCCAAGGCGCTGGGGATCGCCGTTCCGACCTCGCTGCTCGCCCGTGCCGACGAGGTGATCGAATAGAGAGGCTGTTTGCTGCAGCGCATGAGTCCGGCTATGGCCCTAATGCGAAGATGTCACCGATGCGGTGCGGCTGAGCAATGATTGTGCCATTGATCACCCCTCCAGCAGGGCCTGACGGCAGGATTGCCGGTGGTTTGTGACTTCGGACGAGAGACTAACCTGAAAATGGAGTTCTGGAGCTCTGTTTTTGGCCTATGCCCAGAAGCTCAGTCTTCGCTGCGTCGGTTGGCATGAGAAACAGGACATCATGCTCGACGCCATTACCCTTGAAGCGGATACGTCAGGCCGCGGCTAACGACGGGTTTTTACTGGCGCCATTCCATTGCATATGATTTGCTTGGGCTAGGTGACGGAGGACACTTTCGTGGTTCACGCGCGCGTCGAGCGCCGGCTGGCAGCAATCCTGGCAGCTGACGTAGCCGGCTATTCACGGCTTATGGGCGATGACGAGGAAGGCACTCTTGCCGGATTGAAAGCGCACCGCCGGGAGCTGGTCGATCACAAGCTCAAGTCCCACCGCGGGCGTCTTATTAAAACGACTGGTGACGGAATGCTCGTGGAGTTTTCGAGCGCCGTTGAAGCAGTGAAGTGTGCTGTCGAAGTTCAGCGCGGGATGGTCAACAGGAACGCGAGTATTCCTCCCGATCGACGTATTGAATTCCGCGTAGGGATTAACGTCGGAGACATCATTGAAGATGAGGGCGATATCTTTGGAGACGGCGTCAATGTCGCCGCGCGGTTGGAAGGCATGGCGGTGCGGGGCGGCATCTGCATTTCCCGGCAGGTCCTTGATCAGATCGATGGTAAGCTAAAGCTCCCCTTTCGCGAGCTGGGCCGGCAGAACCTCAAGAACATCGCGCGACCGATCGAAGTCTATGCCATCGATCTGGGCAAGGACGGCTCGCCCGCAGCGCGTGTCCTATCGGCAGCAAATCTCAAACAGACCATCCGCTATTGCAGGGCCACGGATGGAGTGCGGTTGGCCTACGCGAAGGTTGGAAGTGGACCAGGCTTATTGCGATCGGCGCATTGGCTTGGCCACCTCGAGTATGACTGGGATCTTCCGCTCTACCGTGATTTTCTGCTCGGGCTTGCATCTTCATTCACGCTCGTCCGTTACGATGCTCGCGGCAACGGCCTCTCGGACTGGGACGTCGGCGAGCTCTCGCTTGACGCATGGGTCAGGGACATGGAAAGCGTGGCCGACGCGGCCGGGCTCGACAAGTTTCCGCTTCTCGGGTTTTCGCAGGGCTGCGCCGTTTCGATTGCGTTTGCGGTCCGGCATCCGGAGCGCGTAACGCACCTGATCCTCTATGGTGGGTTTGCGGTCGGCGCCAATAACAATCCAAATCTTTCGGCCGCCGATCGGGAGCGGTTCGCGGCAATGAAAACACTGATGAAGCTGGGTTGGGGCGCGGATGAGCCGACCTTCCGGCAGCTCTTTACATCCTCGATGTTACCAAGCGCCACCAAAGAACAGGTCGACGCCTTCAATGAGCTTCAGCGTCTCAGCGCCTCGGCGGAGTGTGCGGTACGTTACCTCGAAACTGTAGCGAATTTCGACGTCCGACACCTCCTCAAGCAAATTAAGGCCCCTACGCTCGTGATGCATGTTCGAGACGACCGCAGGGTTCCAATCTCTTTGGGCCGAGATATGGCCGCGGAAATTCCGGGCGCAAGGTTCGTCTCGCTGCCTGGCCAAAATCATATGTTGCTATCGCAGGATCCCGGCGCACCAATTTTCCAGGAGGAAGTGCGCAATTTTCTACTCTAGCACTTCGTGCGGCCGCGCGCGTGCTGCTTGATGCTCATTGGCGGCAACGGAATGTCGCCCTTGGCCCCCGGCTGACCTCAGCCGGGAGCGCGCCGACGTCTGCTTCCGCAAGATGACCCGACCGAGGGCATGCGGCTGCCAAGAGCCAGTTGACCTCCGGGCGGACAAAGCGGTCACATATCATCACCCCACGCAGGGAGGTTGCAATGAGCGATGCCGTTTCAAGTGGTCGCCGGGCTCTTATTACTGGCGCATCGTCCGGAATAGGGATGGTGTACGTGGAACGACTGGCACGTGAAGGCTATGATCTCATTCTGGTGGCGCGTCGGCGCGACCGACTTGTTGATCTGGCGGAGAAACTGAAGAGAGGAAACGGCATAGCTGCCGAGGTCGTTTGCGCCGATCTGACAGACAAGCAGGATTTGGCTAGAGTCGAGACGCTGGCCGGTGGCGACGAAGCGCTCAGCTTGCTGATCAACAATGCAGGCTTTGCGGGTTATCGGCCGTTTGTGTCAATTGATCCTGAGGTCATTGACGATCTAGTCGACATTCATGTGCGAGCGGTTGCGCGGCTTTCGCGAGCGGCTCTCCCGGGGATGGTTCGACGACGCAAAGGTGCGATCATTAATGTGGCGTCCCTGCTTGCCATCAGCGCTGTGCTGCCGCCAGACCCGCTGCCATCACGCGCGACCTACGCTGGCGCAAAGGCCTTTATTTTGGCCTTTACTCAGGCGCTGGCAGGCGAGCTGGAAGGCTCCGGAGTCGATGTCCAGGCTTGTCCTTGATCTCCTCCACGTCTTCTATGCTGCGATTGAGCCCGCTTCGGCCCATCGGTAAGTCGTGCCATCGACCCAGATCCGATGCAGGATCACTGCGAGCTTGCGTGCCAAGGCGACCTTTGCGCGCTTCGAGCCTCTCCGCTTGGCGACGTCCATCCCCCAGCGTTTGAGTTTTGAGAACCGCGTGATGCGCGATAGCAGAACGTTGGCGGCTTCATACAAGGCCGTCCGCACCGTCTCATCGCCGGCCAGCGTGATTCCGCCCGTGACGTCCTTTTCTCCCGATTGATATTTCTTTGGCGTGAGCCCGAACAGCGCGCCTGCTGCCTTCGATTTTACGATGCGATGAGGATCATCAATCGCCGATTTGTAGGTAACAGCCACCAGGGGGCCAACACCCGGTACTGTCATCAGCCGGCGACAGACTGCATCATCACGGACAATTGCCAGCACAGCCTTGTGTAGTCTTCCGTATTCTGCCTTCAGGGCCGATCGTGCCGAAAGCATCGCACCAGCAATGCGCTCCAATGTCGCTTGTCCCGCAACCAACTCTCGAATCCGCGCTTCGAAATTCTTTCGCGTCACCGGGCCAACCTTCAGACCGAAGCCGCGCAAAATCCCTCGGATACTTAATTCTACATCGATCAGCCGCCCGAGAAGCTGTTTGCGTGCGATCAGGAGTGCCCGGATCTCTTGCGCATCAACCGACTTTGCGTGTACCTGCCGAAACCATCCCATCCGGATCAACTGGGCGATCCCGCGGGCATCCTTGCGATCCGTCTTGACCGTCATTGCAGATAATGCGGCCTTCACGTGCCGCGTTTCCAGCAGAACTGTTTCAAATCCCGCACCTTTCAGGCCTGCATGCAGCCATTGCGACAGCGGCCCAGCCTCCAGCCCGATCCGCTTCACTGCAAAGCTGAGCGTCTCAAAAAACTCAACTAAGGCGTCGGGTTCGCTTGCGACCTTCGCTTCCTTCAGGATCTTACCCTGGGCGTCCACAACACACACGCTCGACAGTTCCAATGACACGTCGATTCCGGCATAATTCCCCACGGCTGTCCTCCGTCTCCAGATGCTTGGGGCCGACTCAAGTCGCGACCCCGTTTCATCATCTATCGGGCGACAGCCACCATCATGACCCCTTGCTCGGAGCCGGGCCCATTACCGCATCTAGTAGCTGCTGCAGGTTTATCTTCCGCATATGGAGGGGCAAGGACCGGAGATCATCGGTGCCCATGACGAGGATATCAAAAGCGTAAAGCTGCTCTTTATGGTCGTGCGGCCGGCTGTGCAGCGCGTTGAAGTCGCCGATGCCGTCTACCCCAAGGATGACGGCCTCCCCATCGATCACAAAGCGCTTCTGCAGGTTCTCGAGGGACGCTTCAGCAATCCGGGCGTAGCGCTTCGTCCAGTCGGTGCCGTTGCGGGAGAGCAGGCGCACTCGCTAAAAATCGACTGCGTGAAGGGCTCACGGGTGGTGAATCAGATCGGCGCCGTGTCCAGAGGCGCAGGAGGCTTCTCGCCGTGCCCGGTACCGGGGGCCTCGCATTCGATGCCTGGGAGCGCGTCTTTGCGGGGCTCGTGATCCGGACGCACCCGCAGAGTGGCAGAGCTCGACGGTCTCAACAATGCACCGCTGCGGCGACTGGCTACGGCTTGCGCTCTCGCTTCGTTGCGGCCAGGGCCGTTTTGAAGGAAGGTAGCAGGTCGCAAGCCACGCTCACTGGCGGAAAACTACGGTTGAGATATTGCTGAGGCGACCGTTGCAAACACCGATGGCGGAAGGGGTGTCTTGTCAACCACCTTGATTCAACTCCATTTTTCTTGCGCCTCGAAAGAATAGCTATGAGTTCTTGACCGAGCAGTGGGTTTCAAGTTGTTTCCTGCCGGCGCGCCCGCGGCTGCTTATTTTCCTGAACATCACCTCTTAGCAGCCCGATCTGCCGCCCTCGACGCGGGTGGTGCAAGTGGTCGCCGGCGTCTGGTTATGACTCGATGGAGTCGTTCGTTGACCAGGACGTCGAGAAGACGCTTAAAGGCTCACTCAAGGAACGTTCTTCCACGTGCCGGCGCGACTCGAGGCGTGAATCGTCTCAACGAGCGTTTGGATGCGCAGGCCAGCGCGGAAGTTGAATGGCTCCGGCTGACGTCCGGCGATAGCGTCAAGGTACCCTGCAGCTTCGATCGCTTTCAGGTCGTTGAAGCCAAGCTGATGGCCCGGTGCAACGCAGAACAAGCCGTATGGCCGATGGTCCGGGCTCGCCTCGATCCGGCGGAATCCCTGACGGCCGCGGCGGTCATCGGTCGAGAAGAAATGCAACTCGTTGAATCGTTCCTGGCTGAAGGCGAGGGCGCCTCTGGTTCCATAGACTTCGAAATCGTGTTGCATCTTCCGCCCGGTCGCAATCCAATTCCCCTCGATCGAGCCGGAGGCACCGTTCGCGAAACGGAGGAAGGCTCGCCCGACATCGTCGACTTCGACGCGCGTGCGCCCGCCTTTGCCGTCGGGACGTTCCTTGATCATCGTCACGCAATCTCCCATGACTCCGGTGATCGGTCCGGCGGCCGGACCTACTAAGAACTCGACCGTTGCCAACGCGTGGCTGCCAATGTCGGCCAGCGCGCCGCCACCAGCCGGATCATGCCGGAAGGTGAAGGGCCCAGCGCTGTCTGCCATGTAATCTTCGGCGTGGACCCCGCGGTAGCCGCGTAATTCGCCGAGTTCTCCGGCGGCGATCATGTCGCGCGCGAGTTGCAGCATCGGGTTACAAAGGTAATTGAAACCGACTTGTGTCTTTACACTGGCCGCTTCAGCGGCCTCGGCCATTTCGCGGGAGTCTGTCGCAAGCGGAGCCAGTGGCTTCTCGCAATAGACATGTTTGCCACCGGCAATCGCAGCCAAGGCCATTTCCTTGTGGAGCGCGTTGGGCGTGGTGATGTTCACAACGTCGATGGCTGGGTCCACCACGAGCGAGCGCCAGTCCGAGGTCGCGCGCGCGAAGCCCAGGGCTGAGGCTGCTTTCGCTGCCGCCTCGTCGCTGATGTCCGCGATCGTATGCAGTTCCAGTTCGAAAGGCAGATCGAACACGCGCGCGGCTATGGAGTAAGCGAAAGCGTGCGCTTTGCCCATGAAGCCACTACCGATGAGACCGATGCGGAGCTTCGGTTTGGTCATGTTGCAAATCCCTGATCACGATGAGGTCGGAGTTGAGGCGACTAGCGAAAAAGTCCAGGGCGGATGTCGTTGACGTTGCCCGTCATCAGCAATAGTTGTTGCCAAAAAATATTATTGTCAATATTTAATGCAAGAGGTTATGTTTCTCCCAAAGTGTCGAGGGAGGACATCACATGACCAGCGCCACAATCCGACTCACCATGGCCCAGGCCGTGGTGCGATGGCTGACTCAGCAGTTCATCGAGATCGAAGGTGTTCGCGTGCCCCTGTTCGCCGGCGTGTTCGGTATTTTTGGTCATGGGAACGTAACCTGCCTGTCCGACGCGCTGGAGGCTGTGCAGGATCGTCTGCCCACATGGCGCGGGCAGAACGAGCAGTCGATGGCGTTGGCAGCCGTCGGTTTTGCCAAGGGCAAGCTTCGGCGGCAAATCATGGTCGCGACTTCGTCCATTGGCCCCGGCGCGCTGAACATGGTGACGGCAGCGGGAACAGCTCACGCAAATCGCTTGCCGCTTCTTCTCATAGCTGGCGATACGTTCACCAACCGGCTGCCGGATCCGGTTCTTCAGCAGGTTGAGCATTTTGGCGACCCGACCGTTACGGTGAACGACGCTTTCAAGGCGGTTACGCGCTACTGGGATCGGATCACCCATCCCGCGCAGATCATTTCTTCGCTTCCGCAGGCGGTGGCCGCGATGCTCGATCCGGCTGACTGTGGCCCGGCCTTTCTCGCTCTGCCCCAGGACACACAGGAGGTGGCATTCGACTACCCCGAGGCCTTCTTCGAGTCTCGAACCTGGACCATTCCGCGGGCGCGTCCCGACCGTCAGAAACTCGCGGAGGCAGCCGCGCTGCTCAAGGCCGCGAAGAAGCCGATCCTCATCTCCGGCGGCGGCGTACGTTACTCGCTGGCGGGAGAGGTCGTCGCGGATTTCGCGGTCAAGCGTGGAATTCCCATTTTGGAGACGATCGCCGGCAAGGGCGCCGTGACCCACTATCACCCGGCCCATGCGGGCCCGATCGGAATTATCGGCTCAACCTCAGCGAACACGCTAGCAGCCGAAGCCGACGTGATCCTTGCGATCGGAACGCGTCTTCAGGATTTCACGACGGGTTCGTGGACCGCTTTCAGCCCGGACGCGCGCTTCATCTCGATCAACGCGGCCAGGTTCGATGCGGTGAAGCATCGTGCGCTAGCGGTGGTAGGGGATGCGCGGGAGACGGTTGCAGAGCTGGACGCGGAGCTCGGCGCGTGGCGAGTCGACCCCGCCCACATGACGCGTGCCCAGATGCTCTTCAGAGAATGGGACGCACTGCTCGAGTCATTGCAGGCCGCCAGCAATGCTCCGGTACCGACCTACGCGCAGATAGTCCAGGCGGTGAACGCGTCCGCCGGCGAGAGAGATACCTTGATTTCGGCTGCCGGCGGTCTCCCGGGAGAAGTGACAAAGGGCTGGCGCGTCAAGGCGCCGAATACATTTGATCTCGAGTTCGGCTTCTCTTGCATGGGCTACGAGATCGCCGCCGGTTGGGGCCATGCAATGGCCAATTCCGGGCCAGGCGGGCTCGGCGGCACGCCCATCGTGATGGTCGGCGACGGCACCTACTTGATGATGAACTCGGACATCTACTCGACGGTTCTGAGCGGCCACAAGATGATTGTTGTGGTCTGTGACAATGGCGGGTTCGCAGTGATCAACCGGCTGCAACAATTCAAGGGCGTGCCAGGCTTCAACAATCTGTTGACCGATTGTCGAGTTCAGAATCGCGACAATCCTCCTCACGTTGATTTTGCCAAGCACGCCGAGTCGATGGGCGCGGCTGCACGGCGTTGCGAGAGCCTTGCCGACCTTGTTGCAGCGCTCGAATGGGCCAAAGGCAACGATCGCACCACGGTGCTTACGATCGCCTCGGATGCGTATTCGTGGGTTCCTGGCGACGCCGACTGGGACGTCGGCGTCCCCGAAGTGTCCTCGCGCGAGGCGGTTCGAAGTGCGCGCAAGCAACAAGAAGCTATCCGCGCGAAGCAGCGCATCGGAGTGTGATGAGCCATGAAAGCGAAACTTGGAATTGCCCCCATTGCCTGGTGGAACGACGATCTTGCGGAGCTATCCGATGACGTGAGTCTGGAGGAGTGCTTGCGTCAGGCCAGTGTCGCCGGTTTCACGGGAATGGAAACCGGTCGGCGTTTCCCAATGAACATGACGGAACTCGGGCCGATACTCGCCCGGTTTGAGATTTCCGTGTGCGGCGGCTGGTTCTCCGGCCTTCTGCTTGACGGCGACATCGAGCGAGAAAAGGACCGCATTCGCGCCCAGATGGACTTCTTCATTGCGGCGAAGGCGCCCTGCATCGTCTACGGCGAAACTGCGCGTTCGATTCAGGGCAATCGCTCCGCGCCGCTCGCTACCAAACCGAGGCTCTCGGACGAGGAGATGAAGGCCTATGGACGCAAGATGACGGCTTTCGCCGAGTGGTGCGCGGGGCAGGGAATGCCGATCGCCTACCATCACCACATGGCTGCAGCGATCGAGACCGAAGCTGAACTCGACCTGCTCATGGCGAATTCGGGAGAGGCGTTACCGCTGCTGTTCGATGCAGGCCACATGGCTTTTGCCGGCGGCAACGTCTTGCGTGTGATCGACAAGCATCATTCCCGCATCAGTCATGTGCATACCAAAGACGTCCGCAGCGGCGTCATTGAGAAACTCGACCGGAAGCGGGAGAGTTTCCTCGACGCGGTGGTGAAAGGTGCGTTCACCGTGCCAGGCGATGGCTCGCTCGATTTTGCCGCGATCATCGCCCGCCTCGCGTCCTATGGCTACGAGGGGTGGTTCGTCGTCGAAGCGGAGCAGGACCCCAGGATCAGCCCGCCGTTGGAAATGGCCAGGAAAGGGCATGCGGAACTGATCCGCTTGATGGCGTCGGCCGGTTATGAGGTCGTGCCATGAACCGCACCGATCGGGTGTCGCCGAATTCCAGGAACCGCTCCGGTCTTGCCCTGGATTGGCGGGACAATATTGGCACGAGACGGGGTGTGGAGGCGAAATGAGCATCGGGATAGGAGTCATCGGAACAGGTGTGATGGGCGCCGAGCATGCTCGGATACTCCGACAAGAGACCCCTGGTGCTCATCTTGCGGGGATTTTTGACGCGGACGTGGCTCGGGCGCAGGCAGTTGCCTCTGGAGCAACCGTCTTTTCGAATCCTCAATCGTTAATCGCGTCGGATCAGATCGACGCGATCGTGATTGCATCTCCCGATTCGACACACGCGTCGCTAACACGCGCATGCATCGCGGCGGGCAAGCCGGTTCTCTGCGAAAAGCCGTTGGCGTCTTCAGCAGCTGATGCCCGGGACGTGGTGCAGGCAGAAGTCGGTTTGGGACGTAGGCTCATTCAGGTCGGATACATGCGCCGGTTTGACCCTGGCTATCGGGAGATCAAGCGCGTCAAAGACGCCGGTCACTTGGGTAGGGCCGTGCTATTGCACAACGTGCACCGCAATGCTCGCGCGCCGGATTGGTTCAACGGCCCGATGGCCATCACGAATTCGTTCGTCCACGAGATCGACGTCAGCCGTTGGCTCCTGGGATCGGAGATGGTTTCTGCGCGCGTAGAAGCGGGGCCGGGCGGCGAACCCCTCATGATCATGATGAAAACCGACAAGGACGAGATTGTTTCGACTGAGGTTTTCGTAAACGCCAGCTACGGCTATCACGTCCATGTCGAGTTGGTAGGTCGGCAAGGCACGATATCGCTGGCTCCGGCATCGCTGACGTTGCTGAACAGGGACCGAGCTGGTGGTCTTTCGTATCCGGACAATTGGGTGCCTAGGTTCGAAGAGGCATACCGCAGGCAGATGGCCGATTGGGTCAGCGCAGTGAAAACCGGTGCCTCAGTCGGAGCGAGCGCATGGGATGGCTATGTCGCCTCGGCCATTGCGGAGCAAGTCGCTGAGGCACTCGCCGGAGGGGGTGTGGCAACCCTGAAATATGGACCGCGTCCTCCGTTGTATGATTGATAGCGAGCGAACGCCGTTACCCGCTGGACCCGGGAGAGGGAACGATGATCAAGTATGCAGTTGTCGGCGCGGGCTGGATTTCGCAGCAAGCCTTTCTGCCAGGGGTTGCGCAGTCCGCAAACTCAAAGGTCGCCGCGATCGTGACGGGCGATCGGGACAAGGCCGCCCGTTTGGCGGATTTCTATGGTGTCGGCCGGATCGCCGACTATGACGGATACGATGCGCTTCTAAGAAGCTCTGAGATCGATGCAGTGTATATTGCTCTGCCCAACGACTTGCATGCAGACTACGCAATTCGCGCAGCTCGAGCCGGCAAGCACGTTTTGGTCGAGAAGCCGCTGGCCACAAGCGAAAAGGATGCTCTCGCCATGATCGCCGCCGCGCGTGAAGCCGGCGTATTTCTGATGACGGCGTACAGGCTCCACAACGAACCCGGAACCGTCGCGGTTCTCGAGCACGTTCGCAGCGGCGCGATCGGCCAACCGCTTTTCTTGCAATCGATTTTCAGCTTCCAGGCAGCGGCAGGCAACCACAGACTTAAAGCTGCGAGTTGGGGTGGCCCGCTCCAGGACGTCGGCGTCTACTGCGTCAATGCGGCTCGTCACCTCTTCGCCGAGGAGCCGATCGAGGCAATGGCCATGGTCAACCGACCGATCGATGACCCGCGCTTTCGCGAAGTGGAAGCATCGGTCGCAGCCTTACTGCGTTTTCCTTCCGGCGGTCTGGCGCAATTCGTCGCCAGCTTCGGGGCCACTGCTGTAGACACTTATCGGGTCGTCGGAACGTCGGGCGATCTCGAACTCGACCCCGGCTTCAGGTTCGAGACTGCAACAAAACTGCGCTTGCGCCGCGACGGCGATGTCCGAGAAATCACCTTTCCGCAGACCGACCACTTTGGTGCGCAGGCGGAATACTTTTCAGATTGCATCGAGCATGGAACGCCGCCGGAGGCTGATGGCGAGGAGGGCCTGGCGGACTTGCGTGCGCTGGTCGCAATTGAAAAAGCGGCCCTGACCGGACAGCCACAATCCATTGCATCTCCTCCACGTGGCCGCCATCCAACGCCCGACATGGTGCGAATGGTCCCAGTAACCGATCGGCGACTTGTTTTGTGAGGCGCTGCGTGCCGTTCGGGCCTTGCCGGATGACGAAAGTCGAGAACGTGACGAGCCACCGCAAGAGTTGTTTATTAACTAGTAACTGTTGGGATCCGCGGGTTGATGTCCTTCTGTAGTCTTGCTGCCAGCGCCACCGTCAAGGCCTGGGCAAGGCACATCGGAGCGGCAAGGGAACGCGAAAACGTGTATTCATGCTCTGGGACGGCGAACAGAACGCGGGCACTCTTTGCCAGTGGAGACAGTGTGCTGTCCGATATCGCGATGATGGGAATCCCATTGCGCCCGGCTTCGTCCACGACATTGACGACCTCGTTGGCGTAGAACCGGAACGATACCGCCAAGAGCACGTCCTTCTTGCGGATCGTGCGCCCGATGTGTGTCGCGAGTCCGCCCCCTGCGTCGAGCAAAACGCAGCGCTTTCCCAGCATGGTCAATATGTAACGAAGGAATTCGACGACGGGTGCCGAACGCAATTGCCCGATCAGAAAAACGGAATCGGCCTTTTCAAGGAGGGTGACCGCGTCCGCGAGAGCTTTCGGCGAAATGTCCGCGAGCATGTCCTGAAGGGAGGCAATGTCCCGAACCACCAAGTCGCGCAGGAAACCAACTTCGCTGCGATCGGCGCGGGCACCCAACTCGATGTCCAGAGCTTTGATGCGGGCCTCGAAACCCGGGGCGGCGGTTGACAGGCGCCGTTGAAATAAGGCCTGCAGCTCCTTGAAACCTTCATAGCCAAGTGACTGGGCAAAGCGCACGAAGCTTGAGGCGTGGATGCCGCAGCGATCGGCGATTGCGTTTACCGACAGGACCGCGACATCATTCGGGTTCTGGGTCAGATAAACGGCAATCTTTTGATAAGACTTGCTCATGTCATCATGGCGATCGTGGATGACACGGATCAATTCCTCATAGTCTTCCGGTGTCTTCACGCCCTGCATTTAATGTGCTCTCGTCACTGGTTCATAGTGTGCGGATGCTGACAACTTCATTCTCGTTCGGAACGTTGTCCTCTCCAAAAATTCAGCGAGCGCCAGGGCGTCGGCATTTGGTCGAGTATCCAGCTGCACAGCCTGGCCGTTGACCGGACGGGTCAAGGACCAAAGAGACTCGCGCGCCCTCGCATCACCATCCCTGGCGGCGGAGCACATCATCGATAGCGCCGGCGAACATTTATTGACACTTATGCATATCCGCAATATCTCTTGCAAGCAAATCGAACATTCGTCGGCGTTCATTGCGGGCGTTCGCGACGCTGCGCCGTCCCAAGCGACATTCGACGACGGATACCGCGCGCTCATGCTCGCGGAGGCAGGTCGAGTCCGGCAGGACCGGAAGAAGGTCGGAGTTCGCAATATCGCGTGCACCTTGAGGGTCCCTTTGGCGTCGAGCAGCAGCGACACGCCGAGCAGCGCTCCGACTCTTGGAGAACCCAAATGACTTCGATGCATGGAAAGATCGCGATTGTCACGGGGGGAACCCAGGGGCTCGGTGCCGCCATCGCCAAACTGTTCGCCGAGCGCGGCGCGCAGGGCATCGTCACGTGCGGTCGTGATGAGGCGAAGGGGCGAGCAAAGGCCGATGCAATCGCCACAGCCACGGGCGCTGCCGTGGTATTTGTGCGCGCTGACCTGACGAAGACCGAGGATTGCGCCAGAGTCGTTGCTGAGGCGGACAGGGCCTTCGGGCGCGTCGACGCCTTGGTGAATGCTGCGGGCGATACGAGCCGCGGCACCATCATCGATACAAGCCCAGAATTATTTGACAAGATCTTCGCCGTCAACGTGCGTGCCCCGTTCTTTCTGATGCAGGACGCGATCAAGCTGATGCGCCGCGACAAAGTGCAGGGCACGATCGTCAATGTCTCTTCAATGTCGGCGATGGGTGGCCAGTCCTTCATTGCGGCCTATTGCGCATCGAAAGGCGCGCTCGACACGCTGACGCGAAATACTGCCCATGCGCTGCTGCGCAACCGCATCCGTGTGAACGGTCTCAACATTGGTTGGATGGCCTCAGAAGGCGAGCTCAACACGCAGGAGGTCTACCATGGCCGGTCCGCGAGTTGGCTCGAAGAAGCGGCCGCGCGGCAGCCTTTCGGCCGATTGCTCGATCCCACCGAGGTGGCGCGCGCCGTTGCGTTCCTGTCCTGCGATGAGTCTGGAATGATGACGGGGGCCACGATCAACTTCGATCAAAGCATTTGGGGCGCCTATGATGCGTCACCGCATCCGGAAGCGCCGCTCTGAGACGATTCGAGGCCAATGGCTTTTCTCTGCGGCAAGCGGGCGACGGCATGGACGGGATCGCGCCAGGCAAGCTGGACGTGGTCTTCCTACACTTGCGATGTCCAGCATTCCGGCCAAGCCGCCATGAGCGTCCATGCAAGCGCCCTCGCCAGCATGTGAAATAGGTGTTGCAGGATTGCAGGGTATGCAATATTGGTTGCAAAAAGACGATGCGGCCGGATAGAGCCGCCACCGCATGGAGGGAACGCGTGGCTTTGCTCGATGTGCGAAGCATCTCGAAGAGCTTTGGTGCTATTCGGGCGCTGTCCGATGTCAGCTTTTCGGTTGATGCGGGGGAAGTGGTCGGGCTGATGGGCGACAACGGCGCCGGCAAGTCGACCATGGTGAAGCTGATTGCCGGAAACTTCCCGCCGACCGAGGGTGCCATCGTCGTCGATGGCAAGGAATGCCATTTCCACAGGCCGATCGAGGCTCGGGCCGAGGGCATCGAAGTTGTATATCAGGAGCTCGCGCTCGCCGACAACCTCACGGCCGCGGAGAACGTCTTCCTCGGACGCGAAATCAAGAAGGGTTTCGGGCCGTTCCGCATCCTCGACAAGCAGTCGATGATCGGGCGCGCCGGCGAGCTCTTCGCGGAGCTCAAATCGGAAACGCGTCCCCGGGACCTCGTGAAGAAGATGTCGGGGGGGCAGCGTCAGGCCGTTGCGATTGCCCGGGCCCGGCTGTCTAATGCCAAGCTCGTCCTGATGGACGAGCCGACAGCCGCCATTTCTGTACGACAGGTCGCCGAGGTGCTCGAACTTATCCGCCGGCTGAAGTCTCGCGGAGTATCGGTGATGCTGATCAGCCATCGCATGCCTGACGTGTTTTCCGTCTGCGACCGTATCATTGTGCTCCGGCGTGGCTCAAAGGTGGCCGACAAGGAAACCGCGACGACCTCGCCGGAGCAGATCACCGGCCTGATTACGGGGGCGATCCGTGAAGCCTAGTTCTGCCAAAGTGATAGAAGAAACACACGCCGCAATCAGTGATGTCGTCAGCATTCGCGAGCAGACCACCTTCCAGCGCCTGGTGGCCAATCAGGCAATCTGGGTCGCAGCCGCACTCTTGGCTCTGGTGATCTTCATGACCTGGCTGGAGCCGAGCTTCGGCACAACCGACAACGTCACGAACATTACGCGCAACTTTGCTCCGCTTGCGATCATGAGCCTTGGCATGACTGTTGTCATCATCACGGGGGGCATCGATCTGTCTGTCGGCTCGGTGATGGGGCTCGTTGCCATTGTCACCGGGTTGCTGCTGACCTGGCATCATTCCTGGTATGCCGCCTTCGCAGCCGGACTCCTCGCGGGACTGACGTGTGGAGCCTTCAACGGCTTCTTCGTTGCCTATGTTGGCATGCCGTCCTTCGTCGTGACACTCGGCATGCTGTCGATCGCGCGCTCCCTGGCCGTGGTGCTGTCCGGCAACCAGATGCTCTACCAGTTTGGTCCGGACGCGCCGATCGTCAGGGCAATCGGCCAGGCTAAGTGGCCGCTCCATGCGCCAGCTGGCTGGGCTCCACGCTGGATTCCCGAACTCTCATCCCATTTTTGGGTGATGCTGATCCTTGCCTTCATTCTTGGCGCCGTCTTCATATTCACAGCCTGGGCGCGCCACCTCTATGCGCTCGGCTCCAACGAAAACGCTGCGCGCCTGACCGGCGTGTCGGTCGACTGGATCAAGTTTCAAGCTTACCTGTTTTCGTCATTCACGGCTTCCATTGCTTCACTGCTGCTCCTCGGCTACAGCGGCTCGGCCATCAACGCGATGGGCACCGGCTACGAGCTTCGTGTGATCGCCGGCACGGTCATCGGCGGCGCCAATCTGATGGGCGGCTATGGGACCGCCTTCGGTGCCGTGATCGGTTCGGCGTTCCTCGAGGTCATTCGCAACGCGCTTCTGATGGCCGGCATCGATTCGAACTGGCAAGGCGCGTTCGTTGGCATGTTCATCGTCATTGCCGTGCTGCTCGGCATGCAGACGAGCGGGACGTCGCTTCTTGCTGCGTTCCGCGAGTGGATTGTTTGGAAGCGTAGCTAGAAATCCGATGGCAATAAGGTCGGAGACTTGGAGTCAACAAAAAGGGAGGAGAACGTGCATAAGCATCTATTGATGGCCGCCGTGGCGTTTTCAGCGTTCTTGGGAGGACAGGCCAGCGCGCAGCAGAAGTTCACCTTTGCGCTCGTTCCCAAGAACATGAACAATCCGTTCTTCGATCAGGCGCGGGACGGCTGCAAGAAGGCGGAAGCCGAGTCCAAGGGCGCGTTCCAGTGCATGTATATCGGCCCCGGAGAGCATGGCGGCGGCGAGGAGCAGGTGCAGATCGTGCAGGACCTTGTGGCCAAGAAGGTGGACGGCATTGCCGTGGCACCGGCCAACGCGGCGGCGATGGCCGTTGCGCTGCAGGCCGCCAAGGGCGCCGGCATTCCCGTGTTGACCTGGGACTCCGACGTTCTCCCCGAGAACAAGGATCTGCGCCTTGCCTATATTGGCACCCACAACTACGAGATCGGCGTCAACATCGCCAAGATCGTGCAGACCATCAAGCCGAAGGGGGGCACGATCTGTATCCAGTCCGGCGGCGCAGCTGCAGCCAACCACAACGAGCGCATGAAGGGTATCCGTGACACGCTTTCAGGCAAGGAATCCGCCCAATCGCCTGGGGAGCGGCTGACCGGGCAGAATGGCTGGAAGGAGATCGAGGGCTGCCCGCTCTACACCAACGACGATTTCCCTCTGTCGGTGCAGCAATTCCAGGACATTATGGCAAAGAACCCGAGCCTGGACGCGTTCACGCCGACGGGCGGCTTCCCGCAATTCGTGCCGGACGCTAATCGCGCTGCGGTTGCGCCCTTCAAGGACAAGATCGGCAAGAAGGACTTGGCGTTGGTGGTTGCCGATACGCTGCCGGTTCAGATCGATCAGATGAAGGAGGGGCTGTCGCTCGGCCAAGTCGGGCAACGTCCGTTCGAGATGGGCTACAAAACCATGTTCGCTTTGAAGGACGTCAAGGAAGGCAAGGCTCCGCCTAAAGATCCGACCTATACGGGTCTTGACGTTTGCACTTCCAAGAACGTCGATACCTGCATCGCAAAGTAGTTTCGATGGACGGCAGCGGGCTAGGGAGCTGGCCCGCTGACCTCATCGGCGATGAAAGCGAACGTAGCCGCTCGCATCTCCGATCTACCCGACCACTATCTAGTGAAGGGGCGGCTTGCAAAGCGGACTATCCTTGCCGACCTTGGTAGGCCGCCATCGTCGCTGGCCTCGCCGATTGCGTCGTGGTGTTCCGGTCATTGGCCCAAGGCTAATTGGTCGTTTCGGTCAGACCAGCAGTATCAGACGCCGTGTCGGGCGAGAAGGCCTATCTGATGCCTTATGGTGTACTGGCGTCGCCGCAGCGCTTTGCCATGCGCGTTCGCCGTTTCATGCACGAGTACGGCGTGCGCCAGGAGGCGCTGCGTGCGATTGCGCTCGCCTCCTACCATCATGGGCGGGATCAATCCGCCGTGACATTCGTGGCAAGCCTCTGGATCCCGACAGGTACGACGCTTCACGATGGATCGTTGAACCCTTTCATCTCTATGATTGCTGCATGGAGAATGACGGCGCGGCCGCGCTCGTCACTGCCGAAGGCGCCGCCGAGTTCCGGAACAAGCCGGCCTACCTGCTGGGCGCGGCGGTCGGCTCTGGCCATCGCGCTGGAGCTGCGCCGCACAATACTCCACGGCGCTCCTTCAATCTGCATAACACCTGAAAGGTTCGGCGTTTCGCATATCCCCTCGCGCCACAACCGGAAGCCTAAGAGAAAGAATGTGTTTCGCGCTTCGGCGGTATTTACCAAGGTACCTGCGCGCTGCCTTCAACGAAGTTGAATGCAATAGCTTCGCTTCGTTTCAATGCGTGCGCGGTGAAGCAGAAGTCGCGGAGCGTTGCACATTTGCAACCCGCACAGCCGCTCGAGGTAGTAAGCTGGGCATCAGAATGACTGAAACATATTTCGTGCTTTCTTCAATACGATCAGCGGGGGCGAAAAGTGTTTGATGTTTATCGAAATGAGAGGCGCGACTTTCTCGTTCTAAGCACTGGCTGTGCGATACCCTCGGTTTGCTGTCAGAATAAGTGGCGCAAGAGCAGAAAAAGAGTTCTCAAAGTCAGCGACGAGATCAAGTCAGCCGTTCAAAGACAGGGCTATTACGTTCGCAGCTTGCGCGGCCAACGAGTGCATGATCTAGGGCGAGCGGCAGCTTCTACCGTCCATCCCAAAGGAGCGCCGGGTGATCCTGACGACCGATGAGGAGCGCGAGGATGATAGCAACGACTATTCTGTCGTACCTGTCCCGCAGCACATTCTCTTGAGGATCATCTAGGGAAATGCTGAGCCATCTTAGTAGGTATTGTGGAGCCGATAGCCTCGGGCGGTAAAAAGAGGAAATCTCTGTGGCCACCTGACCCGAACTTGCAATGCTTGACGTCATCGGGATCGACATAGGGCTAGTATCGGTCACCGAGAAACATCACCTCGGAATAACGCAGATTTTCGAAGTAACCAAAAAAGGTCGGAAGCTTCGGCCGGAACGGCTTCAAACTGGATCACGGGTCGGCTCTTTGTTATGGTCTGCTCGGTTCCCGAGAAGACATTCAATTCGTGCCCCTCAACGTCGCACTTGATGAAGCGCAGATCCGGCATGTGCATGCTGTCGAGGGCGGCGAGTTGGCAGGCCATGCGCTCGACGCCATGCTCAGGGTTATCGGTCTTCGCAATTCCGGCGCTTCTCTTTCTATCGCTCGCGGAAGGCGCGCAGGCGGCTGGCGACGGCACGGGCGTCTTGCGCTCGGCTTGAGTCTGGCCGAATGCGTCTTGTTCGGGATGGGCGTGATCTATTCGTACTTTTCGCTGATCGGTGTTCCGATTGCCCAGGCTTTGCTCGGGAACCAGGGTGTCTCGCTGCTGAGCCAGATTCATCGCCATTCACACGATCGTCCTGAGTCCCCTCGCTAGGCTGTTGCTGGCATTCGGCAACAGCGCAAGGGGATGCTCGAAAGGGCTTGATCTCCGTGACCAGCAACCCATGACAGTCGCTCTGGCCGCCGGCCTTGTCTGGCGCCGAATCGTATTTTTCGGGCGATGCGGCGTCCGACCTCAAGGGACTGGCCGAATATGGTCTCGACGTCCGTATCGTCGACGGTCCAATCGGCGCGGCCTCGGCTTTGAAACTATCCTACGCTGGAATTACCAAGGGGTTGGTGGCGACCGCGATGGTGCTTGCAGCCGAACGCGAGGGAGCGGGGTCGGCGTTGAAGGCGGAACTGGCCTTGAGCCAGCCGTGGCGCGGAGTTTCCGGAAGCGCTAATGTACAAGGCCGCAGCCGGCCTCTATGCCGCCGACGTCGCGGGCGATCGTGAGGCCTGCAAGCGCATCGACGCGTTCCTCGCTTCGTAGCGGTCCTGACGGCGGGCCTTTTTGTCCCTCCAAGAGATGCTGGTCTGGTGGTCGCTTCGGGGGCAAAGTTCTCTAGACGATTTCTCGCGGGTGCTAGCGGACGTCTTCCGCCAACGATGATTCTAGGAGGGAGGTGATGGGCTAGTCGCCGTTCTCGACCTTACCGCCAAGAGCACGAGTGGCGCGGGACGCGCTGGCGAGCAACGATTTCACCTGCGCACTTGTCGACTCGGTCTGCATGGACGCCCGTGTGCCGGCCAAGCTTAACGTGAACCGGAGATCGCCGTTCCAGTCCAGTACGGGTGCCGCAAGAGAGACATAGCCGGCGAGATCGGAGCGGACGATGGCCGTAAAGCCTTTGCGCTTGAGTTCCCGGCTTGCGTCTTCCCTGAACTTGCAGACATCGGGTTTGCCGCCGAAGGCTGCACCCCATTGTTGTTCGATTAGGGGCGCCGTCAAGTTCAATGGCATTCGGGCCGCATAGATCTTTCCTGCAGCAGTCGTCAGCATCGGGATCAGCCCGGTACGAAATTCGAAGGCGCCTCGCTGGTCTCCATCCTGCTTGAACAGACTGATCGGACCGTCGTCGGTCCATGTGGTGACGGCAGCGCTTCGCCGCGTTGTGTCGCGCAGAATGGTCACCTCCCGGCGGACGACTTCAAAGCCGTCGATCTGCTGTATCGCGCTGACACCAAGGGAAAGTGCCGCAGGCCCCAGTCGATAGAAGCCGGGTTTCTCATCAGCGGCAGCGAGTCCGATCCTCACCAGGCTCACTAGATAATTGTTCGCAGCGCTGGTCGTCAGTTCCGCCAGCGGCGCGATATCCTTGAGAGCCATCGCCTGCTGGCTCTTTTGCAGAGCGTTGAGGATACGAAAGGCAACTTCAACCGACTGAATGCCTCGGCGGGGCTTCTTTTCCTGCATCTGCTTCTTTCAGCGGTCCGGGATTGAAAATCCGGATTGACACAAACGCACGCGGCTGCATTTTACAACAGTAAACAATATCTTCGATAGCATTGAAGGTGGAAGGGAGGGACGGGGGTGTCTCTCGGTGCTATCCGGAGCGGGCTACACGGTCGCTAGCTAGTGACATGGATCTCATGCAGCGCTTCTATGAAAGAGCGCTGGGGCTTCCGGTGGCATTCGGGATCGCAACAACTGGTGTCAGTTCAAGGCCGGACAGGTTTCATTTGCCTTGAGCTCGCTGCCTGAGGCGGCCGGAGGTGCGCGCGGCAGCGTGATCGTTTTTGACGCTCGACCTTCACTGACGCCCGTATGGAGCGCATCCTGAGGCGTGCCGGTTGGCCGTTGGAGCGGCTCTGTGAGGCGCAGGCGCTAGGGTCGACCATGGCGCTTGCAGGATTTCTTCGCGATTCAGATCAAGTGCTCTCGGCCATGTACCGGCAGGCCGAGGTCGATGGACCGGTTCTGATTTCGTCCACTTCGGAACGCAAGGCGGACTGATCTCTGGTCGGCGATGTCTCGTCCTATGGTGGCAGATCCGGCAGGGCCACGACATCTGGTTACTCTGAACCGCTGGCGATCGACCTGACGATCGCAGAGGTCGCCGCCCGCCATGGCGGCAGTTACAGCGATCGGCTGCATCGGGAATTCGATCCCCAAGCGTCGGGCGAATTTGTCGGATCCCACTTGCGGCAACTGGAGGCGATGCGGCGCGAAGGCATGGTCGGCCGTCTCGCCGACGGCAGTTGGAGTGTTGGGAAGGACTATCTGGATCGGGCGCTTCGATACGAGCAGTTCCAGCGATCGGGCAATCCGGTGCGGGTCACGGTACTGTCATGGCAAAGGTTCGAAGACCCGCCGCAGGCGCTGGGCGCAACCTGGCTTGTCGCAAGCTTGTTGGGAAGGAATCCGAGGAGCTCGCGTCGACGGGCTTCGGCGCGGACGTCGAGACCGCGCTACGAACGAGGCGGCAACGGCTGATCGGGCAGGGGTTGGCGCGAGAGGAAGGGGGCCAGGTGCGTTTTGCACGGAAAATGCTCGAGACGCTCGAAGCGCGCGAGTTGGCACGGACTGTCGCTAAGATCTCCGCGCGCACCGGCCTTGAACATGTCGATGTCAAGTCTGGCGACAAGATCGACGGCGCCTAGCGGCTTATGCTGACGCTGAACAGCGGGCGGTTCGCCCTGATCGAGCGACCCCACGAGTTCGTGCTCGTGCCCTGGCGGCCGGTGCTGGAGCGAGCACGCGGGCAACTGGTCACCGGTCAGGTCGGCGGGGAGGGCATATGCTGGTCGATCGGCATCAAGCGCGGGATTGGACGATGACGAAGAACTTACTTCCGTTTGGGCGCTCGTCGGGCTGAAAAGCTATCGACGTCGGATGTCTTGACCAAAACGCCGCCGGGCTCGTCCACCGGCGCTGAGAGGTACTTGGCGCGAGCGATCTCCTCGATCCTCGACCTGTTCTTGAGGAACGCTTGCAGGCGGCCGTCCTGCCCGAGGCCGTCGGCGCCGACTGGTCGTCCAGTGCCTCGCGGCTGACTGCGCAGTTGACCGCGCCGCCGGGCGCTTGGCCCTGGAACGTCACGACATCGCGGCTGAAGTCATAGCGAGCAGGAGGATTGTCGAAGGAAAGATCCATGTCCGGAATGATCGAGCGAGGCGCGGCAATGGTCTTGAGCACTGCGTCGCGAACCGAGGCCGCAAGGAGAGCAAGCCCTTCGAACATCAATTGGCGCCATTTGGGATCGCGACCATGAGCCTCCTCCCAGGCCGATTTCAGCTCATGAGGTCGCTTTTCTGCCAGAGCCGCGAGCAGGGCCTCGGACTGCTGCAGGTCCTTGTCGCGTTTGGCAAGCCCCTCCGGGCGCCTGCGGGAGATGATGAGCTTGTGGACGGCGTAGCGCGCCCGCGCCGGCACGTGCACATAGATTCCGGCGCCATGCAGGATGACCGCGGGCTCGGGTTCGCGGATCAGGAAGTCAAGGAAGCGCAGCGGCTGCGCGTCTGTGTTCAGGGCGGGCAGCTTTTGGGGACGGGCGGTCTCCTTGCCCTCGTGGGGCGTGAGAAAGTCGACGCGCAAGCCGCCCTTGGCGGCATAGCTCGTCACACGCCGGCCATCAGATACGTGAGGGACGGCACGAAAGGATCTGTCGACTTCCTTCAGAACGTCCAGAACAAGCGGCGTGGAATTCTCAACCGCCACCGAGACGTTCTTGAACTGCGCGATGTCCATGTCGCCGGCCTGCAGCGAGCCGGCTGAGAGGCGAACGCCGAGCATCGCGGTATAGGTTTGGTAGGCGATCGTCCCGACGAGCACGCCGCGAAGGCGAAACACCCCTACCTTGGCGAGCGCTGCGATGACGTCGCCGATCTCTGGAATGGGACGAGGGAAGCTGAATGAGCGGACCAGCGTAGAGACAAGCGCCCGGCGTTCACGCTCGTCTTCGCGAACCTCCTTGTGGCGGGCAATGCGCTCCAGAAGCTCTGGCGTCTCGGGCCCGACATAGCGCTGGGACCGATCGGCGCCGGTGCCGGTCTGGAAGTACCAATACTTGCGGCCATTGATGTTCTTGGCCGTGAATGAGCCGTTGTCTGCGTAGGCGTTCTGGAAGGCGGCGTTCGCGGCGCGCTCCAGGAGCTCGACGTAGGTCGTCTGGGCAACCAGGGAGGGGGCCGGCATGGTTGTTTTTCGGATTATACTCAGTCCGCGGATTGAGTATGAACGGAGTGGAACCCGGGGTCCAGTACGTTATACGCGTTTCGCGAAATGAGTATAACGCCGATCAACCCTCCGTTACATTGTTTCGTGTGGGGAGATCCGCGAGCAGATTGAGCAGATGACCAACTATTTTATCTCGCTCACGGTATTGCGGACTACGGCCCGGTCCTTTGCCCAGCCATGCTCCTCGCATTCGTGGATCGCACCGGCCTCAAGGAGCACGGACATGGCCCAGCCCCGCAGCGTCCGGATTGCGGGCCGCCGTTCCTTCGTCATCAGCATCGCGTTGGCTCCTGCGGGGGACGAATCCTTACGACCCCATGCTCGTTCCGGGCGGTTAGCACGGGGCAGGGATTCGCAATCGGCAGGGCGGCGGCTTGTCCACCTGTTCCGCGCGGTCTGTGCAGAACGTTATGCTTGCGGCGCGGGGTCTCCCTTCTCGCCAGTCGCCACGATCTTCAACGCCCCATCGGGCAGCGGTCGTTGCATCGCTTCGGCTTCATCCCACGGCGCCCGCATCCACACATCGTACTCCTCGGTCGTGGTGAGGATCACCGGCATGGCCTTCGGATGGACGCGCTTCACCTCGGCATTGGGTTCGCAGGTCAGGAACCCGAAGACGTCGATGTTGACCTCGCCTTCCTTCGCCTTGCGAACGCTCGTCCAGTTCGTCCAGATGCCGGCGAAGGCGGCGAGGGGACGAGATTCATCAAATGCGAACCACACCGGGACCTTCTTGCCGTCGATCGTGTCGTACTCGGAAAACGATGTAAGGGGCACGAGGCAGCGATTGTCAGGCCAGAGCCAACGCTTCCGGTGGCTGCTGCTTGTGTTGCGGATGTTCGTGGTGCCGCTGTCCGGCTCCATCCGAAGCAACTCCTTGAAGTCTACCGTCTTGCCCTTGGCTTCGAGTTTCTCCGCGCGCTTCTTGGTGGCGTCCATCAAGGCCTTGGACGACGAAGGCATTCCCCATCGCGCCATTGCGATCTCGCGTCCGTCGGCTGCATTGCGGACAATGGGGGCAGGATAGTCGGGAAAGATGCCCGGCACGCTCCTCTCCATCCGAGACCTGACGATGTGGGGGTGGTGAGCGAGCTGCAGCAACGTCGCGGCGGGGCGGCGGCCCGCCTTAGTTTAGAAAGGGATCGCGGGCGGCGCCGGCCTAGTGCGCCGTTAGAGATATTGCCAAGCAAGAGCTTCCACGGCTTGAAATTGAAAGGAAATTCCTTACAGTAAGGAAAGTCCTTGACTGGAGTTGCGCATGATTACGAGTAAACTGACTACCAAAGCTCAAACCACGATCCCCCAGGCAGTCCGAACCGCTCTGCATCTGAAGGAAGGTGATGAGATCGCTTATACGATCACTGGTGATAAGGTCGTGCTGACAAAGGCTGAACCTGCTCTGGTCGATGATCCCTTCGTCACCTTCAGCGAATGGGACAGCGAGGCAGATCGGAAAGCCTATGGCAGTCTTTAAGCAGGGTGACGTCGTTAGGGTTCCTTTCCCGTACACTGATCGATCAACTCGTCAGCATCGCCCGGCACTCGTTGTATCCACAGGAGGCATCGGGGAAAATGGAAACCTTATTTGGGTGGTGATGATCACGAGTGCTGAAAACAGAACATGGCCCGGGGATCTTGCAATCAGTCGCTACGAAGAGGCCGGTCTGCCTGCTCCCTCCATCATTCGACCTTGTAAGATCGCGACGATAGAGGCGCGCCACGCGGAACGGCTCGGTCGCATCAAGCCTCGTTTGATGATCGAAGTTTTATCAGAGATGCGCAGCATTCTGGGTAGCTGATGGGAGGATGGTGAGCTTTCTAATGAGCGTCTACACGAGCGATTCGCATAACCTTCATTATGGAATATCCGAAGCTGAGCCGTGTCAGAGTCGCAGCTGCCGAAAGGACTGTCCAGCTAATTTACTGTCGTCCGGTTTGCGAGCATCGCTCCGCGTCCCGCTCGGCGAGATTCGCAAGCGCGTTGGCTCGCTTCTCATCACGCGCGCGCTTATATGCGAATAGGTCCTCTGCCCTAATTCTGCGATGACGCCCCACCGTCACGTGCTGAATTTCGTTCTTCTCGAGCAGTGAGACCAAAAACGGACGCGACACATTCAGGATGTCGGCAGCTTGCTGCGTAGTCAACATCTGATGTACAGGGACGAGCGTTACCGCATCGCCGCGACCGAAGGCAGGCCAGTACCCTCCCAGCTCTTCAGCGTAGGCTGGCATCGTCATCGTATTTTCTCCCCTGTACGGCGGCGAGGGTGCAAGTGCAAGCCTCGTCGGCTTCCTGTCATTCGTGTCGGAACGTTGCGCCTGCCTAATGAGCGCGGCCGTAAGTCGTTCAGTGCTCATGTCCATGCAAACCTGGACAGGCGACTTCCCAAGGCAAAGTCGAGGGTATCTCGGGCAAACTTGGCAGTGGCAACCTTGACCTCGTGCGACATGGTGATGTTCTGACATAGAAATCTAATGTTGTTTATTTCTTTGCGGAGCAAATTCACTCGCAGATCGTGTTCACTCAAAGGGAAGTCATATTCGCCTCGGTATCCCTCGAGGAAGCTTGCATAGATGAGCGCTTCCGCCTCATTGCCCTCCGCCCTCAGGGCCCAAATAAATGTCGCTATGTCGTAGGCTAGTTGCCCATGACCAAAAAATTCGAAGTCAAAGAGTACCGCCGTCCCGTCGCGGTTGATCGCATTGCCAAGCCAGGCATCGCCGTGGCAGATACCGTCCGAAGCGGAAGGCGTGTCGGATAGCTGCTGGACCAAGCCGGTAAGTTCTTCAAACACGGGGCGAATCATCGGGTCAATTTCACCCTCACCGTTGATGGCCAGCATGCGCGTCGGCCCTTTGATTGGTGTGCGATGCAGCCGGGCCAGCGAATGTCCGAAAGCGCGCGCGTCATGTGCTGTCGAGGCGAGCACAGATCCAGCAATCGTGTGGGTCAGCAAAACATTGTATTCGAGGCCATTGACAATGTGTGGGCCATGGACAGAACACCCGTCGATAGCTACCAGCTCACAGCATGGTATGTCCTGCTCACGCAAGGTCGCGATCAAAGCGGCTTCGTTTATAAGGGCCTTGCGGCTGTGCAAGGAGGTCGGCGAGAAGCGAACGAAGGCGTCATCATGATCGCTGACGACGCGAAGAGTTTTGTTGACGCCGTCCGTGATCATTCGGACGGTGCCAGGTGCGACACCGAACAACCGGGCCGCGAGTACGGCAAAGGGTGACATGTTAGAAGTGCCCTCTTAGGAATTTTTCGGTCGCATAGAGAATTGATAGAATCGGAGAGTATGGATTTCTAATGTCCGCTAGATCTCCGACCCTCTCCGTACGAATGGCATCCGCCCTGAGGATGCCCATATCGATCAGCCTTGAGGTCGACAATGTTTGGATCACGACGTCGGCGCTTTGCCAAAGCGATCGGTCAGAGGCGTCCTTCAGGGTCTCCTTGTCAGGAAGTCCCAGGGTTTTGCTGGGGCTAGGCATCAACGCATTCACCGGATCGAACCGCTACGGGTTTGCCGAAGGCAATTTGGTTTGAGTTCTGCCGCCATGGCCGATTGTTCCAGCATGGCGTCGCAGCGTTACTCGGGTTCGAGGGTGTTCGAACTCGACGGCCTCAAAGCTGTAACCCGCGCCAATGCATGTCGATTTCAGTTCGGAGACGTCCAGCGACTTTCAGGGCGAGCTCGTGGAGGGTTGGAAGCGGATCGTGGCTTCGGACTTTCATTTCACGACGAAGCCGTGGGCGTAGGGATCGCGATCGTCGATGAAGATCGTATTGATGCCGGTCATGCGGGCCCAGCCGGCAATTGAGGGCACGATCGCGTCCCGGTTGGCGACCCTGGCGGCGGCCTCGACTCGTCCTTTGAACAGCGAGCCGATGATCGATTCATGTACAAATTCGTCGCCAACCTGTAGCCTGCCTTTGGCGGCGAGCTGCGCCATGCGCGCTGAGGTGCCGGTACCGCACGGTGAGCGATCGATCGCCTTCTCGCCGTAAAAGACGGCGTTGCGCCCATGCGCCTCCAGTTTCGTCGGCTTTCCCGTCCACTGAATATGGCTGAGACCTTTGATCTCCGGATGCTCGGGATGGACGAACTCATACTTCTCATTGAGCGCGGCGCGTAGACGCCGCGACCACGCCACCAGTTGGTCGGCGGTATGGTCGGCGATGTCGCGAAAATACCTTTGCGGTTCGACGATGGCGTAGAAATTTCCACCATAGGCGACGTCCACGACAATTTCGCCGATACCATCGACCTCGGCCGTCAGCCCCTCCTCGTAGAGAAAGCCCGGGACATTACTGAGACGCACCTCCTCCACGAAACGGCCTTCTTGGCGGTAGGTGATATCGACCCTGCCAGCCGGCGCGTCGATCGACAATTTTTCGGGTTTGCGCGGCCTTATCAGGCCATTCTCAATGCCCATCGTGACGGTTCCAATGGTGCCGTGGCCGCACATCGGCAGGCAGCCGGATGTTTCGATGAACAACACGGCCACATCGCAATCCGAACGTGTCGGTGGATAGAGGATGGAGCCCGACATCATGTCGTGTCCGCGCGGCTCGAACATCAGGCCGGTGCGGATCCAATCATAGTCGCGCAGGAAGTGGGCGCGCTTTTCAAGCATGTTCGCGCCCTCCAGATGCGGCCCCCCGCCGGAGACGAGACGCACCGGATTTCCGCAGGTGTGACCATCGATGCAGGAAAATGTGTGGGTGGCCATGGTCAGAGTCTCCGAAGCGAGAAAGGAGAGAGGTCGCTGGCGGGCATTCGCCCCTGGCACGCGGCCGGCGACAAACCGGGCAGCTGTCGGCCGACTACCGATGCTCCAGAGCACGCCAAGCGAATAGAGGCGGCGCAATCCTAGGAGCTTTCGACAGAGAGTGGTTGTATGTGTTGAACCACGATTGATCAATTCAAGCCTCGAAAGAAATTGCGTCGACGAGGCAAATTGAACTCAACGCGCTTTCTGCGCCATCTTGTCACGTTCGCGAGAAAGTGACCGACAAAGCGTCGCACCTAAGAGTAATTCTAAGAGACAACAACCCAGAGTTTCAACAATAAATCCCGCAATGACGCGGGGCAAAGGGAGTTACCTGCCGACGGCAATGACCGGATAGTCGCCGGCGGCTCGTTAAACGCAGAGCATGAACGATTTCGGCCTCTATGGCGAGCGGCTCGCCACACTTTTTCCGATGATCCAGCAGCCCCGCTGGGGACTCGTCAAATCGCTGCAGAAGGGAACGTTCGCCGCTGTACGAATGGCCCATTTCGGGCGGGCTAGCGATCCGACCCTGCCATCACCGCCCGACGAGGCGTTCGCGCTTTGTCTGCGGCTGCGACATCAGCGAGCAGAGGCGTGGGTCGATGGGCGCTACGCGCGCAAAGGTGCTATGAAGGATGAGATCAGCATCTACGATCTGCGATGCGAGACGATCGTCCGCTTCCAGGATCCATTCGATTTCCTCTATTTGTACCTGCCGCACAGCACCTTGAATGGGCTTGCCAGCGAGTTCGATGCCAGCCGCATTCAGTTCGACATCGCAGCCGGTTTGAGCATTCGCGATCCGGTCGTGGCGCATCTCGGCAAGTGTCTATTGCCGGCGCTGGAGAGGCCGCATGAGGCAAACGAACTGTTCGTTGGCTATGTTGCGATGGCGCTCAATACCCATTTCCTTCGCAAATACACGACCATCCTGCCCGTCGATCGCTTGCAACGCAGCGGCCTGACACCCTGGCAGCTTCGGATCGCGAAGGACGTGATCCGTACCCATCTCGATGGTGAGGTTTCTCTCTCACGTATCGCGAGCGAATGCGGTTTGTCGGCAGCCCATTTTGCCCGCGCTTTCAAGATCAGTACGGGCACCCCGCCCCATCGTTGGCTGATGGATCAGCGCATCGAGGAAAGCAAGCTCCTGCTCTTGGGGTCAGCATTGCCGCTCACCGAGATCGCAATCAAATGCGGCTTCTCCGACCAAAGTCATTTCACGAGGGCATTCTCGGCGAAGATCGGGACGACACCCGGGCGCTGGCGACTCATTCGAAAGAGCTGACGGTGCCGCACCCTCGGCATGGTGCTATGATAGCTGATGATCTCTGCTGTTTTGTTCGATCTTGACGAGACGCTGCTCGATCGCACCACGTCTCTTGTGGCGTTTTTGGGCGATCAGCACTCGCGCTTCGCAGCAGGTCTTGGCTCTGGCTCGTTCGAGACATGGCGTGATCGCTTCCTCGAGTTCGACGCTCGCGGGCGCGTTCCCAAGGCAGTCGTTTATCGCTCGCTGCTGGCAGAATTTCACGGTGATGCATCGCTCGCTGAAACGCTGCTGTCCGATTACCGAACGCGCTGCTCGCGCTTCGCTCGCCCTTGTGACGGCATGGCGAGCACCCTGATGTTACTCCGCGCAAAGGGATTGCGACTGGGTGTCGTGACCAACGGAGAGACCGAGTTCCAAGCCCGGCATGTGGAAGCGCTCGGCCTCGATAGTCTAGTGGACGCAGTACTCGTGTCGCAGACTGAAGGGTTCAGGAAACCGGATGCAGCCCTGTTCCGTCTTGCCGCAGGCAGGTTGGGAGTCGAGCTCGCCAATTGCCTCTTCGTGGGCGACAACCCTGTGGCCGACATTCTGGGAGCCGACGCAGCTGGAATGGCAACGGCATGGTTCCGGTGCGGACAGGAGTGGCCGCCGGCCCTGCCACCCACTCCTGGTTTCGTAATCGACCGGCTTTCTGATTTGCTGGAGCTTACCAATCAGGACCCGGGACCGAAGAAGCTTTCGCCCCGCCGCGCGACCTGGCCATAGAGTCCGGGCGAAGCCAGCGTCGCCATCGACAGCTCTTGCGCCGTCTGCAACAGCGACGGCGCAAGCTCGAGCATGCGCTCCTCGGTCAGGCGGATGTGGGGACCGGCGATCACCAAGGCGCCCGTCACCTCCTTGGTCTTGGGATGACGGATGGGAGCAGCGGTCGCGCTCATCCAGGGCGTATAGGTCTGCACGCAGATGCTGACGCCGCGCTTGCGCGTCTGGCGAAGGAGTTTCAGCAGCGCCGGCCAGCTCTCTGGCGCTCGCGGACCATAGTCCTTGCGCAGCCCATAGCCCTGCTTCTCCACCAGCGCGCGCGCCTCTTCATCCGACAGGCATGACAGCCAGGCGTGACCGCTCGCCGAGCAGGACAGCCGCCCGACCTGGCCCATATCCGGATCATAGCGCAGGCCGGCAGGCGAGCCCTGCGCCTTGGCGACCCACACGAGCTCGCGGCCGTCGATCATGGCGAGACGCACGAGTTCGCCGCTCTCTCGCGCGAGGCGGTCCAACAGGGGCTGGGCAAAATCGGTGATGCCGCTGCCGGCGAGGAACGTGAAGGCGAGCGAAGCGATCTTGGCGGTGAGCTGATAGGCGCCCTGCTCGCGCTCCTGCTTGACGTAGCCATGCTCGATCAGGCTCGTCAGCACCCGATGCGTGGCGCTGCGTGGGATGTGCAGCGAATCGGCGATCTCGAACAGCTGCATCCCGTGGGCATTGGTCGCGAGCAGCTCGAGAACCCCGAGCGTCCGCTCCAACAGGCCGCTCGGCGCCTCGGCGGGATCCGATTTCTTCAACATCAAGGCAGTTTCCTGATTCACAACTGCATCTCCTGATCAAGTCCCACTTTCTGACCGGTTTCAGCGGCCTTGTGACGCCATCGTGGCCCGCAGAGTCAGCATACCGTCGGGCGCCGTGCCAATCAGACCGTCCGATTGCGCCGGCTCCGATCACCGCCACCTCATTTCTGCATCCTCGTGAACTAACGTTGCTCCCTGGGCGGGCTCAACATGCCACGATTGCAAGTGGAATTGAATTCCAATTCCTGGAAGTTCATGTTGGAATCGAATTCCAGTCGTGATACGGCATGCCCAAGATGTCGTGATGGGCGGCATCGCCGCGAGCGATCTCACCGCCTTCCCCAAGCAGTGGAGCTAACTCGGCATGAAGGACAAGATTCCCCTCGAGATTTCGGTTGGCCGCACCGACCTGTCGGGCCTCGGCCCGGAAGCCGCCGACGGGCGACATAGCATCACCCGGTGGTACAAGAATCCGAACAACTCCCGCGAGGAGCAGGCGATGGTCGCCGCCTACGAGAAGAAATACAACAGGCCGGCCGCCGATAAAGCCTGGATGGGCTGGTTCGGCCTGAAGAGCCTGCTCGATTCGATCGAGATGGCGAAATCGGCCGAGCCTGGCGCCATCGATGGCTCGAGCTAACTGCCATGTTCAGGACCATCGACGAGATTTCCGAGGGCGCGCGATACGACCTGGTCGTGATCGGCTCCGGTGCAGCCGGCATGGCCGCGGCTCTGTTCGCCGCGATCGAGGGTCGAAAAGTCCTGCTGATTGAACGCACCGACTATGTCGGCGGCACCACCGCCCTCTCCGCAGCAACGACTTGGGTGCCGAACTCGCACCATTCCAGGAGCGTCAATCCCGACGACAGCAAGGAGAAGGTCCGCACGTTCCTCAACGGCGTCGTGGGCAATCATTCAGCGCCCTCGATGCGCGAGGCGTTTCTCGACAGCGCACCGGAAGCAATTGCGGTGCTCGAAGCCAACAGCATGATCAAGTTCCGCCCCTACGCGACGCATCCCGACTACGAGCAGCAGTTCGAGGGCGCGACGATGCGCGGGCGCGCGCTCGAACCGGTGCCGTTCGACGGCCGCAGCCTCGGACCCGATCTCGACAAGATCCGCCCGCCGATTCCGGAGTTCACGATTTTCGGCGGCATGATGGTCGATCGCACCGACATCGGCCACCTGCTCGCGATCAAGACATCGGCGCGCTCCGCTGCGCACGCGTTCAAGATCCTCGCGCACTATGCCGGCGATTGGCTCAGGGGCCGGCGCGGCTCGCGCCTGGTCATGGGCAATGCACTGATCGGGCGTTTTCTGGCGTCGCTGCATGCGCGCGGCGTCGAGATCCTGATTCGGACAGAGGTGCAGGATCTCGCCACCGAGAACGGCGCCGTCAACGGCGCAATCCTCAAGTCGGGTGCCATGACCCGCCGCGTCGCGGCCACGAACGGCGTGGTGCTCGCGGCCGGCGGGTTCAACCGGCATCCGCAACGCCGCGCCGAGCTATTGCCCGAGGCCGAAACGTACAGCCCATCGGCGCCGGGACATACCGGCGCCATGCAGGACATCGCATTGCGGCTCGGCGCCCGGCTCGGCGAAGGCAACCTCGACAGCGCCTTCTGGGCGCCTGTGTCGATCCGCAAGCGTGCCGACGGCACTACGGCGAGCTTCCCGCATTTCGTCATGGATCGCAGCAAGCCGGGGACGGTCTGCGTCGATCAAACGGGACGACGCTTCGTCAATGAATCCGTGTCCTATCACCTGTTCGGGCGAGCAATGTTCGGGCACAACAAGCAGGTACCGTGCATCCCGTGCTTCATCATCACCGACGCGGTCGGGCTCTCGAAATACGGTCTCGGCATGGTGCGGATGGGCACGCGCAACCTGGTGCCCTATCTTGCCGACGGCTACCTGACACAGGGCGCGAGCGTCCCCGAGCTCGCGACCAGGATTGGCATACCGGCAAGCAGCCTGGAAAGCACGATCGCGGCAATGAACCGCTATGCCGCAAGCGGCGTCGATCCCGATTTCGGACGCGGCACCACGCCCTATCACCGCGTCAATGGCGATGCCTCGGTCGGGCCCAACCCCACGCTCGGCCCGATTTCGACCGCGCCCTACTACGCCGTGCGGCTGTATCCCGGCGACATCGGCGCGGCCACCGGTCTCGTCATCAACGAGTGGGCGCAGGTCACGCGCGCCGACGGCAGCGCGATCGTGGGGCTCTATGCCTGCGGCAACGAGGCTAATTCCATCATGGGCGGCACCTATCCTGGACCCGGCATCACCATCGGCCCGGCCATCACGTTTGCTTACCGCGGGGTGCGGCACGCAATCGGAGCGGCGCAGGCGCGGTGCGCGGCGTGAACCGGAGTTCTGGTATGACAGGTGATCACAAACTCGACTGCGATCTGCTCGTCATCGGCTCGGGCGCTGGCGGCCTGGCGACGGCGGTCACAGGCGCGGCGCTCGGTCTCGACGTCATCGTGATCGAAAAAGAGGCGCAGCTTGGCGGGACCACCGCCTGGTCCGGCGGCTGGATGTGGATTCCGCACAATCCGCTGGCGAAAGCCGCTGGCATCGTCGAGCCTCCGGAGCAGCCGAGACTTTATCTGCGGCACGAGCTCGCCGACGGCTACGACGCAAGCCGGGTCGAGATGTTCCTCGAGCAGGGCCCGCGCATGGTCGAGTTCTTCCAGCGCGAGACGCATCTCTCCTTCATCGACGGCAATCAGATTCCGGATTTTCACGGAAAGAGCCCGGGCGCAGTGATCGGCGGCCGCTCGGTCTGTGCCGCGCCGATCGACGGTCGCGAGCTCGGCCCGCGCATCCGCGATCTCAAGCCGCCTCTGGATGAAGTGGCCCCGTTCGGAATGGGCATCGCCTCAGGTGCCGATCTCAGGCACTTCCTCAACGCACGTTCGTCTCCGACGTCGTTCTTCCACGTCGCCCGCCGGCTTGCGAAGCACATGCTCGACTTGCTGCGCTTCGGTCGCGGCATGCATCTCGTCAACGGCAATGCCCTGGTCGCCCGACTGCTGAAATCTGCAGATAGCCTCGGCGTCCGCATCATGCCGGCGACGCCGGCGCAATCGCTGCTGCGGGAGGGGGCTCGCGTCGTGGGCACCCGCGCCGAGCGTGACGGCGCAGCGCTCGAGATTCGGGCCCGCCGCGGTGTCGTGCTCGCCTGCGGCGGCTTTCCGCATGACACGCAACGGAAGGCTGCGCTGTTCGCCCATGCCCCGAGCGGCAACGAGCACTGGTCGGCAGCGCCGCCGAGCAATACCGGCGATGGCATCCGCCTCGGCGAAGCTATGGGCGGGCTGCTGCGGACCGACCTCTCCGATGCAGGGGCCTGGGCGCCCGTGTCGCTGGTCCCGCATCGCGACGGCTCGTTCGGTCACTTCCCGCATCTGATCGAGCGCGCCAAGCCCGGGCTGATCATGGTGCGCAGCGACGGGACACGCTTTGCCAACGAGGCGGACTCCTATCACGACGTGATGAAGGCGCTGTTTGCTGCCACGCCGAAAGCCCTGCCGGCCGAGGCCTGGGCGATCTGCGATGCAAAATTCCTCAAGCGTTACGGTCTTGGCCGCGTGCGTCCCCCGCCCTTCCCGGTCTCGCCCTGGATACGCAACGGCTACCTGAAACAAGGCGCGAGCATTGCGGCGCTTGCGCAGGCCTGCGGGATTTCCGCCGACGGGCTCGCAGCGACGATCGAGCGCTACAATCACTTCGCATCGCGTGGCGAAGACCCTGCCTTCGGGCGCGGCGACACGCCCTACAATCGCGTGCAGGGCGACGCAGCGCATCTGCCGAACCCGTGCGTCGCACCGATCACATCCGGCCCGTTCTATGCGGTCAAGATCGTGGCCGGCAGCCTCGGAACATTCGCAGGCCTCAACACCGACGAACACGCCCGGGTGCTCGATGGGCAGGCGAAGCCGATCGAAGGTCTCTACGCCGTCGGCAACGACATGGCCAGCATTATGGCCGGCCGCTACCCGTCAGGCGGCATCACGCTGGGACCGGCGATGACCTTCGGCTACGTCGCAGCCCATCATGTCGGTGGAATTCCACTCGCGAACAACCGGTCGGCCGCCGCCTGACCGCAAGGAGAAGAACATGCTTTATGAGATCGCAACACTGACGGTGAAACTCGGCCACGCGGCCAAAGCCGTGGCCGGCATTGGCGACTACGTCGGCGCATCGGACGCCAACGGCACGCTGCTCGGCTGCTGGGCCAGCGAGATCGGTGAGCTCAACCAGCTCCTAGTGCTGCGCTCGTTCAGGGATCACGAAGCATGGCGCGCCGAGCGCGAGCGCACGCTTCGTACCACAAATCCCTTCGGGGCCGGCGAGGCCATCACCGAGATGAGCTTCGATACCTATGCGCCTTTTCCGTTCCTGCCGCCGGTCATGCCGGGCAAGTACGGCAGCGTTTACGAGATCCGCACCTATCGACTTAGGCACGGCGGTGTTCCACCGACGATCGCGGCTTGGGACGCGGCCATGCCCGAGCGCGGCAAGCTGTCGCCGCTCTCGATCGTTATGTATGCGCTCGACGGGCCCCCGCGCTTTACCCATATCTGGCCGTTCGCGAGCTTGGATGCACGCACCACGCTGCGCGCCGAGTCAGTTGCCAAGGGCATCTGGCCGCCGAAGGGCGGCCCAGACTGGCTGACCGGCAACATGCGCTCGATCATTGCGCTGCCGACCGCAATCTCTCCGCTGGCCTGAGGCGACGGACATGCCGCATATCTATTCGCTCGCCTATCTGACCTCGGCACCGATGGCCCCACCCGACGCGCTGGTGCTCGCCGCAAAGCTCAGCTACCAGGCGATCGGGGTTCGTATCGCTCCCGCCGCCCCTGGTGGCGATTTCTCGCCGCTGGCGACTGATGGCGCCATGCTGCGCGAAGTCCTTCGCCGCATCGACGACACCGGCGTGACGGTGTTCGACGTTGAAATCGCGCGGCTGAACGCGGATTTCACACCTGATCGCTTCGCCCGGTTCGTCGAAACAGCGGGCAGATTGAAGGCGAGCGCGATCCTTGTCGCCGGCGACGATCCCGACGAGGCACGCCTGACGGAGTCGTTCGCGGCATTCTGTCGGACTGCGGCGCCTTACGGCCTCACCGCCGATCTCGAGTTCATGCCGTGGACCGCCGTCAAGAACGCACGGGCAGCGCTGCGAATCGTAACGAACGCCGGCGAGCCGAACGGCCGTGTGCTGGTCGACGCATTGCATGCCGCGCGCTCCACGACAACGCTCGATGACATCGCGAACTTGCCGCGGCAATTGCTAAGCTATGCCCAGCTCTGCGATGCGCCCGCAGGCATTCCGGCCAGCGATGATGAATTGATCCACACCGCGCGGTGCGCGCGGCTCCTCCCAGGCGATGGCGGCATCGATCTTCCCGGAATCCTGCGAGCGCTACCGGGCGACCTCCCGTTCAGCATCGAGATTCCGAACCACGAATGGCTCCCCAAGCTCGGCGCAGAGGAGTGGGGACGACGGGCACTCGTCGCTGCACGCAGAATCGTCGCGCGCGCGGCGGAGGGAAAGGCGAGCGCATGAGTGGTCTGGATTTCACAGGTCGCGTCACCGTCATTTCTGGCGGCTGCGGCGGCATCGGCCGGGCGGTTCGCGAACGGATTGCAGCCGGCGGCGCCAAAGTGCTCGTCTGAGATGTCGCGGATGACGCCGATGAACGGATCGATCTCACCGACGAGACCGCCGTCGACGAGACGTTGGCGCGCCTCCTTGCGCGACACGGCAGCATCGACATTTCAATGCCCGGAATCACTGGACCCACGGTCGATATCGAGCGGTACAGCCTCGCCGATCGGCGGCGTGTTCTTGACGTGAACCTGACCAGCACCTTCCCCTGCTGCAAGGCCGCCATCACGCCGATGCGACGGCAAAACGGTGGCCGCGTCGTCAACCTGGCTTCGATAGCCGGCAAGGAAGGCAATGCCAGCATGGCCGGCGATGCCGCGGCAAAGGCCGGCGTGATCGCGCTGACGAAATCTCTCGGCAAGGAGCTAGCCGCTACCGAATTTCGCGTCAACGCCATCGCACCTGCCATGATCGCCACCGATCTGGTCAGGAAGTCGCTGCGCTGGTCGCCTGGCTCGCCTCCGATGAATGCTCATTTTCGACCGGAGCGGTGTTTTATCTTTCCGGTGGGCGGGCAACGTATTGATCAGCCAACGCCTTCCTCCTCACTTTGAGCGATCTTCGCCGTGCAAGGTTCTCAGGCCTCTTCTCTTGGACATATCGTTCTGGGAGCTTTGAATCCCGCCGCGCTGGACGAACTGCTTGGAAAAGCGAAGCTGGTGAAGCCAAGTGCAACACCATCACTGACACAGCGACTGAAGAAGGGCGATAGCACGCCGCTCGACCATTGACGACATTGCGAATTGCCTCGCTTCAGAGTGGGACTTCAAGGTAGGACCAGGAGATCGACAGACAAGCGCGCGCCTAGCGGTGACGGACTCGGATTTAACAAGTCCGAACTATGCGCTCTCGAACCTGCATAGAACGCGGAGATGAACTTGTGCTTCTTGAAGCGGGAGATAGGTCGCAGCTAGTGAACATCGCCTGCATCGGGCGATCGTTGTCAGCCACTCGCCGCATTTGTCGTTAGCGCGTCAATCGGACTCCGGGGTGGTCGCCGTCGATGAATTCAACCCCTGCGGCCTCCAAAGCACGTCTGACCGCCGCCAAGTTATTTATTGAAGGGATCCTGCGGCCTTTTTCGAAGTCACGAATAGTGCTCTCGCTCAAATTGGACCGAGCAGCCAATTCGGCCTGAGACCAGTCGAGCAGTCCACGGGCTGCCCGAGATTGATCGGGAGTCATCCATCCGCCATTTCATGAGACACGTTTTGCGTCTAACAGCCACGAAAAGCGTTGACACCCGCGATTTTAAACGATAATCGTCTATTTCAGACGGTTTTCGTGAATTGGGGTTCATTTTGATGGGCGAGCATCTTGGGAGCATTTACCCGAATGGCGATACGTCGTCAGACGTAGCTCTTTTGGTTCTTGAGAGGCGATTCCTCGCCCTGGCAGCAGAACTCGAACGCAAAGCTGGGGATCTTGAGCTTTCCGACGGCTATTGCACGATGGAGGACGAAGCACTGCTAGCCTGCCTCGATCCTATCGAAAGAGCGATCATGGAGACCCCGGCGCAAACGATAGCAGGCTTGGGCGTCAAGGCCCGCCACTTGGCATATCTTGTATCGGAGTACTGGGAAGCCCCGATCGATCAAATCGCTTGGGAAGGACGAGCGGTACGTCTGCTAATCGAAACAGTCTGCAGTATCGCAAACGCTCCTTTGCGCATCGAATGCGGTGACGCCGATCCTCTCAAACTGACGAATAGACCGACTCAGGATCGAGCGTTGAACAGACAGCAACTCGGCGGCTTGCCGGTATGGCGGCTGCGATAGCGAACCGGAGCTGCGGGTCACCAGCGAGCCTCCGCGACATGTGTTGTCGTATCCATTGTCTCGTTTCTCACAAGCTTCGAAGCGAGGAAGAATGCGGCCCGCCAGATCAAGAGTTTGGAGCACCCTACTCGATTGCGATTAGACGAACCAGAAGGCTGGCGTTTACGCGAGCACACCGGCGATATCCTATGAGCCGGTTTCTTCGGCGAACAGATCCACGATCGAATAGGCGGATTACCGGAGGACGGCGTGACATACGTCTTTGATTTTACGGCTATTGCCGCGCATTGGCGCGAGCTGCTGAAGGGCTGCCTGCTGACGCTGCAACTGTCGTTGCTCGCGATGCCAGTTACGCTCGCGATCGCCGTCGCCGCCGTGCTGGTGCTGCAGATGCGGGAAATCATCAGCACTTGGCTCATCGGGACATTCGTCGAGATCGTGCGCAACACGCCGTTTCTCGTGCAAATCTTCTTTCTCTACTTCGGGCTGCCCAGCATCGGCGTGCGGCTCGATCCAAATGTCGCGGCGATCATCGCGCTCAGCCTGAACGGCGCCGCCTATACAATTGAGATCCTGCGCGCCGGGGTGGAGGCGGTATCGCGCGGTCAGATCGAGGCTGGGCTCGCGCTCGGTCTCAGGCGGACGCAGATCTTCCGTTACGTGGTTCTCAAGCCGGCGCTGCGCATCGTGTATCCGGCGATGACGAGCCAGTTCATCTTTCTGATGCTGACATCGAGTATCGCCTCGTCCATCACAGCTGCCGAGCTGACGCACGTAGGTGCGGAGCTCGAGGCGGTGACCTTCCGCAGCTTCGAAATCTACTTCACGATCGCCGTGCTCTACCTGGTGATGTCCTTTGCGCTCTCGAAGTTGTTTACGCTGATCGGGCGCATCAGTTTTGCATATCCGACACGGTAAGAGGCGCGTACGCGAGATCAGCCATGATCACCTCACTTGGGCCCGCACAGTTTCATCTGTTGCTGGTAGGTACCCTGTGGACGCTGGCCTTGTCGACAGTCGCTTTCCTGTTTGGAGGGTTCGGTGGACTCGCCGTGGCGCTATGCCGAACGTGCGGTTTGAGGGCGCTGGAGCGGTTCGCCGCCGCCTTCATCGAGGTATTCCGCGGCACCCCGCTGCTACTGCAATTGTTCATCGTTTACTACGGCATCGGGCTGCTCAACATCTCGGTGAATCCGTGGATCGCGGTGTCGATTGCATTCATGCTTCACGCGAGCGCCGTTCTTGGCGAGATCTGGCGTGGATCGGTCGAATCCATCCCCCGCGGCCAGACCGAAGCCGCAAAGGCTCTCGGCATTCATTACTGGTTCCGGATGCGCTACGTCATCCTGCCGCAAGCGCTTAAGATTTCGCTGCCGGCGACCATTGGCTTTCTGGTTCAGCTTATCAAGGGCACGTCACTGGCGGCGATCATCGGCTTCACCGAGCTGTCCCGGACCGGAACGCTGCTCTCCAACATCACGTACCGGCCGCTGCTGATTTATGCGATTGTCGGCCTGATCTATTTTTTCGTCTGCTGGCCGCTGTCGCGGCTGGGACAGGCGATGGAACGTCGCCTCTCGCCAGCGAGAAGCCAATAAGCCAAATGAACCAAGGAGGAAACGTGATATCGAAATATTTTTGTCGTCGCGCGATTGTTTGTGGGGTAGCGCTCGTCGCGCTCGGCTTGGAGGCCCTGTCCCCACAGCGGACAGTCGCTCAGACGATCGCGGAAATCAAGCAGCGTGGCGTAGTCAGGATCGGTGTGCTGTCGGAGTTACCGCCGTGGGGCTTCCTAGATGCGTCGGGTAATCCTGCGGGCTATGATGTGGACGTCGGCGAGCTGCTCGCCAAGAAGATGGGCGTCAAGGCGGAGTTCGTCGGCACGACCGTCGCCGCGCGTATCGCGCAGGTCATGACCGGTAAGGTCGATATGCTGCTTGCGACCATGGGCATGTATCCGGAGCGCGCCAAGGTGGTGCAGTTCACCGAGCCTTATGCCGGCATGAAGATCATTCTGCTCGCCAAGAAGGGCCAGACGATCGACAAGCTCCAAGACGCAGCCGCTCTTCGCATCGGTGTCGTGCGCGGCGGGGCGCAGGATATTGCCATTACCAGCGGCCTGCCCAAGTCCGCCGACATTCGCCGCTTCGACGATGACTCGGCCGTCATCCAGGCCCTAATTACGGGGCAGGTACAGGCCATCGGAGCAAACACCACCTACATGATCAACATCAACAAGATATTCCCCAACAATGAGTTCGAGCAGAAGCTGGTTTTCAACGAGCAGTGGATGGGTATTGCGACCAAACCCGGCCAGAGGGATCTGAACGTCAGGCTAAACACCCTGATCGACGAAATCCGGGCTAGCGGTGAACTGGCTGCGATCAACAAGAAGTGGATCGACCAGCCGCTGCCCGATTTCCCGACCAGGATCGAGGGCGTTCCCTTTACCGTGCAATAAGCAAGACGCTCCATGCCGCCCACCGTCGATTCCCAAACCGCCATCGCGATGGATGGCGTCAACAAGTACTTTGGCGGATTTCACGCGCTGAAGAACATCAACTTCACAGTTGGAAACGGCGAGCGCATCGTGCTGTGCGGACCGTCCGGTTCCGGAAAGTCGACCCTCGTGCGTTGCATCAACCAGTTGGAGACCGTTCAGAGCGGCACGATCATCGTCGATGGCATCGATCTAACGGCCGGACGCAAGAACGTCGACGCGGTGCGGATGGAAGTCGGCATGGTGTTCCAGCAATTCAATCTCTTTCCGCACATGACCGTACTCGAAAACTGCATGCTTGCACCGATGAAGGTCCGGGGCCTATCCCGGGATGAGGCGCGGGCAACAGCGAAACGCCTGCTCGCTCGCGTCAAAATCGGCGACCACGCGCAGAAGTACCCGGCGCAGTTGTCCGGCGGCCAGCAGCAGCGCGTGGCGATCGCCCGCGCGCTGTGCATGAACCCAAAAATCATGCTGTTCGACGAGCCGACTTCGGCGCTCGACCCGGAAATGGTCAAGGAGGTGCTCGACACCATGGTCAGCCTTGCCTCGGGCGGCATGACCATGGTCTGCGTCACCCACGAGATGGGCTTCGCACGGGCGGTGGCCGACCGAGTGGTCTTCATGGCCGACGGTGAAATCGTCGAAGAGGCATCTCCCGAACAGTTCTTTTCGGCACCCACACACAAGCGGACGCAGGCCTTTCTGGGCCAGCTTCTCGTCCATTAGAAGTCGCCCGAGTGAGGGAAAATATGAAGAAAATCTTCGTTCTGAACGGACCCAATCTCAACCTCCTTGGCCAGCGCGAACCCGAAATCTACGGGCGAACCACGCTCGCCGAAATTTGCGAGCGCTGCATCGCCCGCGCCAAACCGCTTGGCTACGAGATCGACTTCCGTCAGACCAATTTCGAAGGCGAACTGGTTGAGACCATACATCAGGCGCGCCAAGAGGCCGCGGGTATCATCGTCAATCCGGCCGGCTATACCTTCACCTCGGTCGCGCTGCTGGACGCGCTGAAGATGTTCGACGGTCCAAAGATCGAGCTTCATATCTCAAACGTTCATACGCGTGAGAACATCTACCACAACTCCCTGATATCACGCGCCGTGACCGGTATACTGATTGGCTTTGGCGCGAACGGATACGAGCTCGCCATCGATGCCATGGGTCGATTCTTGGCCCAGGCTGATCGGCGGCCGCCCGACGTATTGCGCTCACTGGAGAAAACCTCTTCAGAAGACATTGTCTCTGCTCAATGAAATGAGCAAGGATTGAGCGCGGCGAAGTCTGCTATGGGTTAATAGCGACGGTTTGGCCCGGTCAGAGCGGCGTCCGTTTACTCCTCATTGCGACATGACGCGCCGGACGGAGCACGCCGCGATGGGCCAAGAGGCCGCCCCCGGCTTCTTTAGCGGCTTTGACTGTTGTCGGAGGCTGTTGTTTCAGCCTGGAAAGAGCGATACGTCTTTAGGTTGTAAATTGAAATCGTCCTGAAGTGGGCCATGACCATCGAAATCGCATTTTTCAACGCACTGGGCCGCTTACCGATTGAGATCGAAGCCGAAATAAGGAGCGGCATTCGACGACGGGATGGTCTCACCTTGATTGTATTGGCGAGCGGCATACTTCCCGTCCCTGCTCTGCTTCCATCCGCCGCACTTGAACCGACCTCTCGCTTCCAAGCGCGATGGGCGGCTGCAATCTAAATTTGCTCTGGCGCGATGATCTATCACGTCGACGACGATGCCATGCAGGGCCGTTCGACGCGAGCGAGTATACTACGAATCGCCGAAATGGCGCTGGCGCGCTCCGAGACGGAAGAAAGCCGAGACCCGCGCCCGACCCTCCTGCGAAGTCGCGCATTTGCTCGGTTGAAATCCCAGCCAGAGATTTCCGGGTGCATCTGCCACGCGTGCTGCCTGCGCTGAAAGCGGCGCTTATCCATTGACGCAATGACTCGGCCGTGATTCGATTCAAAGTACTGGCCGCTACAGGCCAGGCAAGCGGCCCGCACAGGTGCTGGACACACCTGCACGAGCCTAACCCTCAACATGGAGCTGACCATGTCTCAGGCTGATTCTGCCTATACCACGAGTCGTTTACTGTTTCCTGCCGGCCCGGCCGCTCGGCGCCGGCAGTTCGTCACCGGCGGCGCCGCCATCCTGGCCGGGGTCATCACTCCCTCATGGGCTGAAAGCGTCGGTGTTTCGACCGCGCCCGACCCAATCCTCGATGCCATCGAAGGCCACCGCCGAGTCTTTGAGGAACTGGGGCGCCTGCTCGCCGAGCAGGATGCTGCCGAGCGCGAGCTGCGCCGAGCGCCCTGCGGCAGGCGGGCCGAGCTAGAGGCTAAGTTAAGTGGCCTCTGCGAGGCTGAAGGCGCACTCGGTCGGGCTGAGATGAAGGCCTCGCGTCAGCTCGCCGGCACCGTGCCAGGAAGCCTCAAAGGAGTGGCCGCGGCGTTAAGGTACGTGCGTGAGTGTTACGAAGTTGGCCAGTCCCCCCTTTACGAGCAGGATGGCTACCGGCTGCTGCTGCTCTCGACTGAACGCGCGATTTGTGCGGCCATTGGTCTCGCTATTCCGCCTCGTGGTGGTGATTCTCGATAGCGATTGCGCACCTTCCTACGAGTGGGATGTGGAAACGAAGTCCTGATGGAACCACCAAGGCACCGCCAGACAAAGCGGTGGGAACGGATATCTCCGACCTACGACCACCGTGCCACATCCCGGCTCCACAAGAGGCTGAAGAACTCACGATGAACATAATCAGCGGTCAAAATCTTACACTCGAAGTACAAGAACGACTACGAGGATTTGCACGATTACGTGCTCTTCAGGGTCCAAGCGCATTCGCTTCCGCGACGTTGCTATCGGGGACGATGACTGCAGCAAGGAAACGGTCCTAGAAATCGACGTTCGTGGCAAGCGCGGCGTCGGCTTCTGCAAGAGCATGCCGGGTGCCGTGCGTCCCTTTAAGCGCGTGCTGGCACGGCGGAAGCCAAAGCCCGACGAACTCGCCTTCCCGAAATCCCGCCACGAGTTGTTCAATACCATTCTGGACGAGACCAGCCTCAAGCTCGACCGCGAGGGGCAGCGTACAGTCTGCGCCACAGCTAAATCTACTTCTGTCATTCGGCGCACTGATTGACGCCTTGTCGGCGCCGAAGGTTGCGACAGCCAGATGCCCACTGATCGTCGAGCCATGGCAAATGCAGATCCTACGAACTTTGCCTGGTCCGGAAGACGTCGTTGCGGTCGCCGCGGATCCGGATCGCCGCCAAGTCGTTCAATTCGCTATCACTGCCCTGGGCCGCCGCGGCGTTGCTCATGGCCGACGGCACTCGTCGACGTTGCGGAGCAGAACATCTGGCAGGGTGCGGGACCCGCGGCACCTAAATCCGCAATGCATCGCTCTTTTCCGAGCCACCAGAGGCTTCGGATGGGATAGTGGGATTCGGGACGCAGCGGAACGACCGGCGCGCCAGCGAGGGTTTCGGTGTCTTTCGATTGCATCATGTACCCCAGTTTGCGATGCAGGCGCGACGGGATGCGCTGCCTACTACCAACAACGGGCGTGAGCTTCAGGTCGGAATTTCTTGTCGCAATTTGTCGATTGTCGGAATTTCTCGCGAATTCGGTGGAGAGGGTATAGTTGCTCGACATAAAACTGTCGCTCAACCTGCAATTCTGCATCTTGCCGGGTCCGGAAAGCGGCGGGCCCTTCGCTTCTGATGTGGTATTCGGGCATATACCTTTATCGAACTGTGCAACAACAACCCGAAGCTCTTCGAATGGACCAAGTCCGCAGACCACATCTTGGCTTCCGTCAAACGCTCCTGCCACAAAGCCCAGCAGACCTTATGTGGCGAGCCTTCTTTATGTTCACGTGACTAGAATGATTCTACGCCGGGAGAGTCGTCTCCGTAGTCGCGCGCAATGTTATCGTAGTCTGGAGGGTTGGAGCTTCATTCGATGGGCGCGCGACACTCAGTCGCATCGAATGAGAAATCCAACATTCTCCGTGCTTCCATTCTTGGTCTTCACTTAAGGTTGTAGTTTGACGGCTTGACTCTCGATCTGCGCGATGCCATTTTAAGTTGTATCGAGCGGTGCGGTGGTTGTAAGGACAGATGAATGCCTTCGGATGTTGGTGTGGCGAGGCGGCCGTGTCTGTATTTTACGCGTCTAACTGTTAGTGAAGAAGGCGCCTACTTCCCCGCCGATGCCCACGCGCGAACGCAGCTGATAAGTGAAAGCCGAGATATTCCTGCAGTCGCAGAGCTGTTGGACGGTTATCGCGACATCCTGGATGTGGATCTGTTTGATGAATTAAGTAGCTTCAAATCGTCGCGAGCGGACAAGCGGGCATTCGAGACCGGCATTTATGCTGCGGCGGCTTATTGTTTCGAGCGGAGCTCCGGAGTCAGCCCGACGTGTCTTGCTTTCTATTCGTCGGGAGTGGCGCCAGCGCTGCTCTTTTCCGGCGTCGTGTCCCCGTCGACCTATCTGCGTGAGCTGCTGCCGTTTCATGACAGGAATCGCGAGTGCTACGCGGCTTCGGCGTGCAAAGTGCGCCTCGCTCAGGTGCGGCTGGAAGGAGATCGGGATGAGGATGTCGAGACATTTATCGCAGAGACGATCCGCAAACATGCCTTTGAAAGACGCGTGTATCTCAAGGACCGGCGCGGCCTTCATACGACCCTTATCGGCGGGGAAGAAAAGCCGGTTCTGCTCGTACGTGAGGCTGTTTGCGAAAGATTTCCCAGTGTTCTGCGGCGAGGCGCGGTTCTTCGGTTGAACGAGGCATCGGCGCATCTGCCCTTCTACGATACCGAGCCTCTCCTCCAAATACTCGATGGTGTGCGGTTCTCGCCGCCTCGTTTTACGCTCATCGGCGTCGCGGGCGAACGCGTCCCGGCCGGCTGCGGCGACCAAGAGATTCTTCGCAAACTGGTGATCGAGGCCGCCTTCGGTCTGCTCGACACAGGGCGCGCGCTGCGGGTTGCTAGGGAGGGTGCCGATGAACTCGTCATCGTCGGATCCCGGCGAGGAGCCTATCTGCTTAGGCGCCCCAACACCGACGCATTTGGTTCGTTCAGCTTTGCGTTCGCGGAGGCGGCGCCCGACGCCGCGACGGCTCGATCTCGCAAGCGCTCAACCGCTCTTGAATCAGACTAAAGGGAAGCAAAATGCTTGTCTCAAGCGGAATTGGATCGCCCAAGATCAGATCGATCGTGTTCGATCTCGGAGGGGTGCTGGTCGATTGGGATCCTCGATATCTGTATCAGCAGCTCATTCCGGATCACGAAGAACGTGAGTGGTTCTTGCGGGAATGTTGCTCAAGAGACTGGATACTTGAGCAGGATTTGGGTCGTCCATGGGTTGAGGGCAACGAGATTCTCATCGCTCGGTATCCAGAGCACCGACATCTCATTGAGGCCTTTCGCGCGCGATGGCGCGACATGCTGCGCGGACCGATTGCTGAAACCGTCTCGCTCCTCGGGCGTCTGCATCAACGGGACGTGCCGCTTTATGCCCTTAGCAACTGGTCGGCCGACACGTTCGAACTTTCGAGAGATCGACTACCGTTCCTCGGCATGTTTTCCGGCGTGCTGATATCGGGAGAGGTTGGAATCCGAAAGCCGGATCGCCGATTCTTCCACATTCTCGGCGAGCGTTACGGTGTCGAACCGAACACCTCTGTCTTTGTTGACGACACCAAAGAGAACGTGGACGCTGCCGCCGCGCTCGGGTTTGATGCGATTCACTGCATCTCGCCCGCGGCGCTTCAACACGAATTCGAACGGCGCGGTTTGCTCGACACGTCCCACGACGGTCCGCAGCAATGACCGATCGCCATTCGATGCAGCCAGTCTCCGGCGCTGTGCCAAAGTTGTGGGAGGGCCAGCCCGGCCCATGAAGAAACCAGCGCCCGGATGCACGGCGGTCTGTACCCCTGCACTCTTGTACTCACTCTCTCTTCTGCCCACCGCTCAACCCCAAAGGCGACTACCCATGCATATGGACAAGATCTTCTCTCTTTCTTCTATGCTGAATGGACCAGGCGTGGTGTTTGAAAACGAAAACCCGCCTTGGCTTGCGAACTTCATCCTCAAGTCCGGAAATCTCGATACCCTCGCCGAGTTCGAACCGCGTCTTTCGGATCCAGGCTACGCCGCGACCACGACCTTCAGCAATCTCGAAGGCAACAGCTTGCTGTTCCTGATGAATCTCATACCGAGGAAGAATCACCGAAACCGTTATCCGAATGGTCTCCGACAGTCCTACGGCGATCATAACAGGCTCATGATGCTCGGCATCGACAGGTTGGCCGCGGGTGACTGGAACTGGCTTCTGTCGCGCTCGATGTTCTTCACGGAAACCTTCGTGTGCGACCTTCAAGACTATGTGAATAGCATCCGAGAGAGATTGACCGCGGACGAGCGCTTGCGAAAGCTAGTTATGCTTTCGGCATCGTTTCACGATTACGGAAAGCTGTATCGGCGCCGATATGGGTTGGATTCGTACGATGCGGCGTTTCTCGTGCAGCCGATCCTCGACAGAATTTGCGCGACGCCTGAAGAAAGGGCGGCAACCGTGTTCTGCATTCGCAATCACGACATTGTCGAGCATGTTGGCAATGGCGCCGTGCCGCTGCAGGCTGTTCTCGCTTCCTATCGCGAACTTTCGCCGAAATATCAGGAGGTGTGCTGGCCCGCTTTGTCGATGATCCAGGTGGCCGGTGCGGCGAGCCTCGGAAACGGCCGGCTCACTGAAATGAAACTAAGCCTCGGAAAGCTTCTTCTGACGGGCGAATTCGCGAAGCAGTCGACGGATCATGTCATCCGGCTCAACAGACTGATCTTCCCAGGCATGGCCCCTGACGATGCAAAACTGCTCGCTTTGTCGCGCTCGCAGTTGGCCAACCATGGGCTTGAGCAGCCGGAGTTCGTCGAGTTTTGCAATCGCGTAACGATCCGCAACTGGAATGTGCTCGGCCTCGCCCGCGCTGACATCGAGGACAGTCGCATCCGCAAGTCGTTCGACGCTATCGAGCAACTGCTCCAGATATGGAAAGGCCGGAAGAGTTACACGGATATGATCCTGCTCAATGGGAATATCACTACGGATGCGGTCAAGACGGGCGTGACGCTGTCCGGTGATCACTTCCTTACCGTTGGAGACAGTGGGGCGCAGTCTCGGCAGGTGGCCTGAGCGCATTGCTCGTTAACGTCGCGTACTGCGAGAGGAAGGTAGCGTTAGCGGCAAATGCAACCAGGGCACGGGATCGGGACTAGGGGTGCACGCCGAAAGGCGTGCACCCCGCTATGGCAAGGTTAACAAGACAGGCGCTCTGTAGGTTAGCCCGGCCGTCTTTTTCAGGCGCTTGGTAGGCGGTGAACATTTTTCACGAAAACGTCGTCCAGGGATTATTTTTCACAAGGTAAGATTGAAACTCAACTAGGTGAGCGCTTTGTGAGGGAAATTCATGCTTCAGGCCGGGTGAACGTTTTTCGCGATCGGGGGCTCCCCAAAGCGGCGCCCCGGCGGGTTGCGCTGCCCTCATCGACGCTTATAAGCTGACTGTTCCGCTTCCCCGTACTCTTTCGGCGATTGGCGCCAAGCACCGCATCACCGAGCAAGGCGGCTGGTGCATCTTTACCCCCGCCATGCTCCCGAGGCCTCCCTTGAAGGGCACCTGATCGATCGGATACTCACCGAGACAGACGGCCCCTTCACTCAGCTTGACGGACGTCCGACCGAGCCCGCTGACGGTCGCCGCGATCGCCGACGTCCGGAGGATCCCGGTCGATGCCGTCACGACAGCGGTAAGATCGAACCTCCGCTCCCTACTGAGATCGCCTGCTCAAGGGCTCTAGAAAAATTGTAAACTTCGTGCTACATATTCGGCCAATTTGTAGTGCGAAGGTGCCAAAATGCCCACTCCACACAACCCTCCTGCTTCGGTGCGGCGTGCGCTGCGCAAGCTTGGGGCGGACATCCATGACGCCCGTCGACGCCGACGGCTGCCGATGGCGGTCGTTGCCGAGCGCGCCTTCACGTCCCGGTCGACATTGCAAAGGGTCGAAGCTGGCGACACCAACGTCAGCATCGGCATCTATGCCGGCGTCTTGCAGGCACTCGGTCTGCTAGACGGCTTGAGCCAGGTCGCCGACATCAGCAACGACAGCGTCGGGCAGGCATTGGCCAGCGCCGACCTACCGAAGCACGTCCATCTCAAGCGGCCAACCGGATCGTCCCGCGATGGCTGACTTCGAGGTGCATATTGATCTGGACGGCCGCACACGCCCGATCGGATGGGCGAGGAGCAACCGCGTCCGAGGCGCGGAGACCATCCTCTTTGAGTACGACGGTGCATGGCTTGACGACCCGGACCGCTTTTCGCTGGAGCCAGCGCTTGCACTGACGCATGGCGCATTCGCTCCTCCAGCCGGACTGGCGACCTTCGGCTCTATAGGCGACTCGGCGCCCGACACCTGGGGCCGTCGGCTCATGCAGCGCGCAGAGCGGCGTCTGGCCGAACGCGAAGGTCGGGCTGTTCGCACCCTGGCCGAAAGCGACTACCTGCTTGGCGTCGCCGACGAGACCCGGCTTGGCGCACTCCGCTTCCGCTGGGTCGGCGAAGAGGTTTTCCAGGCACCGATCAGGGCTGGCGTTCCAGCCCTGATCGAGCTTGGACGGCTGCTCCAGATCACCGAGCGCATCCTCCGAGACGAAGAAACAGATCAGGACCTTCAACTCATCTTTGCTCCCGGTTCCTCCCTCGGCGGCGCACGTCCAAAGGCGTCGGTCATCGACCAACATGGTCGCCTCTCCATCGCGAAATTCCCGAAGGAGACCGACGACTACAGCATGGAGACCTGGGAAGAGATCGCGTTGCGGCTGGCCGGCCAGGCCGGTATCGCCACTCCCGACCACGAACTGATCGACGTCGCCGGTAAGGCGGTCATGCTGTCGCGACGTTTCGACCGTGAGGGCGCCATCCGCATCCCGTTCTTGTCCGCGATGGCGATGATGGGCGCCAAGGATGGCGAGCGCGGCAGCTATCCGGAGATCGTCGACGCCCTTGCCGAGCACGGCGCCCAAGGGAAAACGGACGCCCACGCCCTTTATCGGCGTGTCGTCTTCAACGTGCTCATCTCCAATGTCGACGATCACCTGCGTAATCACGGCTTCCTGTGGTTCGGAAAGGCGGGTTGGTCCCTCTCGCCGGCATACGACCTCAATCCCGTTCCGACCGATCTCAAGGCGCGCGTGCTGACCACGAACATCGATCTCGACGAGGGCACGTGCTCGGTCGATCTGCTGGAGGCCGCGTCGGAGTTTTTCGCGCTCACGCTACCGCAGGCCCGCACCATCATCAAAGAGGTCGCGACCGTGACCGCAACCTGGCGCGATGCAGCCAAGGCGGTCGGAGCCCGCTCGGCCGAGATCAACCGCATGGCCAGCGCATTCGAGCACGACGATCTCAAACGGGCGCTGGCGCTATGACGAGGACTTTCCTTCACACCTTTGAACCAGCCGCCGCCAATCCCGTCACCGGTCCTACCGTCGACCTGGAAGTCTCGGAGTACGCCTCCGGTGGAGGCCGCCTTCCCGGATCGGGTACGGGCGTGAGATGGTTTGCGCATTAATTCGCAAGCAAATGAGCAAACGTGACGACGGTTACGGTTCTGTCCGGTCCTGAGCGGCGACGGCGGTGGACGAGTGCCGAGAAGCTTCGGATCGTGGAGGAGAGTCTGGCTCCTGGGGCAAGTGTTGTCGAAGTTGCTCGACGACATGACGTTCACCGCAATTTGGTTACGGCCTGGCGGCGGCAGGCGCGGACCGGCGTCCTCGCTTGCGGGCCCGAGCCGATGCAGCGGCAGGACGATAAGGTCCGTTTTGCGGCAGTCTCCATGGCGCCAGACCGGCAACCGTTGACGGCGCCCTCGGGAAGTTGCGGTGCGATCGAGATTGAGTTCGCTGCCGGCGCTCGGATGCGGATCACCGGTGCGGTTGACGCGGCGACGCTAAGCGCAGTCGTGGCGGCGTTGACTGATGGACGGCCGCGATGATCCCGTTGCCGGCCGGCGTGCGGGTATGGCTTGCGACCGGCCATACCGACATGCGGAAGGGC
>NZ_LBJP01000068.1:0-65746 GCF_028128715.1 Bradyrhizobium sp. CCBAU 51745 | reverse complement strand
GGCCGCGCTCGCCGCGTTGACCCGCTCGGCCGGCGAGGGTAACGGCAACCTGCTCGCGCTCGCGATCGATGCGGCACGGGCCAAGGCAACCGTCGGCGAAATCTCGGACGCAATGGAGAAAGTGTTCGGCCGGCACCGCGCCGAGATCAAATCCATCACCGGCGTCTACAAGCGGGAGGCGTCCAGCATGGGCAACCCCGTCGAGAAGGTTCAGGCGCTGATCGACGCGTTCGAGGAGGCCGAGGGCCGCCGGCCGCGCATCCTGGTCGCCAAGATCGGCCAGGACGGCCACGACCGCGGCCAGAAGGTGATCGCCTCGGCCTTCGCCGATATCGGCTTCGACGTCGATATCGGGCCGCTGTTCGCCACCGCGGACGAAGCCGCGCGCCAGGCGGTCGAGAACGACGTGCACATCCTCGGCGTCTCCTCGCTCGCTGCCGCCCACCTCACCGCCGTGCCGGAGCTGAAGGCCGCGCTGAAGAAGCAGGGGCGTGAGGACATCATGATCATCGTCGGCGGCGTGGTGCCGCCGCAGGACTACGACGCGCTCTACACGACCGGCGCCGAAGCCATCTTCCCGCCCGGCACGGTAATCGCGGACGCCGCCGAGGAGCTGATCCGAAAGCTGAATGCGAGGCTGGGGCACAGCGAGGCGGCATAGCCTGAATACGAGCTCGCAGGAATAGACGTAGGCGCAACGGAAGCGCTCATCGGCAAGATACAGGCGACAATTCAAGAATTATGCTTTGAGAGAGATGAGCTGCGAAAGATGCAGCCGAGTCCGACAAAGGGTAGGGAAATGGTGAATCCGCGAGCTGGCGCAGGGTAGAAGTTGCAGTGCGAGAGCTTTTTCAATAGCTCTGCTGGAATGAGCGGCAGAGTTGCCTCCAAGTCTGCACACTTCGATCAGAACAGTTTGAAACGAGAAAAAACGAAACCATCTCCTCTCGCGCTACGGGATGGCGGAGGCGGAGTCTTGCGTCCGAAAGTAACAGCATAAAATGCTGATTGATCATGCGGGGCGAGACGACTTTGAACATTAATGCCGAAGGGACAGCGCAACTATGATCACAGAATTTTAGCCCTCGGTGCAGGCGTTAAACAACGGTCTACGCCAAGCAAGGAGTGAGAAGATGAAGCTTAAGCACGTCTATCTTACCGCTCCGGTACCCGAAGCATTAGCCCGGTTTTACGAAGCGCTTGGATTGACGATCCGCTTTGCCGACGCCGGCAAGTGGATTCAGTTCGCAGAGGATAAGGCCGCCTTTTGCTTGGCAAGTCCGGCGGAATCCGCGTCCGAGCAGTCTCGGAATGCTGTCGTTGTATTCGAGGTGGAAGATATGGACGCTGCGCTTGAGCGAGCGCGGGCCCAGGGCGCTGAGCTCGTCGGTAAAGTTCGGGATATGGGAGCGCATGGCCGGGTGGCCCATTTGAAAGATCCGCAACGGAACACAATTCAGTTCTTTCAGGCCGTGGTCAGGAAGGGCAGCTAACCGACTATCGGTTCGATCTATCGGGGAAGCCTATCACCATGAACTTCCGAGTGTCGCCTATGCCTAGTCAAGAAATCCCGGCGTTCAGTAGCAAGGAGTTCCGCAGTGCAATGCGCAACGTGCCGGGTGCAGTGTCTATCGTGACTACCGGGGTGCAACCTGGCAGGCACGGTTTGACGCTGACCGCCGGCTGCTCATTGTCGACCGAGCCATCGAGCGTGCTCGTCTGCGTGAATAAATCGGCTGGCGGTCACGATACGATAAAGCAGAGCAGATCATTTTGCTGGAATATCCTCGCGGCGGATCACGCCGAGCTGGCAAGAAAGTTCTCGGGTCAGGACGGCAGCAAAGGTGACGTACGCTTTACCGAGGGTTTGTGGCGCAAACTAATTACGGGAGCGCCAAGTCTGATCGATGCGATTTGTAGCTTTGATTGCCGATTGTCTGATTTTCACGACGCTGGCAGTCACACAATCTTCGTCGGTGAGGTGGTCGCACAGGCGATAAACGCGGATCGCGAACCCCTCGTCTATGTGAAGGGCGAATTCACAGTACCGAGACGTTAGAACGTCGACTAGTCAGGGGCCGTGCTGGAGGCTTGGTGGCTCCTGGCACGCCGCTTCTATGAACTGCTGTTTAGCGCCGATAAAGTTCAATTCTGGAGCAAGGGGCGGCAATGAGTGTTGAGGGGACCAGGCGGAAAGCCCTTAGCGAAGTCATCTCGATTTGGAGCGATCGAGGCCGGGTGCCAGTCGCGTGCTCAGGCATCCTAATGACTTGGCTCCGGTGTCCACTCGTACCGGCCGATGCTCAATAATGTTGTCACTTTGGCTAAACGTTCTTGCGGGCGGCATTCTGCTTGGTCTCGTCTATGGCCTGGTGGCGCTGGGGTTGACCATCATATTCGGCGTGATGCGGGTGGTAAACTTCGCTCACGGCGAGATGGTCGTCTTCGGCGTCTATATCGGATACTGGGCGGTCCGTCTCTGGAACGTCCCGACTATCGCCGCGGCGGCAATAGCTGCGGTCGTCATGTTCCTTTTCGGGTACCTCCTCGAAGCCCTGATAGTGAAGCGGTTCGTCAACCGGCCTCATCATTACCAGTTTATTGTATTCATAGGCCTATCGCTGCTCTTTAGCGGCGTCCTTCTGGTCGCCTTCGGGCCTGACCCGCGTCCGACTGCCTCTCAACTGTCGTTTCGCACTGTATCACTCGGCTTCGTGTCGCTCGATCTGGCGAGATTGCAGGCGGCGATCACCGCAGGTCTTCTTATCGCTCTGCTGGGAGTATACCTCCGGTTTTCCTCGTTTGGCCGGGCGTTGCGAGCGGCCGCAGACAACCGGTTGGGAGGCCTTGTCGTTGGATTGAACATTCCCCGGGTCTATGGGGTGACGTTTGGAATCGGTGCTGCCTGCGCCGGTGCGGCCGGCGCGCTGATATCTCCTCTGTTTGATGCCCAACCCTATCTCGCTGTTGACTTCACTCTTCTGGCTTTCGTGACGGTCATCGTCGGTGGTCTCGGCAGCTTCAGCGGAGCGCTGCTGGGAGGCCTCGTTATCGGTGTCGCCGAGGCGATTGCGGCGCTGATGTTCACACCGTCAATGAAAACGGCGCTTCCGTATGCGCTCCTCATCATCATCCTGATTTTCCGTCCGAGAGGGCTCTTCGGTGCAAAAGAGATTTGATGGCGGGCCTGAAATGAAGCGGTGGCTTGCTGGAGCGATGGTCTTCGTCGTTCTTACGTTGGTCGGCTCATTTGCAGATCCGTACTTTATCTCACTGATGACGATCGTGTTGCTATTCGCTTTCCTGGGGCAGTCCTGGAACTTGATGCTCGGAATCGGCGGGCAGCTATCTATTGGCCATGCACTTTTCGTTGGGCTAGGGGCCTATTCGGTTGGCGTCCTCTACGTAAAGTATGGAATCTCGCCGTGGATTGGCCTCTTCCTTGGAATGATCATTGCCGGGTCAGTCGGTGCGGTATTGGCGTGGCTGAGCTTCCGCTTCGAAGTGCGCGGAATCTATTTCGCGCTGCTGACAATTGCGGCTGCGGAGTTTGCCAGGATCATCTTCAGTGGATGGGAATTCGTTGGCGCAATGCAGGGGCTATTCTTTCCGGCGCCAACTGGCGAGATCGAAGTCTCAATGCTCCGAGGCGGAGCTCGCTTTTACTACTTTGTCGCTCTTGCACTGGCCGCGCTGGGAATCGCGGGGACTGAACTCATTTCACGATCCTACCTCGGATACGTGTGGCGAGCGATGCGAGACGATGAACCGGCCGCACGAGCGCTCGGCGTCCGCACTTTCCGGCACAAGATTCTTGTGATCTCTGTATCCGCCGCAGCGGCCGCGGCCGGTGGTGGGGTTCTGGGACTCGTGCAAGGGTCGATATTCCCGGACTCGATCATGGGTATGGGGCTCTCCGTTGATGTGCTGATCGGACCTGTGGTCGGTGGACTGGGTACGACGTTCGGTCCTCTGATTGGTTCGCTTGCTGCGATCCCTCTGAACCATTTGATGAGTGCCATCGGCGACAATCTTCGGATTCCGGGGCTGAACAACATCTCGTACGGCATTGTCCTCATTTTGGTCGTCTGGTTTCTGCCAGATGGCATCTGGCCGGCGATCGTGCGTCTCTGCAAAGCAATTCAGGCGCCATCCCGACTGTGGTTGCCGCATCTGAGAAAGGCCGAGGAATGACGGCTTTATTGGAAGTGAAGAACCTCTCTCGATCGTTTGGGGGATTGGTTGCGGTCAAGGACGTCAACTTCACGCTAGAGGCCGGACGTATTACTGCGCTCATTGGGCCGAATGGCGCGGGAAAGACGACCTGTTTCAACCTTGTCGCCGGCTCCCTGAGCCCGACCAGCGGGCAGGTGTTCTTCGAAAGACGCCAGATCGACGGTACCCCTCCGGAGATTGTCTGCAGGATGGGTATCGCCAGAACATTTCAAATCGTTCGACCAATGCGCGATATGTCCGTGCTCGAGAACGCAATGGTGGGCGCCTTCAGCTGGACCAAAAGCGTAAAGGAAGCCAAATCGAAAGCCTACGAATCCCTTGAAAGCGTCGGACTTGCCGGCAAGGCCAATGCGCGGACGGACCAGCTAACGCTTCCGGATCGGAAAATGCTGGAGACGGCGAAGGCGTTATCCACCCGGCCAAAACTGTTGTTGCTGGATGAAGTAATGGCGGGCCTTCGACCGACAGAAGCGGCGGGTGTAGTCCGAGTGCTGCAGGCACTTGCCGAAGGCGGCCTGACGATCCTCCTGGTCGAACACGTCATGCGGATCGTGATGGAAATCGCGTCGAACGTCGTCGTACTTCATCACGGTGCCAAGATCGCGGAGGGAAGTCCCGCAGAAGTGGTTGCCGATCAGAAGGTTCTTGATAGCTATCTGGGAGCAGGCTTCCATGCTTGACGCGGCGCTCTTATCGATTGACGGGCTCTCTGTTGCCTACGACGGATCGTGCGCACTAAACGGTGTCTCGCTGCAAATACGAAAAGGAGAGTTGATCAGCGTCGTTGGGGCGAATGGTGCAGGGAAAACGTCGCTCATCAGATCAATCTCGGGTATCGTACGGTCTTCGAGTGGCACCGTAAAAATGAACGGCGTCAATATTACTGGGCTGCCCCCATGGGAGATCTGCGAACGCGGTATAGCGCAGGTCGCCGAGGGTCGACAAATTTTCGGCAGCCTTGCTGTCGAGGAAAATCTTTTGCTAGGCGGATCGCTGAAGCGCGCGAAGGCCCATCAGCTCGAGACGCTTGAGTTCGTCTACAGGCTCTTTGAGAGACTGCGGGAGCGTAGATGGCAACTGGCCGGGACGCTATCCGGGGGCGAACAGCAGATGTTGGCGATCGGACGTGCGATCATGTCGAAGCCCGAAATCGTCATGTTCGACGAGCCGTCGATTGGGTTATCGCCTGCACTGACAGATGTGATGTTTGGCGTAGTGAAATCGCTCCACGACCAAGGGATTACAGTGCTTCTGGTCGAACAGAACGTGGCGAAATCCCTTGCCTTGAGCGATCGCGGCTACGTCCTGGAGAATGGTTCAATCGTACTGCACGGATCGAGCCACGAATTGCTCAACAATTCCGAGATTCAACGCGCATATCTCGGAGTGTAGCGGAGCTGTGGCGCAAATTGCGCCGAGCATTATGCGCTCTCTCTTGCTCAACGGCCCCACGGACCAGCGGAATTGCACAGCCGTCAAAGCAGATGATGCCGCGATGTGCCACTGGGGCAACGTTTTGTGTTAATGCTTACCGACGGTGAAGCGGTGTACAGCAATCAATTCCGAGGTACGTGGCCTAGACTCTACTCATGGTACAGGATGACGCCCTCTTAATCGATCGCGACCTTGACATGGTCACAATGACCATGAACAGGCCTCCGGCAAACGCGTTGAACAACGGACTGGTTGAGCGCTTGCTGGAGGCCTTTCGAGCGCTTGGCAGCCAGGCGGCGCCGCCAGGTATTGTTCTGACTGGTCAGGGTGCCCGGTTCTTCAGTGCAGGCGGCGACATAAAGGAAGTGACGGGCATCGAGATATCCCGCCCTCGTATGAGGTCGTTCCACGCGCTTCTTTGCGAGATGGAGCGATATCCAGCGCCGTTCGTGTGTGCCGTCCGAGGTTACGCTGTCGGCGGCGCGTTGGAATTTCTTCTGCACGCCGACTACGTGGTCGCCAATGGCGAGTGTAAGATCGGGTTCCCGGAAATCAACCATGGTCTTTTGCCTGCGGCCAAAGGCATGCGGAAGGCAGTGCAGAAACTGGGGCTTCGTGATGCGCGAGCGCTGCTATATTGGGGCGATCTGGTCGATGCAAGGAAAGCACTTGAGGTCGGAGCCGTCGACGAGATTGCAGCGACGTCGGCCGTGACGTCGCGGGCGTTAGAAGTGTGTAAGCACCTTCGCGGAAAGGATCAAAGGCTATTTGCGGCCATCAAGCGCTCGCTGAACCTGACGGACCAGATGGACGACGCCTCCCTTGAGGCGATGACAATTGAGGATCTTGGGGCCTACCTGACGGGAGACAGTTCGGCAGACGCGCGGGCCCGATTTCTGTCGAAAAAAGCAAAGTAGGCATCGATGACCGAATTCGCTTCTTCCGATGAAGTTCGACTGGAGTTGATGAATTTTGAGCAAGTGTCGGCCGCCCTGGCGCAGGGGACGTCGACGATCCTGGTACCGTGCGGGGCCGTCGAGCAACATGGACCGCATCTTCCTCTTTGCATGGATGCCGACCACGCTGATGCGCTCGCATCGAAGGTGGCACGGCATCTTGGAAATGCTTTGGTCGCACCGACAATCAAGGTCGGCTGCTCAGCTCACCATCTCGTCTTTCCCGGCACGATCTCCCTTCGTCCTGAAACGTTCGAAGCAATCTGCCTGGACTACTGCACAAGTCTCGCTCGGCACGGTTTCAGGCGAATCCTGCTGTTCTCAGGGCATATCGGCAATTTTCCGTTTTTGCGCGACATGCTCCCTCGGCTGAGACTCGCCCTGCCGCAAGGCGTCGAGGTCGACGCATTTTTTGACTCCATTGCTTGGATCGACAGGTGGCGAAGCGCGGTCAAAGAGGCTGGCGCAGACCCAGATGCGGTTGGCGGGCATGCCGACATAGCCGAGACATCGCTTATGCTTTATCTCCGCCCTGACACCGTCCGGCTGAATCGGTTTGAAGCAGGGCATCTTGGCGCGCTCTCTGAAGAGCAACTTCAGTCCATGTGGAGAAACGGCATTAAGTCGATCACCGTCAACGGCATCATTGGCGACCCGCATGGTTCAACTGCCGAAATTGGCGAGCGATGCCTTGAAGGAATAGCTGAACTCCTCGTCACCTATTTCGGCAGATGAGTCGAGGCGCGATGAGCGCATCCAGACCGAACAGGGTACCACACGCAAATAGTTAAGACGCGGCGGTGGGCGACATAGTTGTCCCGAGACGCCATATGGTCAGCTGCGCGCAGCACATAATTTGGAAAGTCGTGTGACGACGCCCTGCATTCGAACGAAAATGTCGCTGCGCCCATGAAATGCTGGCCATCTCGAAACTCCCTGAGGATTAAGAAGATGGCACTTACGTTCGGGTTTTGGTCGGAGCAAGAAACCCAGGTCGGGCAGAGCTATGCGCGCCGGCTTCATGAACTAGTGGACGAGGTCCGCCTCGCTGAAAAGATGGGGTTCGATTGCGCCTCTCTCTCTGAACAACATGTCGCGTTGGGCGGCATTTCGAGCTCGGCGCCGGAAGTAGTCTACGGCTACCTCGCTGCCGTCACCTCACGCATCAAGCTGAGGCCGGCGGTCACTCTGATGCCGCAGAAGATCAATCATGCCTTGCGGACCGCGGAGCGTTTGGCGGTGACGGACATTCTCTCGAACGGTCGCATGGAGTTCTACGCCGGTCGAGCCAATACCACCATCGCGATGCGCGCGTTCAACGTCGATCCCGGTGAAACGCTCGCTCAGATGGAGGAGGGAATCGCGCTTCTGAAGAAATCGATGCGCGAAGACATCTTCACCTTCGAGGGCAAGTACTACCAGGTTCCGCCGCGAATGCTTGTGCCGAAGCCCCTGCAGAAGCCCCATCCGGTCATCGGCATTGCTGCAACAAGCGAACGCAGTCACAGCTGGGCCGGAGCCGAAGGCCTCGCTGTCATGAGCAATTCAATCTACCAGGGATGGGAAGTCCAGGAAAAGCTGCTCAACTCCTATCGTCGATCCTGGAAGCACGACGAGCTTGGGCCGCTCGAGCGCCCACGCATCGGCATTCCGCTCTTTTGTGGGATTGGTCCTACGGATCAGAAGGCGAAGGAAGACTACGCCGAGCCGTTGATGAACTATGCAAAGATCTCGACCGACGCTTATCCACGGTTGGCAAAGATTGCCGATGATTACGCGTACATGAGCGAGAGCGTACCCGCCATGGAGCGCGCCGCCAAGGACTGGGACTATCTGCTCAATCACTCGGCAACTACGGTCTGCGGAAGCCCCGATACCGTCATTCGACAGATCGAAAAGTTCCAGGCATTGGGCGTTGATGAGGTCCTTCTGCATCTCGACTCTGTGAATCACGAGAAGATCATGGAAGCGATCGAAATGGTCGGGCGCTATGTAATCCCGCACTTCAACGACAGAAACAATGTCGTGCGACCGACGGAAGAGATCCTCGGTCAGATCCGCGCCATGCGGCCGCAAAAGTAGAGTTACCAGGAAAGCACGGGAGCAGACCAATGTCGAAGCAGGGCTACAAATATCTGATTGTCGAGCGGCGGCCTAGCGGTGTTGCCATCGTAACGATGAACCGCCCGGAAATCCTGAATGCGATCAACTGGGATATGCACCACGAGCTGGAGCGCGTCTTCGTCGAGCTGGACGACGACAAGGCGACACGCGCAATCGTGCTAACGGGCGCCGGACGCGGCTTCTGTTCCGGTGGTGATCAGAAGACGCTCGACAAGAGCCCGATTCCTTCGCCGACCCGAGGTGGGCGTCATCTGATTCGGAATATGCTGGAAGTCGAAGTCCCGATCGTTGCTGCGGTCAACGGCGTCGCCGTTGGTCTCGGCGCGACGCTCGCGCTCTTCTGCGATATCATTTTCGCAAATCCAACAGCACGGTTCGCCGATACGCATGTTACTGCGGGCGTCGTCGCGGGCGATGGCGGGGCTGTAATCTGGCCTCTTCTGATGGGACCAGCCCGTGCGAAACACTATCTCATGACCGGCGAATTCATTTCCGCGGAAAAGGCGGCTTCCATCGGAATGATCAACGACGTCATCACCGACAGAGACGTCAAGGAGGCCGCGATCGAATACGCGGAGATGCTCGCGAGCGGCCCAAAGGAAGCAATCATTTGGACGAAGTACAGCGTCAACAAGATCATCAAGCAGTATGCACACCTGCTGCTGGATACCTCAACGGCCCTGGAGACTATCACGTTCGCTTCGCCAGAGCGCAGAGATGCGGTCGCCGCTTTCGCCGAGAAGCGCAAGCGTTTCGCGGAGCGGTGAAATGGATGTCGAAGACTTCACGTCGGGGGCTCAGTTCGTGGATGTGACCATTCCGCAGCTTCTGCGCGCTCGAAGAGCGGTACGGCCAAATGAGATTGCGTTCGCGCAAAAGCGCCGGGGCGAATGGACTGCGACAACCTGGAAGCAGTATTCAGACTTGGTAGCCAATTTGGCCGCGGCTTTGCAAAAAGCCGGATTCGGACAGGGTGACCGTGCAGCCATCATGGGAGACACGTCCCAGGAGTGGCTGCTTGCGGACATGGCGACGATCTGCGCCGGCGGAGTGATGGTCGGCGTCTATTTTACGTCATCGCCAGAAGAAGTGGGCTACTACCTCAGCGATTCCGGAGCCTCTTTTGTCTTTGTCGGGAGCGAACTTCAACTCGATATTGTCCGCGCCTCCGGCCTGGCCGACACGTTGAGGAAAATCATCGTGCTCGACCCCGAGTGGAAGAGGGTGGGCGGCTCCGCAAATGTTGTCCCGCTCGAGGAGTTCTTGAGAGGAATCGCGGTCGACGCTGATTTGTTCCTTGGGGAGCAGATTTCCAAGTTGAAGGCAAGCGATATCGCGAGCATTGGGTACACGTCCGGTACGACGGGGTTCCCGAAGGGTGCGATGCTAACCCACCTTTCGCTACTCGCTGGCGCGCATTCGGTGACAACCTTCAGTTCGAGTTTGCGTTACGATGCACATCGCGTCGTGGTGCATCTTCCGATGTCTCATACGGTTGCGCGCGCGCAGGCAACGACGTTGCCGTTGCTGATCCGGCTTGTGCCATACTTTGGGGAATCGAGCGCTGATTTCGCTCAAACGATCAAGGAAGTGAAGCCAACCTACTTTATGGCTCCGCCGAGGTTCTATCAGAGGTTTGCCACCCAGATCCTCAGCAAGGTTCATTCGGGGTCGGAGAAGCAGAAGCAAGACTACCAATTTGCAATGACGATCGCTCGCAAGGCGCTCGAAGACCGTCAGGCCGGCGGTGTGCCCAACCCGTTCATATCCGCCCTGTTCGGCGTCTGCCAGGAGCGGATTTTCCGTCCCTTGCTTGCCGAGGTTGGCTTTGAAGCTCTCACCGTCACCTATACGTCGTCGGCCGCGATGCCTTCCGAACTCATGTCTCTGTGGCAACTGTGGGGATTGCAGCTAAAGGAATGCTACGGGCAGACCGAGCTGGTTGGAGCGAACCTGGTCCAAATGGCTGAATGGCCGGAAGCGGGCACTGTAGGCGTCCCCGTGCATGATGCAGCGTGGGAAACAGCCGTTCTTGAAGACGGAGAAATGATCGTCAAAGGTCCCGGGCTCTTTGTCGGGTACTGGAATAAGCCAGAGGAAACGAAGTCGGCCCTCCGCGATGGCTGGCTCTATACCGGCGATATTGTGGAGATTGGGCCGACAGGCCTGTTCAAGCTCGTCGATCGAAAGAAGGAGATCATCAACACATCGAACGGCAAGTCGATCAGCCCCACGCAGATCGAGAATGAAATCCGGCACAGTCCCTTCATCTCTGAAGCGGCGGTGATCGGAGAAGGAAAGAGGTATCTGACGGCGTTGATCGAAGTAGATGCGACCGCGACGATGGAGTGGGCCAAATCGCGTGATCTTCGTATTGCGCACTATTCGGATCTGGCCGACTCAGAGATCGTCGTTCGGATGGTTGAAGGCGAAATTGCCAAAGCAAATGCGCGGCTGGCGAGAGCCGAGCAGGTCAAGGCCTTTCGAATACTTCCGGAGGAGCTCTCTCCAGAGAATGGGGTGATGACGCCAACGCGGAAAAAGCGCCGCAAGCAAATAGTGGAGCGGTACCGGTCACTGATCGACTCCCTCTATGACGACAGCGAGGAGAACCTGATCAAGACCGAGGTGGGAACATAATCTGATCCCTTTCCGCTTCGTGCGGTCATCAAGTTTGCCGGGCGCGTCTCGCAGCTGTGTTCGCCTTGCAACGCGCTGCCATTCATAAAGCTTCCCACCAAATCGCGCAATTTCCATGTAATCAACTGAAGGGGACTTCACATGAAGAATAGCATCGGAAACGGGTTTACTCGCCGGACTGTGATCGGCAGCGGGGTTGGCATCGCAGCGGGGCTTGTATCGTGGCCGGTCAGGGCGGTGGGCCAAGTCAAGGTTAAAATCGGTGCGATCATGCCCAGCAGCGGCGTGTTGGCGTTCCCCGGACAGGCTTGCGTGCGCGGCATTGATCTCGGCGCGAAGTTCGCCAGACAGAAGTACGACCTTGAGATTGAGGTCATTCACGCCGATACGCAGAGCCGACCGGAAAATGGCCGGATCGCTGCGGAGAACCTGATCGGCCAGGGTTGTTCGGTCCTCATCGGCGCCTGGGACTCGGGCGCGACCATCTCGGCGCTTCAGGCGTGCGAAGCAGCGAAGGTCCCTATGGTCGTCCATATCGCCAGTGCCACCCAGGTGACCTCGCAGGGCTTCACTCAGGTCTTCCGTTACTATCCCACGTCGCTGATGATCATTCGTCAGTCGCTGATCGATTTGAAAGCTCTGTTGCCAACCCTCAACGGTCCGCCAGCCAGCGCCGTCGTCCTCCACCTCAACAACGTGATGGGGCAGTCGAGCGCCACGAGCATAGCACAGGCCTGGAAGGAGGTCGATCTCCCGATCAAGCTCACCGAGTTCATTCCGTACGATGAAAAGGCCAAGGATCTCTCGGTCGAAGTTGCAAAAGCAAAAGCTACCGGCGCTGACATGCTTTTCCCGATCACCCGGGTCAACGACGCCATCATGGTCACACGAGAGTGTGTAAAGCAGGGATGGAGCCCAAAAATGATCTACTCGGCGAACTCGAACGGCGTTATCGACAAGGCATATTACGACGCGCTCGGCAAATTCGCTGACGGCGCGATGGCGTCGGCGCTCTACTACAATCCGAAGGCGCCTGATGCGCACAAAATTATCGAGATGTTCGCGGCCGACTACCCCAATGAATGGCTCGATGCAAATGCCGCATGTGCCTTCGAGGCCGTGCAGATCGCCAGTGACGCGGTAAAGCGTGCAGGCTCGTCGAAGTCGGGGGCAATTCACGACGCGCTCAAGCTGACGGAAATGCAGCCGGTCTTGATGTCGTCCGGGACGATCAAATTTGACTCAAGCGGCCAAAACGTGAATTCCGCCGTGGCTCTGCTTCAGGCGCAAAAAGGCAAACCGCGCGTGGTATCACCGAGGGCAATTGCGGAAGCAGACCTGGAATATCCGCTGGTGCCTTTCAGCTCTCGATAATGACCCGCGAGCCACCGCCCCGGTTCAATGCCGGGGCTGCGGTTCTATGCGTGCTATGTGAAGGGCTACTGGTTGCTGAAGCTCGACCGTTCGGCGAGGAAGCGGCGAGGGCTCTTTCCCATTGTCTTCTTGAACATAGTGATGAATGCGCTCGGCGTCTCATAGCCGAGATCGAGTGAAACGGCCTGCACCGACGCTCCGGCCGTTAAGCGTTGCAATGCGACCAAGATGTGAAGCCGCTGCCGCCAGCGTCCGAATGTCATTCCGGTTTCTTTCAAGACCAGGCGGGCGAAGGTCCGCACACTCATTGCATACCGAGCGGCGAGTTCATCGATAGTGCTGCGGTCACCGGGATCATTGAGCAGTGATGCCGCGAGATGTTGAAGTCGGCTGTCCGTGGAAATTGGCAAGTACATCTGTTCCGTGGACATCTGCACCAATTCGTCGAGCAGCACTCGACCGAGTCGGCTCGTCGGTCCTTCAACGGGATAAAGTGGCGGAAATACGGATAGCCGGTGTATCAACTCGCGAACGAGCGACGATATCGTGAATGTGCAGCAAGTGTTTGGAAGCATACTTGCCTGCGGATCGATGAAGACGAGGTAGACCTTTCCATTGTCTGATACGCAATTGCTATGCATGACCCCAGGGGGGATCCAAACGGCTCCTTGCGGAGGAACGATCCATAACCCACCGGGGGCGCGACACATGACTGATCCATGTGAGGCGACGACCAATTGTCCCTTTTTGTGCGAGTGTAACGGGAGTTCGTCATCATGTTCACCAGTCTCAATGCGCATCGAGACGATTGGGCGATCAAACTGATCCGGATCTATCGGGTCGTAATTGAGCCTAAGATCCGGCAAATTCATTCTGGCTAGGCTGTGATCCATTTCAGACACGGGTGATGTGCTCATTGAGTTCACTCGTTAATGGCTACGGTTCCATACATCCGGTGGCGCAAGTGGAGCTCGCTTCGGGAGCCTGCTGGCAACAATAGTCCTCCGGCAAATGATCGTCACGAAAAAGTAACGTAGTCGAAATGGAGGTCTAAGCCGTCGGCTCTGCCTTTTCCAGGCGCGACATGAGCCGGATGCGGGGCAGCCGTGCGGACGTGATCCAGCCAGCTGCGACAAAGTGTGCTTTCCGGATACCTTCTTGCCCACGCGCGCGCGACACGGCAGAGAATGCCAAAATCCGCAGCAGCTGGCTCGTCCGATCGCGTGTTCAGCCCGAAATTCCGGGAGTTTTCGGCGGGATATGCCACGACCCCCAATGGTACTAAGGAAAGAGTTCGAAGGAGCCTGACGATAGTGACCATTCGCGACGACGCGCCGATCAAGTCAGCCGGCGGACAATCGCTTGACCAGGGCGAAAACGAAACGGCCGGAGAGTCTCGAAGGAAGTCAAGGTACCTTTAAGCGTTCAAGAGGAGGAATTTGCCGCGGCATGTCGAGACTTCGTTCTGGAGAGAAAACCTGATCTGGCGGTGTCAATCGTCATTGTAGACAACCAGCTCAGGATTGCGGACGATCCGCATGTTCGGGTCGCATTTGTAGAACTCGGTCTTGCCAGATTGGTGCGAGTTCTACACCTCGCAATCGAAGGCAGGGCGATTGCACTCAAAAGAGCACCAAGGCTCCTGTTTGACCTGTCGAGCTTCAGAAGAAAGATACTCCGCGCGCTAAGTGGAGACGATCGAGGACAGCTCCTCGAGAAGTAGGCGCGATTGCTTCAGCGCGCAGTTTCAGAGAATAGACGTTCATCAACGCTACGCGGACCCGGCAGGCAGGATCGTCGGCGATTGGGACCTCTGAATTGCAAAAGTGGCTATGGCGGTGCGAGCATTGCGAGATCTAATCCGGGGGATGAAATGAGCTGTTCCGGGCCGTGCGGAGCCTGGTGATCGGGGCCTGCCAGGTCACGCGCGCGTGTTCTTTATGGTGTTGTCGAAATCGTACAACGCGTCAAATGTCGGAATTGGCGCTGAGAGGCGCCGGCTTCAGCACAAAATGCTGTATGATGTGTACAATAGTATTGCTGCTGGAGGTCGTTCGTTGGTTTTCTACGATCGAATTCCGCATTCGGCGTTGGCGAAAGATTTCCGATCTTTCGTTTTCCTCCCTCTACTCGGCCCGGCGCGATCGCCGGGCCCTTTTCTCGACTCCTGCGACATCTAGTGTCGCTCGAAGCCGGTCGATCCGCGTCGTATGATCTTCTTCAAGATTTCGGTGAGCGTTCGAAATTCATCTTGGGTCAGCGGAGCGAAGGTCTCGCCGGAAATCTCGCCAATAGTTTCAATCGCTGCGTCCGCTATCCGCCTTCCCTTCTCGGTCAAATCTATCTCGCGTCGCCGCGGATCCAGAGGGTCTTTGGAACTCTTGATGAGGCCGCGAGATTTCAGGCGATTGATAACACCGGTGATGGTCGCCGAGTCATAGTGAATTAGCCGTCCTAAGTGGTTTTGCGAGCAAGGACCTACCTCCTTCAATTTCGCTAGCGTCGAGAACTGGGGTCCCGTTAATTCTTCGATCATCTTGGCGGCAAAGATGGACGTGTGAGTACGGAGCGCAACTCGCAATAAGAAGCCCGGTGCGTCATCCAGCCGGTATGAATCTATAGCTTCTTTCACTTTTCCCGCCGGGCGCGGCTTTGTTTTGGGTTGCACCACTTTTTGCTTCCTTGCCGTAAGTTGCCTCTGTTCAAGAAATACAGGCTTTTAGCTCCGAAGGTCTTCGGTGCCGGCCGATTGTCTACATTTCCTGACCTGGGAAATCCATCTTTGTTCGACTTCGCCCTGTTTAATGCGATTTGCTTCGTTGAGTGCCCCGGCAGTGACCGCCTTCGTTGCGTCCTTCGTTGGCATTTGGAAATCCGCTCCGCCTAAGAGGCAAACCCATTCTCGCATGCGCTGAGCTAGACCGATTCGCTCGGCTTGCCTCGGATCGAGGGAAGAAATCACCTCATGCTTGTAGACGAGTGTAGTGCTTGCATACGAGTGATAAATATCGTAGTGTCCTGAGATTGCTCCCGGGGCCTTGGCTTCTCGCCTTATGGAGTGCCGCACCAAAGTACTGTTGGATTTGCGTATGTCGGCGATTGACAACATGAGTTCCGTTCGACCTGACCTGATTGAAAAGGTCACGGGACGCGCTGAGTACGTCACCGACCTTACGGTTCCGGGGATGCTGCACGGGTTTGTGGTTCGCTCGCCAGCCATTCATGCCCGCATCGTTTCGATCGATTCGAGTGCCGCGCGGTCGATGGACGGCGTTGTGGACGTGCTGCTCGGCGAAGACGTCGCTTCGTTCGGTCGCTGGGGCGTTGTGCTTAAAGACCGGCCGATCATTGCGACCGACCGCGTGCGATATGTGGGCGAACCCGTCGCCGTGGTGATCGCGGAGACAATCGAGATCGCGGAAAACGCCGCAGAACTAGTCGATGTCGAATACGACGAGCTTCCCCGCGCAACGACCATCCAGGAAGCCCTGGCGGAAGATGCGCCGCTCATCCACGAGCGCCACGAAAACCTCGAAGACTTTTATTTCAGGGGTGGGGCACGGCCGACCGAGAACAGCAACATTTTTCATACTTACCGGAGCAACGTCGGGGACGTCGACGCTGCGGAGGCGGCCGCGGCCTTCATCCACGAAGACCATTTCACCTTTCCGGCCATCTCTCACTTCGCAATGGAGCCGCATGCGGTAATTGCCAATTTCCGGGGCGATTCCCTCACTGTCTGGGCGGGCGCGCAAACGCCGAGCGCTGTTCAGAAGGTGCTCTCGCGGCTCTTCGGGCTGCAGTTGGCCAAGGTCCGGGTGATCGTTCCGTTCGTCGGTGGAGGGTTTGGCGGCAAGGCCTCGGTCAAGATCGAGCCTTTGGTTGCCGCTGCTTCGTGGAAGGTGCAACGCCCGGTCCGCGTTGCCCAATCCATAGCTGAATCGATGCTCACGTGCCGAAGGTTGGGCGCCGACATAACGATTCGAACCGCCGTTGACGCTGAGGGACGGATTCTCGCCAACAGCGCCAAAGTGCTGCTCGATGGCGGGGCATATTCCGACACAGGCTCGGCCGTCGCCACTAAAGCGGCGAATCGCATCATGGGCCCCTACGCGGTGCCCAATCTGCGTCTTGAGGCCTGCGCGGTCTACACGAACACGGTTCCAGGTGCAGCATTCCGCTCGATCGGGGGGCCGCAAGCTGTTTGGGCCAAGGAATCGCACATGGATAATGTCGCGGCGGCAATCGGCATGGATTCAGCGGAGTTTCGGTTGCTGAACCTGGCGTCCCGCGGTGAACGCATCCGGCCCGATTTGCGGGCGCTCGACATGGATATGAGGGAGCTAATGGGCCGGGTGACCCGGTCATTTGCATCGCAGGTGCCAGCGTCCAACCGGGAGGCGCGCGGACTGGCAGTCGCCGCAACCGATCCGGCCAATACGCCGATCAGCAACGCGATTGTACGTCTTAAGATCGACGGGTCGATCCTCGTTTCGGTCTCCAGCATCGAAGTCGGTCAGGGGGCGCACGCGACCATGGGGCGGATCGCAGCGCAGGTCTTGAAGCAGCCGACCTCGGCCGTAACCGTCTTGCGCACCGATACCGCCGTGGCCCCTTACGATTGGGGTACAGGCGCAAGCCGATCAACCGTTGTCGTCGGGTTGTCCGTCGAGAATGCAGCGCTCGACGCAGCCGATCAGATCCTCGACATGGTTGCGGATGTTTGGGAGCTTCCCCGGGACGACCTGTCGCTTGTTGAGGGGGGCGTCTCTACTGGATCAGAGGTTCTCACTTTCCATCAGATTTTTCACCGCACGTTGGGCGTCGACTCGGGAGAGGTCATCGGCCGCGGTGCGATTACGCCGCGCTCGAAGAAGGGCGCCCTGGTTGAGTCCCCTCTGTTCTGGGAGACTTCCGCGGGCCTCGCTGAAATCGTTGTCGATGAAGACACCGGCGAAATCCAAGTCCCCCGATATGCCAGCGCCGCTGACGTCGGCCGCGTGATCAATCGCGTCGCGGCGGAAGGCCAGGACGAGGGGGCTGCCATCATGGGCCTCGGACACGCACTTTATGAAGTGCTGGAATTCGAGGATGGCCAGCCCATCAATGCGACGCCGATCGACTACTCGATACCGCGCATCTCTGACGTTCCCCCTGTGTTTGTCACCATCCTTGTTGAAAACGGCGATGGTCCTGGTCCAGACGGCGCCAAGGGAATGGGCGAGGGTGCGATCCTTCCGGTCGCGCCAGCCATCGCTAATGCGCTGTTCTCCACCTACGGCATTCGGATCAACGACCTACCAATGACGCCCGAAAAAGTATGGCGCGCCCTGCAGAAGAGGAACTGAATTCATGGAATTCAATATGTCGATGGTGGTGCCAGCGACGCCGGCGGAGCTTTGGAGCACGCTGCTCGATGTTCCTCGCATTTCGGGTTGCATACCAGGGTGCGAAAACGTCGAGGAAATCGAGCGGCTTGCAACTTACAAAGCGACCGTCAAACAGAAGATCGGCCCGTTCAAGGTCGAGGTCCCGGCCGACATCATCGTTGAGTCGATAACGGAGCCGTCTCACGTCCGCACGCGCGCCACGGGCCGCGACAAGATCACCGGGACGAGGCTGGCAGTAGTTCTCGACGTGACCGTGACGCCGGAAGGGGCGGGGTCCACATTCGCTGTGGACGCGAAGGTCGACGTGCAAGGTCGCCTCGCGACTATGGGGTTCGGCGTCATCAAGCGTCGCGTCGATCAGAACTTCGAAGAGTTCGAGAAGCGGCTCAAAGAAATGTTGGGCGCGGTCTGATCATGTTGCCTCCACCCTTCGAATTCGAGAGGCCTTCGACGATCGCCGACGCCGTGCGTGCGGTCGGAGACCCCGGTGACGGCGTGTTCTACTCCGGCGGAACCGAACTGCTGCTGGCGATGAAGATGCGCGTCATCCATACGGACCGACTTATCGACATCAAGGGACTCCCCGGACTTGATCGCATTGCTCTGAACGATGCGAATGAGATCGAAATCGGTGCGCGCTGTACGCACAACAAGATCGCCAGCGATCCCGTTATTCGCGAGCATGTGCCGGCGCTGTCCTCGCTCTGTGCGAACGTCGCGAACGTCAGGGTCCGCAGCGTTGGAACAATAGGAGGCAATCTGTGCTTCGGAGAGCCCCACGCCGATCCGCCGACCATGCTCGGGGCTTTGGACGCACGGCTGGTGCTTAATGGCCCCAGCGGCACGCGTATCGTTCACGCTGACGATTTCATCCGGAGCGAGCTGGAAACGGTGCGCGAACCGGACGAATTGCTGACGGTGATTACGCTTCCGCGTCCGACCGGACCTGTGGTCTATCGGCGCTTTAAGCACGGTGAGAGGCCCTCGGTAAATGTAGCGATGGCCTGGTCGCTGGGCGTCGGCGGAAGGACGATCAGAAGCGCCCGCGTGCGGGTCGGAGCGCTCGGTCCGCGACCTCAGCCCTTGAAGGCCGTCGAAGACGCACTCCAGGGCATATCCGTCACCGAAGTCCGCGTGGCTATCGAGGCGGCGCTGCCGACCGCTCTGGATGAGCTTGAAGTCAACGAGGATCGGCATGGCGGCGCCGACTATAAGCGCCACCTTGCGGCCGTCTTGCTGCTGCGAAACGCCGAAGAGGCGATCGCTGTAGGCGGGAGCACCTGAAATGACACACGTGTTGCCGATTGCATTCTCGTTGAACGGTTTGGCGATCGCGGTCGACGTTCCAGCCCATACGCTTTTGATCGACCTTGTCCGGGATCGCCTTGGCTTAAAGGGAACCAAGCGGTCTTGTGACATGGAGGTGTGCGGCGCGTGCACCGTTCTGCTCGACGGTGAGCCGATTTCGAGTTGCACCACACTCGCCGTCGATGTCGATCAGCGCGAGGTCACGACCATCGAGGGCGTAACGCCGCCCAACGGCCTGTCAGCGATCCAGAAGGCTTTTGTGCTTCACGGGGGCCTTCAGTGCGGCTTCTGCACGCCAGGCTTCATCATGGCGGTCACAGCGTTGTTGAAGGCAACGCCGCACCCGACCGACGAACAAATCCGTCACTACCTGCACGGCAACCTCTGCCGTTGCACCGGATACACCAAGATCTTCGAGGCCGTAAGGAGCCTTGCCGTCGAGCAAATCTCCGAGGATTCCGCCTAACCGTTGCAAGACAGCGATATTATCGTTTGGAGATGTCATGAGCATTGAACAGGTCAATAAATCAAGCGTCCTCATCGCCGGCGCCGGCATTGGCGGCTTGGCGATGGCGCTATCGCTGCTTCGTCGCGGCATCGATTGTGACGTATTTGAACAAGCGTCCGAGTTGCGCGAAGTGGGAGCGGGTCTTTGGATTTCCATGAACGGCGTGCGCGTTCTTCGGGATCTCGGCCTCAACGAACAGGTCGAGCAGAACTGCATCGCGGCCGAACGACGCTCGATCCGGCTCTGGAACACCGGTGATAGGTGGCCCCTCTACAATCGCAGCTCCGACGCGGCGCGCAACCAGCCCTATTTGTTGCTGCGTGCTCACCTGCTGAAGATCCTCGTTGACGGCGTGCGGCAGTTGAAGCCGGGCGCCATTCATCTGAACGCCCACGTTGTCGGGTTCCATCAAAACGACGAAGCGGTTCGGGCCAAGCTCGCTGACGGCTCCGAAGTCGAAGGGCGCGCCCTGATCGGCGCGGACGGTGCTCATTCAAAGGTCCGTCTTGGCCTGATCGGCAGCATCGAGAGCCAGTACACGAAAGCCATTGCCTGGCGTGGTCTCGTGCCGGTCGACCGCCTTTCGCCGCATCAGCGCGAACCCGAGGTGGCGACCTGGATCGGGCCCACCGCCCACGTCACGGCCTATCCGGTGCGCTGGCAGAACACGGTCATGATGACCTTTTCGGGTCAGGTAGACCATAACGACTGGCTGCTCGAATCCTGGTCGGAAAAGGGCTCAGTCGAGGAATGCCTGAAGGACTTCGAGGGCTGGCATCCAGACATCATCGAGCTGGTCCAAAATGTGGATACCCTGAACAAGTGGGGCCTATTCGTGCGGCCGTCCCTGGCTACGTGGTCGAAGGGACGCATCACCCTGCTCGGCGATGCCTGCCATTCAATGCTGCCGTACCTCGGGCAGGGTGTGAACATGGCCCTGGAGGATGCATCCGTCCTCGCCCGCTGCTTCGAGCAGGATCCCGATGACATCGCGGCGGCTTTCAAGACGTATCAGGGCCTGCGGCTCGATCGCACCAACAAGGTTGTGAAGTCCGCGGCTGGCATGCTGCCGATCTTCCATAATCAGGCGCTGTGCAGGCCCGAGACGGCGGGTGACTACATCAAGACCCAGTGGACGCCGAAAGCAACGGCTGCGCGATACGATTGGATCTACCAGTACGATGCGACCACCGTACCGCTTCACTGACATGCTCATTTTGACCGCTGGGGCGCAATAGTGATTGGGACCAAGCAACCCTGGGACGATGTGATATCGCTGGACGAGCGCGAGACCTATGCCCTCGCCGGGCTGGGTGGCGCGGCGGGATTCGGCAAACGACCGGCATTGCTGGTCATCGACGTGCAGTATCGTTCGGTCGGCAACCGGCCGATGCCGATCCGCGAAGCGATCAAGCAATACCCTACCAGCTGCGGTGAGGCCGGCTGGCATGCCATAGCATACATCGCCGAATTGGTGCGGCTGTTTCGCGAGAAGAAGTGGCCGGTTATTTTTCCGCATGTCGCGCGAAAGGTGGGCCAGGACCAGGGCGCATTCTCCGCGAAGATCCCGGGTATCATGCGGATTCCGTCCGAGGGCTACGAGTTTGTCCGCGAGGTGGCTCCGGAGCCCGGCGAGTTGCTCCTGCCGAAGACTCAGGCAAGCGCATTCTTCGGCACTCCGCTTGCGACGTATCTGATCGGTGCCGGGGTCGACTCCCTGGTGGTGACCGGCTGCACGACCAGCGGCTGCGTGCGGGCTTCGGTCGTGGATGCGTGCGCGTTGAACTTCAAATCGATTGTGCCAAGCGACGCGGTCTACGACCGCTCACCCACGTCCCACGCCGTCAACCTGTTCGATATCGCCAGCAAATACGCGGACGTCATGCCGACGCAAGCCGCTATCGAGCGGCTTCACGCGCTATCGGATGACCAGACAGAGGATCAGAGAACGTGAGCGGCGTCGCGGCATCCGGATTGCTTTACGGTGGGCATGTGCGTGCCAACGGAATTCGGCAGCATTATCTGCGGTTCGGCGGGTCCGGGCCAGCGGTCATCATTGTCCCCGGCATCTCGACGACTGCGGCGCAATGGGCCTTCATCGCAGAGCGTCTGTGCTCCGGACACGACGTTTTTGTGCTCGATGTCCGTGGTCGCGGCCTTTCCGAAAGCGGCCCGCATCTCGACTACTCGCTCGACGCATGCGCATCCGACCTCATCGGGTTCGCTGAGGCGCTCCGAATGGGCTCCTATACGCTGCTGGGTCACTCGATGGGTGGCCGCATCGGGATCCGCGCCGCGCGTTGGCGGCCATCATCCATGGACCAATTGATACTGGTTGACCCGCCAGTTTCCGGCCCTGGACGCCGCGCCTATCCTATTCCGGTCGAACCGCTTCTCCAATTGCTGCAAAGCGCGAAGCGCGGAGAAGCCGACGCGGCGCTACGGAGCCCCACTGCTCCGTGGTTGCCCGAGCAGCACATCCGCACCCGGGCCGAGTGGATGCATACCTGCGACGAGCGAGCGCTCATCGAGAGTTACAAGGGGTTTCATCACGATGATATTCATCGCGACCTCGCCCATCTCAGCGTTCCGACCGCATTGATCGTTGCGGGACGGGGAGGGGTCATTCGGCCGGAAGATGAGGAAGAATTTCGCAGATTGCTGCCGTCGATCGCGACCAGGACGCTGGAAAGCGCGGGTCACCAAATGCAAATCGACGATACCGAGGGGTTCCTTTCAATCGTTGAAGAGCTTCTAGCGCGACCGCGCGATCGGTTCGACCGTCGCGTGGCTGCGTTCGGCAAACAGGAGGTCAGTTAAGATGTCCCGACAAATCGTTGATGTTGAAATGCTCGAGCTCTTCAAGGCCGAACTGACGCTCTGCAAGGTGAAGAAGGACGAAGTCGTTGCCGTCCTGAGCGGTGGCGAGGATCAGCAGGAATACGCTCAGGCTTTCATGCTGGCCGCGCGGAGCCTGGGTGCAACGACCTTTCATCTGAATGTGCCGAAGTACGGCCAGGGCAAGGTCGCGGGGTTGCAGGGCCGGCATGCGCTCACGGGCAACCAGCCGGCGATCGATACGCTCAAGCGCGTGGATATGGTGATCGATCTCCTCGGCCTGCTTTTCTCTCGTGAGCAAGCCGACATTCAGGAAGCTGGCACACGCATCTTGCGCGTGATGGAGCCATTGCACATCCTCAAGAAGATGTTCCCGACTGAAGATCTGCGTCGACGAACCGAGCTCTCTCGAACGCTTCTCCAGTCAGCCAGCAAAATGCGGATCACGTCGCCGGGCGGAACGGACGTAACTTATGGCCTGAAGCAATACCCGGTCATTTCCGAATACGGATACACGGATGAGCCCGGACGCTGGGATCACTTCCCGTCAGGCTTTGCCTTCACTCAGGCGACCGACGGCGAGGTTAACGGCACGGTGGTGCTGATGCCAGGTGACATCCTCTGCGCATTCAAGCGTTATATCCAGTCGCCGGTCACGTTGACCGTAAAGGACGGTTACATCGTCGATCTCAAGGGCGAGGGGGCCGACGCGCTCCTCATAAAAAACTATATCGACAGTTTCGGCGATCCGCGCGGTTGGGCGATCTCTCACATCGGCTGGGGATCGAACGAGCGTGCCACCTGGCACCACATCGCGGCCTCCCAGGAGCTCACGTCGGAGCACATCATGAATGCGCTTTCCTTCTACGGGAACGTCCTGTTCTCGACGGGCCCGAACACGGAGCTCGGCGGCACGAATGACACGCCATGTCATCTGGACATCCCGCTTCGTGGCTGCAGCCTATGGCTTGACGATATCCACATTCTCGACAAGGGCGAGTTTGCTTATCCAGAGTTGAGGGCGCCGGGTCGCTAGCCCGCGCGCTTCAGATACGCAATCCGGAGTCGCGATACAGCTCCGCATGATGCTGGGGGCGCGTTCGAGCCCCCCAACAATGCCGAAGTCGCAGTCCGACTTCCAAAGACGCGACAAGCGTCTCGGCACCTCTATGGACTTCTATTCCCAACAGGAAACGCGTCACATGTCGGCAGCTATCTCGAATTCGGAAGACTACACCGCTGGGCAACGGTATTCGATTATGATCTCAGCGATGCTGGGTTACATACTCGATTTCTATGACGTGCTGATATTTCCGTTCCTCTTGCCCGCGATTCAGCGATCGATGTCGCTATCGCTGGCCGAGGTCGGCTCGCTGCAGGCTCTGACATTGTTCGGGTCAGCCATTGGCGGAGCGGTATTCGGCGTTATCGGTGACCGACTTGGCCGAAAGACATCGCTTCAACTCACAATCGCATTGTTTTCTGTTGCCGCGATCATTTCGGCGTTCGCATGGAATTACTGGTCACTTGCCGTGCTGCGGTTGATCACCGGCATCGGACTTGGCGGCGAGTACGGCGTTGGCATGGTGCTCTTCAACGAGGCCTGGAAAAAAGGCAGCCGTGGGTTGGGCGCGGCCGCGCTTCAAGGTTGTGCCGTGATCGCGTCGTCCACGGCTTCGATCGTTGGCATCTGGCTGATCGCGACGTTCAGCGACGAGTGGAGCTGGCGCATCGGTCTGCTGAGCGGCGGCGTACCCATTCTGCTTATCATCTTCATTCGCTTCTTCATGCCTGAATCCAAGATCTGGCTGGAGTATGAGGCGAACCGCAAGGTCGGTCGGGTCGCGGCGGAAGCCCGCACGCTTCCTCTTGCCGATCTCTTCCGTAATGGCTTGGCCCGGCAGACCGTCGTCGCTTTCGTATGGCTGATGAGCTATATGCTCTGCTACTACAGCGTCGTCTCTTTTATCCCAACACTGCTGCTGCGGGACATGCACACGCCGGGTGATATTGTTCGCACGACGGCTGTTCTGCTCTCCGTTGTCAGCGGCATTAGTTACCTCGCGAACGGCTTTTTCAACGACAGGGCTGGCCGCCGCTTCGGAGCCCTCGTGCCGGCGCTGTTTTGGGTCGGGTCTTTGGTTGGTATGGCCGCTTGGGGCAGCCAACTCTACGCCGGTTCGAAGACCGAATGGCCGATGTTCTGGCTTTACATCGGGTTTGGCATTGGAAACGTGGCGCTGGGGGTGACTGGCGTGTGGATCTCGGAACTTTATCCCGTCAACCTGCGTGCGACGGCGGTATCTACCTTCTACATGGGAGGTCGCGGGCTCGGCAGCATAGCCCCCGTGATTGTGCCTCTAGCGGCCGCTCACTTCGGCGGAAGCTTGCTCTACGGCATGGTTGCGGTCGCCCTTCCTGCCGCCACAGTCTTCATTGCCGCATCTCTTCTGCTTCCAGAGACCCTCGGTCGTGATTTATCCGCTAAGGGTTTTAAAGTCGGCACGGAAGGGGAAGCAACCACGATGGAGACTGCTTCTGTGTCAAGCGGTTGATGCCGGTGTTGGGACGCTTGTCCGGCGAGATGAGGGCTCTCGAGACGTTCATCTCGTCCATGCATGCGCGCCGGAAGCAGCTGGGACTTCGTCATCCGATTTGGTCAAAGATGCTTGCCAGACTCTCTGACATGGACGTCCAGACCCTACCGTAATGTTGATTGTCGATGCTCAAGCGTTCGACCGCGATTGTCAGGCATTATCTGGCATCAGCGTTGGACGCGGCGAGCCGCGGGCCCGCCGGCACGCAAGTGTTTTCCCATTTGGCCGGCTGTAACGAAACCTAAACCGATCACTTGTACACGAGCAGTGACCATTTGCGCCCTGCCTGGCCTTAATTGCGATTGGAGACGTTCCTTGAAACTGCTCAATAACCTACCGATCACTCCCAAGATCAGTATTCTGGTTGCGGTCTCGATGCTGGGCCTCTCATTTGCCGGACTGCTTGCGGGCTATTTGATGCAGAAGGAAATGATCAATTCGCGTGTCGAGCAGACCCGCGCCATCGTCGATATCGCCAAGAACGTTGCGTTGAGCTTGCAGAAGCAAGTTGACGCGGGCCAACTCACCAAAGAGGCCGCAATTGCAGAATTCTCACGTCGTGCTCAGACGATGACGTATGACAGGGGTGCGGGGTATATTTTTGCAAATACGATGGATGGTGTCGCGGTAGCCTCTCAGGATCCGAAGACAATCGGGGTCAATCGTCTCGACGGTAAGACAAACGGTCGTGCGCTGATCCGCGAATTGCGCGACGGCGTCGCAGCGAACGGCGACGTTGTGTTGCGTTACGAGTTCATGAGGCCTGGCGAAAAGGAGCCAATCAGGAAGCTGTCCTACGCGGTAGGCATTCCTGGATGGGACATATTTGTCGGTTCCGGCGCGTATCTGGACGATCTTGATGCCAAGCTACAACCGATCATGTGGTCGCTTGGTGCTGCTATCATCGTAATCGGACTGGTCTCGGGTGTCATCGCCTGGTTCCTCGGCCGCAGCATCACTAAACCATTGGCCGCGCTAGGCGCTTGCATGACGCAACTCGCTAGCGGCGATCTCGAACAAGACATTCCAGGTGTGGGGCGGAACGACGAGATTGGCGCAATGGCCGCTACCGTCCAGGTGTTCAAGAACAACGCAATTCGTATTCGGAGGCTTGAGCAAGTCGGGGCCGAAGCTCAACGGCGCGCTGCGGATGAGCGCCGTGCCACACTAGATAGCATTGCGAACGATTTTGAGCAAAGCGTAGATGGCATTGTTCGTGCGGTAGCCACCTCAGCCGCCGACATGCAGGGGACAGCCGATGTGATGACGATGACCGCCAGCGATGCCAGCATGCGCGCGTCTACTGTCGAGGCTGCGTCAGAGAAAGCGTCTGGGAACGTTGAAATGGTAGCCGCCGCCGCCGAAGAATTATCTGCGTCGGTAGGGGAGATATCGCAACAGGTGTTGCAGTCAACTGAGGTCGCACGCCAAGCTGTTAGTGACGCAGAGCGCACAAACGACACGGTGCTGGTCCTATCCAGTGCAGCTGAAAAGATAGGTGAAGTCGTCCAGATGATCCATGGTATCGCCACACAGACCAATCTTCTGGCACTCAACGCCACTATCGAAGCGGCACGTGCGGGCGATGCGGGACGCGGATTTGCTGTCGTGGCAGCCGAGGTCAAAGCGCTCGCCAATCAGACAGCAAAAGCAACGGAGGACATCTCCGCGCAAGTTGAAACTATGCAAGCAACGACAAGCGATGCAGTTCTCACCATCAACGGAATTGCGCAAACGATCGCTAAGATGAATGCTATCACCCTAAGCATTTCCTCTGCGGTCGAGGAGCAGAGTGCCGCGACCAGGGAAATTGCGCGCAACATCCAGTCCGTCGCCGGGAGCTCTAGCGAAATCAGAGGCCATATAGGTAGCGTCAGCAGCGCAGCGGCCGCCACCGGCACGGCGGCTGCCGAAGTTCTCACGAACGCACGTGGACTGGAGAACCAGTCGGATATGCTACGTGTCGCGGTAGACCAATTTCTGACCAAAATGCGGGCCGCCTGATCGGGGCCTTTTGCAGCGGCACATCACTTGTGAAAAGGGGCGGTGCGCCGTCTGGTCTTCTCTCTGGCTTCGCTGGCAGCGGAAGAGCCGAGCGGCTTGGTGTCTCAGTTTCGGCGACGCGAGCGCGCGGCTCGTCCCTGACGGTATTTGAAGTTACGCCTAACCGGTCCGGGATTGACAAGTCACGGCCACGCCGGCAGCGCTGATCAGTCGATTGACCTCGATAGGTGGCGGTAACGACAGTATCTCGAGCGGCGCAAATTTTCCTGTGAATTCAAGACCAGAAAGTTGCGGCGGGTATACTGTCGGCATTTGTCCGTCAGATCCGGAAAATTTTGCTTGCAGATCAACGACGAGCCGTCGTTCGAAATGATAGAGTGGGAGTAGTGCTGCAGGCAGCTATCGCGTAGCTTGGCGTAGGCTTGGGAATGTCTATCGCCGCAAAGAGACTGCGTTCAAAGGATCATGAGACCAGCTTAGCCTTTTTGGAGCGGCAATCCACACCGCTCTGAACAGGGGAGTGCAGCAGCGCAATTGCGACGACCTAATACGCGTCTGTCACGCTTCATAACCTCCCAGCCATCGAGCGCCTCAGCTCGAACGATGGCGTCGACAGCGAGAGAACCCCGACATTTCTCGGATTAAAGAGAGCTTTGAAAGCGTCACCGGCCTGCCGAGAACGGTCGGTGCCTCGTTGCGATCTTCTCGATCGCGAGGAAATTCCCGTCGGCGCAGGTGAAACTCAGATAGGCCTTCGCAACTTCCGTGGCGGGGACGAATGTGCTTCAGTCGTAGGGTCCCCCGGTTCAGAGAGGACTTCCTTGCATCGCGCGACAAAAGCAACGAGGTATCCGCCGATTTCTTTGCCGAGCGCGGGCGTTGGTTCAACGTCCTGCAGGCTCATATTGAGCGCGTAGACTGGCCCGTCGTCTAGCGCGATCGGCGTAGCGACGGCGAGCACGCCGGGCTGCCAGGAGACCGCACAATAGCCATCACGCCTGACGGAGCGGATTGATGTCTGCACCTCCGCGATTAGCGCGCAGCGGCGCCGGAAAGGGCCTGGCATCACTTCGGAAATCTTGGCCGCGCCTCCGCGCCACGCGGCAGCACACGACAGCACTGCCCTATTCGGATAGAGAGCCACCGCGCCCGGATCGACATGGCCGGCTGAAGTGGCGGACGGCGGTTGGACTGCTGGACGTTCTGCTCGACCTCACGCACGCGGGCGCGAAGCTTTTCCAAATCGGAGATGGTTGGAAGAAAGGATCATCATGTCACTTCGCGTAACCCTGTGATCGGAGCCAAGCGATCCGACGCTCCCCGTTCATCCAATCGTCAATTTCGGCCTTGCTTGTGAAGCCCGTGATTTCTCGGGGTTCTACGCCGGGGTACTCGGCAACAATAGTCCAGTCGCCCTCTGCCTTGCGGAATGGTTTGAAGCTTACTTTTGTTTTTGCCATGCCGGATTATGCAGGAAAGCGCGCGAAAAGGGAAATTTAGAGAAGCATTTCAAGCAATTTTGTCACCAGCCAACGCCGGCGGTTATGGTTCTGTCGTGCCGACGAGGAGCATTTTACAACTCGAGCGCCCGAGGGTCGCTTCCGCATTAGTCAGGAGGGGTTCAACTACGGAGCAAATACACCAATCGTCATGAGAAGAGCTGTTTGTTACTTCTTGTAGTCCCCGAACTGCTGGTGTACGGTTTAAAATATCGATACTGGCCGAACAACTGTTCCGCTTTCGCCTCAAGTCCTGACGGCGCGCACGTTTCAGACATTCTCCAACATCGACAGACTGGATACTGGCCGCAAGTCCGCGCGCCAGCTCCTGCGCGTATGCGAAAAGGAAGACCCGATGAACACAGGTATGACCAAGTAAACTTGAGCCCTTGAAATCGTGACGATTTCAGGGGCTTTGTATTTCAGGCACCTTTTGAACCCGCAACCAAACGAATTTGATTGGTGCTATTGAGTGCAATGTCACCGAATGGTTTCCTATTGATGCTGGTTCACCTGAGCGCGCGCGGCTTCTTGGATGTGCAGAGCGATCTCGTCTTCGCTGCAGCCACCGCTGATCGCGGCGCGTCCGCCAAAGATGAAATGGGGCACTGAGCGGACGCCTGCTGCTGCAGATCGGACTGCCTCCTGCTCCACGCGCTTGTGCTGGATGGGATCGAGGGTGATTGCGTGTGCTTCCGCGCGCTCGAACCCATAGTCTGCGGCAATACCGGCAAGCACATCTGCATCACCGATGTTCTTTGCGCCCAGGAAGTAGGCTTCGGTGATCGCCACCGCGAGCCGATGCTGCGTGCCACGTTCGCTGGTGGCAAGGATGAGGGCGTGGGCAGGCTGCGTGGCATACGCCCAAAGTTGGCGGCTGAGGTCGAGTTCTAGCCCCGAGACTCGCGCTTCGCCTTCGGGCCGTGCAAACGCCACCTTCGGATCGGTAATGCCGTATCTTGAGCGAAGCAGATCGGGAATATAGAGCCCCGCCGCAGGCACCCCGGAGAGCAGCAGGACGGGATGATGGTGGATTTTCACGGCAAGATGGGGAAGCGCTCGGCTAGAACCTTATCAAGCCGGAATTGCCCTACCAGGCACCAGGGGCAGGTGATCTCCGTGTAGAGGTCAATGATCAAGGTATCAGTCATGACGGGGAAGCCTTTGAACGAAGTTTCTCACTCGCAAGCACTCAGGCGGCGCCTTCGAGCGCAGTGCGGATCTGCGCTTCAGCCGAGGCCACAGCCGCCTTTACGGCGTCAGGGCCGTAAGCGGTCCCCTCGACACGGATCAGCTCGATATCGGTCAAGCCGATGAAGCGCAGCAGATGCAGAAGATAGTTGGTCTGGAAGTCGAACGATGCGTATTGTCCTTCGGAGAAAACACCGCCGCTGGCCGTTACGAGATAGACCTTCTTGCCGGACAACAGACCCTTTGGGCCGTTCTCGTCGTATTTGAACGTGACGCCCGGCCATGTGATGCGATCGATCCATGCCTTGAGTTGCGAGGACGGACCGAAATTGATCATGCCCGAACCGACGACAATTGTGTCGGCGGCCTTGATCTCATCGACCAGCGCTTCGGCGAGCCCGACGGCCTGCGCCTGTTCCGGCGTACGTGCTTCCGGCGGCGCCATGCGGCCATTAATGTAGGCCGGTGTGATATGCGGCAGCGGCTCCGCCGAAAGATCGCGCGTAGTCAGCGTGGCGCCCGAATGGGCCTTAAGCCTTTCGGCGATCTCAGTCGCGAAACGGCTGGACAGGCCTTCGGCACTGCGTGGGCTCGACGTGATGAGGAGGATGTTGGTCATGCTTGCTCCTGGTCTTTAGTGATTGGCGATTGCAGGAGCCGCGCGAACGAACTCCCTGTTTGAAACCTGCTTGACGAGGAACTTCGCGAGATTGCTTCTCGACAGTTTCATGCTGAGCTTGGATTTTCCGTACCAGCCGAGGTCGATGGTCCCGCTGGCCGGGCCATCCTTGAGGTTGGGAATCCTCACCAGCGTCCAGTCCAGCCCTGAATCCCGAACCAATTCGGCAGTTGCTCTGAGGTCGTCTACGCCCTTGCGCGCAATCAGCTTGAACAGCATCAAAACCGAATAGGCCCTGAGGTCGAAGCTATCCTTCGGATCGCATCGCGCGTATAGACCGACAGGCTGTAGCCCTGCCTGAGCGCCTCCTCGATGAGGTACCGTCCGGTCGGACCGGTTGCGCCGAATAGCGAAATTTTCATTGCTCTTGTTCGCGAAATCACTGCTGCGAGGCAGAGCCGCATCGATAGCGGTGCCGGTGCCAAGGTTGGAAAGCGTCATTTTTGCCAGCCATACACGCATCCCTTCGGTTGGTATGTTTTGCTGACTAGATGATTGGAGTAGACTGCCCGATAGACAAGAACGTAGATTTTTGAGGCCTAGTCACATGCGTATGACTGCCCCCATTCCACTCCAGCCCGGAACGTATCCCGGCTGCGGGCCAGTCAAAGAGGTCCTTGGCCGCATGGGCGACAAGTGGACCATTCTCGCCATCACTGTGCTAGTCGAGCAACCCCGCCGCTTTAACGAGTTGAAGCGGCTGATAGGTGGAATTTCGCAGCAGATGCTCACTCGTACGCTGAAGGCGTTAGAGCGCGACGGAATGGTGGCACGGAAAGTTCATCCGAGTGTCCCGCCTCAAGTCGAGTACAGCCTTACTGATCTAGGGAGGTCGCTTGCCGTACCGTTGATGCAGCTGGCGACTTGGGTGGTGGATCATATGAGCGAGATTGAAAGTTATCGGGCTCGACACGATGAAAAAGCTCACCACCGCTAAGTCCGGGGCGAACATGCTAAGGACGCTTTTTCCAAGGCCTTATAGAAACGAGGTAATTGCGATCGGCGAAATTCTAGGGGCCGTCTGCTGCGGGTCCGCGATTTGAACTTGCAATCCGGTCCGGCATATTGACCAAGAACACGACCCGCCTAGCCCTATGATATTTGGCATCGAATATTGCTTTCGAGTCCGCGAGAGAAGTCGTTTTCGTCGGACTGGTAGCCCGAGGTATTTCAACATTCGCCCATCTCATGATGCACACGTTGTCGAATGGCCTAACCGGACTTCGCGAGAACGTGACCACGCGAGAATCAGGCGAGACGAACCCGCTGGTCGATCCGAAGGGACTGCTCGAGCAGGCTTGGCCCGGAATGATGATCGAGGTCGATGTGATCCCGGCAACGGCCAAGAAGGTGTTTGCACGAATGCAACCCGACTGACGGTCGGCCCGACCGCCGAACTGGAGTGCCGCGAGCGGGTATCGACGCGGAAGGTCCTCGAATGGCGACGATCGAAGGTGTAAGGACGGTGGCCTCGAAAAGGTGACGGGTTCGCCTGGGCAAGAATGCCGGTCTCATCCTGCTCCAGGCAGACAGTCTCGCCTATTTTCCGCTCCAAGTCCTGTTGACGCATCGTTGGTGCGGCAGACGCTGGTTGCCTTGGGGCCGTCTTCGTTGCGGCCAAGCCGGCCAAGTTGGCGTGACCCTCGTGGCCCAGGCCAAGCGTCTGGCTGCAGAATCCCGCGATGACCTGTTTCATAAGGTTAGATACGGGCGAGGCTGAGTGCCCGAAGTGACGGACGGGCTGCGGCCATCCATCTTAACGCCATGCAGGCAATGCAGTCCGCATTCGAGGGGGCTTATCTCACTCCGCGGCGACGAGCCGCGTAACGGGATGCGCGGCGGTCTTGCGCACTGCGAACCAAGCTTGCCAGGCTTGCAACGCGACGGCGAGCGAGCAAATTCCCCAGAACACCGGATACTCGTAGCCGCCGGTATTCCAAGTCCAGCCGAAACCCTTCACGACCTGAAGCGAGTAGACTGCAATCGCCATCAGCGCGGTGGAGCCGAGCGCCGCGAAACGAGTGCAAAGGCCGAGTGTCAGTGCAACGGCAACAGACAGTTCAGCGGCGGCAGCGATGTAGACCCAAACCTCCGGAGGTGACAGGCCTGCAGCTGCGAAGAACTTCACGATTGGCGGATTGAGAACGCCGAAGGCGATAAATTTCCCGGCGGCGTGCGGCAGGTAAAACAGCCCGCAAGCGATCCGAATGATGTTTTCCATCTTCGTCAGATCGAAGTTCTCAGGTTTGATACGGAAGTCGTCGAGCGATAAGAGCATGGTCGGTTCTCCTTGTTCGCTCGTTCATCGCACCAAAGCTCGCAGTTCGCGTTGACGCAGCTCAAGCTGCGTTCTCGCCTCGAGCGCGATTGTTGCTGAGTGGCGGACCGTGGTTACTCCTGAGTAATGTGGTTACTCCTGAGTAATGCGGTTGCTGCCGAGTAATCTTGATCCTTGACAGGTGGATGTCGACCGTCCGCAAGACATCCAGCAGCAATTTACTCGAGAATACGCGCGTCTGCTTGGAGTGCCGCCCGCTCGCGAGATCAAGGGAGTGAAGCGTGCAGCCGCTGCCTGACTGCGCATCCTGTTGTCGGCTCCACGTCAAGCGCTTCTCGAACGGTTACCGATAGCGGAGAGCGGGCCTTGCATGAGCGCCCCGGCCGGCTATTCGACGTCTTTGAGAGAATTCAGTCGCTCCTCCTTGCAGCCTTGCGCGCCGAGCGGGTCGTGTCATGTTGTGCTTCCAGATTCCATGCCCGGATCCATTGAATGACAAACTCGGCGAAAGCTTCGGCCGCCGGTGGAATCGAACGCCGTGAAGGCCGATAGAGACAAACCTCACGCACGGTCTCGGGCTTTGTGATGCGGCGCATCGTGAGCCCCAGTGGCCGAGCCACGACTCCGACATAAGCCGGCGCAGGTGTGGCGGCGAGACCCTGCGCCGCTATGCCAAGGGCTGTGGTGATGTTGTCGACAATCTGCGGTGGAGCGATCGGACTTGAGTCCGGAGCGGAGCTCCGCATCTGCGCAACGCTGACCTCGTGATCTCGGCTTGCGGCGACGAGGGTGACATTGCGAAGGTCGTCCCAGCTCAGCACCTTCCTGGGCGCCAAGGGGTGATCTGACGCAACCCACAGCACCCAGGGGCTGCGAAAGATCGCCTCACTGATGACTGCTGGATCGGGTGGGCGGTCAGGCCCTACTGCCAGGTCGACATCCCCCGCGGCGACCCGATCCACGGTCAACTCGACGGGTACGTCTCGAATATGAATGGCAACATTCGGGCGCTCTCGCCTGAATTCGCGCACGGCCGCCGGCAATACGGCGCTCGCCAGGATCAATGGGGCGCCAATCCTGACCACGCCTGCGGCGCGGTTGCGAACGTCTGCTGCGGCGGTCTCGGCGAGTTGTACGTGCCGAAGTACAGTCTGGGCGATGCCCAGGAATTCGCGGCCGGCGCTCGATAGCGCAACGCGTCTCGTGCTGCGGTCGAACACGCGAAACCCTGTAATGGCCTCAAGCTCACTCACGAGCTGGCTGACGGCCGACGATGTCAGGCCCAGTCGGTCGCCAGCGGCCGAAAAACTGAGAGTATCAGCGACAGCAACGAACGCTTCGAACTGCCGGATCGTGGTGCGGGTGAGAGACATGCCCCATTATTAAGCATTCCTGATCAATTGAAAAGAAACCATCGTTTGTCCTGGAGCGCTCTCCCGCGCAAGACTTGCGGCGCTGATCCACGACATCGGTCGTGGCGGCTCTCAGTCACAATGATGAAGAGCGGAGCTCACCGGATGTGAAGCTGCCGCCGTGGCATCCGGAGGGAACTGTGCTCGATCCTCGGACGGCGCCTATGCCGCCCTCGCTCCTTGGCCGATCACCGGCAGGATTTTTCTGGCCGCCTTGCAGGCCCGTAGCTCGTGCCCTCCGCCGAGACGAGCATCGGATATGATTGAGCACGAAACGACCGGCGAGAAGATCGCTCGTTCTCTGATCGCGCACGGCGTGGATACGGTTTTCGGTATCCCCGGCGCGCACATGTATGACTTCAACGACGCTCTTTATGGCCGTCGTGCCGAGCTGCGCTTCATCCATACCAGGCACGAGCAAGGCGCCGGTTATATGGCCTACGGCTACGCCAAGTCGAGCGGGAAGCCTGGGGTCTACTCGGTCGTGCCGGGCCCCGGCGTGCTCAACTCCGGCGCCGCGCTTTGCACTGCCTACGGCGCAAATGCTCCCGTTCTCTGCGTCACCGGCAACATCATGTCGCACTTGATCGGGCAGGGGCGCGGCCAGCTCCATGAGTTGCCCGATCAGCTTGCGACATTGCGGAGCTTCATCAAGTGTGCAGAGCGCATCAGCCACCCAAGCGGCGTCTCCGACACCATGGCGGATCTGTTTACGCGCATGCTGTCGGGGCGCCCCGGACCGGTTGCCGTGGAGGCGCCATGGGACGTCTTCGGAACGAAAGGGCCGGTCGGCGCAATCGCAGTCGGCATTCCCAATCCTCCGCCGGCCATCGATCCTGATGCAATCGCGGCGGCCGCGGCGCTGGTCGCAAAGGCCAGGAATCCGATCATCATGGTCGGAGGCGGGGCTGCGGATGCTAGCCCCGAAGTCGCCCAATTGGCTGCGCGCCTTCAGGCACCAGTCACCGCGCACCGCTCGGGCAAGGGAATCCTTCCTGATGACAATCCTCTGGCGTTCAATTCGGTCGCAGCCTTCGAGCACTGGAAGCACGTCGACCTCCTGATCGGCATCGGCAGTCGCCTCGAGCTGCAATACATGCGCTGGCGATGGCTTCCGCCGGGGCTCAAGGTCATCCGCATCGACATCGATCCGACCGAGATGGTCCGCCTGAAGCCGGATGTTGCCATTGTGGCGGATGCAGCCGCAGGCACCAGGGCTTTGACCGCCGCGATCAGCGGAGCGTCACCTGCCTCGCGCGAAGGTGAATTCCGCGAAATGAAGGCTAAAGCGGAGAGCGCCTTCGCGGAGGTGCAGCCTCAGATCGCCTATCTCGAGGCTATTCGCGCCGTACTGCCTCGCGACGGCTTTTTCGTCGAGGAAGTGAGCCAGATGGGCTTTACGGCGCGCTTTGGTTTCCCCGTCTACGGACCTCGACAGTACGTTACTTGCGGATACCAGGACAATCTTGGCTTCGGTTATGACACCGCGATCGGCGTCAAGGTCGCGCATCCGGACAAAGCCGTGGTTTCCGTCTCGGGGGATGGCGGGTTTCTGTTCGGACTTCAGGAGATGGCTACCGCGGTCCACCACCGCATCAACGTAGTTGCCATCGTCTTCAACAACTCGTCATACGGCAACGTTCTGCGCGATCAGCGTCAGTCATATCAAGGTCGCTTCATCGGGTCCGACCTGACCAACCCGGATTTCGTCAAGCTCGCCGAATCCTTCGGCATGCCTGCCTATCGTGCCGCATCCCCGGAAGACCTGAAGCGCGCGCTGGGGAAAGCGCTCGATCTCGACTCGCCGGCGCTCATCGAAGTGCCGATCGAAAAGGGCTCCGAAATGAGCCCCTGGCCGTTCATTCACCCGGCCGAGCCCAGCGCAGCAGATCGTCGCCGGGCATGATCAAGGAGCAAGCATGACAATCCAAACCCGCATCGCAGCTCTGCCCGTAAGCGAGGCTACCAGGGCCTTCCTCTCGAGCAAGCACAACCTCTTGATCGGCGCGCAGGACGTCGGAACGCGGAGTGGCTCGGAAATTCCGGTGCATGATCCGGCGTCCGGCGCAGTCATTGCGGCGGTGCCCGCCGGAGGCAAAGCGGAGATCGATGCGGCGGTGGCCGCAGCCCGCGCGGCCCTCGAAGGACCGTGGTCGAAGCATCGTCCTGCCGATCGCGAACGACTTCTGCTTAAGCTGGCGGATGCGGTCGAGGCCGATGGTCAACTGCTTGCAGAAGTGGAGACGGCCAACAACGGCCAATCGATCGGCATAGCGCAGGCGCTTGAAGTGGGGGCCTCCGCTGAGCACCTGCGCTACATGGCGGGGTGGGCGACCAAGATCTACGGTCAAACGCTCGATGTTTCGATTCCAATTCCGCCCGGCACCCGCTATCGCGCGATGACGCGCAAAGAGCCCGTTGGCTTAGTGGGCGCCATCGTTCCGTGGAATTTCCCTCTGCTGATGGCGGTCTGGAAGATTGCGCCGGCGCTGGCTGCTGGGTGCACTGTGGTCCTGAAACCGGCAGAGGAGACGCCGCTGACGGCGCTGAGGCTTGGGCAATTGATCCGCGAGGTTGGTTTCCCCGAGGGCGTCGTCAATGTCGTGACTGGCTATGGTCACGAGGCCGGTGCGGCGTTGTGCTCCCACCCAGGCGTTGACAAGGTCGCCTTCACCGGCTCGACCGAGGTCGGCAAGCTCATTGGACATGCCGCGGTCGACAATATGACGCGTTTCTCGCTTGAGCTCGGCGGGAAATCGCCGATGGTGATGTTCGATGATATGAAGCCCGAACTGTTCGGGCTCGCCGCCAATCTCGGCGTCTATTTCAATCAGGGGCAGGTTTGCACGTGCGGCTCGCGCGTCTACATCCAGAAATCGATTTTCGACGAGGTGGTTGAGACCTTTGTTGGCGTCGCCAACGGCCTGAAGATCGGCTCTGGTTTCGATCCCGTCAACCAGATCAATCCGCTTGTTTCGGCCAAGCAGCAGTCGCGTGTTCTTTCTCTGATCGAAAGAGGCACGACCGAGGGCGCCACGATTGCAGCAGGTGGAACTTCGGCGGGCGATGCAGGCTACTTCGTCAAGCCGACCGTTATTGTCGGCGCCAACAAGACAAACACGCTCGTGCGCGAAGAAATTTTCGGGCCGGTGGTTACCCTGCTTCCATTCACCGACATGGCGGACGCCATCGCTCAGGCGAACGACACGGAGTACGGACTCTCTGCCTCGGTGTGGTCGCGCGATATCGATCGCTGCTTCACGTTCGCGGATGCCGTGAGGGCGGGCACGGTTTGGGTCAACACGCACAACGTGGTCGACCCGAATATGCCGTTCGGCGGCTACAAGCAGTCCGGTCTCGGCCGCGAGCACGGAGCCGTTGCGGTCGAGAATTACCTCGAAACCAAAGCGATCTGCCTGGCGCTCTAGCCCCGACCGAAACAATCGGCCCAGTCAATACACATCGTCCACCGGGAGAATCAATGATGAGCGAGCCCAAGACGCTTGCGACCAACCAGAAGAGAGCGGAAGCGTTCCTCGACAGGTTCGCGCGAGCCACCGTGCCGCATTTCATCAATGGCGAACGCACATTGTCAGTCTCCGGAGATACCTTCGACACACTTGACCCCGCCACCAACGCGAAACAATGCACGGTTGCAGCCGGTCACGCGGCGGACGTCGCCAAGGCTGCACAGGCAGCGGCCGACGCTTTCCGGATCTGGCGGGACATCTCGGGGACGAAGCGCCGGGCGATCCTTCATGCCATTGCCGATGCCATCGAGGCTCGTTCCGACGAGATCGCCTTGGTCGAATCGTCGGATACCGGACAGCCGATCCGCTTTATGGCGAAGGCGGCGTTGCGAGGCGCGGAGAATTTCCGCTTTTATGCGGACCGCGCCCCTGGCGCTGCCGACGGGTTGTCGCTGCCGGACGGCGACCACCTCAATTACACCATGCGTCAGCCGATCGGGCCGGTGGGGGTTATCACGCCCTGGAACACCCCGTTCATGCTATCGACCTGGAAGATCGCGCCCGCGCTCGCCGCAGGCTGCACTGTCGTCCACAAGCCGGCCGAGTGGAGTCCGCTCTCGGCGGTAATCCTGACCGAGATCATGGACACGGTTATTCGCGCGCATGGCGGTCCGGCTGGCGTCGTAAATCTCGTTCACGGGCTAGGAGAGAGCGCAGGGAAGGCGCTGACCGAGCACGACGCCATCAAGGCCGTCGCCTTCGTCGGCGAGACCACAACGGGCTCCCACATCATGCGGCAGGGCGCTGCGACGTTGAAGCGCGTCCATTTCGAGCTCGGCGGAAAGAACCCGGTCATCGTGTTCGATGATGCCGATCTGGATCGGGCGCTCGATGCGGTGCTCTTCATGATCTACTCGCTGAACGGCGAGCGCTGCACCTCCTCGTCGCGGGCGCTTGTGCAGACGTCGATTTACGCCGAATTCGCCGCGAAGGCCGCGAAGCGCGTCGCTGCAATCAAGGTTGGGCATCCCCTCGATCCGGCGACCGAGATCGGTCCGCTGATTCATCCGCGGCATGCCGAGAAGGTTTTGAGCTATCCGGGGTTGGCGCTAGATGCCGGAGCTACGGTGGCGGTTGGCGGTGGTCGTGCTTGCGGGGGAGCAGGCAATTACGTGGAGCCGACCCTGTTCACGAACGCAGCCAACGACATGCGGATCGCGCAGGAGGAGATATTTGGGCCGGTCCTTACCATGATCCCGTTTGCAGACGAAGCTGAAGCGACCAAGATTGCCAACGATGTGCGCTACGGGCTCACCGGCTACATCTGGACGCGCGACGTGGGTCGTGCGCATCGCGTCGCTCGTGATCTCGAAGCCGGCATGATTTGGGTCAATTCGGAGAACGTGCGTCATCTGTCGACGCCGTTCGGCGGCGTGAAGCAGTCGGGCATCGGCCGCGATGGTGGAGACTATTCCTTCGACTTCTACATGGAGACGAAGAACATCGCGATTGCCTACGACAGTCACAAAATTCCACGCGTTGGGGCGTGAGAGGGAAGAACAATGGCGATTCCTGCGAGTGTCTTGTATCCGCCTTTCAACATCGTTCGGCTAAGCCATATCGTGCTAACGGTGACCGATCTGGAAGCGGCGCGCGCCTTCTACGCCGATACGCTCGGCCTCCAGGTCACGGCCGAGGATAACGGCCGCATCTACCTGCGCGCTCTCGAGGAGCGCGGTCACCATTGCATCATCCTCGAAAAGGGATCCGCCGGCCTAGCCAACGAGCTCGGCTTCAAGGTGTACGATGAAGATCATCTCGATCGCGCAAAGGCGTTCTTCGAGGGGATGGGCTTGCCGACAAAGTGGGTCGATGTGCCCTATCAGGGCCGTACGTTCCGAACGCGGGATCCGCTCGGAATTCCCCTCGAATTTTATGCGCAAATGGATCGGCTGCCGCCGATCCATCAGAAGTACTCGCTCTACAAAGGCGTGAAGCCTCTGCGGATCGATCACTTCAACTGCTTCTCGCCGGATGTGCGGGCTTCGGTTGAGTTCTACAACTCGATCGGTTTTCGAGTAACCGAATATACCGACACCGAGGATGGGTCAGAGCTTTGGGCGGCGTGGATGCACCGCAAAGGCGGGGTTCACGACATTGCGTTCACAAATGGCCTTGGACCAAGGCTCCATCATGTCGCGTTTTGGGTGCCGACCCCGCTGAATATCATCGATTTGCTCGATGTGATGTCGACGACCGGCTACGTCGGCAGCATCGAGCGGGGGCCGGGCCGGCACGGCATCTCGAATGCATTCTTTCTTTATATCCGCGATCGCGACGGCCACCGGACCGAGATCTATTGCTCGGACTATCAGACCGTTGATCCGGACCTCGAGCCGATCCGGTGGGACCTAAAGAATCCGCAGCGGCAGACCCTGTGGGGTGCTCCCGCGCCGCGCTCGTGGTTCGACGAGGGCAGCATCTTTCGCGATGTAAGTCCCGTGACATCGAAGCTCAAAGCGACTCCCATTGTAGCCCCCTGAACCTCAAGGCTCTGCACATGAAACTTAGGGACCCCGGACTTCTGCGCGAGGCCGCATTCGTGGGCGGCCGCTGGATCGAAGCGGACGCCAATCGCGCCGTTGAGGTTCGCGATCCGGCGACTGACGAACTCGTCGGGCGGGTGCCAAAGCTAGGTACGCCGGAGGTCGCCGACGCGATCGAGGCGGCGCGCAAAGCGCAGGCGGAATGGGCGGCGCGCGCCGCCAAGGAGCGCGCAGCTGTCCTTCGTCGCTGGTTCGAACTCGTAATGGCGAACCAGGACGATCTCGGCCGGATATTGACGCGAGAACAGGGCAAGCCGCTGCCGGAGGCGAGAGGCGAAATCGCCTATGGCGCAAGCTTCATCGAATGGTTTGCGGAGGAGGCGAGGCGCGTCTATGGCGATATCGTGCCAGGACACGCGCCCGACAAGCGCATCTTCGTGCTGAAGCAGCCGGTCGGGGTGGTCGGCGCCATCACCCCTTGGAATTTCCCGAATGCGATGGTGACGCGAAAAGTTGCGCCCGCACTAGCCGCAGGCTGTGCCATCGTCCTTAAGCCCGCTTCGCAAACGCCATTTTCGGCAATCGCCCTTGCCGTACTGGCTGAACAAGCCGGGCTACCCGCTGGTCTCTTCAGCGTGATCACTGGCCCGGCCGGACCGATTGGCAATGAGCTAACATCAAATCCAATCGTGCGAAAAATCACGTTCACCGGATCGACCGAAATCGGCGCAGCGCTGATGCGCCAGAGCGCAGGCTCGATCAAAAAGATGGGACTCGAGCTCGGCGGCAACGCGCCGTTCATCGTGTTCGAGGACGCCGATCTCGATGCCGCAGTCGAAGGGGCGCTGGTCGCCAAGTTCCGCAACAATGGTCAGACTTGCGTCTGTGCCAACCGCATCTACGTGCAGGATGGTGTTTACGATGCCTTCGCCGAAAGGCTCGCGCTCGCTGTTGGGAAGCTGAAGGTCGGAAACGGTTTTGAGGAGGGGGTGGCGCTTGGTCCGCTGATCGACGACGACGCAGTCGCAAAGGTCCAGGCCCATATTAGCGACGCCGTCGCCAAGGGCGCTCGTATCGTCGTCGGCGGCAAACGACACGCACGCAGCGGGCGCTTCTTCGAAGCGACCGTCCTTGCCAATGCCAGCCGTGACATGGCGATCGCAACCGAGGAGACGTTTGGACCGGTCGCGCCGTTGTTCCGCTTCCACGACGAGGCCGACGTGATCGCGAAGGCGAACGATACCGAGTTCGGCCTTGCCTCCTATTTCTACGCTCGGGATATGCGACGCGTGTGGCGCGTCGCAGAAGCGCTCGAATACGGCATGGTTGGGGTCAATACCGGTCTTATTTCCACCGCCGAAGCGCCGTTCGGCGGCATCAAGCAATCGGGCGTCGGACGTGAAGGCTCGCGCTACGGCATCGAGGACTTCACCGAGATCAAATACGTCTGCCTGGGTGGGCTCTAAGCAACTCGGCATTTTGAGGAGAAGCCAATGAACAGGATCGTTTTCGCAGCTGCGGTCGTCCTTGCGTTCCTGCCGCTCGGCGCCAGGGCGGGAGATGAGGGTAAGGAGATCGTGATCGGCATCACGCTGTCGACCACGGGGCCGGCTGCGGCGCTTGGCATTCCCGAGCGCAACGCGCTGGATTTCGTTCCCAGGGAGATTGGCGGCGTTAAGCTGAAAGTCATTGCCCTGGACGACGGCGGTGATCCGACGAATGCGACAAACAATGCCCGGCGTTTCGTAACGGAAGCCAACGCCGACATCATTATGGGCTCCTCGGTGACGCCGCCGACGATTGCAGTTTCAACGGTGGCCAACGAAGCCGGCATTCCGCATTTCGGCTTGGCTCCGATGCCGTTCACCGCGGCAAGGCAGAAATGGTCCGTCGACTTGCCGCAGCCGATCCCCGTTGTCGGGAAGGTGCTGTATGAGCACATGAAAAAGAACGGCATCAAAACGGTCGGGTTCGTCGGCTACTCCGATTCTTACGGCGATCTCTGGATGAACGATCTGAAGGCCCAAGCGACAGCGATGGGGATACAGATCGTTGCGGATGAACGCTATGCCCGGCCCGACACATCGGTTACGGGACAAGTTCTCAAGCTGATAGCGACCAATCCAGACGCCATCCTCGTCGGGGCATCCGGGACTGGCGCTGCGCTCCCGCAGATCGAGCTTCGAGAGCGGGGCTACAAGGGGCCGATCTACCAGTCCCACGGCGCTGCCAGCATGGACTTTATTAGAATTGCGGGAAAGGCGGCCGAAGGCGTCTTCATGGCCGCGGGTCCCGTCATGGCGCCGGAGGGCCAGGATGACCAGGCTCTGACCAAAAAGCCCGGCCTCGCTCTCAACACCGCGTATGAGGCGAAATACGGTCCAAATAGCCGGAGCCAATTTGCCGCACATTCCTATGACGCGTTCGAGATTCTCAAGCGCGCTCTCCCCGTTGCGCTGAAGCAAGCGAGCCCTGGAACGCCGGAGTTTCGTGAAGCGATCCGCAAGGCGTTGCTGAGCGAAACGGAGATCGCGGCAAGTCAGGGCGTCTACAACTTCACCGAACAGGACCGCAATGGCGTCGACGAGCGCTCTCGCATTCTGCTGACGGTGAAAGACGGCAGGTATCAGGTCGTCAATTGATCAGGCTGATGTCATCGGTTGACCGCAAGACTCGCAACCCTCGGAAAGCAAGATCGTGAACACGACAATCCTTCTGTTTCTGGTCCAGGATGGCATCACCAACGGCGCAATCTATGCGTTGCTTGGATTTGGGTTGGTGCTGGTCTTTGCGGTGACGCGTGTGATCCTGATTCCGCAAGGCGAGTTCATCACCTTCGGTGCCTTGACTTATGCCGCTCTGTCGTCGGGAAAGCTTCCCGGGACCGCCGAGCTCGCTTGCGTTCTCGGCTTCGTCGCGTTCTGCATGGAGATGTTTAGCATGCGGAATCAGTTCACGACGGGCCGGTTTGTTCGGGCGACTGCTCTCTATCTCTTTGTTCCTGCTCTCGCCCTCGTACTCGCGCAGTTCGCCTGCGGGGGGGCGAGCAGCGTGACGATCAATATCGTGCTCTCCTTGATAATCGTCGGCCCGATCGGGCTTTATCTCTATCGCATTGCCTATCAACCGATCGCTCATGCTTCCGTGTTGGTTCTGCTGATCGCCTCGGTCGGCGTGCATCTTGCCTTGCAGGGCTTGGGCTTGCTCTTCTTTGGGGCTGAAGGCATGCGGGCGCCTCCAGTCACGGATGTCGCCATCTCGATCGGACCGTTGCGCGTGACCGGCCAGACGCTGGCGGTCTACATCATCGCGATATGTCTAATTGTCGGCCTCTGGCTGTTCTTCGGTCACACGATCTACGGCAAGTCGTTACGTGCGACGGCGGTCAACCGAGTCGGCGCTCGGCTGGTCGGAATTCGCACTGTTTTGTCCGGTCAGATCGCGTTTTTGCTTGCCGCGAGCATAGGCACGGTCTCGGGCATCCTTATCGTACCGATGACGACCATCTACTACGACAGCGGCTTTCTCATCGGGTTGAAGGGATTCATCGCTGCGATCGTCGGCGGCCTGGCCAGTTATCCGCTAACGGCCGCTGCCGCCGTCGTCGTGGGCATCGTCGAGGCATTCTCGTCGTTCTATGCAAGCAACTTCAAGGAAGTGATCGTTTTTACTCTGATTGTGCCGGTGCTCCTGGCTCGCTCGCTGTCAGCGCCAGCTGTGGAAGAAGAGAAGGATTGAAGACGATGTCGCAGCGCTGGTCGATCGCGCTTTTTGCAGTGGTCATGGCACTGTTGCCGGTGCTTCCCGGAATTCCACCCTTCTGGATGGTTTTGCTTGACAATATTGGATTGGCGGCACTTGTCGCTCTTGGTCTCGTCCTGCTTACCGGAGTTGGCGGTCTTACGTCCTTCGGCCAAGCCGCGTTTTGCGGCTTCGGCGCGTATACAACTGCGGTCCTGACCACGTCCCTCGGCTTGTCTCCCTGGCTCACTCTTCCCGCTTCCTTGGTGGTTAGCGGACTGCTCGCCATCGTGCTGGGGCTTGTAACCGTTCGGCTCTCGGGTCACTACCTTCCGCTTGGAACGATCGCCTGGGGACTTAGCCTCTTTTATCTCTTCAGCAAGCTCGAATTCCTCGGACGAAATGATGGCATCTCCGGCATTCCGCCGCTCTCCATCGGTTCGATGAAGATGTTAAGCGCCGGCTCGATCTACTACGTGATCTGGGCTGCTGTGTTTATCAGCTGCATCTTGACCCTGAATCTCCTGGACTCTCGCGTGGGACGCTCGATTCGTGCTTTGCGCCGCGGCCATCTTGCCGCGGAAGCTTTCGGCGTGGACACGACACGGGCGAAGCTCCTGGTTTTCATCTATGCCGCGATCCTTGCCGGACTGTCAGGTTGGCTCTACGCTCATTTTCTGCGGGCCGTGAATCCAACTCCGTTCGGAGCACAAGCGGGTATCGAATATCTGTTCATCGCCGTGGTCGGAGGGGCGGGCCAGGTTTGGGGAGCCGTGCTCGGTTCGGGGATCGTCGTGATTCTTCAGGAGATGCTGAAGAGCGAGATGTTCTCCAGGTTCGGAGAGGGCCAACTCGAAATCGTCGTCTTTGGCGTCCTGCTCGTGATCCTGCTGCAGGTTGCCCCTGAGGGCATCTGGCCACGCGTCTCCGCTTTCTGGCCATTCGGACGTCCTACGACTAAACTGCCTGTGGCAGAGCCGCTGACCAAGCGTCCCAAGTCCGATATCGCGGGAAAGGCGCTACTCGAGGTACAAGGAGCGCGAAAGCAGTTCGGCGGCATCGTCGCTGTCAACGACGTCAGCTTCCAGATTTCACCGCGCCAGATTGTTGCTCTGATCGGGCCGAACGGCGCGGGAAAGAGCACCACCTTCAACTTGATCACGGGCGTTCTGGCCGCGACCGCCGGGCAGATTTCTCTGCTGGGGCGATCGATTGCTGGCTTGCCGCCGCAGGAGATCGTCCGGCGCGGTGTCGCCCGCACTTTCCAGCATGTAAAGCTGGTGCCCGACATGACCGTGCTGGAAAATGTCGCGATCGGCACGCATTTGCGCGGCCGCGCAGGCGCCATCTCAAGCATGTTGCGGCTCGACCGCCGTGATGAAGCGAAGCTGTTGGCGGAAGCGGCACGTCAGATCAAGCGGGTCGGGCTCGAGGGTCAAATGCATCAGCTCGCGGGTAACCTGGCGCTGGGGCAACAACGCATCGTCGAGATTGCGCGAGCCTTATGTGCCGATCCGATCTTGCTTTTGCTCGACGAGCCGGCCGCTGGGCTGCGCCACAATGAAAAGCAGCAGCTTGCGTCTCTGCTTCGTCTTCTGAGGGAGGAGGGAATGTCGATCTTGCTTGTCGAGCATGACATGGGTTTCGTCATGAACCTTGCTGAGCAGATCGTCGTTCTCGATTTCGGAACAAAGATTGCGGAGGGCGGACCGTCCGAGATCAAGTCGAATTCCGAAGTGGTTCGCGCCTATCTTGGAGTTGCGGCATGAGAAAGACGCTGCTCAGTGTGAACAACGTATCGGTATCGTACGGCAACGTTGAGGCTGTTCGAGACGTATCGCTCGACATCGAGCCGGGCGAGATCGTCACGATTATCGGAGCAAACGGTGCGGGCAAGACCACGCTTCTGAACTCGATCATGGGAATTTTACCCTTCCGAGGTCAGGTACAGTTCGGTGCGAACAGCCTCGAACGGCTGGAGATCGAGCAGCGGGTTGCTGCCGGCCTGTTTTTGGTGCCGGAACATCGTGAGCTGTTCACCACCATGACCGTGGCAGACAACTTGGTGCTTGGCGGGTTTCAGACGAGCCGGGCCAATGCCGCTGTGGCGCAGGAGCGGATCTATGCGATGTTTCCTCGCCTGAAGGAGCGCCGATCCCAGTTGGCCGGAACGCTGTCCGGAGGCGAGCAGCAGATGCTGGCGATGGGGCGCGCACTCATGGGGGAGCCGAAGCTGTTGATGCTCGATGAGCCGAGTCTCGGGCTCGCTCCGCGCATCGTCGCGGACATCTTCACGATCATCGGAGATCTGCGGAAGGCCGGAATTAGCGTGCTGCTCGTCGAGCAGAACGCGCAGGCGGCACTTCGGGTAGCTGATCGAGCCTATGTGATGGAGCTCGGAAGTTTTGTGCTCAGCGGGTCCGCTTCGAAGATAGCGGGGGATTCGAGAGTCATGGCGAGCTATCTCGGATTCGAGCAAGACATGGCCCATCAAGAAACGGCGTCGTAGTTCGGGTCGTGCGCAACGGCCAAGAATTTTCGCATCAGTTGGGGCAGGAGCCCGGTCGAACAAATGCTTGAAACCTTTAAGGAAGCGTCATCCCTGATGGACGCGACTTGGTCTGTTGCAGCGCCGCGCGTGTCGACCAAACAGATGGCGATCGTGATCGAAGAAGCGCGCGGCTTTCTTGGCGACCGAGTGTCGACAAGCATGACGTTGCGTGAACAGCACGCGCACGGTGAGGGCCCCGCCTTGCCTCATTTGCCGGATGCGGTCGCTTTCGTCGAGACGGTCGACGAGGTCAGGCAAATTCTTGCGCTCTGTCACCGGGAGGGGGTGCCAATCGTTCCATTCGGCGCAGGTTCGAGCCTTGAGGGGCAGGTGAACGCTGTTTGCGGAGGAATAAGTGTCGATCTCAGCCGGCTGAACTCGATCGTCGAAGTCAATCGGGAGGATATGGATTGTTTGGTCGAGCCGGGTGTCACGCGCGAGCAGCTCAACAGCTTCATCCGCGACGTCGGACTGTTCTTTCCCGTTGATCCAGGTGCCGAGTGCACGATTGGAGGAATGTGTGCGACTCGCGCAAGCGGTACGAATGCGGTGCGGTACGGGACCATTCGGGAAAATGTGCTCGGGCTGGAAGTCGCTCTAGCCGATGGCCGGCTCATATCGACCGGCGGCCGCGTGCGTAAGGCCGCCAACGGATACGATCTGACCCACCTCTTCATCGGTTCGGAGGGAACACTCGGCATCATCACAAAGATCCGTTTACGCCTTCACGGTATACCCGAGGCAACCAGCGCCGCCGTGGCGCAATTCCCAACTCTGGCCGCAGCGGTCGAGACAGTCTTCATGACGATGCAACTCGGTATTCCGATTGCGCGCGTCGAGCTTCTGGACGACGTGCAAATGGAGGCGAGCATCGCCTATTCCAGGCTCGAAGGTTACGAGGCGGTCCCGACGCTGTTCTTTGAATTCAACGGCAGCAGTTCGAGCGTGAAAGAGCAGGCCGAACTCGTCGAGACCATGGCAAATGACGCTGGAGCGGTTCGCTTCGTGTGGTCCAGCGGGACGGAGGAACGCAATCGGCTGTGGACAGCCCGACACCGGGCGTATCCCGCTGCAGTCGCTCTGCGTCCAGGGGCGAAGGGCATTGCCACCGACGTGTGCGTGCCGATCTCGCAGCTTGCCGAAGCTGTCCTCGGAGCGCGCGAGGATATTGCGGCGTCCGGATTGATCGCACCAATTGCCGGCCACGTCGGAGACGGGAATTTTCACTGCTGCATCCTGGTTGATCCGGACGATCCCGTTGAAGTCGAGCGAGCGCTGACGCTGGATCACAAGATCGTCGCGCGCGGTCTCGCCCTGGGCGGGACTTGCTCGGGAGAGCACGGAGTCGGCCTCGGAAAGCGTGGCTTTCTGGAGCAGGAGCACGGAGCTCAGGCCCTGGAGGTTATGCGATCGCTCAAGATGGCGCTCGATCCGAAAGGAATTCTCAATCCAGGCAAGCTTTTCCCAGGACCGCCCTTGGCATCCGCGTGATGAGCTCACCTGTTAGCACCGAAAGGAACATGCGATGAATTACCGGCCTTGTTTCGCCCCACGAACCTTGGCGACCTTCCAGACCTCGGGGAGGAAAGCCGGATTGAGTCCGCGACTTGGTCTTCTCGCAGGCGTCATTATAGCCCTGACATCGTCCTTCGGAACGGCAGCCCTTGCGCAGCCGTTCGAAGGGTGTCCGTCGAAGGAAATCCTGGCGCAGTTCGAGGAGTTTGGCCGCACCAAGAAGATGCCGGCCGAGCTAGGTGCCTGGCTGAACAATCCCAAGGCCCAGTACATCGAGCCCTGGAAGGCTTTCGATAACGTCTATTACGTCGGCGTCTGCTGGGTCTCGTCCTGGGTGATACGCACCAGTGACGGCGTGGTGTTGATCGACACGTTGCACGAGCCTCATGTTGACCAGCTCATCGCCAATTTGCGCAAGGTCGGTGTCGACCTGGCCGACATCAAATACGTGCTGATGACGCATGGGCACTTCGATCATGTCGGCGGGGCCGCCAAACTTAAGCCTCTGCTGCCGAATGCGAAATTCGTGATGACCAAGGTCGGTTGGAGCGAAGCAATCGCTGGAGCGAAGCAGTCCGAGGGAACGCCGCGTCCGTGGTCGATGATCGACCAGGATGTCGTCGTCAAAGACGGCGATGTCATCCGTCTAGGTGACAACACGTTTGGCGTATTGGAGACCCCTGGTCATACCCAGGGTACAGCCTCGTACACCTACGACGTGAAGGATGGCACGAAAAACTATCGCGCCATCACGGTCGGCGGACTCGGGCTCAATGCGATCGAGAATTCGAAGCAGGTTGAAGGGTACATTGCCAGCCTCGATAAGATTAAGAAGCTGGTTGAGCAGCCTGGCAATCCGGTGACGGTGCATCTCACAACGCATCCGTTCTCGAACGGACTGACCGAGCTCCGCGAGAAGGTCATCTCGCGCACACCAAACGAGCCGAATCCTCTTGTCGATCCGCAGGGGTTGCTCGATCAGCTGGCGCATCTGCGCAAGGGAGCGGAAGAGCGGCTGGATATCGAGCGCAAGGCGGGGCGCTAGTCATGTGTCATCCGGTGCGCCGATCAATCACTGCCGAGGAGACGTCATCGTGCGATTGCTGAGCTACCTGCAAAATGGCGAAGAACGATATGGCTCCGCAACGGGCGACGGAGTCATCGATCTGACTTCGCGGATGGGCGGCGAATATCCCAATTTGAAGGCTCTGATAGCGGCTGACGCGCTCTCCATTGCGCAACAAGCGGTGGCTGGCCAGGTTCCGGATTACCGGTTCGACCAGTTGGCGCTTCTGCCGCCGGTCACGAATCCTGAGAAGCTGTGGTGTATTGGCGTGAACTACAACGATCGCAACGAGGAGTACAAGGACAACTCCGACCTGCCGAAGTACCCCAGCTTGTTCGTGCGCGCTCCGTCTTCAGTGGTTGGCTCCGCCCAGCCGCTTGAAAAGCCGCGCGTGTCCGATGAGTTTGACTACGAGGGCGAGCTCGTGATCGTGATAGGTAAGGCCGGTCGTCACATTCCGCGCGAGCAGGCTTGGTCGCATATCTTCGGAATGACGCTGTGCAATGAGGGCAGTGTGCGGGACTGGCTTCGGCATGGAAAATTCAACGTAACACAGGGAAAGAACTTCGATCGGTCGGGGAGCATTGGGCCATGGATCGTCACGGCGGACGAATGCGATCCACGCGGGCCTCATGATATTGTCACCCGCGTCAACGGGGAAGTGCGGCAGCACGACTCGACCGAGCGCCTGATGTTCCCGTTCGATTTTATCGTCAGTTATCTCGCTACCTTCGCGACCCTCAAGCCTGGCGATATGATCGCTACAGGCACGCCGACCGGTGCCGGAGCGCGGTTTAATCCGCCGCGTTGGCTGAAGCCGGGCGATGTCGTCGAGGTGGAATCCACTCGGATCGGTGTTTTGCGCAACACCGTCGTCGCCGAGGAGCCGTTAGCCTGAAGCGGGAGCAGAGTGACACCGAGGCTGGTCTGGCCAGCCTCCGTGTGGTCGTTCGTTGCCTTCAAAGATGATGCTCGGCGATGATCTGGCCGCTACCCGATGACGGGAAATATGGGCAGAGCAGCTCGGTTTCACCCTTATAGGCGTCCCATCCCAACAGGCCAAAGATCATGTGAGTGTCAGCCATCAGGGCCTCGCCGTTGCACTTGGTCGAGTACTCCGGGAGCATGCGGACGAATTCGCCGTAGCGACGCTCCTTCCAGAGGTCGAGCACGCGCAAATCCATCTGGCGGTTGAACTCGCTGCCGACCTGTTCCCATTGATTGTCGCCGACCTGCTCGTTGGCGACGAGCTTGTGGGATAGCGAGCCGGACGCCAGCACCGCGACGTTGCGGTTCGAGGCGGCGATGGCGCGGGCACAGGCCGCACCGAACTTCCGGTTCTCCTCGACGCTGGCGAAGATCGGCGCGGCAACCGAAAGCACGCGCGCCCAGCCACCTTCGTTCATATAATGCATCGGCACGATCGTGCCGTATTCCAGCGGCAGCGTCTCCACCTTGTGTGCCAGGACCTGGAGACCCTCGCTCATCGCTTCGGCTGCGATGGCGTCAGCTAGCTCGGGGTCGCCGGGGTAGTCGTAATGCATGTTCTGGATCATGTGCGGCGCTTCATGGCTGGTATAGACGCCGCGATGGCGCGCGTTTGCGTTCATGTGACACCCGAAGTTCGAGATCCAATGGGTATCGAAGACAAGGAATGTGTCGGCCTTCCTGTCGCGGGCACGCTTGCCGATTTCGCGCAACGCCTGAATGGCCGCTGCTCGCTTTCCCTTCAGCGGTCCGTCACGCTCCGAAATCATGATCGAAGGTACGTGCGCGATCTTGGCGGCCAGCACGATTTTACCCATGGACGTCTCTCCCGTTTGTTGAATGTTATGATCGTAATGATTATGATCGATACGATCATTGATTCAGATCAAACGGCCGGATGAGCGCGCGGGCCATCAACGTCGCGAACATTCGAAGAGGGAATCATATGAGATCGGCAGGCGGTATTGCAGGAAGAGCGAATCTTCCGCTCATGCTTTTGCAGGCGAGGGAAGTGCTGCTCCAGCATTTTCGCCCGATCTTCCAGGCCCACGGCCTGACTGAACAGCAGTGGCGCATCTTGCGAGTAGTCAGCGATTACGATCGGCTGGAGCAGCACGAGATCGCATCGCTTTGCCAGATCTCCGCACCGAGTTTGTCAAATATCCTCTCTCACCTGGAGGACGCCAGATATGTTGCGCGAGAACGGAGCACTGACGATCACAGAAAGGTCTTTGTGACGCTCGCGAAGCGCGGGCAAGCGCTGGTCAAGGAGATCATGCCGGATGTCAACGCGCGCTACCAGGAGCTTGAAAGGGCTCTGGGAATGGAGCTGATGTGTTCGCTGTTTTCAGTGCTCGATCGGCTATTGAGCCTGCCATGCGATGTCGTCGATTCGTCCACGAAGAGTTCCAAGCGAGGCAGCAACTGATTGCGGCCCTATCGTGACCTCTCGAAGCCAGCTTGTCAGCGCTGGCCATCATGTACGGAAATCTCGGACACTGCCAGACCGCCTATGCGCGCGTGAGGCCGGCCTCCGGTCGCCATCACCAGCCCGAAGGCGATCTCGTCACGTCTGGGCGCATCCCAGAGCGTCATCTCCGCGGTGCCGAAGTGGCTCCGCACATAGCACGCATGGATGTGTCCAAGCGGCACCATGAGACGCGTGCCGGGCCCGCCGATGGTCTTTGCTGCCGGCACGATCGCCTTGGGCTGACCGAGCACCTCGCGCATGCCCTGGCCGCCGGCTTCGTGCCAGACCGCACCATGCTCGAGCTCTCCGTCTTCGCCTACAATGATGCCCTTGCCGTAGGCTTCGATGTGCGAGGCGCCTCCGAGCTGTGCGATCAACCGCGTTGCGAGTTCGCGCCCGAGCTCGCGCAGTGAGGCCTGAAATGGCATCAGGTCAGGCTCATAGCGACCAGCGAAGGGATTGCGGATGATCGCAACGGCCGTTCCGACCAATAGCGGCTTTTCCAAGCGAGGCCCGCGCTCATGCCAGATCGTCTCGACACTGAGCGCGGTCTTGCGAACATCGTAGGACATGCGCAGCTCTATGCTTCGTCGACGACCGGATTGCGCAGCACGCCGATGTTCTCGATCTCCACCTCGACCACGTCGCCGGGCTTGAGAAAGATCGGCGGCTTGCGGGTGAAGCCGACGCCGGCCGGCGTTCCGGTGGCGATCACGTCGCCGGGAACGAGGTCGAAGATGGTCGAGCTGTATTCGATCAGCCTCGGGATCGAGAAGATCAGCATCGAAGTGTTCGAGGACTGCACCGTTTCGCCGTTGACGCGCGTTTCCAGCTTGAGCTTGGCGGGATCGCCGATTTCGTCCGGCGTAACGAGCCACGGTCCGAACGGACCGGTGCCGACGAAGTTCTTGCCGGAGGCAATTTGCCCGGCATGGCGCTGCCAGTCGCGCACGCTGACATCGTTGTAGATCGAGTAGCCCGCCACGTGATTCCAGGCATCGGCCTGGCTGATGTGGCGACCGCCCTTGCCGATGACGATGGCGAGCTCGCCCTCCCAATCGAAATTGTCGGAGACCTTGGGTCGGATCACCGGCGCGTTGTGGCCGACCTGCGAGCGCCAGACCCGCAGGAAGATCGGCGGAAACTCAGTGATCTCGCGCTTCATGCCGAACGCGACCGCCTCGTTGTGGTGGTCGAGATAATTGCGCACGGCGCAGACGATTTTTTCCGGGCGGGGGATCACGGGAAGGTATTTGACGTCCGCCAGCGCCATCGTCGGCTTGTGCTCGGCGACGATGGCCTCGCGGCGCGCGTAGTCGTTGCTGCCGAGGAAGTCGGCGAGCGTCGGATATTGGGGCAGCGCGCGGCCGAGATCGACCACGCCATTTTCGACGACGGCTCCCCAGCTTTCCCGATTTCCATCCAAAAAAGACAGCAGCTTCATGGCTTAACTCCAAAAGTTCGTATTTTTCGATCGTGACAATTATTTTCGAAAATCGGCGGGGACGCAAGTCTGCCGCGCTCGAAAATTGTGGGTGCGTCCTACTCGGTCTCGAGCAGGTGCCCGGCGTATTTCGCGACATTGTCCGCGGTGGTGCGGATATGCGTCTCGATCAGCTGTACGGCGAGATCGGCATTGCGCGATATGGCGGCTTGCATGATCGCCTGGTGCTCGCCGGCCTTGTCGCGGGGGCGCGGCCGGAAATTGGCCGACAGATGCCGGTAGCGCTCGGCGCGGTCAAACAGCTCGGCGCGGATCGCGAGCAGGGTCGCTGAGCCGCAGGCGGACACCAGCGCCTGGTGGAATTGCCGGTGGGCGATCTTCCATTCGGGATCGCGCAGCGGATGCTCGGGATCACGCTGTTCGATCCGTTTCAGCCTGTGAAGCGTCGAGATGACGGCAATCTCCCAGTCGTCATCGCCCTTCTGGATCGCGCGGCGCATCAATTCCACTTCGATGAGCACCCGGGCATCGGTGACCTCCACAAGGTCCTGCCGGCTGACTGGCGCAACGCGAAATCCGCGCTGCTCCTGGGCGTCGACCAGGCCCTCGGCGGCGAGGGCGGTCAGCGCCTCGCGCAAAGTGGTGAAGCTCGCGCCGAAACGCTCGCGCAAGACATCGAACCTCAACGGCTCGCCGGGGGCCAGACCGCAAGTCACGATCTCCTCGCGCAGCCGATGGGTGATGTCCGCGGCGATCGTCTTGCCGAATTCCTTGCGGGGGCGAATGGCGCTGTCAGGCATGGTCCTGCCTATGAATCGATGGCTGAAGATGCCGCGCGATTGCCCATCTTGCAATAATTTTCGTAACCGGTATTATTTTCGAAAATTGGAGGCCGAGGAGGGGTATGAGCGCATGAGAGCGGTCCTGGTACGTCAACCGGGCGGGCCGGACGCCCTTGAATTGGTCGAGGTGCCGGTGCCCACGCCCGGTGCCGGACAGGTCCAGATCCGTGCCGAAGCCTTCGGCGTGGGGCAGCCGGACGTGCTGATCCGCCGCGGCGTGTACAAATGGATGCCGCCGCTGCCCGCCAATCCCGGCAATGATGTTGCCGGCTTCATTTCCGCCATCGGGCCGGGCGTCGAAGGTTTGCGCGTTGGCCAGAAGGTCCTGCTTAGCGCGCGTGATCTATCGCGGCGCGGCGGCTGTTATGCCGATTATGTCGTTGCTCCCGCCGACGCTGTTCATGTGCTTCCCGACAATGTCGATCTGCAAGCTGCGGTGTGCCTGTCGAATTATCAGGTGGCTTACGCACTCCTGCAGGAGTGCCGCCATCCGCGCGCGCCCGCAAGTGTCCTGGTGATCGGCGCGGCCGGCGGCGTTGGCACCGCGCTGGTGCAACTGGCCAAGCTGGCACAGATGACCGTGATCGGCACGGTCTCCACCGACGAGAAGGCGGAGTTCGCGCGCCGTCACGGTGCCGACCACGTCATCTTCTACCGCAGCGAAGATGTCGTGGCGCGGACTCGCGAGTTGACCAAGGGCGTGGGCGTCGGTCTCGTTCTCGACCACGTCTGCGGATCCGAGTTTGCGTCCTACCTTGGCGTGCTCGGAAAATGGGGCACGTTGCTATCATACAACGCCTTCGCCGGGCTGCCGGAAGAGAATCTGATGGCGGCGATGCGCAATCATCTCGACATCTGTCCGGCCGTGCGCTGCTTCTCCTTTCACATTTATGACCATGATCGCGAGGGTCGTCGCGCGCTGATGCGCAACGTGATTGATGCCCTGAGCCGCAATGCGATCAAGCCGGCGATCTCGGCGGTTCTGAAGCTGGAAGACGTTAGGCAAGCTCACACCTTGCTGGAGCAGGGCTCCGCGCTCGGCAAGATCATCATGACGCGTTGAGAGAGTGGATGAATACCATGACGACCCAAGCACCCATTGCTCGATTCACACGGCTGAGACACGCCACTTTCGCCTCGCCGGATTCGAAGCGATTGCTCGACTACTACCGCGGAGTGATCGGTCTTGGTCTCGTCGGTCGCGATGGAGATCGCATTTTTCTTGCCAGCGATTCCGAGCAGCTTTCGCTCGTGATCGAGCCCGGCGAGGCCGCCTTGACGAGTATCGCGTTCGAGATCTCACCTGAGGTCGAGATGGAGGCGCTGGGTGCGGCCCTGAAACGCGCGGATCTGCGTCCAGAATTTCAGAGCGATCCGCTGCCGGGAATTTCCCGGCTGCTGTCATTCATCGATCCCGAGGGGACGCGGTTCGAACTGGTTCAGGGCTGGACGCCGACGCCGGCGCAGGAGCGGATCGGTGCGCTGGCCGTCACCAAGCTGGGCCACGTTGCGCTTCGGACGCCCGACCCGCTGGCGACGTCGAACTTCTGTGCTGATGTCATGGGTTTGCGAGTCTCCGACTGGGTCGAGGACCGTTTCGTCTTCATGCGCAGCGGCTACGAACATCATACGCTGAACTTCGCCCGTGCTCCCGTGCGCAGCCTCCATCACCTCGCATTCGAATTGCGCGGCCCTTCCCACATGCAACAGGCTTGCGATCATCTCGCTCGCCACAAGCTCAATATCCTTTGGGGGCCGGTCCGTCATGGCCCGGGCCACAATACAGCCGTCTACCACCGCAATCCCGATGGCCATCTGGTCGAGCTGTTTCACGATCTCGATCGTATGATCGATGAGGAGCTTGGCTACTTCGATCCGCGTCCCTGGCATCGCGATCGTCCGCAGCGCCCGAAAGTCTGGGTCGGGCTGCCGCGCGACGTCTGGGGTCTGCCGCCGTCGCCCGAATGCGTCGAGTTCGTCCGATAGGCAGCCGGCACTTGTCTTGAAGACCGCCGCTTCACCGCGGCCAACGAAACAAAGTCAAAGGGAGGATGCATCCATGCAATGGATGAGGCGGATTGCTGCGACCGGATTTCTGCTTGGCGGCATCATTGCTGCTGGCCCCGCCCAATCGGCGGATAACTACCCGTCGCGGCCGATACGTTTGGTTCATGGCTTCGCCGCTGGTGGCGCGGCCGATACGCTGTCGCGCATCGTCGCCGACGGGCTATCCAAGAAGCTCGGACAGCCGGTTGTCGTCGAGGCCAAGCCGGGAGCCGGCGGCAACATTGCGGCGGAGGCGATCGCCAGAGCTGAGCCCGACGGCTATACGATCGGCCTCGTCACGGGCGCCCATGCCATATCTGCCGCGACTTACAAGAGTCTGAGCTACCAGCCGGTCGAAAGCTTCGACATGATCTCGACGCTGGTCTACTACGCGCTGGTCATCGCGGTGCGTAGCGATTACCCGGCCAAATCGCTCGGCGAGTTGATCGCGGTGGCAAAGCAGAAACCTGGCGCGCTCAGCTTCGGCTCGGTCGGTTTCGGTAGCACGCACCATCTCGCAGGAGAGCTCCTCAATGCGATGGCTGGCACCGAGATGGTGCACGTTCCTTATCGCGGTGACTCCCAATCCATTACTGCGCTGCTTGGCGGAGAGGTTCCGGTCATCATCGGCACGCCAGTCTTGCTCGCTGCGCAAATCCAGAGCGGAGCCGTTCGCGGGCTGGCCGTGACTTCGCCAACGCGGACCGCGCTTTTGCCTGATGTCCCGACGGTCGAGGAAGCCGGCGTCAAGGGATATGACGTGCGAACATGGGCGGGCCTTCTCGCTCCCAAGGGCGTCCCGCCCGCCATCGTTGCGGCACTCAACGCGGCGACGCTCGAGATTCTCAAGGACCCCGAGATCAAGCAGCGGCTGGAAACAGCCGTGGGAGGCGAAGTCCGTGGCAGCTCGCCCGAAGACATGAAGAAGCTGATCCAGTCCGAAATCACGAAGTGGACGGGAGTGGTCGAGGGGGCGAAGCTTCCCAAGATCTGATCTGCGCGTCGGCCCGGGAAACACAGACAGAAGCTTGCAGGGGAGGGAGTGTCATGGATCGTCGTTCTTTCGTGAAGGCGTTTTTGCCCGGCACCGCGGTGTCGGCCTTTGGTGGATCGCGCTACAGCCGTGGAGCCGAGTTCGCCCTCGAGGCGCGCGCTGCGCCGAAGAGCGGAAAGGTCCTGATCAAAGGCGGATCCATGATCACCATGGATCCAGCGGTGCCTGATCTGACTGGCGACCTTTTGATCGAGAACGGCAAGATCGCCGCGATCGGCCGGCAGGTCGACGCGGCCGACGCCGAGATCATCGATGCCAGCCGCCTGATCGTCGCGCCCGGTTTCATCGAAACGCACAGGCACACCTGGCAATCCTGCTTGCGGCACCTTGGCGCGAACTGGAGCGCGGCCCAGTACTTCGCCAATAATTTCTTCAAGTTCGGCGTGGTGATGCGTCCAGAAGACGTCTACGCCGCCAATCTGATCGGCCGGCTCGCGGCGCTGGACGACGGCATCACCACGCTGGTCGACTGGTCGCACATCATGAACAGTCCGGCTCACGCCGATGCCGCAGTCCAGGGTCTTCGCGATGCATTGGCGCGATCCGTCTTTGCGATGGGCTGGCCGCAGGCCCCGGATCCGGCGAAATGGATATCCAAGAGCACACAGGACATCCCCGATGACATCAGGCGTGTGCGAAAGCAGCATTTCAGCAGCAACGACGGGCTTGTCACGCTGGCCATGGCCGGCAGGGGGCCCGACTTTGCAGTGATCCAGCAGGTCGGTCGTGATTTATCGATCGCGCGCGATCTCGCGATACCAACCACGATCCATGTGGGTTTTGCCGCCCCTGGCGGCATCAAGGCGATGAAGGAGGCAGGGCTGCTGGGCCCCGACATCACGCACGTCCATGTGAAGGACAGCACCGACGAGGAGTTGCAGTTTATCCGGGACACTGGCGGAACCGCCTCGATCTCACCGCTCGACGAAATGCTCCGCGTGCGCTGGCGTCGCGGGCTGCCCCCGGTCATCCGGACCGTCGAAAAGGGGCTTGTCACGAGCTTGAGCTGCGACAGCGAGTCGACGTCCTCGGGCGACATGTTCTCGATCATGAAGACCACCCTGGCTGTCGGGCGCTTCCAAGCGAGCAATCCCGGCGACGACCGGCCTGAGCCGCCCAACTGGAACGCCGCGAGCGGAATATCGACGCGGAAGGTTCTCGAGATGGCGACGATCGAAGGCGCGCGAACGGTAGGCCTGGAGAAGGTGACTGGCTCGCTCACCGTCGGCAAGAGCGCCGACATCATCCTCCTGCAAGCGGACAATCTCGCTTACTATCCTCTGCAAAATCCAGTGGACGCGATCGTCGGCGCAGCGGACGCCGGTTGCATCGAAGCTGTTTTCGTCGCTGGCAAGCCGGTGAAGTTCGGCGGGAAGTTGCTCGACGATGCACTCGTTACGAAAGCGAAGCGGCTTGCAGCGGAATCTCGCGATTACCTGTTTCAGAAAGCCGGATTTGCGCGCGGTTGACAGAGGGCGCGCCGCGGCCGGCGCCGGTAAGCACATCGCTCGACGGTCTTGATCGAGCGTCATTCAAGAACGTCTATCTGGAAGATCAACATGATTGAAGCCACATCGAAGCCGGAAACCGCGCAATCGCGTCCGAACCTCAGTCACGTCGGCATCTATGTCTGGGACATCAAGAAGATCGAGGACTTCTACTGCAAGACGCTCGACCTCGTGGTGACCGATCGCGGCATCGGGAACCGCTTCAAGAACCAGCTCGTTTTCATGAGCTCGCAACCGGACATGCATCATCAATTGGCGCTTGCTTCGGGCAGAGCGCAAAATGCACCCAGCACGGTGATGCAGCTTTCCTTCAAGGTCACGAAACTGGATCAGCTTCGTGCCGTGCGCACCAAAGCCTTGGCCAACGGTGCGACTGAGATGTTCGGCCTGAACCACGGCAATGCCTGGTCGATCTACTTCAATGACCCCGAGGGCAATCTGGTCGAAGTCTATGTGGATACGCCGTTCTATGTGCCGCAACCGCACGGTGATCCGCTTGAACTCGAAAAGACCGACGAGCAACTCTTGCGTGAGACGGAGGAGGCCTGCCGGAAGGACCCCGGATTCATGCTCGTGTCCGAGTGGGAGCGGATGATGTCGCAGCGTTTGGAGAACGACAAGGCTCGCTGATCCAAGCGGTCGTAACGCGCCAAGTGGCGGATCACGACCTTGCTCCCGAGCGCGATGGTGGCGCTGACCTCTTCGAGGCAGGCCGAGCTTCTTCGCGGTATGTGCCCGTCGGCCGAGCCTGATCCTCGAGAATGGCTGCGCGCAGCCGCTGGGTCAGTCGCCTCAGCGCTGGGGACACATACCCTCCCTTTCGGCAGAGAAAGCAAAGGGTTCTCCGCATGGTTGTGTGCCTGCAGCGAAGTTCGACCAGCCCGGTGCCCAGCCGGCCCTGTCGCAGGCTGCGCCGCGGAACGAAGCTGAGCATATCGGTCGTCTCGACGAACGCTGCGACCAGTTGTGCCGAACCGATCTCGACGCGCACATTGGGTGGTGCGAAGCCGCGCGCAACGAACGCGGCGTCCAGCCATTGACGGCTGGCAATGGCCGCGCCGGTGAGGACCCAGTCGAACCGGACCATGTTCCGAATGTCGACGCTACCGCTTTGATCCAGCGCGTGTCCGGCCCGGGCAACCACGACAACGTCGTCTTCTACCCAATCCTGCCGCTCGAACTGCGCTTCGTCTTCTGTCAGTGCGGTGGTGATGATGCCGTCAATGGACGGTCTAGCGATTACTGCGAAACCGTAAGCAAATGGTGCGAAAGTTTCTAGCTCCATCTAGCGTCCTCGTGCCCGATCGCGGATATGATGCCCAGATCTCCTCCACATGATCGGGGCCGGCGCGGCCAAGACTCATATTCGCTTTTGGCACCCAATGAGCGCTCCAAACGCTCTGTCAGTCGCCGCATCTATCGCCAAGGCCATCTGGTCGAGCGCATCTTCTACAAGGCCAAGCATTCCGGGAATCGAACCCTCGTATTCAGCTTGGAAGGCTGCGACATTCCCAAAAGGTGAGCCTAAGAGTCGGATTAAGCCAGGACTCGTAAACTCTGGTCCAAGGCGCGCTGAGGCGAGTGCGACAGCGGCGAGGAGTTGCGCGCGAACCTTCGAAGCGGGATAGAAAAAGAGCGGTCGAACGTTTCGTCGAGATTGCCGGCGACAAGCCGGTAAATGAGATCACGTCGGACGACGGCATCAATTATTGCGAATGGTGGCGCGCCCGTGTGATTGAGGGCGAGGCCGAGCCCAAGACTGCCAACAAGGATATTGGCCAGCTAAGTCGTATGCTGAAAGAAGTCAGCACGCGTCGCCGACTCGGCATTCCTGATATTTTTAGCGGGCTACGCCTGAAAGGCGAGATCGAACGGCCGCGGGTGCCGTATGACACCGAGTTCATCCAGAAGCGCCTGTTTGCACCCAGTGCCCTCGACGGGCTCAACGAAGATGCCCGCCTTGTCCTGTGCGTTCTGGCGGGTACCGGCCTGCGCCCGTCAGAGGTCGTGAACCTGCAGGAGACCGCCATCCTCCTGAAAGCGCCAATTCCGCATGTGAAGATCCTCCCGGAAGGCCGTCGCCTCAAAACCGCGGACTCCTAGCGCGAAATCCCGCTGGTCGGTGCTGCGCTTGCCGCCATGAAGAAAAGGCCGCAGGGATTCCCGCCCTACCGCGACAAAGCCTCAACTCTGTCCGCGACCTTGAACAAGTATCTATTCGAGAATGGCCTGCGGCCAACCAAGGATCACACGGTCTATTCGTTGCGCCACAGCTTCAAGGACCGGCTGATCGCAGTCGAGGCTCCCGACAGCCTGATCGACAGCCTCATGGGCCACAAGACCTACAAGCCGAAATATGGAAAAGGGCCGTCGCTTGAGCTGAAGCTGAAGTACCTTCAGCGGATCGCCTTTAAGGCACCCAAATCGCTGTAGGCCATTAGGCGCTGCCGTGCCCGCTGCCTAGCGTCTGCTTTGGCTTTCAGCTCTTCAAGCTCGGCTTCGAACTTTTCGTACAGGGGCAAATGCACGTCACCATCCAACTCGATGAAATAAGCAAGCAGCACCAGCGCGCGCTCAATGCGCTCGATCAGCGGGGGCTGATATGTGGTGTCGCTCGGCATGAGCCGAGTTTAGGGGAGGGCGGCGGTCAAAATCTTTGAAATGATTGGGAAGCCGCAGGGAGTGTTAATGTTTACCACTCCATTCCAGTTTATTTAGACCGTGGCGCGCCGCCTCGGCTGACATCCCCATTCACAATTGTCGTCGGGCGCAAGAAACGAGTCCAAATAGCCCCCATTCTTGAAATTCAGCGAGGTTACATTGCCTCGATGAGGCGAGGTTGAAAAGAGTAGTCGCTGGAAGAGCTTTGCAGAGAGGAGGAGAGCCGCTGCCAACGATACAAATCCGACTGAGAATTCGGCGGAACCCCTCGTTGCGAGATCGCGCAACGCCGCTTCTCCTAGGGACCCGCAACGTGGACTCTCCGGATACTCTTCAACAATTTGCGATTCGACTCCATTGCTGTGAAGAAAGGCGGCGCGTTGCTGCTTGTCCATTCCCCGCAATTTACTCTCCAATGCCCTTAATTTCTCACCATCGCGTTCAGAAGGATTGAAGCACGAGAGGCACGCTACTCCGGGATCGCTTGGGTAAAAGTTAGCGCGTGCACCAAGACCGAGTGTGCTTCCACCAAACAGTAGCGACGGCGAAAGGCCTTGAACATCCTGCCGGGACGTTCCGCGATCCACGCATGATACGACAACGTCGAAAGTTAAGTCGTCGGCTTGTCGAGCGATGTCCGGTGGCAGTTGAGATCGATCTGCATTCAGGTATTGTTTCACGGTGCCCGGAAAGGCAGCGGCGCCAACGCCGCATTTGATCAAGGTCGCTACGACCGCATTGACCTTCGGATCTTCGACATCCTGCCAGCCCGCAAGGAAGCAGCGATTCAGGCTTGTGCCATCGTATGTATCGTCATCGATGAAGAGTGCAAAAGCCTCTAAAAGCCGCGCGTTCGCGAGCACATAGGCGAGCCCGTTGCCGACGGCACCTGCACCGACGACATGGATCGGTCGAAGCCGAAGACCGGCTAGCTCGGGCCCATCTTCTAGCTCATCCCAATTGCTAGATGTCTCACCGGACCACAGCGAATAGCCATCAGCATCGAGGAAGCGGCCACGCAACAATCCACGGAAATGCTTGAAGATCTCTCCGGCAATCAATGTCGCGGCAAGGAAGGGGCCCAGAGGATTGGCCTTGCTAGGTGTGATGTTGGTGGGGGCGCGATCTGGAAGTCCGACCCAAGCCTTCCAGCCATCGCCCACCGCGAATAGGGCAGCACCGGAGTGAACCGCAACCTTGGTGCCAATCATCACCGTGACGTCGGCTTCGGCAGTTGGTCCGCTAGAGGCTGTGACAGTAACATGGCGTTTGACGGCCCATGATGCGATGAGCTCCAGGCAGGCCGGGAAATCTCCAGCCGGCTCCCCATTTGGTAATGCGATCAAGCTTCCTACCGTTGGGGCATCGATCTCAATTGTTTTTACAAGTTCCACCTGTCGGGACAACAAGTTCACGAGGCAAGAAGTGAGCAGCTGGCCAGACCGAGATGCAGCCCAAGGTCCGTCAACGACAATGCGGACACGTTGTGCGGTATGAAGCGGTTTTTCGGCCAACCCATCAACCTTCAAGAGATGTCGGTCGGCAATGGTCGATGTCATCGTCATCGAAAATCCTCGACCGCAACAGTGCCGCCGGTCACGACGATCCGTCGCGCTGCTAAGGCATCATCGAGCAGATGCCAATAATCGATTTGCCATTCATGTACGCCCACGCCCTTCGGGAATGATTCAGTCGACCTCCCGTAGGACGGAAACACGAGTGAAAGAGCTTTGCGACTGCTCATCATCCGGTCGTCGTAATTGGAGTGTTCGACGCGCAGGCCGGGATGGCTATGTACCTGAGCCAACGGTTTCCATCCCTCAGGCAGTCTGTTCACGATCTCGGCGAGCGCCTCGGGGGAAACATGATAATTCCCCCAGGTCATTTGCTGCTTTGGAGCCGCCACGTATCGGACTTGCCCGTTACCGGTCGCATCGCGTGTACCATACCAAAAGAGCCCACTCTCGCGATGGCCCGCACGTTGCAACAGGTTGAGGGTTGCCTCGATGGCGTCTGCCGGGACGCATAGCTGCGCCTCAACAGGCTTGTAAAGCCGTCCCGGTGCTGGCCGGAAAATATCGTCCTCTGCTTCCATCTAAAATCTTCCGCTATATGCTGTCGCGAAGGCTCTGCGAATCGCCGTGATGGTTTTGAAGAACGTGTCAGTGTCGCGCCAAATATGTTCAGGCTGGACGTCGTGGAGAACTTCGTAAAACTCGAGGACCGCGGAACAGCAGATTAGCTGGAGGGTGCCGCCTCCCGGCTTTGAATAAGCTGTGTGCGTCTGACATTCAGAACTCGTCAGGCGCGGAACGAATTGCTGATCAACGGGGTGCTGGTAGGCAAGCGTGGCCGGATTTACAAATTGTGCGCTTGGCGGCCAACGGCGGTACGCCTGAAAGCCAAGACGTAGAAGGTAGTCGTCGCGGGCGGCATTCATGATGCCCGTCATGGGAATCAGAAGCGTCAGCCGGTTCGGTCTGGACCAGCCGAGCTGCTCAATACCTTCAGCATTGAGCAGTCGCAGCACACGGGGGATGTCCTCTTCAAGGGCGGTGACGCCGGCCTGGACATCGATGGTCGGCGGCGTGGCGGCAACCATTACGCACCGCCGGTTTCGGAGGCGATGCCGAAATGGTAGTTTTCGATGACCTTCTGGTCCTTCGCCTGTTCCAACGAGAGGCCAAGGTGGCTCATGAGCGACTTGGGGTGCTCACCGCCGGTCTGGAACACATCTTTCGGCTGACGCGCAATGCCGAGTTTGAGGTAGGCCTCATCCCAGACATGCTGGAGGGTCGCAGTCTTTTTCTCCTTGAACGAGGCTTTCTCGACCTCATTCACGTGCACTACGTGAACCTCGACCAGTCCTTCTACTGCGGCCTCAACCTTCTCGATGGCCTCGTCGACTTCATGCTCCGCCTCGGCTTCCTCGGCCCGCGCGTGAGCGAGGTGATCCTCGGCCTTTTTCAGCTCTTGGACCGCCTCGCCAAGCTGATTCGGGTCATCTGTGCCTTCGTTCTCGAAAATCATTGCCAAATTCCTTTAGTTGAGGCCAAATTGGCCTGTTGATTCCGTAGGTTCCTGTGGTAAGACGTATCAGTATTGAGACGATCTGTCTTACTAATGAAACACTCTAACGAAGGTTCCCCGGTCCGTCAAGGGCCGGGTTGAGCGTCGTCTTATGGAGATTGCATGCCCTTATCGATAGACGAATTCAGTCGCCTCGTTGCTGCAAAGCGAGGCGACCGCGGCGTTCGCGCGGCTGCGTTAGATGCGGGCGTCAGCCCAGCAACCCTGTCGCGTGTAGAAAACAGGCATATGCCTGACCTGGAGACATTCGCAAAACTTTGTAAGTGGATAGACCGCGATCCGCGGGAGTTTCTCGGAATGGAAGTCGGTGAACCACACGATGCGCCCAGCGCCGTGGTCCACTTCAGAAAAAAGAAAACCGTAAAGCAGGAAACGGCGAAGGCCTTAGGCGAACTCATTCTTGCAGCACAGCGTGCAATGCGTGCCCGCGACGAACTTGTGGGGCGGTGATGCGTGCGCCGGGGCTTCAAAAGTCAGGCTGAAAAGAGTTCTATCGCCGCCCGTCAGGCTCTAGGTATCACGTTGCTCGCGCCCTTAGATCCGTGGGCGTATGCTGCACATTTGCAAGTTAGAATTCTCGATTTTAATAAGCTTGGCCTGCCCGCATCGGTAGTTCGGCAGCTTGTCGCTGTCGATCATGAGAGTTGGTCGGCGATGACGATTCAAGAAGCGCAAAGCTTCGGAATTGTCCTGAATCCGGCACACGCGCTAACCCGTCAAAGAAGCAACCTGATGCATGAGCTGGCTCATATCGAACTGCGACATGTACCTTCGAGCGTCCAAGTTTCAGAAACAGGTCTATTGCTTCTGAGCGACTATTCCGAAGATCAGGAACAGGAAGCCGACTGGCATGCTGCAGCTCTCTTGCTTCCCAGAGATGGCCTGATGCAGTTGCGAAGCCGCCAGCAGTCTTCCGATCAAATCGCATCGCATTACGGCGTTAGCAGGCAACTCACAGAGTGGCGACTTCGGATGACCGGTGTTGACATACAAATTCGTCGGTCTGGACACTAGATCCAGCTTCGATACTGCGAACGCGGCGCCACGTTGTCATTCGGCCTGCAATATTGACCCCCTAAGCCGGGGGATCGGCGTCCAAAATTTGAGCGCCGATTGACACCGAGGGAGCTTCAACAGACAAGCGCCGGCAAGTCCTGGAAGCATGGTATCGAGCTGAACTCAAGGCAGCTCAAGAGCCGTTTGCGGATTCCGATCGATGTCGCCCAGGATTCCGAGATGATCTCGCCCACCATTCCGATTTGAAGTCGCCCACCCGTTCCGAGATG
>NZ_LBJP01000067.1:0-61084 GCF_028128715.1 Bradyrhizobium sp. CCBAU 51745 | reverse complement strand
TGACGCGGCGCTGGATCGCCTCGTTCTTGTCGATGGTGATGTGGCCGACGCCGCTGCCGCGCACGTCGACATTGTCGAGCTTGCCGCGAAGGCCGGCCGCGGCGCGCACCGGCTCGCCCGGACCGTCGCCGATATAGATGTTGATGTAGCGCTCGGCGCCGGTCGACAGCCTGGTCTTGAACACGGAGTCGAGGCCGATCGCGAGCTTCACCGGCACGCCGAGCTGATTCAGCTTGGCGATCATGTCAGGGAGCGCGGTCGCACCGGAGGAATGGCCGACCAGAATGATGGTCTTGAGCCGGCCCGCCCTGTACTCGGTCGCGGCTTCATCGGCGAGCGAGGACCAGGACACGAAGTTCGCGACCGTGACCGGAATGCCCTGGGCCTGGAGCCGGGCGCCGATCGTGTCGAGCCCGAGCGAGAAGATGTTGAGCACGCCGCGGAGCAGATAGACGTGCGTCGTTGCAGCGGCCTGGCTCGGCGCCGCCCTGGCGGGGGACGGGCCCATGGCAACAGCTGACAGCAGGAGCAGGCAGATCGCCCACACGCGGAGGGCGGGCAACTGGCTTGCACCGGCGGTGTGACGGCCGTTCAGTCTCATTGATGTTTTCCCTGGGGACATACGCTTCGCGATTGGCCGGAATCGTAGCCTTGGCCCGCTCGCAGACGCAACAAAGAGCCGCGTGAACGGCGATCTTCGCCGCAATCCGTGACCATCGCGCAACACCTGCCCGAAACCTACCACCAATGGGCCGGTTTTGAGACCATTTTTCTGCAGGCGATTGCGACCGGGCAAGGCCATTCCTATTTCGGGGGTCCGCCGGACGAGCCCGCCAGGGCGCAGGTTCCGGTGCATCCCCCACCCTAGCGGCCCCCATGTCCTCCATCATTTCCGTCGCCAACCTGTCCAAGACCTATGGGTCTGGATTCAAGGCACTCAAGAACGTCAATCTCGACATCAAGCGAGGCGAGATCTTCGCGCTGCTCGGCCCCAACGGTGCCGGCAAGACCACGCTGATCTCGATCATCTGCGGCATCGCCACTCCGAGCGAAGGCAAGGTTTTGGTCGGTGGCGAGGACATCCAGATCTCCTACCGCAAGGCGCGCTCGCTGATCGGCCTCGTGCCGCAGGAGCTCCATACCGACGCCTTCGAGAGCGTGTGGGCGACGGTGAGCTTCTCCCGCGGCCTGTTCGGCAAGCCGAAGAATCCGGCCCTGATCGAGAAGATCCTCAAGGATCTGTCGCTCTGGGACAAGAAGGACAACAAGATCATCACGCTGTCCGGCGGCATGAAGCGCCGCGTGATGATCGCGAAAGCGCTCTCGCACGAGCCGCAGATCCTGTTCCTGGACGAGCCGACCGCCGGCGTCGACGTCGAGCTGCGCAAGGGCATGTGGGAAGTGGTGCGGGCCTTACAGCAATCCGGCGTCACCATCATCCTGACCACGCATTACATCGAGGAAGCCGAGGAGATGGCCGACCGCATCGGCGTCATCAACAAGGGCGAGATCGTGCTGGTCGAGGACAAGACGACCCTGATGCAGAAGCTCGGCAGGAAGCGGCTGACGCTGCATCTGCAGGGCAAGCTCGGCGCGCTGCCGGAGAGCCTCAGCCAGTACAAGCTCGACCTTTGCGACAGCGGGGCGACGCTGGTCTACGACTACGACACCAAGGGCGAGCGCACCGGCATCACCAGCCTGCTCAGCGATCTCCGCACCGCCGGCATCCGCTTCAACGATCTCGACACGACCCAATCGTCGCTCGAGGACATCTTCGTCGACCTCGTGAGGACGTCATGAACCACCGCGCCATCCGCGCCATCTATCTGTTCGAAATGGCGCGCACCTGGCGCACGCTGCTGCAAAGCATCGTCTCGCCTGTCGTGTCGACCTCGCTCTATTTCGTGGTGTTCGGTGCCGCGATCGGCTCGCGCATCAGCCAGGTCGAGGGCGTCAGCTACGGCACATTCATCGTGCCAGGCCTGATCATGCTGTCGGTGCTGACGCAGAGCATCGCCAACGCCTCGTTCGGCATTTACTTCCCGAAATTCACCGGCACGATCTACGAGATCCTGTCGGCGCCGATCTCCTATTTCGAGATCGTGCTCGGCTATGTCGGCGCCGCCGCGACCAAGTCGATCATTCTGGGCCTGATCATCCTGGCGACAGCCGGCCTGTTCGTGCCGCTGCACATCCATCATCCGGTCTGGATGCTGGCCTTCCTGGTGCTGACGGCGGTGACGTTCAGCCTGTTCGGCTTCATCATCGGAATCTGGGCCGACGGGTTCGAGAAGCTGCAGATGATCCCGATGCTGGTGGTGACGCCGCTGACCTTCCTCGGCGGCAGCTTCTATTCCATCGACATGCTGCCGTCGACCTGGCGCACGCTGGCCCTGCTCAACCCGGTCGTCTATTTGATCTCCGGCTTCCGCTGGAGCTTCTACGAGATCGCTGACGTCAGCGTATCCATCAGCATCGGCATGACGGTGGCGTTTCTGGCGATCTGCCTCGCCGTGATCTGGTGGATCTTCCGGACCGGATATCGGCTGAAGAACTGAGTTGTCGTTCCGGGGCGCCAAAGCGCTAGCCCGGAATCCATTCATCCACCGACAATGGTTGGGACGGCGGCGAAAGCCGCGTCTGGAAGGGCGACCATCAACGCGCAAGGCGGCCAAATGGTTGCGCCTTTGTCATGAATTGTCGGCGTTATGAACGTCTGCGCTCGCGAAAATGTCAGCACCGGCAGCGCCGGCGCGGCACAAAGCGGCCTTGCTTACGCCCGGCATCGCGTTAACGATGGCAGGAAGGTGAGCTAGGCAGGCCGCTGGAACGAAAGCCGGATTGCAGGCATAGTGCATGCCGGGGACGGAGAGCCGCGGCGCTAGCAAGAACAGGCCGGAGGCCAGACGTCAGATGCGTTCGTTTTTTATCGCTTTCACTTCCTTGATGCTTTTGAGCGCGGGCACCGCGCAGGCCAAGGTCGATATTACCGTCGACAAGGACAATCAGCAGATGACGGTCGTGGTCGACGGCGTGACGCGCTACCGCTGGCCGGTGTCGACAGGCATCCCCTCGCGCGAGACGCCAAATGGCTCGTTCCGCGCCTTCCGCATGGAAGAGGATCACTTCTCCAAGGAATTCGACGACGCGCCGATGCCGCACTCGATCTTCTTCACCAAGATCGGGCACGCCATCCACGGCACCGACTCGGTCGGACGATTGGGCACGCCCGCCTCGCATGGCTGCGTACGGCTGTCGCGTCAGAACGCCTCGACGCTCTACGCGCTGGTGCAGGAGCAAGGCGTGCTCAACACCACGGTGACGCTGACCGGCTCGGCGCAGGTCGCGCTGGCCCGCAACCCGCGCGGCCGCGCCAACAATGCGGTGGCCCGTGCCCAGCAGCCGGCCGAGGAGCAGCAGTACGCCACCTCTGGCGATCCCGTCAGTCTGACACCGCCGATGCAGCCAGCGCGGCGCTACGACGACAATTACATCTATCCCGCCGACGGCAGCGACACCGGCGCGCGCTATCCGTCGCCGCGCCCGATCACCCGCCCCTATGGCACCCAGGTCTACCAGCAGCTGCCGCAACCGCAGCAGCCGACCTACGACCCGGCCTATAGCCAGCAGGGCTATTACTATCAGCCGCAGCCGCGCCAATACTATCAGCCGCGCAATTACTACTACCAGAACTGACGCTATTGCTTGAGCTCGGCATCGCCCCGACGCTGAACTCTCACGGGGTGGACGGCGCTGTCGATGCCGATTATTGGTCGGTGCGGCTTAGGCTGCCGTCCCTCTTGCCCGTCGCGGTTCACGATGTCATTTCGTCCTGCACACCTGCTCGGCACGATCTGTCTTCTCGCTGCAGGAGGAGCCATGACTGGCAACGCGATGGCTTTCGATCTCGAGGCGCATCGCGGCGGACGGGCGCTGCTGCCGGAAAACACCCTGCCGGCCTTCGCCAACGCACTCACGATGGGCGTGGACACGCTCGAGCTCGATGTCGGCGTGACCTCGGACGGCGAGGTGGTCGTGTCGCATGAGCGCGGGCTCAATCCCGACCTCGCGCGGGATGCTGGTGGCACCTATGTCGCGGCACCAGGCACGCCCTTCGTCAAGCTGCGGTTCGCCGACGTCAGGACCTACGACGTCGGCCGGATCCGGCCGGACAGCGCCTATGCGAAGCAGTTTCCCGACCAGCGTGCCGTGCCGGGGACTCGCATTCCCACGCTGAAGGAGCTGTTCGCGCTGGTGCGCAAATCCGGCAACGAACGCGTGCGCTTCAACATCGAGACCAAGATCGATCCCGATCATCCCGATGAATCGCTGGAGCCGCAGGCCTTCGTCACGAAGCTGCTCGGGGTGATCGAGGAGGAAAAATTCTCGGGCCGCGTCATGATCCAGTCGTTCGACTGGCGGACCTTGCTCCTCGTCCAGCAGCAGGCCCCGGCCATTCCGACGGTTTATCTGACACTGCAGCGCGGCCCGGCACCGACGATCGCCCTCGACAAGGCCACCAGCTGGACGGCGGGTTTCAACCCGGCCGATCACGGCGGCTCGCTGCCGCGGACCATCAAGGCCGCGGGCGGCGCGGTATGGTCGCCCTATTTCGGTGACGTGACCGCGGCACTCGTCGCTGAGGCGCATACGCTTGCGTTGCCCGTCGTGGTCTGGACCGTCAACAAGCCCGACGACATGACCCGGATGATCGAGCTCGGCGTCGACGGCATCATCTCCGACAGGCCGGACCTGCTGCGGCAGGTGGCCGGCGAGAAGGGCATAAAGCTGCCGGCAGGAACACCGGTCCAGCCGTAGGCCCTCCACCTTGTAGCCCGGATAGAGCGCAGCGAAATCCGGGAGCGGTGTGGCCCAAGGCGCAGGGGGGTCCCGGGTTGCGCTTCGCTCCATCCGGGCTACAAAGCGCTACTGCTCCCCGAACCGCAAGCGCCGGTACAGCGCGCCGAGGATGTTGGAATAGTCGTCGGTCCAGACCCCCACCTTCTCGTCCGCGTCGGTCTCCTCCCACTGCTTGGAGAACGCGAGCTTGCCGATGTCTTCAGCCTCGCGCGCGGAGATGACGACGTCGGTCGAGAAGATGTAGTCGGCATCGCGCCCCGAATCCTCGTCATAGACCCAGCTCTTCAGATCGTTGGCATCGGCAATGCCGACCACGACGGGCTCGAGATCGAGATGGCGGTTGGAGACGTGCATCACCACGGCGCCGTGAGGGGCGAGCTTGTCCTTATAGATCTTCATTGCCTCCTGGGTCGCGAGATGAATCGGGATCGCATCCGACGAATAGGCGTCGACGATGATGAGGTCATAGATGCCGTCGGGTTCTCTGGCGAAGGTGAGGCGCGCGTCGCCGATGACCGGCTTCAGGTCCGGCAGGCAGCTCGAGATGTAGCGAAAGTTTTTGGGATCGCGCGCGGCATCGACCATGGACTGGTCGATCTCGAAGAATTTCCAGTCCTCGCCGGGTTCGGCGGCGCAGGCGAGCGTGCCTGATCCAACGCCGATCGCCGCGACCTTGAGCGGCGCGCCTTTGCGCTCGCGGATCGCGGTGATGGCCTGACCGATGCCGCCATCCCGGTGATAGTAGGTGATCGGCTCCGGCCGGCCGGTGACCGGCGTGCCGTCATTGTTGCGGAAGCGCTCGGCGCCGTGAATCGTGGTGCCGTGCATCAGCACATGGAAATAGCCGCCCGGCGTCTCCACGATCTTGTGCACGCCGAAGAAGCTGCGCACCGTGGTGACGCGGCCTTCGTCGGCCGGATAGATTCGGATCAATGCGAGCGCGAGCGCGACAGTGGCAAAGATCTTCCAGCGACTGGCATTGAGTGCGAGCGCCAGCAGCGCAGCCAGCACGCCGACGGCGCCGGCGACCCAGACGCGCTGATCCTCGAGCCAGGTCGAAACATTGCCCGTCGTATAAGACGGTGCAATCAGCACGACCGCGAGCACGGCCAGTGCCAGCCAATACCATTTCACGATGACCGCAAGACGCTCGTTCGCCGACGGCCGGCACAGCGCGGCAAGCGCGATCAGGATCGGATATTCGGCGATCCATGAGAAGGTGAAGGGTGCGACGAGGCCCGCAAACAGGCCGCCGACCATGCCGCCGAACGACAGCGCGACATAGAACCCGGTGAGATATTTGGCGGCCGGGCGGGTCCGCGCCAGCTCGCCGTGGCAGGCCATGGCGATGACGAAGAAGCAGAGCTGGTGGCCGCCAAGCGTCAGCAGCAAATTCTGCTCGCCGCCGAAGGCCAGCAGGATGACGACGCCCGCGATCGCGACAGGCTGGAGCAACAGCATCCATTTGTGCGGCAAAAGCGGCCGCGACTGAAACACCACCACCCAGGTCAGCAGATACAGCGACAAGGGCAGCACCCATAGCAGCGGCGCCGCCGCGACGTCGGTGGAGATATGCGCGGTGACCGCGATCAGCAGGCCTGACGGGACTGCTGCGAGGAAGATCCAGCGCAGCCGCGTCACGATGCCTGGCGCCGGCGCATTGGACTGTTCGGCACGCATATCGGCCAATACAACCTTCGGCGAGCGCAACAGCAGCACGCCGCAAGCGGCGATCAGCAGGATCAGCAGGCCATAGCCGCCGGTCCAGAGCCGGTTCTGCGTGTGCAACGTGAATATCGGCTCCAGCAGAAAGGGATAGGACAGCAGCGCGAGGAAGCTGCCGATGTTCGAAGACGCATAGAGGAAATACGGATCGTGGCCATCAGGGTGGCCGGTGCGAACGAACCACGCCTGGAGCAGCGGATTGTTGGCAGCGAGCGCGAAGAAAGGCAGCCCGATCGACATCACGAACAGGCCGAGCAGCCACAGCGCATAGCCCGACGCCGGCGGCTCGCCATAGGCGCTGGCGATGCCGAGCGGCAGCGTCACGAAAGCCGCGATCAGCAGCACCAGATGCACCACGACCGGAACCACGCGGTTATTCACCTGCATCAGCAGATGCGCATAGGCATAGCCCGCCAGCAGCAGCGACTGGAAGAACACCATCGCCACCGACCACACCGCCGGCGAGCCGCCGAGCCGCGGCAGCACCATTTTCGTGAACAGCGGCTGCACCGAGAACAGCAACAGCGCGCTGACGAAAATCGCGGCCGTGTAGACCGTCAGCAGCAGCCGGTTGCGCGAGGCGGACGGCTGCTCCGTGGCGGCGGGTTGCACGATCGAATCCATGGGAGCTCCGGCATTCCTCCGGCGCGCGCCGGGCGCGCGCAATGGAGCACACCACGCCTGAACGGGCAATAAATGGTCTCGTGATGTTGCAGGCAGGAATGCTTGATATAGAGATGTCATTCCGGGGCGATGCGACGGGACCGCGAAGCGGGGCCCGGGGCATCGAACCCGGAACCTCGAGATTCCGGGCTCGCGCTTTGCGCGCCCCAGAATGACGGCAGGCAGAACAACGCGAATCCCTCATGACCGAAACCGACGTCGTCATCATCGGCGCTGGCCATAACGGCCTCACCTGCGCGGCCTATCTCGCGATGGCGGGCTTGCGCGTGCATGTGGTCGAGCGCCGCAGGGTGGTCGGCGGGGCGGCTGTTACGGAGGAGTTTCATCCGGGCTTTCGCAACTCGGTCGCGGCCTACACGGTGAGCCTGCTCAATCCGCAAGTGATCCACGACCTCGGACTTGCAGAACAAGGCCTGCGCGTGGTCGAACGGCGCGCGCAGAATTTTCTGCCCGCGCCTGACGGCAGCTATCTCCTCACCGGCGAGGGGCGGACCAAGGCGTCGGTTGCGCGGCTCAGCGCGCGCGATGCCGATGCGCTCGATGGTTTTTCGCGCGAGCTCGAGGACATCGCCGACGTGCTGCGACAGTTCGTGCTGCGCGCGCCGCCGAACCTGCTCGACAGTTTTGGCATCGGCGCGATCCGCGAGGCCGCGAATGCGCTGGCGACAGCCAACATCCTGCGCGCCCTGACGCTGGAGCAAAGCCGCAGCCTGCTCGATCTCTTCACCCGATCGGCCGGCGAGATGCTGGATGAACGCTTCGAGCACGATCTGGTCAAGGCGCTGTTCGGCTTCGATGCCATCGTCGGTAACTACGCGAGCCCTTATGCGGCCGGCTCGGCCTATGTGATGCTGCATCACGCCTTCGGCGAGGTGAACGGCAAGAAAGGCGTCTGGGGCCACGCCATCGGCGGCATGGGTGCGATCACGCAGGCCATGGCGCGCGCCGCCCGCGCGCGCGGCGTCACGATCGATCTCGATGCCGGCGTGCGCGAGGTAGTCGTCGAGCGCGACCGCGCCGCCGGCGTGGTGCTGGAGAACGGCACCATGATCCGCGCAAGATACGTCGCCGCCAACGTCAATCCCAAACTGCTCTACACGCAGCTGGTCGCAGCCGACGCACTGCCCGCAGATTTCCTCGCCCGCATCCGGCACTGGAAGAACGGCTCCGGCACCTTCCGCATGAACGTGGCGCTGGACCGCCTGCCCACCTTCACGGCGCTGCCTGGCGACGGCGATCATCTCACCTCCGGCATCATCGTGGCACCAAGCCTGGCCTACATGGACCGCGCCTGGCTCGACGCGCGGGTGCAGGGCTGGAGCAAACAGCCGATCGTCGAGATGCTGATCCCCTCGACGCTCGACGACACGCTCGCGCCGGCGGGCAAGCATGTCGCCAGCCTGTTCTGCCAACACGTCGCGCCGGACCTGCCCGACGGCAGATCCTGGGATGATCATCGCGAGGAGGTCGCCGATCTCATGATCGCGACGGTGGACAGTTACGCGCCGGGCTTTGCGGCAAGCGTGCTCGGCCGCCAGATCCTCTCCCCGCTGGATCTCGAGCGACAATTCGGCCTGCTAGGGGGCGACATCTTCCATGGCGCGCTGACGCTGAACCAGCTGTTCTCGGCGCGGCCAATGCTGGGTCATGCCGATTATCGCGGGCCCCTGAAGGGCCTCTACCATTGCGGCTCAGGGGCCCATCCCGGCGGCGGCGTCACCGGCGCCCCCGGCCACAACGCGGCGCAGGCGATCCTGCGCGATCACCGCAGCCTGTTCGCAGGCCGTGGATAGGTCTGTGGATGGGCTGTGGACAGACCTGTTGGCAGGGCTGTGGTGAAGCGGTGGGATCCTCACGTGACCGCCAGGTACATCGAGGGATCAAGCTGTGGAGAAGGGGCTGGATAGACCGCGGACAAGCCGGTGGAAGACTTCACGATCGCGATTGGACAACCTGTGGGCACAGGCGGCGATGTCAGCCTCGCTCGCTCCCAAAACGACATCGCCCACCAGGGGGCAACTCCCTAGCAGGCGGTCGTCGAAAAAAGCCGTCTATGAAGAAAATGGCCCCGCTGGGAAATGGGAGGCAGAAATCACTTCAAGGAGGTGCTAATCGAACCGAACTTGTCGTTCATCGTGGTACCCAGGCTGTTCACCACGGTGATGATGGCCAACGCGATGCCGGCCGCGATCAGGCCGTATTCGATCGCAGTCGCGCCGGATTCATCGGACCAGAACTTCAAAATCATGTGCTTCAAGACTCGCCTCCGTTTTTCATTCCGAGCGGTGTTGGTTGGAACGTCGGGGAATCTACGGAGCACAACCTACAGTTCGGTTAACCCGGGAACCGCAAGTTATGAGGAAAATTGGGAACAAAAGTTCTCCAAATTGAATCCAATGGAACCCTGAGCATGCAGCCTTCTCCCACCCATCGCGCCAGCTTTTCCATCGGCAACGAGGCTGCTGCCAGGCGTGTCGTCGACGTGCTGACGGAAGTCTTTTTCGAGGGCGATGCTGCGGTCGCCGCTTTCGAACGACCGGATGGGCAATGGGATGTCACGCTGCATTTTGCAGAGTCGCCCAATCACGAACTGCTCCGTGAACTCGTTGCAACTTCAGCAGGAAATGACATCGCCGCGACGCTTGCATTCGACACGGTCGAAGCCAAGGACTGGGTCAAGGCCAGCCTGGAGGACCTCGTGCCGGTGCCGGCCGGACGCTTCGTCGTCCATGGCAGCCACGACCGCGACCGCGTGGCGCCAAACAAGCTCGCCATCGAGATCGAGGCGGCCCTCGCCTTCGGCACCGGACACCATGGCACCACGCGTGGCTGTTTACTTCTGCTTGACCATGTCCTGAAGCGCGCGCAGCCGAAGCGCGTGCTCGATCTCGGCACCGGGACCGGCGTGTTGGGCATCGCCGCGGCCAAGGCGCTGCATCGCGCGGTGCTGGCCTCGGACATCGACCCGCCCTCGGTGCGGGTTGCAGCCGAGAACGCCGCCCTGAACGAAACAGGTCAATATGTGCGGGTGATCCGCGCCACCGGCTTTGCCGCGCCGGACTTTGCCAAAAGCGGCCCGTTCGACCTGGTGCTGGCCAACATCCTGGCCAATCCGCTGCGGCAATTGGCGGGCCCGATGGCCCGGCATCTTGCGCCCGGCGCTCGCGTCATCCTCTCCGGCCTGTTGACCCACCAGGCCCCCGCCGTGATCGCCGCCTACCGCGCGCGCGGCCTGGTGCCGCTGCGGCATCTGCGGATTGCGGGGTGGAGCAGTCTGCTGTTGCGGAAGATGGATTGAGCGAGCTGCCGCAGGATGGGCAAAGCGTACCGTGCCCACCGCTTTCGTCCGTGAACAGGAGATAGATATCGTGGGCACGGTGCTTTGCGCCTTTGCCCACCCTACGGCACCGTCGATGTGGCTACTTGATCGGCTTCTCGTCACCACGCGCCGAAGCGCGCAACGCCTGCCTCGCACGACGTTCGGCGAAACGCTCGATCATCTGGCTGATGAGGCCGCGCGGCTTCTTCGGTGTCGTTGCAGCCGGCGCGCGGCGCACCGGCGGCGAAATCTTCTCAAAGGTAAACGCTGGCATCGTGTGTCCCCTCGCCGTTGAGATGAACCACTTGCTCGAACTTCCCTGTTATCCGGACGAAGCGCAACTGCCGCATCCATTACTCCACTCAATTCGAATGGAACATTTTCAAGCACAGTCCATGCCAGATGAAAGGGTAATTGCGTCTACATTGCGGACTGATCCTCATGATCCTAAACTGAGCCATGTTCGAAGCACACTTCCAGACATTCGAGGAGCCCGAGGCCGGCGTCGCATTGACGGCGCGTCTGGCTGCGCTCCGTGAAGAACTCGCCCGCCGCAAGCTGACCGGCTTCGTCGTTCCGCGCGCCGATCAGCAGCAGAATGAATATGTGGCGCCCTCCGAAGAGCGGCTCGCCTGGCTCACCGGCTTCACCGGCTCGGCGGGACTTGCCGTGGTGCTGGCCCAGGAAGCCGCTGTCTTCGTCGACGGCCGCTACACCATCCAGGCCGCCAAGCAGGTCGACCCCAAGGCATGGGCGGTGGAATCGCTGATCGATCCGCCGCCGGAGAGCTGGATCTCGGCGCATCTCAAATCGGGCGATCGCCTAGGATTTGATCCGTGGCTGCACACTTTTTCGGCAGTCGAACGCCTTTCCGCCGCCTGCACCAAGGCCGGCGCCGAACTGGTGGCGGTCGACAGCAACCCGGTCGACGCAGTCTGGCAGGACCGGCCACATCAGCCGATCGCACCGGTCGCGATCCACGGCCTGCAATATGCGGGGGTCGCCGAGGCCGAGAAGGTGGCGCAGATCAAGAGCGAGATCGAGAAGCTCGGTGCCGAGGCGCTGGTGCTGTCGGACAGCCATGCTGTCGCCTGGACCTTCAACATCCGCGGCGCCGATGTCGCGCATACGCCGCTGCCGCTGTCCTACGCGCTGGTGCCCAAGGTCGGCCGTCCCACCGTATTCATCGACCACCGCAAGCTCTCCAATCTGACGCGCGACCATCTCGAGCAATCGGCCGACGTGCGCGAGCCCGACGCGCTGACGCCGACGCTGATGGCGCTGGCCAAAAGCGGCGCGGCGATCGCCCTCGATGGCGCTACCGCGGCCGAGGCGCTGAGCCGGTTGATCACGGAGGGCGGCGGCAAGCCGCTGCGCGGCAGCGATCCGATCGCGCTGCTGAAGGCGGTGAAGAACGCCACCGAGATCAAGGGGACGCAGACGGCGCACCGGCGCGATGCCATCGCGCTGGCGCGCTTCCTGGCGTTCATCGATCGCGAGGCAGGAAGCGGCAAGCTCACCGAGATCGACGCCGTCGAGGCGCTGGAGACCTTTCGCCGCGACACCGGTGCGTTGAAGGACGTGTCGTTCCCGACCATCTCGGGAACGGGGCCGAACGGCGCCATCGTGCATTACCGCGTCACCCGCAAGAGCAACCGGCGCATCGTGCCGGGCGATCTCCTGTTGATCGATTCCGGCGCGCAATATGAAGACGGCACCACCGACGTGACCCGCACCATGGCGATCGGCGAGCCGACCGACGAGATGCGCGACCGCTTCACCCGCGTGCTGCGCGGCCATATCGCGATCGCGCGCGCGGTCTTCCCCGACGGCACCACGGGCGCGCAGCTCGACACGCTGGCGCGGCAATATCTGTGGGCCGCCGGAATCGATTTCGAGCACGGCACCGGCCATGGCGTCGGCAGTTATCTCAGCGTGCATGAAGGCCCGGCGCGGATCTCGAAACTCGGCACCACGGCGCTGAAGCGCGGCATGATCCTCTCCAACGAACCAGGCTATTACAAGACCGACGCCTTCGGCATCCGCATCGAGAATCTCGAGCTGGTGGTCGCGGCCGACATCAAGGGCGCCGAGAAAGCGATGAACGCGTTCGAGACGCTGACCTTGGCGCCGATCGATCGCCGGCTCATTGACACAGCGATGCTGAGCAAGGACGAGCTGGCCTGGCTCAACGCCTACCACGCCCGCGTCCGTGCTGAAGTGGGGCCGGCACTGGACGAGGCGACCAGGGCGTGGCTGGATCAGGCCACAGCGGAGCTGACGGCCTAGACGATGCGCGCATAGCGCCACGCAACTGGCGCAACGCTCCAGCATCGCGCATAGCCGCATACCGAAACGACCATGTTCGCGGCCGCAGCGATGCGGCTAGTGTCGATCCATGCACGGTATGATCAGCCAACCGCCGGGAGCGGCAACCAACATCGCGACCTCGCGCGTGGTGTTGCTGCTGCTGGTCGTCATGACCGGCATCGCGCCGATCTCGCTCTACATCCTGGTCCCGGCGCTGCCCGTGCTGGCGACGAATTTCGGGCGGGACATCTCGATCGCGCAGATGACGGTATCGCTCTACATGGTCGGCATCGCGCTATCGCAGCTCACCATGGGGCCGCTGTCGGACAGATTCGGCCGGCGTCCGGTTCTGCTTGGCGGCCTTGCGCTGATGGTCGCGGCGAGCATCGCCTGCATCTTCGCGCAAGACCTGCCGCAACTGATCGCGGCGCGCTTCTTCCAGGCGCTTGGCGGCGCCTCCGGCATGGTGATCAGCCGCGCCATCATCCGCGACATCTACGAACGCGACCGTGTCGCCTCGATGATCAGCCTCGTGGTTGCCGCCCTGATGATCGGACAAATGGTTTCGCCGCTGACAGGCGGCCTGATCGAGACCGCATTCGGCTGGCGCGCGATCTTCTACGCCGTCACCTTCGGCGCGGTTGCCGTCGCAATCGGCATCGCAATCGCACTGCCCGAAACGCGCCGCGACCGCGCAGTCGGCAGCGGCGGCTTTCGCAGCGACGTCGGCGGCCTGATCAAGAGCCGCGCCTTCATCGGCTATGTGATGTGCCAGGTGCTGGCCTCGCAGATCATCTTCACCTTCGCCGGCGGCGGACCCTACATCGTCGTGACGCAGATGGGCCGGACCAGTGCCGAATACGGCGCGTGGTTCGCCACAACAGGCTTTGCGTATCTCGTCGGCAATCTGCTCTGCGTGCGCTTTGCGCCGCGGCACTCGCTGGAGAAGCTGATCTGGTTTGGGCTGGCCCTGCAACTCTGTGGCAGCCTGCTGAATCTGCTCTGGAGTTTGACCGGCTGGAACGAAGCTCCGAGCTGGCTGTTCGGCACGCAGATGATCGTGATGGTCGGCAACGCCTTCGTGATGGCGAACTCTGCTGCGGGCGCCATCAGCGTCCGCCCCGAAGCCGCCGGCACCGCGTCGGGCGCCATGGGCTTTCTCCAGCAGGGTATCGGCGCGCTGATGTCGCAATTCGGCGCCTATCTCGGCGGCCATTCCGCAACGACCCTGCCGCTGACCTCGGCCGTGCTCGCGATCTCGCTGCTCTGCGCCTGCATGATGATCTTCGTCGTGCCGCGCCGGGAGGTCATGGTGAGCGAGGAATTGATCGAACAGGCGGAGGAGGAAGAGAGCGGGATGATGTGAGGAGCGGCAAGCCGCCTCCGCCGTCATTGCGAGCGCAGCGAAGCAATCCAGAATGTCTCCGCGGCGGCAGTCTGGATTGCTTCGTCGCAAGAGCTCCTCGCAATGACGGGGTGAGAGCTCACTCCCCGATCAGCGCCAACCACTCATCCTCGGTGAGCACCTTGACACCATGCTTGTTGGCGTCCGCGAGTTTCGAGCCGGCACCGGGGCCGGCGACGACGAGATCCGTCTTCTTCGACACCGAGCCCGAGACCTTGGCACCAAGCCGCTCCGCGGTGGCCTTGGCCTCATCCCGCGTCATCTTCTCCAGCGAGCCCGTGAACACCACCGTCTTGCCGGCGACCGCCGAGTTGCTCTTCGGCTGTTCGGCGTCGACGATCTCGACCTCCTTGGTCAGCCGCTCGACGATGCCGCGGTTGTGGCTCTCGCCGAAATAATCGGCGATGCTCTTGATCACGGTATCGCCGATCTGGTCGAGCGCATCCATCTCCGCCATCGCCTCCTCGTCGCCCTTGGCGACCTTGAGGCAGGCGTCGTGGAAGGCATCCCAGGAGCCGTAGCCACGCGCCAGCGCGAGCGCGGTGGTTTCGCCGACATGGCGCATGCCGAGCGCATAGATGAAGCGCTCCAGCGCAATTCTGCGCCGGCTCTCGATGGCACTGAACAGATTGCGCACCGAGGTCGCGCCGTAGCCCTCGACCTCCTCGAGCTTGAGCCTGGAGTTGCGCTTCTCCAGCGTGAAGATGTCGGCGGGCTCCTTCACCCAGCCCTCATCGAAGAAATACTGGAGCTGCTTCTCGCCGAGGCCGTCGATATCGAAGGCGCGCCGCGACACGAACAGCTTGAGGTGCTCGATCTTCTGATAGGGGCAGGCAAACTCGCCGGTGCACCGCGCGCGCGAACCCTCTTCGCCGGTCGCGGTCTCCTCGCGCACGACGTCGGTATGCAGCGGGCACGGGCACTTCTTCGGGAAAGCGAATTCCTTCGCACCCTTCGGCCGCTTGTCGAGCACGACGTCGACGACCTGCGGGATCACGTCGCCGGCGCGCTGGATCACGACGGTATCGCCGATCCTGATGTCGCGCCCCTCGCGCAGCACCTCGCCCTTGTTGCCGATGCCCTTGATGTAGTCCTCGTTGTGCAGGGTGACGTTCTGCACGATCACGCCGCCGACACCGACCGGCTCGAGCTTGCCGACCGGCGTGAACGAGCCGGTGCGGCCGACCTGGATCTCGATGTCGCGCAGCACGGTCATGGCTCGCTCCGCCGGGAATTTATGTGCGATACCCCAGCGCGGCGTGCGCGAGACGAAACCGAGCCGCTCCTGCCAGTCGATGCGATCGACCTTGTAGACGACGCCGTCGATGTCGTAGTCGAGTTCGGCGCGCTGCTCCTCGATGCTCTGGTGGAACGCGATCAGTTCCTCGACGGAGTGACAGAGTTTTGTCAGCGGATTGGTCTTGAAGCCGCAGCGCTCGAACCAGTGGATCATGCCGGTCTGCGTCTGCTCCGGCATCGCGCTCATCTCGCCCCAGGCGTAGGCGAAGAAGCCGAGGGGACGCGAGGCGGTGATACCAGGATCCTTCTGCCGCAATGAGCCGGCGGCCGAATTGCGCGGGTTGGCGAAGATGGTGTCGCCCGCCGCCTTCTGCCGCTCATTGAGCGCGAGGAAGGCCTTCTTGGTCATGTAGACCTCGCCGCGCACCTCGCAGATATCAGGGATGTTGCGGCCCTTCAGCTTCTGCGGCACGTCCTCGAGCGTGCGGATATTGGCGGTGACGTCCTCGCCGACCGCGCCGTCGCCGCGCGTCGCCGCCGTGACGAGCTCGCCGCCCTCGTAGCGCAGCGACATCGACAGGCCGTCAATCTTGGGCTCGGCCGAAAAATTGATCTTGTCGTCGTCGAGCTTGAGGAAGCGCACGATGCGGCCAACGAAGTCGCGGACGTCCTCCTCGGCAAACGCGTTGTCGAGCGACAGCATCGGAACGGAATGCTGCACCTTCCTGAAGCGCCCTGACGGCGCCGCGCCGACCTTTTGCGACGGTGACTCCGCACTGACGAATTCCGGAAAGCGCTTTTCGATCGCATTGAGGCGCTGACGCAGGGCATCGTACTCGGCGTCGGTAACGGTGGGCGCGTCCTCTTGATAATAGCGCTCGTTGTGCCCCTCGATCTCGAGCGACAGCCGCATATGCTCGACCTTGGCCTGCGCCTTGGTGAGATCGGCGACGTCACGAAGCGGTTTGGATTTTGCTGCTCTGGCCATTATTACTTAAGGTTGTGGCTCGTCGTTCCGGGATGGTCCGAAGGACCAGACCCGGAACCTCGAGATTCCGGGTTCGCACTTCGTGCGCCCCGGAATGACTGTTGGGATGGGCTCGGAAATCATGGCGTACTACGTCTATATCCTAGCAAGCCGGCGGGACGGAGCAATCTATGTCGGCGTTACCAATGACCTTGTACGCCGCGTCTACGAGCATCGAATCAAGGCCGTGCCAGGCTTCACGAAGAAAATACAACATCACGCAGCTAGTTTGGTTCGAGACCTATGATGATCCAATCTCCGCAATATCGCGCGAGAAAGAACTCAAGAAGTGGAAGAGAGTTTGGAAAACCCAACTTATCGAGAAGGACAATCCGAACTGGAATGATCTCTACGAATCGATCTGCAAATGAGACGTCATTCCGGGGCGGCTCGAAGAGCCGAACCCGGAATCTCGAGATTCCGGGTTCGATGCTGCGCATCGCCCCGGAATGACGGTGGAGGTCTAAGCCGTCGCCGCCTTCAGCAGCCGCTCCGCGGCGGCCCGCGCCTCGGCCGTGATCTCGGCGCCGGCGAGCATGCGGGCGATTTCCTCGCGGCGGTGGTCGGCGGCGAGCGCATTGACGCGGGTGGCGACGCGCTTGCCCTTGTCGAGCGCGTCCTTGGAGATCAGCAGGTGCTGGTCGGCGCGGGCTGCGACCTGCGGGGCGTGGGTCACGGCCATCACCTGAACCTTGCCGGCGAGCCGTGCCAGCCGCGCGCCGATCGCATCCGCGACCGCGCCGCCGACGCCGGTGTCGATCTCGTCGAACACGAGGGTCGGTGCCGAGCCGCGGTCGGACAGCACGACCTTGAGCGCCAGCAGGAAGCGCGAGAGCTCGCCGCCGGAGGCGACCTTCATCATCGGCCCCGGCTTGGTGCCCGGATTGGTCTGCACCCAGAACTCGACGCGATCGAAGCCTTGCGGCCCCGGCGCGGCCTCGTCCGTCGTGACCTGGGTGATGAATTTGGCGCGTTCGAGCTTGAGCGGCGCGAGCTCGGCGTTGACCGCCTTGTTGAGCTTCTCGGCCGATTTCTGCCTGCCCGCGGAGAGCTTTTTCGCAGCGGCAGCATAGCGTGCGTCGGCCTCGATCGCGGCCTGCTCCAGCTTCTTCAGGCGCGAGGCGCCGGCATCGATCAGCACGACATCGGCAGCGTATTTGGCGGCGAGCGCGGCGAGGCCATCGACCGGCGTCGAATATTTGCGCGAGGCTGCGCGCAGAGCGAACAACCGCTCCTCGATGCGTTCGAGCTCGGCCGGGTCGAAATCGGTTGCGGCGAGGGCGGCCAGGAGATGCTGGTCGGCCTCCTCCAGTGCATTGATCGCGATGTCGATCGCCTTCACAGCAGGCTCGACCAGCGCCGGCGAATTGACGCCGCGACGCTCCAGCCGGCGCACCGCAGCCGACAGCGCCGCGACCGGCGAGTTGTGGCCGCCGACGACCTCCTGCGCCTCGCGCAGATCGGAGGCGATCTTCTCGCCCTGCATCATGGTGGTGCGGCGATGAGCGAGCGAGGTCTCCTCGCCGTCCTTGGGCGCGAGCTGCTTCAGCTCGTCCGAGGCATGGCGCAGATAGTCGGCTTCGCGCGCGGCGCGCTCCATGCTGGCGCGATGCTCTTCCAGCTCGGTGTTGGCAGTCCGGCGCGCATCCCAGAGCGCTTCGACGGTAGCTACGTCCCTTTCGAGGCCGGCAAAGGCATCGAGCAGGCTGCGATGGGTGGCGGCGTCGACCAGCGCCCGTTCATCATGCTGGCCGTGGATTTCGACCAGAGCGGCGCCGACCGCCTTCAGCGTCTGCACGCTGATCGCCTGGTCGTTGATGAAGGCGCGGGTGCGGCCGTCGGCGAGCTGGACCCGGCGCAAGATCATTTCGCCGGTATCTTCGAGCCCGTTCTCGGCCAGGATCTTCGTTGCGGGATGATGCTTCGGGATATCGAAGACGGCGGTCACCTGCCCCTGCTCCGCACCATGGCGCACAAGACCCGCGTCACCGCGGCCGCCGAGGGCCAACGCGAAGGCATCGAGCAGGATGGATTTGCCCGCCCCGGTCTCGCCGGTCAAAACCGCAAGTCCGGTGGCGAATTCGATATCGAGCCGTTCGATCAGGACGATGTCACGGATCGACAGACGCGCCAGCATGGAACCAGATTTCCTAGCCGAGACTTAAAGGCCAATCTTCTTGAAGGTCTGGCTGATCCAGGACCCCTGATTCTCGCTCGGCTCGAGACCGCCGGATTTTACAAGATTATAGGCGTCCTTGTACCAGCGGCTGTCAGGAAAATTGTGGCCGAGCACGGCCGCTGCCGTCTGGGCCTCGCCGACGATTCCGATCGACATATAGGCCTCGGTGAGGCGGTAGAGCGCCTCCTCGACGTGCCGGGTGGTCTGATATTGCGTCACCACGGCCTTGTAGCGGTTGATCGCGGCCGTGTAGTCGCGCTTCTGCATATAGTAGCGGCCGACCGCCATTTCCTTGCCGGCGAGCTGGTCGCGCGCGCCCTCGATCTTGGCCTTGGCGGAGGTCGCATATTCGGAGTTCGGATATTTGCGCACCACCTCTTCCAGCGAGGCGATCGCCTTCTCGGTGCGGCCCTGGTCGCGGTTGATGTCCGGGATCTGGTCGTAATGCGAGGCGGCGATCAGATATTGCGCGTAGGCGGCGTCCGGGCTGCCGGGATGCAGGGTGATGTAGCGGGTCGCAGCGCCGATGCAGCTGTCATAGTCGCCGCCCTGGTAGGACGCATAGGCCGACATCAGCAGCGATTTGCGAGCCCAGTCGGAATAAGGATGTTGGCGGTCGACCTCCTCGAACTTCTTGTTCGCCGCCTTCATGTCCTTCTTTTCGTTCATGAGGTACAAGCCCTCATTGTAGATCTTGTCGGCAGGCTCCTCGACGAAGGTGTCGTCCTTGTTGAGGAACTTGTCCCAGAGCGCGCCGGTGCCGCAACCGGCCAGCGGCAATGCGAACAGGAAGAGAGCAGCGGCTTGAAGCAGCCCACGGGCTCGCGGTGAGACCAAGAGAAATCCGCGCGTCATACGCTGTGCCGACATGAATTTAAGACCTGACGCCCTTTGGTGCGGTGCCCGCCAGCCCATGATCCCCGTCATGGGCGCGAAATGTGTCGTGGTGCCTGCCATGCGACCACGTCGGTGTGACCGGAAAACGATCGTTAACCCATCGGATAGGCAGGCATTCCGCCCGGATTAAGGCGAAAACGCCGCAATCCTAGTCGATCATGGTTACCAGGAGTTTCCCGGAGAAATCGCCGCTTGGCTGCCTGCCGCAGGCTTGGCTGCCTGCCGCAGGCTTGGCTGCCTGCCGCAGGGCTTGTCCGCCTGCGGGAACTGCCCTTCAGGACACGTCCGGCCCGTAGGCCGCGGCGATCCGGCCGCCGACGATACCGCTGCCAACCTCGACCACGGGCCGGCTGGTGCGGCGAGCTGCCTCACCCTCGACCACCCGCCATGCGGTGCGGTCGGCGAGCAGCGCGGTCAGGACGGCGTGGTTCAGCTTGTGGCCGCCACGCACCGAGCGATAGGCGCCGAGCAGCGGCAGGCCAGCCAACGCAAGATCGCCGATCGCATCCAGCACCTTGTGGCGGGCGCATTCGTCGGCGTAGCGCAGGCCCTCGGTGTTGAGCAGCCGCTCCTCGTCAAACACGACGGTATTCTCGAAGGAGGCACCGAGCGCGTAGCCAGCGCCCCAGAGCTTGGCAACATCGCCCATCAGACCGAAGGTCCGGGCGCGGCCGACTTCGCGGCGAAAGCGCTCAGGGCTCAGGTCGAAGCCATAGCTCTGCTGGCCGATGACGGGATTGGTGAAGTCGATTTCGACCTCGGCACGGAAGCCGTTGGCATAGGGCCGGAGCTCACCGAAGGAGTCGCCCATCTTGACCGAGACAGGCTTCAAAACCTGGATGAAGCGGCGCTGGGCCGGCTGGGTCACGATGCCAGCCTGATCAATTGCTGCGATGAAGGCCGCAGCGCTGCCGTCCATGATCGGCACTTCGGGACCATCGACTTCGATGATGGCGTTGTCGACACCCATACCCCGCAGCGCAGCAAGCACATGCTCGGCCGTGGAGATCAGCGGACCAGTGCGATCACCGAGCACCGTCGCGAAATCGGTTGCCACCACCTGATCGGCAGTCGCCTGAATCTCGCGGTCACTTCCCTCAAGGCCGGTACGGACAAAAATAAGACCTGCGTCCACAGGTGCAGGTCCAAGCGTGAGGGTAACCGGAAGACCGGAATGAACGCCGACGCCGGCCACGGTGGCTTGCGCACGAAGCGTTGTTTGCCGGCTAAACTTCATCAGGAACCGCCCCACTACGACCCATTGCGACTTATACGAGATCTGATTGATCGACCGAGATCGACCGTTCGAATCTCCGTATCCCCAAGTCACGCCAAACCATAGTCACTGCCCTAAACAGCGCCAACTCACGCTTTTTTACCGATTGTTACCCCAAACCCGCCGTATTCGCGCCAAGGCTTAACCAAATTGCACCTCGGTTTGGGGGCGTTACGAGCAGCTTTACTGAAACACCCAACAGGTAATTAATGATTTAAAATCAGTTGCTTGAAGATGAAATCCGGACCTGCATTGGGAAAAAGGAAAGGCCCCGGCAAGCTTCCCGCCGGGGCCTTTTTGCGTCTGCCTTATTGTAACAATTCTCAGGTTGCCTGCCGCCGCAGGAAGGCCGGGATATCAAGATGGTCGTCTCCCTGTGGCGCCGGCGCAACAGGTGCCGGGCGGCCATGGGCGTCGAGACCCTGCGGCGCGGGCCGGCGGGCGTACTCCGAGACCGGCTCGTTGGCGGCGATTTGCTGCGCCACCGACCGCTGCGGCTTGCGCTCGGGCAGCGCCGGCATCGCGGGACCAGCAGTGCGGGCGGCGATCGGGGCCTCGGTCTCCTCGTCGCGACGGCCGAGGCCGACATTGGCGAGTCGCTGGAGCAGCGACAGGCGGGTCTTCTGGGGCGTCTCTTCTTCCACCTCGCCACGGGCCTGACGCAGCTCGGCCTGGGCCGGCATCGGCAGCTCGTCGAGGCGCGGCATCCGGGGCGCGCGAGGCGGCGCACGCTCGGCCTGCGGCGGGATGAAGGTTTCCGGCGTCATCGGCTCCTGGATGGCAAGCGGGGCCTGCTCGGGTTCCGGAAACAGCGTGGGCTTCTGCGCGATCGGACGCACGGTGACGTCGCCATAGGTCTGCGGCGCGGGCGGGACTTCGGAAACGGCCGCTGCGATGGCGGCGAGCGCCGCACGCTCGACATTGGGACGGGCGGCGGCGGGCGCGGCCGCAACCGGGGCGGCGGCCGGGATCTGCGCTTCCATCTTCTGGGCACGCTCGGCCAGGCGCTGATTGTCGGCGCGAAGGCGCGCGGTGAGATCGGCAAGACGGCTCTCGGCAACAGCAGCGGGAGCCGCGGGGGCCTGCTGCAGCTGCTGCGGCGCGGCGTTCGCGACCGGAGCGGAGGTCGCCTGGCTGTTGCGGGCGATCGCGGCCTGCTCGATGCCGGTGGCAACGACCGAGACGCGGATCAGGCCGTCGAGCGCTTCGTCGAAGGTGGCGCCCACGATGATGTTGGCGTCCTGGTCGACTTCCTCGCGGATGCGGGTCGCGGCTTCGTCGACCTCGAACAGGGTGAGGTCCTTGCCGCCGGTGATCGAGATCAGCAGGCCCTTGGCACCCTTCATCGAGGAATCGTCGATCAGCGGGTTGGCGATCGCAGCTTCCGCGGCGGTCAGCGCGCGCTTGTCGCCGGAGGCCTCGCCCGTGCCCATCATCGCCTTGCCCATTTCCCTCATCACCGCTCTCACGTCGGCGAAGTCGAGGTTGATCAGGCCTTCCTTGACCATCAGGTCGGTGATGCAGGCGACGCCCGAATAGAGCACCTGGTCCGCCATCGCGAAGGCGTCGGCGAAGGTGGTCTTCTCGTTGGCAACCCGGAACAGGTTCTGGTTCGGGATGATCAGCAGCGTGTCGACCACCTTGTGCAGCTCGGCAATGCCGGCCTCGGCGGTGCGCATGCGGCGGCCGCCCTCGAAGTGGAACGGCTTGGTGACGACGCCGACGGTGAGGATGCCCATGTCGCGGGCGGTCTTGGCAATGACGGGGGCAGCGCCGGTGCCGGTGCCGCCGCCCATGCCGGCAGTGACGAACACCATGTTGGCGCCCGACAGATGATCACGCAGCTCGTCGATCACTTCTTCAGCAGCCGCAGCGCCGACGTTCGGCTGCGAACCCGCGCCGAGCCCTTGCGTTACCGCCGTGCCCATCTGCACGATGCGCTGCGCCTTCGACATCGTCAGCGCCTGCGCGTCGGTGTTGGCGACCACGAAATCGACGCCCTGAAGGCCCGCCGTGATCATGTTGTTGACGGCGTTGCCGCCGGCGCCGCCGACGCCGAACACGGTGATGCGGGGCTTCAACTCGTGAATATCAGGAACGTTGATGCTGATGGTCATGTTTGCCTCTCGATCACGCGCGCGTGGGTTCGCCCCGGCCTGCGGCCGCGGGAGTTGGTGAAATCAGACATTTGCGGAAAGCGGTCATCAAAAGCCCTCGCGTAGCCATCGTCCGACCTTTCCGAAATAGCCGCCGGTCCCTGTCTTGACCTGCTGCCGCGTATGCCGCGGTTCGACATGTTCGAGGTGAACATATTGCGGGTAGACGAGAAGTCCGGCCGGCACCGCGAACGCGGCGTTCTTCGCCTCGTTGGGCAGCCGGCCAAAACCGAGCGGACGTCCGACCCGCACGGGCCGGCCGAGAATTTGCGTTCCAAGCTCGACGAGGCCGGTCAGCTGCGAGGCGCCGCCCGAGAGCACGACACGGCCCTTGGGCTCTGCCGCGAAGGGCGAATCCTTCAGCTTGTCCCGAACCATTTCGAAGACTTCCTCGGCACGATGCTTGACGATGTTGGCGATAGTGGCGCGCGAAACGATCTGCGGCAGATCCTGGTCGTCACCGGCCGTCGGTACAGACATCAGCTCACGCGAGTCCGATCCGCCGGTGATGACGGTGCCGTATAACGTCTTGATTCGCTCGGCATCGGCAATGGTCGCCGAGAGTCCGCGCGCAAGATCCATCGTGATGTGTTGCCCGCCGACCGCAAATCCGGCCGCGTGCACGAAGCGGCCGCCGGAATAGACCGCGATCGTGGTGGTGCCCGCGCCCATCTCGATCACGGCGGCGCCGAGATCGGCCTCGTCGTCGGTCAGCACCGACAGGCCGGCCACATAGGGGCTCGCTGCCATGGCTTCGACATTGATGTGGCAGCGTTCCACCGCCAGCATCAGATTCCGCGCCACGGTGGCATCGCAGGTGACGACATTCATGTCGACGCCGAATTGATGCGCGACCATGCCGCGGGGATCGCGGATGCCCTTGACACCGTCGAGCGTGTAGCCGACCGGCAGCGCATGCAGCACGGTGCGGCCCTCGCCGGTGGCGTGGCGCATGCCGGTGGAGGTGACGCGGCTGACATCGGCCGGCGTCACCGCGCCGCCGCGGATATCGGCTGCAGCTTCGACGAGCTGGCCGGAAAGCCTGCCGCCGGAGACGGACAGCAGCACGGACTCGACCCGCACCTTGGCCATTTTCTCGGCAAGCCCGACGGCCTGGCGCACCGACTGCTCGCATTCGGCGAGATCGATCACCGCGCCGGCCTTCATGCCGCGCGACTGGATCTGGCTGTAGCCGATCAGTTCCACCGCATGGGTGCGGCCTTGCAGGGCTTCGCTCGGCGCCGACGGTTTCAGCCGCGCGATCATGCAGGCGATCTTGCTGGTGCCGATGTCGAGGCAGGCAACGAGGCCCCCGCGCTTGTGCGGCATCGGGCGCGTCTTCGGCGTCTGGGTGCGATCAAGACCGGTCATGCGGCGTCCCCGGCCTTCTTTTTCTTCTTGTCCTTGAACAGATCCTCGCGCGCCTTGGCGGCGTCGTCGGACAGCTGCACCACCAGACGGTCAGGCAGGCGCATGTCGATCGCGACGATGTCCTTCGAGAACAGGCGCTCGTCCTTGTCGAGCTTGGAGAGCGCGGCAAGTGCGTTGCCGACGTCCTGCTCCGGCAGGCGGACGTCGAGGCCGTCCTTCAGCCTCAGGTTCCAGCGCCGCTCACCGACATAGATCGCGGCCTTGGTCACCGAATTCACCTGCGGGTAGCGCGCCAGCAGCGCCAGGAAGTCGCGTGCCTGGGTGTCGGCGCCCTTGCCGACCACGAGCGGCAACGACAGGAACCGGCGCGAGACATAGGGCTCGAGCAGCGCGCCGTCGTCGGCGATGACGGAGAGCCGGCCGGCCTCTTGCCACAGCGCGAACGCCTTGCGCTCGGTGATCTCGATCAACAGCTGGCCCGGATAGAGCTTCAGCACGGTCGCATCCGCGATCCAGGGATTGGCCTTGAGCTTGTCGCGGACGTCGTCGGCATCGAGGAACAGCAGCGAGGAACGGCCGCTGACGCCGCCGATCGCGAGGATCTCGTCCTGGCTCAGCTGCTTGCGGCCGTTGATCACGACCGAGGTGATGCGGAAGCCGGCCGAATTGGCCATGGCGTTGCGCGCATCGCTGACCGCGGTGACGAAATCCTGGAGATGGCCGCCCTTGACGATGCCGAGGCCGCAGCTGCCGATCAGCAGCAGCACGGTCATGGTGATCCCGACCCGGCGCGGCAGATAGCGCTCGACCAGCGCCACCAGGCGCGGCGGCGGCTCACGCTCGACGACGACCCTGGGCTTGGTTTTCTTCTTGAGGGCGATGCGCTTCTCGGCGCGTTTATCTTCCACCCACTCGCGCAAAAGCACGACCGCTCCGATAGCGGCCGCCTTCAGGTCAGCTTGGGGCCTCAGCGATCTCATAAACGATCGGGTGAGGCTTCCTGCTCCATCCATTGCACGAGCTCGTCAACAGTTTGCCCACGACATTGCGCGGGTCCTGGCGAACATGACGTCTCGGACGTGCCGGGCCGGGTGATGGTCTTCGGCAGAAGAAGCCGCTCCCCTTCAAGCGTTCACCGATCGGGAACAATCCGAAACGGCTCACGCGCCGGCAGCCAAAACGCCATATGCGCCGCCAGCGTTAACCTTCGGACGTCCTGGTAAACAAAAGGTAAAATTCGTTAACGCGGGATGCTTTTTGCCCAGGCAAGTGAGGCAGTTGCGCCACGATGTCCGGCATTTTACCGGCTTTGGGCACCAAACTGGGCGTTTTTGCCGGTCCGGCCGTTAACCAATCCTAATTATTTCCGCACCCGCCGCTCGGCGAGCTCGATCAGGCCGCGGAGGAAGTCGACGAATGCGATGCCCTCGGCTTTCAGCGCCTTGGGGTAGAGCGAGGACTTGGTCAGCCCGGGCAGCGTGTTGGTTTCGAGATAGACCAGCCCCTTCTCCGAGACGATGAAGTCGGAGCGGGAATAGCCGGTGCAGGACATCGCCCGATGCGCCAGCATCGCCTGCTCTTTGAGCGCGGCGGTGATTTCGGGCGTGAAGCGGCCCGGGCAGATCTCCTGGGTCGTCGACAGCAGATATTTTGCGGCGTAGTCGAAACTGCCCTCGCCCGGAATGATCTCGATCGGCGGCAGCGAGATGATCGATCCATCCGGCCGCTCCAGCACGCCGCAGGTCGCCTCGATGCCCGCGATGTAGGGCTCGATCACATATTCTTCGTGCTTGGCGGCGTTGCGGACGGCGACGAGATCCTGCTTGGCGTTGACGAAGATCAGGCCATAGCTCGAGCCGTCGCGCGCCGGCTTTGCGATCAGCTTGCCGTATTCGGCGAAGGCGTCGTCGATGTTCTCGAGCGCGATGCCCACAGGCGGCGTCACGCCGCCGATCGCGGCAAAGCGCTTGGCCGCGATCTTGTCGAAGGCAAGATGCGAGGAGGCGGAGCCGGAGCCGGTGAAGGGCACGCCGCGCGTCTCGCACATCACCTGCAATTCGCCGTTCTCGGCGCTTCCGCCGTGCAGGCTCAGCACGAGAACACGGTCTTCCACCCTGGCCTGGTCGAGCGCCTGCGGAAGCGGAATGCCACGCGTGCCGGGCTTGAACTCGTCCTCGAACGGACGGCCATGCTCGAGCAGCTGCTTCGATTGCACGACATGCACCTTGTCCTCGACGTCCCAGAACCAGAGATCGGCCTCGGGCAATGCCTGATGCAGCGCCTGGGCTGATGCCACGGAAACCAGACGTTCGCGGTTGGAGCCGCCGAAGAGGATGGTGATACGCATGTTTCCTCGCATTTCGTCATTCCGGGATGGTGCGCAAGCACCAGACCCGGAATCTCGAGATTCCGGGTTCGCGCTCCGCGCGCCCCGGAATGACCGTTAAATAGGGATTCCAATCCGCTTGATTTCCCACTGCAGCTCAATTCCGGAACTTGCCTTTACCCGTTCGCGCACGGTCTCTCCGAGCGTCTCGATGTCGTGCGCGGTGGCATCGCCGGTGTTGATCAGAAAATTGCAGTGCATCTCGGAGACCTGGGCACCGCCGACCCGCAGGCCGCGACAGCCGGCCGCATCCACAAGCTTCCAGGCTGAGTGGCCGGGTGGATTCTTGAAGGTCGAGCCGCCGGTCTTTTCGCGGATCGGCTGCGCGCTCTCGCGGTGGCTCTGCACCTGCGCCATCCGCGCGCGGATCGCCTCTGCATCCCTGATCTCGCCGCGGAAACGCGCGGAGGTGAAGATGATGGAAGGATCGACGCCGCTATTGCGGTAGACGAATTTCATGTCGGCGTTGGGGAAGATGTACCTGGTGCCGTCGCGCCCGACGCCGCGTGCCTCGATCAGCACGTCCTTGGTCTCGCCGCCATTGGCGCCGGCATTCATCCGCAGCGCGCCGCCGATCGTGCCGGGAATGCCGAAGAAGAATTCGAGCCCACCGATATTGGCGCTGGCCGCGACCTCCGCGACGCGCTTGTCGAGCGCGGCCGCACCGGCGGTGACGGTATCGCCGCTCGCGGTGGCCTCACCAAAGGCGCGCGGCGCAAGACGGATCACCACACCGGCAATGCCGCCATCGCGCACGATCAGGTTGGAGCCGACACCAACGACATAGACCGGAATGTCGCTGGCGAGATGCGCGAGGAAATAAGCAAGGTCATCCTCATCCACCGGCGTGAACAGCACCTGCGCCGGACCGCCGACGCGAAACCAGGTGAGCTCGGCGAGCGATTGGTTCGCCAGCAACCGGCCGCGCAGATCCGGCATCGCGGCTTTGAGTGAGGGGGTGATGTCGGGGAAGGTCACGGCCTTACCCCAACGCCTTCAATTGATCCGGCAACGCATAGGCCCATTGCGTGATGTTGCCGGCGCCGAGACAGACGACGAGATCACCCGACTTTGCCAGCCCCTTGACGATTTCAGGAAGCTCCGTCGCCGCCGGCAGCGGGATCACCTCGCGATGGCCGTGGGCACGCAGACCTGCGACGAAATGATCGCGGTCGATGCCGTCGATCGGCGTCTCGCCCGCGGCATAGACATCGGCGACGACAACGGCGTCGGCATCGTTGAAGCAGGTGCAGAATTCCTCGAACAGCGATTGCAGGCGGGTGTAGCGATGCGGCTGCACCACGGCGATGATCTTGCCGTTGGTGGATTCCCGCGCTGCCTTGAGCACGGCTGCGATCTCGACGGGATGATGGCCGTAATCGTCGATCACGGTGACGCCGTTCCACTCGCCGGTCTTGGTGAAGCGGCGCTTGACGCCGCCGAAGCCGGCGATCGCCTTGCGGATCGCATCGTCGGAGACGCCGAGCTCGCGCGCCACCGCGATCGCGGCGGTCGCGTTGGAGGCGTTGTGGCGGCCCGGCATCGGCAGCATCAAATCAGGAATCTCGTGCACGGCGCCGGTCTTGCGATCGCGGAAGGCGACCTTGAATTTCGACCCGCCACCCATCGGCGTCAGGTCGAGCAGTCGCACGTCGGCCTGCGGGTTATGGCCGTAGGTGATGATACGGCGATCCTCGATCTTGCCGACGAGGGTCTGCACCACGGGATGATCGATGCACATCACGGCAAAGCCGTAGAACGGCAGGTTCTCGACGAAATGGCGGAACGCGTCCTGCACCGCGTCGAATGTCTTGAAGTGGTCGAGATGTTCAGGATCGACGTTGGTGACGATTGCGACATCGGTCGGCAGCTTCAGGAACGTGCCGTCGCTTTCGTCGGCTTCCACCACCATCCAGTCGCCGGCGCCTAGACGCGCGTTGGAGCCATAGGCGTTGATGATGCCGCCGTTGATCACGGTGGGATCGAGCCCGCCGGCGTCGAGCAGGGTCGCGACCATCGTGGTGGTCGTGGTCTTGCCATGCGTGCCGGCAATCGCGACGCAGCTCTTCAGCCGCATCAATTCGGCCAGCATCTCGGCGCGGCGCACCACGGGAATGCGCCGCTCGCGCGCCGCCATCAATTCCGGATTGTCGCGCTTGATCGCGGTAGAGACCACCACGACCTCGGCGCCGTCGACATTCTCGGCCTTGTGGCCGACGCAGACCTTCGCGCCCTTCTTGCGCAGGCGGTCGAGATTGTAATTGTCGGAGGCGTCCGAACCCTGCACGGCATAGCCGAGATTGACCAGCACCTCGGCGATGCCGCTCATGCCGATTCCGCCGATCCCGACGAAGTGGATGGGTCCGATCTCGCGCGGCAGTCTCATGTGGTTTCCTTGGGGTCATCGTCCGCGAAGGTGGACGATCCAGTATTCCGCGACGCCTGAGATTCAAATCAGCTGCGTCGTGTACTGGATGCCCCGCTTTCGCGGGGCATGACAAGGGGCTTTTTTGGCCATTCCGGGGCGGAACAGGCGTCAGAGTCCCGCAACCTTAACCACCAGATCGGCCAGCCGCTCGGCGGCATCGAGCCGGCCTGCCCCTTTGGCTGCGGCCGCCATGGCGGCGAGGCGCGCCGGCTCGGCGGCAAAGGCGGAGATCTCCGAGGCGAGCCGATCGGAGGTGAACTCGGTCTGCGGGATGCGGATCGCGCCGTCAACCCTGGCCAGCACGCCGGCATTGGCGAACTGGTCCTGGTCGATCGAGCCCGGCAGCGGCACCAGGATCGAGGGCCGCCCGATCGCGGCGAGCTCGGCCACCGTGCCGGCGCCGGAACGCGACACGATCAAATGATTGGAGGCGAGCCGCGCCGGCAGATCGGTGAAGAACGGCGCGAGCTCTACCTTGATCTTGAGCTTGTCATAGACCGCGCGCACGCGGGTCATATCCTCGTCGCGTACCTGCTGGGTCAGCACGAGACGGCCCCACAAAGCGGGCTCGAGCCGCTCGATCGCGCCGGGCACGATGTCGGCCATGATGCGCGCCCCTTGGCTGCCGCCGACGACGAGCAGGCGCAACGGTCCGTTCCCTTCAGGTGCGGCATAGGGCACCGCCGCCGCGGCGAGCACCGCGGGCCGCATCGGCGTGCCAACCGTGGTGGTCTTAGCCGCAAGCGCGGGATCGCGATCGAGCACGCCCGGAAGCGACGTCGCGATGGCCTCGACGCGACTCGACAGGAAACGGTTGGCGCGGCCGAGCACCGCATTGGCGTCGTGGATGATGCCGGGCACGCCGGCGAATTTTGCCGCAACCAGTGGCGGCAATGTCGGATAGCCGCCGAAGCCGACGACGGCAGCGGGCTTCAATCGCTTGATCAGGCTGTAAGCGGACAGCGTACCGGTGGCGAGCGTGAGGCCGGCATAAGCGAGCTGGATCGGATTGCGGCCGCGCGCGGTCTCGCTCGCGACGACGTCGATCATGTCCTTGCTGAACAGCCCGCTGTAGCGCAGCGCGCGGTCATCGGTGACGAGACGCACGCGAAAGCCGCGCCGGATCAACTCGACGCCGAGCGCCTCGGCCGGAAACAGGTGGCCGCCGGTGCCGCCCGCGGCGAGAAGAATCAGGGGAGATTGATCCATAATTCACGTTTTACAGTGTCTCCCCCGTCATTGCGAGCGCAGCGAAGCAATCCAGAATCCCTCCGCGGGGACAGTCTGGATTGCTTCGCTGCGCGCGCAATGACGAAGAACTACGCGTAGCTCCGCATCGCCTCGGCGTGGCCACTCGCCTCAACCTCGGTGCGCGGGCGCAGCCGCGTCAGCGCCAGCATCATGCCGACGCCATAGGCGAGCGACACGATCGAAGAGCCGCCATAAGAGATAAACGGCAGCGTCATGCCCTTGGCGGGGATGAGCTGGAGGTTGACCGACATGTTGATGGCGGCCTGGACGCCGAACAGGATCGCTAGCCCAGAGGCCGCAAAGCGCGAGAACATGTCCTCATTGGCATAGGCGCGCGACAGCGTGCGGATGACGACGAAGGCAAACAGCGCCAGCATGGCAAGGCACAGGATGATGCCGAACTCCTCGGCGGCGACCGCAAACACGAAGTCGGTGTGACTATCAGGCAGACTGCGTTTTGCGATGCCCTCGCCCGGTCCGAGCCCAAACCAGCCACCGTTGTAGAAGGCCTCCATTGCGGTATCGACCTGAAAAGTGTCGCCGGAGGCCGGATTCATGAAGCGCTTGATGCGGCCGGCGACGTGCGGGACAAACAGATAAGCGCTGAACAGGCCGGCGGCGCCGAGGCCGGCAAGCCCGAACACCCAGATCATGCGCATGCCCGCGATGAAGAACAGCGAGCCCCATACCATCAGGATCAGCATGGTCTGGCCGAAGTCCGGCTCCATCACCAGCAGCGAGACCAGCATCAAGAGCAACACCAGCGCCATCGAGGTCGCCGGCATCTCCGGTCGCCTGGTCGATTCCGCGAACAGCCAGGCGGCGATGACGACGAAGGACGGCTTTGCGATTTCGGAGGCCTGGATATTGACGCCGACGAGCGTGATCCAGCGCCGCGAGCCCTTCACCTCGGGTCCAATAGCGAGCGTCACCACGATCAGGATGATGCTGAGCGCGAAGATGATCAGCGCCGAACGCCGGATCGCGCGCGGCGACAGGAAGGAGACGCCGAGCAGGACCATGAAGGACGGCGCCAGGAACATCACGTGACGGCTGAAGAAATGGAAGGGATCGAGCCCGATGCGGGTTGCAACCGACGGGCTCGCCGCCAGCGACAGGATGACGCCGGTCAGCATCAAGAGCAGGATCGCGCCGAACAGCGGCTTGTCGACGGTCCACCACCACTCGGAAAAGGGGGTGCGTTCTTCACGGGAGAGCATGGGCGGCCGCTTTCGGACAGAGGTCCGTCCATTGGTCGCCGAGGTTGGTTACCGGAGGGTTAAGGGAATGCGGATGTTTCGAGATGAGCTCCGCAGACGCCACAAAACACTCTGTCATGCCCCGGCTCGACCGGGGCATCCAGTACGCCGCGGCCCCTCGGCTCAAGCACGGTCTCTGGAATACTGGGTCCCCCGGTCCTACTGCGCAATTGGGCACTGGCCGGGCGACGACAGCGGAGGAGCAGCCGCGCCCTCACACCACCGGCTTCACGCCCGGCAGCGCCTGCACCAGGTCGCGGAACTTGGTGCCGCGGATTTCGAAGTTGCGGTACTGGTCGAACGAGGCGCAGGCCGGCGACAGCAGCACGACGGCGTCGGCAAGCCCTGACGCTTCCGCATCGCGCGCGGCGTGCTCAACCGCGACATCCAGGGTCTGGCTGATCTCATGCGCGACCGCGCCCAGCGTACCCGAAAATTCCTGCGCGGCCTCGCCGATCAGATAGGCCTTGCGGATGCGCGGGAAGAATCCCGTCAGGCTGGTGATGCCGCCCGCCTTCGGCTTGCCGCCGGCGATCCAGAAAATGTCGGCAAAGGACGAGAGCGCATGGGCTGTAGCGTCCGCGTTGGTGCCCTTGGAGTCGTTGACGAACAGCACGTTGCCGCGGCGGCCGACCTGCTCCATGCGATGCGCCAGCCCCGGAAAGCTGCGCAGGCCGTTCTGAAGCACATCGAGGCTGATGCCCATCGCAAGCGCAGCGGCAGCGGCGCACGCCGCATTCTGCGCATTGTGCAGGCCGCGCAGCGAGCCGATGCCGCCGAGCTTGGCGATCTCGCTGCGGGCGCCGCCCGCGGTCCGCACGATGCTGCCGTGCTCGACATGAATACCTGAAGCGAGCGGATTCTTGACGGAGATCCGCACCACGTTCTTGCCGGCGCGATCGAGCCGGTCGGCGATGTCGCGGCACCAGCCGTCATCGACACCGACGATGGACGTGCCGCCTGCCTGCACGCTCGCAACCAGGCGCTCCTTCACTTCGGCGTAATGCTCGATCGTGCCGTGACGATCGATATGGTCTTCGCTGACATTGAGCAGGATGCCGACGGAGGGATCGAGCGAGGGCGTGAGGTCGATCTGGTAGGACGACATCTCGATGACGTGGACGCGGCCCGTGCGCGGCGGCTCCAGCGACAGGATCGCGGTGCCGATATTTCCGCCTATCTGGGTGTCGTAGCCGGCAACCCTCGTCAGATGCGCGATCAAGGCCGTCGTCGTCGACTTGCCATTGGTGCCGGTGATGGCGACGAACGGCGCGTTCGGCGCGTGACGACGCCGCTCGCGGCAGAACAGCTCGATGTCGCCGATCACCTCGACGCCCGCCTCGCGCGCCTTCAGCACGCTCCAGTGCGGCACCGGATGGGTCAGCGGCACGCCGGGCGCGAGCACCAGCGCTGCGAAATTGTCCCAGGAGGCGTTGCGCAAATCCGCGGTGATGAAACCCGCCTGCGCCGCCTTGGTGACATTCTCGGCATTGTCGTCGGCGGCGATCACTTCGGCGCCACCGGCCGTCAGCGCATGGCACGAGGCCAGCCCCGAGCCGCCGAGGCCAAACACCGCGACCGTCTTGCCGGCAAAGGATGTGACCGGGATCATGAATTCTTCTCCGTCATTCCGGGGCTCGCGAAGCGAGAACCCGGAATCTCGAGATTCCAGATCGCCGCTTCGCGTCGTCCGGAATGACGATTCAGAGCAGACAACATCATCACCGCAGCTTCAGCGTGGAAAGGCCGGCGAGCGCCAGCATCACCGAGATGATCCAGAAGCGGATCACGATCTGCGGCTCGGTCCAGCCAAGCTGCTCGAAATGGTGGTGGATCGGCGCCATGCGGAAGAAGCGCTTGCCCGTCAGCTTGAACGATACCACCTGCACGATCACCGAGACCGCCTCCAGCACGAACAGGCCGCCGATCACCGCAAGCACGATCTCGTGCTTCACCGCGACCGCGATCGAGCCCAGCATGCCGCCGAGCGCGAGCGAGCCGGTGTCGCCCATGAAGATCGAGGCCGGCGGCGCATTGAACCAGAGGAAGCCGAGCCCGGCACCCAGCAGCGCGCCGCAAAGCACCGCCAGTTCGCCGGTGCCGGCGACATATTTGATCTGGAGATAGTCGGCGAACACCGCGTTGCCGGCGAGATAGGCGATCAGCCCAAAGCTCGCGGTCGCGATCATGACAGGCACGATCGCGAGGCCATCGAGACCGTCGGTGAGGTTCACGGCATTGCCGGCACCAACGATGACGAAGGCGCCGAACACCACGAAGAACCAGCCGAAATGCAGCACGGTGTCCTTCAGGAAGGGGACCGTCAGCGCGGTCGAGGCGGGATCGCGGTTCAGCCGCACCAGCGCGTAGCAGGCGACCAGCGCGATGATCGCTTCGATCAGCAGGCGCAGCTTGCCGCCGAAGCCGCTCGTGGTCTGCTTGGTCACCTTGAGGTAATCGTCATAGAAGCCGACGAAGCCAAAGCCGAGCGTCACCGCCAGCACGATCCAGACGTAAGGATTGAGCGGATTGGCCCAGAGCACCGTGGCGACTGTCAGTCCGGACAGGATCATCAGCCCGCCCATGGTGGGCGTGCCCTTCTTGGCCAGATGCGATTGCGGACCATCGGTGCGGATCGGCTGGCCCTTGCCCTGGCGGATGCGCAAATGATCGATGATCCAGGGTCCGAACAGGAACACGAACAGCGCGCCGGTGGCAATTGCACCGCCGGTTCGGAAGGTGATGTAGCGGAAAACGTTGAGAACGGTGCGCACGGCACCGAAGCCCGGAAATGTGTTGGAGAGCTCTATCAGCCAGTAAAACATTCAGTCGGTCCTATGGCGCCTTTCGCGCGGCCTTCGCTCAGGCCCCAACCTCTGACGCGCATTCTCTGGTCTTCATCAGGGGTCGGGCGACCCCAAAAAAACCGGACGGCGCAAAGGGTGGGATTCGGAAACTGCGCCTTCCAAGCAGTTTACGCCTTTGCCTGCAAGGCGGCCACTAGGCCCGGCACAAACTTGTTGACCCAGAACATCTTCTTGCTGCCCTTGACAACCACGACATCGCCTGCCTTCAGCAGGCTAGCGACCTCGCTGGGTTTAAGTGTGGCAGGATCGTCGTGCCAGCCAAGCCCCTTGCCTGATGGAAGCGTGTCGTAGAGGTGCCGCATCAGGGGACCGACGCAATAGATGCCGTCGATGCCTTGGAGATGCGAAGCCAGCGCGGAGTGGTAGCGCGGGGCATCGTCGCCCAGCTCCAGCATGTCGCCGAGCACCGCAATGCGGCGACCGCCGGTCACGTTGCGCGCCTGCAGGCTTTGCAGCGCGGCAGCGACGCTCGCCGGATTGCCGTTGAAGCTGTCGTCGATCACGGTGACGCCGCCGACCGCCTGCTCGACGCCGCGGCCGGTCATGATGCCGACGCGATCGAGCTTGATCGCGAGCGTCGCGACGTCAAGATGGGCGGCATGAACAGAGGCGAGCGCGGCGAGCGCATTCTGCACGCGGTGCGGCGCGCCCGGCGTCAGGCTGAAGGCGATCTCCTTCTTGCCGATCGCGGCCACGACCTGCCAGCTCTCGCCATGCGGCGCGTGCTTGACCTCGTGCACCTCGGCATGCTCGCCGAAGCGCACCACCTTGCCCTTCCATTCCGACGCCTTGAGCCCGGCGGGGAGCACCAGCACGCCGTCGTCGGGCAGGCCGAGCGCGATCGACACTTTCTCGCGCCTGATCGCCTCCAGCGAGCCGAGCTTTTCCAGATGCACCGGCTGGACGTTGACGACGAGCGCGACCGTCGGCCGCGTCAACTCGCTGAGCCGCGCGATCTCGCCTGGCTGGTTCATGCCCATTTCGACCACCCAAAGGCTGGCGTCTGCCTTCGCATTGCACAGCGTCAGCGGCACACCCCAGAAATTGTTGAAGCTCGACGGGCTCGCATAGGCATTGGGATAGGCCGCCAAAAATTCCTTGGTGCTGGTCTTACCGGCGCTGCCGGTCAATCCGATCACGGGGCCGTTGAAGCGTGCGCGCGCGGCGCGGGCGAGACCCCAGAGGCCGTCGATCAGCGTGTCCTTGACGACGATCTGCGGGACACTGATGCCCGCGATCTCGTGCGGCACGATCATCGCGGCCGCGCCTGATGCTTCCGCCTTGTCCGCGAACTCCCAGCCATCGCGCGCACTGGCGAAGGCCGAGATGAAGCCGCCGCTCGGCGTGCCTGATAGCGCCACGAATAGACTGCCCGGCTTCACCAGGCGGCTGTCCTGGGTGACGAAGTCGATCGGGGTATCAGGGAATGATCCTGTTGCACCCAGCGCACGCGCCACCTCGGCAACCGTCCATAATGGCCCGCTCATGCGACCCTCGTTGCTAATGCGGCGGCGACCGCCTCGTGATCACTGAACGGCAGGACCTCGCTGCCGACGATCTGCCCGGTCTCGTGGCCCTTGCCGGCGATGAGCAGCGCATCGCCATCTTCCAGCTCCTCGATCGCTGCACGGATCGCGGCCGCGCGATCGCCGATTTCGCGCGCGCCCTTGGCGGTGGCGAGGATCGCGGCGCGAATGGCTTCCGGCTTCTCGCTGCGCGGATTGTCGTCGGTGATGATGACGCGATCGGCATTCTCGGCCGCGATCTCGCCCATGATCGGCCGCTTGCCGGCATCGCGATCGCCGCCGGCACCGAACACGACGATCAGTCTCCGCCTGGCGTAAGGCCGCAGCGCCTGCAGCGCCTTCGCCAGCGCATCGGGCTTGTGCGCATAGTCGACGAAAACAGGCGCGCCGTTACGCTCCCCGACCCGCTCGAGCCGTCCCTTGGCGCCTTCCAGATGTTCGAGGCTCGCAAACACATGGGCTGCATCGCTGCCGGTGCCGATGGCAAGGCCGGCCGACACCAGCGCGTTCTCGATCTGGAATTCACCGACCAGCGGTAGCCGGACTGCATGATGCTTGCCGCGATGTTCGAGGCTGAGCCTTTGCGAAAAGCCTTCGACCACGGCCTCGAGGAGGCGGATACCGTCGCCTGCCCCATCGCCGTTGCGTCCCACCGCCATCACACGCAGACCACGCGTCTTCGCGGCGTCGATCGCCTCCGCCGAGCAATCATGATCGGCCGAGATCACCGCGGCGCCACCCGATGGAACGAGCTCGCGGAACAGCCTGAGCTTTGCTGCAAGATAGTGCGCGACGGTCGGATGGTAATCCATATGGTCGCGCGACAGGTTGGTGAAGCCGCCGGCGGCGATGCGCACGCCGTCCAGGCGATATTGATCGAGGCCGTGCGACGATGCTTCGAAGGCGAGATGCGTCACGCCTTCCCGCGCGATCTCATCGAGCTGCCGGTGCAGCGCGATCGGATCGGGCGTCGTCAGCGAACCGTAGACGGTGCGCTTGGGCGAGACGAGACCGATGGTGCCGATGCTGGCCGAAGCGTGGCCGAGCCGTTCCCAGATCTGGCGCGTGAAGGCGGCGACCGAAGTCTTGCCGCTGGTGCCGGTTACCGCCGCGATCGTCGCGGGCTGGGCCGGGAAAAATCTGGCCGCCGCCAGCGCCAGCGCGCGGCGCGGATTGCCAACCGTGATGAACGGGACCTTGCACCCGTCGGGTGCGTGATCCCCGACCACGGCCAGCGCGCCGGCCGCGATGGCAGCGTCGATGAAGCGCGCACCGTCAGTCTTGCTGCCTGAGAGCGCAAAGAAGAGATCGCCCGGCTTGACCGCTCGGCTGTCGAGCGCAACGCCCGTCACCTCGAGCGCCCCCGCTATAGGCTCGATCGCGGCTTCATGGCCCAAAGCGTCTTGGCCTAAGAGGTCACGCAGCTTCATGGTCTTCCAGTCGACATGCCGCGCCGGAACGCCGAATCGTCAGGAAAAGCCGAATCAGCGGCGGCGGCGGCCACCCCAGTTGATTACTGGGTTGTCCTGGATGCTGCAAGAATAAGGCGGTCCGCGGGCGGCAAGTCGTAGCGGGGCTCGATGCCGAGCAGCGGCCCGATCCGGGTGATGACGTTGCCGGCGGTGGGAACAGCGTTCCAGCCCGAGGTGATGAAGCCGTAGGTCTCCTTCAGCGGCTGCGGCTCGTCGAGCATGATCAGGAGCTGGTACTTTGGCTTGTCCGCCGGCAGGATCGCGGTGAACGCGGTCAGCACTTTCTTCTTGGCATAGCGGCCATTGATCACCTTTTCGGCGGTGCCGGTCTTGCCGCCGATATAGTAACCGGGAACGTTGGCCCTCTTGGCGGTGCCGATCTCGGCATTGAGCCGCATCAGGAACCGCATCTTGTCCGACGTCTCGGGCTTGATCACGCGCTTTGCGACCGCCCGCGCCTCCTCTTCCGACCGCTTGAGGAAGGTCGGCGGAATCAGCAGGCCGCCATTGGCCAGCGCGCTGACGCCCATCACGGCCTGCAACGGCGCCACGGCCATGCCGTGGCCGAACGAGATGGTGATGGTGTTCAGATCGCCCCAGCGTTTCGGCACGATCGGCGAGGCGCTTTCCGGCAATTCGGTCCGCAGCCGTTCGAGCTGGCCCATCTTGCGCAGGAAGGCCTTGTGGGCCTCCACGCCCTGCGACAGCGCGATGCGCGCGGCGCCGACGTTGGAGGAGAAGGTGAACACCTCTTTCATGCTCAGGAAGCGGCCCTTCGGCTCGTCGTCATGAATCGCGAACTTGCCGTAGTGCAGCGGCCCGCGCGCATCCCACATCGAATCGAGGCCGTACTTGCCGGTATCGAGCGCCATCGCGAGCGTGAAGGCCTTGAACGTCGAGCCCATCTCGTAGACGCCCGTGGTCAGGCGGTTGATACGGTCAGGGTCGTGGGCTTCCTTGGGATTGTTCGGGTCGAAATCCGGCACCGACACCATGGCTATGATTTCGCCGGTGTTGACATTGGTGACGAGGCCGGAGGCCGCCTTGGTGTGGAACTTTTCCTTGGCCTTCAGCAGTTCGTCGCGCAAGGCGTGCTCGACGCGCAGATCGACCGACAGTTCGACCGGCTTTTGCAGGCGATCGGTCGCAAAACCGGCGCGATGGAGATCGGCGAGGCCCTGGTTGTCGAGCCACTTCTCCATGCCGGCGATGCCCTGGTTGTCGATATTGACCAGACCGATGAGGTGGGCGACCTCGTTGCCGGTCGGATAGACACGCTTGTTCTCGCGCAGGAAGCCGATGCCGGGAATGCCGAGCTTGTGGATGTCCTGCTGCTGCTTTGCCGTGATCTCGCGCTTCAGCCAGACGAAGCCCTTGCGCGTTTTCAGGCGGTCACGCACCTCGGCCTCGTCGAGATCGGGCACGGTCGCGGTCAACAGCTCGATCGCCTCGTCCTTGTCGATGATGCGGCGCGGCTCGCCGAACATGCTGGCGGCCTTGACGTCGGTCGCGAGGATCGCGCCGTTGCGGTCGACGATGTCGGGACGCGCGGTCGCAACCACTTCCTGCGAGGCGGCACGACGCGCGCTGTGGGCGTCGGCGCCGATCGCGAACATCACGAGGCGGCCGCCGATCAGGGTGTAGACGGTGGCAAAGGCGAGTATCGCAAGGCCGACGCGCGCACGCGCCTTCGCGGCGCGATCGACATTGCGCCCGTAGAGCAGGCTGCGGATCAGACGCCGGCGCCAAGGCTCGGCTGGGCGCGCGGCGGGTTTGGCCGGAACAGCGCTCATTGCTTGTCCTCGGGCTGGGGCACCGAGCCGGTCACGCTATCGGGATCGCTCGCGGCTTCGATGGTGTTGATCATGGACCCGATCGGATCAGGCTCGCCCGGCCGGAACATCCGCGGCGGACGATCCGGCAGGTTCTTCAGTGAATCATATTGCGTGCCGTTGACGGGCTTGAGCGGCAGATGCCGCTCGACCAGGCCTTGCAGGCGCAAGGGCGCATCGAGCCTGGCCCATTCGGAGCGCAGCTGCGCGATCGCGTCGCGCTGCTCGCGGATCTCCGCATGCAGCCGCAGCACCTTCTCGGTGCGCGCGGTGGAATCCATCTTGATCCGGTAGACATAGGCCGCCGCGAAGATCAGCGCGCCGATGACGAGAAGGTGGATGAAGCGCATCTGCTAGCCGCCCCTCATCACGTCGGAGAGTTTTGGCCAGGACGATGGCTCGTCGTCGTGATGCGCAGGCGCCGTGGTGCGCTCGGCGGCGCGCAGCTTTGCGGAACGCGCCCGCGGATTGTGCGCGACTTCTGCTTCGCCGGCGATCAGGGGCCGCCGCGTCAGCAGCTGGAAGCTCGGTGCTGTTTGCGCCACCTCCGGCAGATGCCGCGAGCCGCCGCCGGTCTTGGAACGCTCTGCGAGGAAATTCTTGACGATGCGGTCTTCCAGCGAATGGAAGGAAACCACGACGAGACGGCCGCCGGGCTTGAGCACGCGCTCTGCCGCGGCGAGCGCTGTCTGGAGCTCTTCGAGCTCTTCGTTGACGAAGATGCGCAGCGCCTGGAACGTCCGCGTCGCCGGGTGAATCTCACCGGGCTTCGAGCGCACCACGCGGCCGACGAGATCGGCGAGCGCGCGCGTGGTGGTGAACGGCGTCTCCTGCCGGTCCGCCACAATGGCACGGGCGATTCGGCGCGAATGCCGTTCTTCTCCGAAGAGGTAGATGATGTCCGCGAGATCGCCTTCCGAGGCACGCGCGACGACGTCGGCGGCCGTCGGCCCGGTCTGGCCCATCCGCATATCGAGCGGACCGTCGAGACGGAACGAGAAGCCCCGACCCGCCTGGTCGAGCTGCATCGAGGACACCCCGACATCCATCACGACGCCGTCGACCGTCTCGACGCCTTGCGAGGCGCAGACTTCGGCGAGATTCGAGAAACGGTCTTCGACCAGTGTCAGCCGGCCCGAAGCGCGCGCAACCAGCCCGGCGCCGCCGGCAATCGCGGTGCGATCGCGATCGATCGCGATGACGCGGGTTCCCGGCACATCGAGGATGGCGCGGCTGTAGCCGCCGGCCCCGAAGGTGGCATCGACATAGATGCCGCCCTCGCGCGGCGCGAGATGCGCGACCGCCTCGACGCCGAGCACGGGAATGTGCGGCGCGTCGCTCATGCGTCGCGCCCGCCGGGCAGACAGGTGAAATCGGCGGCGAAGCAGCCCATCACGCCTCGAATAACTCCGCGTCGCGGCGGTTCCACGACAAAGCCCCTCTTCAGCATGCTTGCCAGCATGCGCGCCGCGCCCGGTCGTCCCAGGCCTCAATCCCGGTGTTCCCAGTGGAATATGTCGGGCAGCCATGGGGATTCGAGCCAAAAACGCTTTTGGCCGCCTCCGGACGCGGGTCGGCTCTTCACCTCTCAGTAACGGCGCTTAGCGTTAAGAAAGCGTTGATCGGCTCACGACATCTCGAAAAGGTGCCTGGGTGGTGATGCGTCATCCACACACCAGGCGCAAAATGCACGCATTAACCGACCTGCGCGATTGCGCGGACCGGACAGTAAAGAAATAGTAAAGAGAAGGGCTTGGCCCAGCCGTCCTCCGATTCTGAGCTGTTTATGTCGTCCGGTCCGTCAACACCGTCGGGTACTGATTCGAAGCGTCAGCGCGTTCTCCCGGTTCCAAAGGCCGCGGCGAACATGCGGACGTTCGAGCCGGATTCGTCGATCGTCTCGGACATCATCCCGTCGCCCAATCACGGCGAGCGCAATAAGGGACGGCAGATCGACATGATCTTGCTGCACTACACCGGCATGCCCGACGTCGAGGGCGCGCTGGCGCGGCTGTGCACGGCCGGCACCGAAGTGTCGGCTCATTACGTCGTGCTGGAGGACGGCCGCATCGTGCAATGCGTGCCGGAATCGCGCCGCGCCTGGCACGCCGGCGTCTCGTCCTGGGCCGGCGAGGACGACATCAACTCCTGCTCGATCGGAATCGAGATCATCAATCGCGGCCATGATTGGGGCTATCCGGAATATCCGCTGCGCCAGATCGCGGCCGTGATCGCGCTGTGCCGCGGCATCATGCTCCGCCGCAAGGTAGCGCCGCAGCGCGTGCTCGGCCATTCCGATGTCGCGCCCGCACGCAAGAAGGATCCCGGCGAGAAATTTCCCTGGCATTCCCTGGCTAATTCCGGCGTCGGTCACTGGGTGACGCCGGCGCCAATCGTGCGCGGCGAGACCCTGATGCTCGGCACCATCAGCGACGCGGTGCTGAACCTGCAGCAGGCGCTCGCACGCTATGGTTATGGCGTGCCGCTGTCAGGCAAGTACGATGCCGCGACCATGGAAGTCGTTACCGCCTTCCAGCGCCACTTCCGCCCCGCGCGCCTGGATGGTATTGCCGATCACTCGACGCTGTCGACGCTGCAGGCGCTGCTGGCGAGCCTGCCGGCGGATGGGACGACGGCGGCGTCGAAATAAAACGGTCATTCCGGGGCGGTCCGAAGGACCGAACTCCGGTGCGCAATTGCGCACCTGAGAATCTCGAGATTCCGGGTTCGATGCTCCGCATCGCCGCGGAATGACGGTACTAGTCGCCCATCTCCCTTACCCGCCGCGCATACAGACGCCGCAACGGTTCCAACTGCGTTGCCGCCGTCGCTGCCGCATAGGCCTCGCGCGCTTCCTGCTTCCGCTCGAGGCGCCGCAGCAAATCCGCGCGCACGGCCGGCAGCAACTCGTAGCCGTCGAGGCCGCCGCGCGCGGTGATCGCCTCGACGAGATCGAGCGCGCGCGCCGGGCCGTCGACCATCGACACGGCGGCGGCGTGGTTGAGCTCGATCACCGGTGACGGATTGATGCGCAACAGCACTTCATAGAGCCCGGCGATCTGCGGCCAGTCGGTCGCCTCGAAGCTCGGCGCGCGGGCATGCAGCGCGGCGATCGCGGCTTGCACCGCATAGGGCTGCGGCCGGCCTGGCAGGCGCAGCGCGTCGTCGACGAGGCGCAAGCCTTGCTCGATCTGCGCGCGATCCCACAGCGAGCGGTCTTGCTCTTCCAGCAGGACGATGTCGCCGGCCGCGGTCTCGCGGCCAGCGCGGCGCGCATCGTGTAACAGCATCAACGCCAGCAGGCCCTTGATTGCGGCGCGATCGGGCATCAGACGGTCGAGCAGGCGCGCGAGCCTGATTGCCTCAGTCGCGAGATCGGGCCGCATCAGGTCGGCGCCCGAGGTTGCGACATAACCCTCGGTAAAGACGAGATAGATCACGGCGAGCACGCCGTCGAGCCGCGGCACCAGCGCCTCGCGCTCCGGCACCTCATAGGGGATGCCGGCGAGCCTGATCTTCTGCTTGGCGCGGACGAGCCGCTGCGCCATCGCATCCTCACCGACGAGGAACGCCCGCGCAACCTGCGCGGCAGAGAGGCCGCAGACGGTGCGCAGCGTCAGCGCGACCTGAACCTCGGCTGCGAACGCCGGATGGCAACAGGTGAAGATCAGCCGCAGCATGTCGTCGTCGAGCATCGCCGGCGGCTCGACCGGCGTATTCGCGTTGAGCTCGAGCTCATGCAGGAGCGCCTGCTGCTTGCCGCGAAAGGCGGCCTGGCGCCTGATACGGTCGATCGCCTTGTTGCGGCCGACATTGACGAGCCAGGCGCGCGGATTGTCGGGGATTTCGCCGGCCGACCAGCGCTCCAGCGCGACCGCGAACGCATCTTGCAGCGCGTCCTCGGCCAAATCGAAATCACCGACGAGGCGGATCAGGGTGGCCAGCGCCCGCCCCGCCTCGTCGCGGAAGATCCTGTCGATGTCGCTTGGTGTGATCAATTGTAGATCATGACCGGCCGGACCTCGATCGAACCCCGCTTCGCCTCGGGAACTCGCGCGGCGAGCGCAACGGCCTCGTCGAGATCCTTGGCCTCGACCAGGTAATAGCCGCCGAGCTGCTCGCGCGTTTCCGCGAACGGACCATCGGTGGTCATGGTCTTGCCGTCGCGCACGCGCACCGTGGTCGCCGTCGTGGTCGGCTGCAGGCCGTCACCGGCCTTGAAATGGCCGCTCTGGATGATCGACTGCGTGTAGGCGCCGTATTCTCCCATTAGCTTCTGGCGGTCGGCGGCGCTCATGTCGGTCATGTAGTTTTCGTTCCGGTAGATCAGCAGCAGATATTGCATCGCTTCACTCCTGTGGTTCGGCGGGATCGCCGACATCAGTCGAACGGGGCCGGCACCAAACGACATCTTCAGGATAAATTATTTCCGCCGCCGCGTGCGCGACGATCTTGGCTTGACGAAACCGTCACAAATGCCCATTGCGTTGTCAGTCAGTCGGCCGGACGGCCGCTCCGGCAGGTGCCGAAAGGCCGCCGGGGAGGAAAGTCCGGGCTCCCTTGACATACGGTGCCGGATAACGTCCGGCGGGGGCGACCCCAGGGAAAGTGCCACAGAGAACGAACCGCTCCCTCCTCGGAGGAAGTAAGGGTGAAAAGGTGCGGTAAGAGCGCACCGCGGGTCCGGCAACGGAGCCGGCATGGTAAACCCCACCGGGAGCAAAACCGAATAGGGACGGCGTAGCGGGCTGTTCGCTTTGAGCGATAACGCCGCGGGGCGATGTCAGGCCCGCCGTCCGGGTAGGTTGCTCGAGGCCGTGTGCAAACACGGTCCCAGAGGAATGGCCGTCACGTATCGCCTGCGCAAGCAGGCGGTGCCCTACAGAACCCGGCTTACAGGCCGGCTGATATCTTGCAACGAGGGGTTCGATGCTAGCGCATCGGACCCCTCACCATTTTGGACCGTGCGCGCAACCATTCAATTGCCGTCATTCCGGGGCTCGCGAAGCGAGAGCCCGGAATCCATCGTGCGACAGAGTTGGTGGAGGGATGGATTCCGGGCTCGCGACTTCGTCGCGCCCCGGAATGACGGCTGTGGGTTAAGCCACGATCTCCTGCAATACACCCATCAACGCCTCTGGCGCCGTCACGTTCGGCGCGTGGCTGGCGTCGAGCTCGAAATAGCGCCAACCATCCTCGCTCTTCGCGCGCCTTGCGAATTGGCCGAACACGTCGCCCGGCGGAATGCGGGCGCAATAGATGTAGCTCCGCGGCATCGCCGGTTCGCCGTGCTGAAGCTTCAGCTTCGTTTCGAAACATTTGATCGGCATGTTGATGCGGCGCGCGTTGAGCCAATCGAGATCAGCCTGCGGCGTATCTGATGGCGGCGGGTTCGGCGGGATGCGGTAGCCATCACCGGCGGCGGCTGCCTTGCGCATCGGCTCGCGTCCAGCTTCGTTGAGATCGAACAGCGACTGGCCGTCACGCGGCACGAAGGCGTCAAGATAGATCAGTTGCGTGATGCGCTCACGCGCGCGGTCGGCAACGCCGGTCGCGACCATGCCGCCATAGCTGTGGCCGAGCAGCACGATGTCGTCGAGATCCTCGAATTTGATGACGCCCAGGATGTCCTGGATGTGCGTGTCGAGATCGATAGCGGGACTGGCAAGATGCGCGCGTTCGCCGAGCCCGGTGTAGGTCGGCGCGACCAACCGGTGACCCGCCTGCGCCATCAGCGGATGCATCTTCCGCCACGACCAGCCGCCGGACCACGCACCATGACAGAGCAGGAAGGTTCTTGCGCGTGCGGCCATCGGCGTTTCCATCGTTCTTGTTTTGACGCGATGGAGTGTAGCGATGGCCGGCGCGATGTAAACGCCGCGAGCCGCCTCAGGCCGCGCGCGGCGCCTTCACGAGCACGGGCGCAAGCTGGCCCGCTTCGCGCCGCAGCTTGCTCGCCTCGAACCCGTGCATGCCGATCTGCCACTGCAGGCCGACGATGGCGCCCTTGGTCGGTTGTAGCAGCGCGAGCGAGGCAAACAGCGTCACCGGCAGCCACACCGCCAGTTGCAGCCAGACCGGGGGCGCATAGGCGGTCTCCACCGCGAGGATCGCCGGCACCACGAGATGGCCGACCACGACCATCACCAGGTAGGCCGGAAAATCGTCGGCGCGCTGGTGGGACAGCTCCTCGCCGCAATGATCGCAAGCGTGAGCCACTTTCAGGAAGCGGCCGAACATGTGCCCTTCGCCGCAGTTCGGGCACTTGCCGCGAAAACCGCGCCACATCGCCTTTGCCAGAGAAACTGAACCGGTCGCCATGACGACACCTCTTCCGTTTTGCTGATCCATACAATAATATACAGTTTCCATACATTCAAAGGATATGGACCCAAATTGCATGGATTGGACCCCTACAATCTCGGAGCTGTCAGGGCCGCGCTACCAGCGTATCGTCGAAGCCATGGAGGCCGACATCGCCGCCGGCCGGCTGGTGCGGGGACAGCAACTGCCGACGCAGCGCGCGCTCGCGAAAGCGCTGGGCATTGACCTCACCACGGTGACGCGCGCCTACACCGAGGCGCGGCGCCGCGGCATCATGGAGGCCCGGGTCGGCCAGGGCTCGTTCGTGTCCGAGACCAGCGCGCGCCGCGCCGTCGACCTGCCGCATCCGGTCGCGATCGATCTGTCGATGAACGTGCCGCCGCATCCGCTGGAGGCGCAGCTCGACGAGCGCATCCTCGCCGGCCTTGAGGCCCTTCGTGCGCAATCGGGTCTGACCGCGTTCCTGAACTACCAGCCGCCGGGCGGCAGCGCGCATGAGCGCGAGGTCGCCGCGCGCTGGATGCGCTCGCGCGTTCCACATGCGCAGGCCGACAAGCTCGTGATCTTTCCCGGCGCGCAGACGATCCTGTTCAACCTGCTCGCGCACCTTGCGCGGCCGGGTGACGTCGTGCTGACGGAGGCTCTCACTTTCCCTGGCATCAAAGCGGCGGCGGCGCAGCTCGGCGTCAGGCTCGTCGGCGTCGCCATGGATGACGGCGGCATCTTGCCCGATGCGCTGGCGAAGGCATGCCGCAGCTACAAGCCGAAGGCTGTCTATCTCATTCCGACGTTGCACAATCCGACCACCGCGACGCTCTCCGCCGATCGTCGTAACGCCATCGCAAAGATCGTCCGCGATGCCGATACAGACCTGATCGAAGATGATGCCTACGGGCTGCTCGAGCGATCGGCCTCGCCGATTGCGAACCTCATCCCTGACAGGACATATCTCGCGACCACACTGTCAAAATGCATCGCGCCGGCGCTACGCGTTGCCTATCTGCTGGCGCCCGACAGCGGCGCGCAGCTTCAGATGCGAGGCCATCTGCAAGCGACCGTGCAGATGCCAGCACCGCTCATGGTCGCGCTGGTGACGCACTGGCTCGAGGGTGGGATCGCCGACCGCATCATCACGGCCATCCGCAGCGAGGCCGTCGGCCGCCAGCAATTGGCGCAGCGCGCGCTGAAGGGGTTTCAGTTCCAGGCCAGGCCCGCCGCGCATCATTTGTGGCTGCGGCTGCCGGAGGGATTGGGCCGCCGCGATGTCACCGCGCAGCTGCTGCGCGAAGGGCTCGCCGTCGTGGCCAGCGACTCCTTCGTGGTCGATGGCGACCCGCCGAATGCGGCGCGGCTGTCGCTCGGCGCCGCGCGCAATCGTGCGGAACTCACGCAAGCACTCCGGATTCTGACCGGCGCGCTGCAAAGACCCGCTGATACCAGGCAGATCGTCTAAGGCGCGTTAGCCACCTTGTCTCACGCTGTCGAGAAATTGCTCGCGTTCGCCGGGTGCGTAACCCTGGGAATCTCGCGGATACATTCCATAGTCTTCACCGTATGGTGCCGCGCGGGGATAGATCGCCGGCCCGGATGGCGCGTAACCAAAAGCCGAAGCGGGGTCTGAGGCGCCCTGATCGGGACGAACAATATGGTGCCGGTGCGCGTGGTGCACCGTGGCCGCGTTCACAGAGCCCGCCAAGGCGATCAAGAGGCTCGAAGCCAGAATCATACGCATCGTTTTTCCTCCAATCGACAGCCGCCCGCCTCAGATACGAATCAGGTCGCGCTTTTCCAACAAGGAGCGGGTTCACGATTAATCACATCGGTGGCATCACCGGCGCGCCCCACCTATGGTTGTTGTCCATTGTCCACCCTGGACTGCGGAATCAGCGGGGCTACGCTCATCGAGCCGCGAACCCGAACTCCTATGCGGACGACCTGGGCATGTCGTTCGAAAATGCCCGACGATTGCAGGTCGCGGTTGCGTGCAAGCATGCATTGACCGCCACGTCCGCGGCCGTGCTATGCACGGTGCGGTGATCACGAGATCGCGCCAACAGGAACCTAAGGCTTGGAAACGTTCACGATTGCGCTGCTGCTGTTCGGCGCGCTGGCCGGTGGCTTCGTCTCGGGGCTGGCCGGGTTCGGCACGGCGCTGATGGCGCTCGGCATCTGGCTCTATGTTCTGCCGCCCTCGCTCGCGGTGCCCTTGGTGCTGATCTGCTCGGTGATCGCGCAGAGTTCGACGCTGCCATCGATGTGGAAGAGCTTTGACCTCTCGCTGGTGTGGCCGTTCCTGATCGGCGGGTTGATCGGCGTGCCAATCGGGACCACGCTGGTCGCCTCCGCCGATCCCAAGGTGTTCAGGCTGAGCGTCGGCGTCCTCTTGCTGATCTTCTCGAGCGCGCTGTACTTCAACAAGAAGCAGTTCGCCGTGACCTTCGGCGGCCGCATCGCCGATGGCGCGATCGGCTTTGCCGGCGGCATTCTGGGCGGCCTTGCCGGCCTGTCCGGCCCGCTCCCGATCCTGTGGGCCAACATCCGTGGTTGGAACAAGCACGAGCGGCGCGGCATCTTCCAGTTGTTCAATTTCACCGTGCTTGCTACCGCGCTGGTGTTTCAGACGGTCTCGGGCCTGGTCGCATTCAAGGTCGTCTGGCTCGCGATGGTCGCCTTCCCGGGCACGCTGATCGGCGCGTGGCTGGGAGCGCGTGTCTATCACGCGCTCAGCGACAAGCATTTTGGCGACGTCGTGCTCGGCCTGCTGTTCCTGTCGGGCGCGACGCTGGTCTGGAACAGCGTCAATGCGTTCTAGCTCTTCTTCGCCAGCGCCATGCCGCCTGCGACACCGACACCAAGCACGTAGATCCAGCCCGGCGTGAAGTCGAACAAATGGGTGTTGAGCAGCGAGGACAGTATGTTCTGCACCACGACCAACAGGCCGATCCAGCAGGCGAGCCCCTCGCCACGGAACATCAGCAAATGCGCAAACCACAGCGCGTAGAGCACCAGGACGCCCACCACGCCCCATTGCACCGCAACGCTCAGCGTCTGATTGTGCGGATTGCTGACGATCTCGCTGCGCAGCGGATCGACCTCCACATCCGCAGCCGCACCCGCGAACAGAGCGCGGATCGAGCCGGTGCCGTGGCCAAGCAGCGGCGCGTCCGCAACGAAGCCCAGGGATTTGCGCCAGTACTCCAGACGTGAGCCCATGCCGCTCACCTGCTTGTCCTCCACGCTCATCTCGTAGTCGCCCTGGAATTTCGCAACGGTCACGCGCAGATGCGGCGAGACCGCCCAGAGGAACACAGCCAACAAGGCCATCGCGCCCGCAGCCAGCAAGGCGGCGCGCCAACGCAGATGAAGGAGAGCAAAGACCACGAGCAGGATCGGCAGCGTCACCAGCGCGGTGCGCGAGACCACGACAAACATCATGTTGACGAGAAAGCCGGTCGCGATGGCCGTGAGCACGATCGCGATGCGGGCGCGTCCCTTTCGAAACAGCGTCACGATCGGATAGATCAACGCAATCGCGCAGAGGGCGAACTCCTGACTCTGATCGATATAGTTGCGCACGGCGACCCCGCTCTCGATCTTATAAGGTCCGCGCGACAGATAGAGCTTCAGCGACAGATCGGGGTCAACAGCCACGGCGAAGGAGACCAGCATGACCAGCGCGCAGGACGCCAGAAAGGCCGCGAACACCCAGATGCCGTAGGGCCAACGCTCGAACTGGTAGATCAGGAGCGGGATCACCAGGAGCTTCAACACCGGCCCGATCGCATGAATTCTCTCCGGCCATGGGGCACCCGACCAGAGCATGCCGACAAGCGCGAGGACCACCAGCGCGATCGGCAGCAGGCAGACCGGACGGAGCAGCGAGCGCGGGAAGTCGCGCAGGTCGAGGAACGCGAAGGCAATCAGCCAGGGGATCAGCGCGAACGTCGTCCCGGTCGTCGTCCACGGCAGCAGCAAAGCGATCAGCGCGACGAAACGAGCCGGCGTGCGGTAGCGCGCCGCCCAGATTGCCGAGAGCCAGGTCGCCGGCCGCCCCTCGTCCGCCACTCCGCCCATTCGTCCCTTCGACAACCCATTCCCGCGGCCCGGCAAGTTAGCCGGAGCCGCGGGGATGGAACAAGCCGTCGCTACGCCGGCTCGCGTGCCAGAGGCGCGCCGGGCTCGGGACTCGCCGGTGGTTCAGCTTTCTCCTCCGGCGTCACCAGCCGCTTCCTGAACTCACGGCGCAGCAACCACAGGCTCTGGACGGCCTGGAGCGTCGTCGCCGCATTCGACATGTACCAGACGTATTCGATCCGAAAGCCCGGCCGTGTCGAGAGCCAGATCGCCGGCAACGAGTAAGTGAGGACGCGCGTCGCCGAGCTCCACAGCACCGGCTTGGTGTTGCCGAGACCCTGGAACATGCTGGAGCAGACGAAGATCAGTCCCTGCGCCACCATGTTCAGCGAGATCATCTTCAGGAACAGCAACGCGACCATCATGGTCTCCGGATCATTCGAGAAGCCGGCGAGCAGCAATCCGGGCGCGAGCTGCACGAAGACAGTGAGCATGATCATCACGGCCGTCGCAATCAACGCCGCCTTGACGAACGTCTCCCGCACCCGCTCGCTATTGCCCGCACCGAAGTTCTGGCCGGCAATCGGCCCCGCCGCGAGCGCGACGGCGAGGGCCGGCATCTGGATCAAGCCGATGACGCGCGTGCCGATGCCAAAGCCGGCCTGGGCCGCCGGACCAAGGTCTCGCAGCACGTAGTAGATCGCGGCCATGAAGATGAAGATCATCACGAACTCGCCGCCCGCGGGCAGGCCGACATTGAGGATCCGTTTCCATTGCCGCAGCTGTGGACGCCACTGCGCCGGATGGAACGCGACGTAGCGCTCCAGCCTGTGGAAATACGCGAACAGCATCAGCACGCCGATGAACACGGCGATCGAGCTTGCCAGACCCGCTCCGGCGACACCGAACGCGTGTCCGGTGCCCCAGCCGGTGATCAGGACCGGCGCCAGCGCGATGTTGATGAGCACGGCGAGCACCTGCACCAGCATGCTCGGCCGCACGATGCCGGTGGCCCGCAGTGCCGCCCCCATCACTTGCGTCACGAATTGCAGCGCCAGCGCCGGCATGAACCAGTGGAAATAGGTGGCGCCGGCCTCGATCGTGGCCGCGTCGACCGAGATCGCGCGCATATAGGGGCGCGCCAGCGCCAGGCCGCCGAGCAGCGTCAGCAGCCCTGACAGCACCGACAGCACGACCGACTGGTTGAAGATGATATTGGCGTCGTCGCGATCCTTGCGGCCGACGGCATGCGCGATCAGCGCGACCGCGCCGACGCCGAGCATCTGCATCAGCGCGTTGACGAGGAAGCCGGCGTTGCCGGCCGCGGCGACGCCGGCAACGGCGGCATCGCCGAGCCCGGACACGAAGTACAGGTCGACGAGCTGGCAGATCATGATCGTGATCATGCCCGCCACGATCGGTGGCGCCATGCTCAGGATGTGGCTCACGATGGAGCCGCGCGTCAGGTCCTTCATGTCATTCCATCCTCGACGACGCGACGGCGGGATCTTCGCCCCGCCACCGCGCGTCATTCCGCCGCTGCGATATGCCCGAGCTCCACCACCTGGCGCTCGAACAGACTTCGATAGATGCCCCCTCGCTTGCTCGCGAGCATGGCATGGGTGCCCTGCTCGACGATCTCGCCGCGGTCGAACACGAGAATGCGATCGAGGCTCTTCACCGTCGACAGCCGGTGCGCGATCACGATCGAGGTGCGGCCTTTCATAAGCCGCTCCATTGCCTGCTGGATCAGCGCCTCCGATTCCGAATCGAGGCTCGAGGTCGCCTCGTCCAGGATCAGCACCGGCGCATCCGCCAGGAAGGCGCGCGCCAGCGCCACGCGCTGCCGTTCGCCGCCGGACAGTTTCACGCCGCGTTCGCCGACCAGCGTGCCGTAGCCCTTCGGCAGGCGCAGGATGAAATCGTGCGCGTTGGCCAGCCGCGCCGCCTGCTCGATCGCCTCCAGGCTGGCGCCGGGCCGGCCGTAGGCGATGTTCTCGGCCAGCGTGCGGTGAAACAGGATCGGCTCCTGCTGCACGATCGCGATCTGGCTGCGCAGCGATTGCTGCGTTGCCAGCGCGATATCCTGCCCGTCGATCAGCACGCGGCCGCCGGTGACGTCGTAGAGCCGCTGCACCAGCTTGACGAACGTCGTCTTGCCGGAGCCGGAGCGGCCGACGAGGCCGACACGTTCGCCGGCGCGGATCGTGAGCGACAATCCGTCGTAGAGCGGCGCGCGATGGCCACCATAGTGGAACGTGACGTCGTCGAACACGATCTCGCCGCCTTCGATCGCGATCGGCAGCGCGCCTTCGGCATCCGCAATGCCGATCGGCTCGTCATGGATCGCCACCAGTTCGTCCATGTCGTTGACCGAGCGCTGGAGGTTGTTGATGTGCATGCCGACATCCCGCAGGTAAGCGTGGATCACGTAGTAGCTCGTCAGCACATAGGTGACGTCCCCGGGCGAGGCGCGACCCGACATCCACAGCAGCACCGAGCCGCCGATCACGGACGCACGCAGGCACAGCAGCAGCGAGAGCTGCGACATGGCCGTGTAGTTGTAACGGAACCAGGTGCGACGCACGCGCGTGCGCCAACGCTTGATGACGCGGGCGAGCCGCGCATCCTCGCGCATCTCCGCGCCAAACGACTTCACCACCGCGTTGCAGGTCAGCGCGTCCGCCAACGTGCCGCCGACCTTGGTGTCCCAGGCATTGGAGACACGCGCGGCCGGCGCGATGTAGCGGGTCGAGAACAGCACCGTCATCGTGACATAGACAGCCGCGCCGAGCGCGATCACCGCACCGAGCGAGCCCCAATGCATGCCGAGCAGGATCATCGACCCGATCAGCACCGCAAGCGACGGCAGCAGCGCCAGCAGGATGGTGTCGTTCAGGAGATCGAGCGCCCACATGCCACGCGTGATCTTGCGCACGGTCGAGCCGGCGAAGGAGTTGGCATGCCAGTCGGTCGAGAAGCGCTGCACGCGCAGGAAGGCATCCTGCGCGACGTCAGACATGATCTTCAGCGTGAACGGCACGATCACCTGGAGGCCGCCCAGGCGCAACACCATCGACGCAGCGCCCAGGACCACGATGCCGCCCAGCGCCACCAGCGCGGCGTGGCGCGCATCGGGATCGGACGGCCCGCGCGTCAACGCATCGACCAGATGCCCTGAGAACACCGGCATGAACAGGTCGGCGACGGTCGCACCTAACAGGCCGACGGCGATCGCAAGCGCCCGCCCCGGCTGCTTCAGCCAGTGCCTGAACACGAAGGGCAGCACCACGCGGATCGCCGCGGGCTTTTTTGACAGAGCGGTCATGGCTTCATCCGGCCGCTGTTGCTGCGGGCCGGCTCCATCGATGGACGCAAGTCGGCCCGAAGGCCGCGACGGCGTCACGTAAGACTGATTTTGACTTGGAAAGCGGAACGATCGGGACCTGGAGCCCAATCGAAGCTGGCGGAAGAGGCCTCTAACAGGCCGCGTACATACCGAACCAGAAGAACATCGAGCGCGGGGGTACGATCTGCGAATGCGACGACATCATGCAAATCTCTCCCCGGTTCGATTGAAATGAGGTGCGCTTTATAGATGTGTCATTTGCGATTTGCAACGGGGCCTGCGCGAGATCACGCACGAGTGTTGCATTTTGGTGCGCATAACTCCGCACTGCACTGTCATGCCCCGGCTTGGCCGGGGCATCCAGTACGCCGCAGCGGCTGTGGCGAGAGCGAGCTTTCCAACGCGGGTCTCTGGGATACTGGGTCGCCTGGTCCCGGCTCCGCCAAGGCTACGCCGAGGCCCACACGAGCGCTCGGCGCGCCGAAGCTTCAGCGAAGGCGGCGAGCCGGGCGACGACACTGATCGCTTGGCCCGCTAATGCGCGTCGCCGCCGCTGCCGAACGGCGAGGCCGGCCTTTTCAGCAGGGTGACCAGCACGCTGAGGCAGAGGTAGAACAGCGTCAGCATGAAGAACGCGTCGCCAAAGCTCATCACCACAGCCTGACGGTGCACGATCTGGCTGAGCTGCTTCATCGCCATCAGCGCGGAGTCGCCGAGCCCCTGGAACTTTTGCTGGAGCATGGTCAGCGTTTCGGTCGCAGTCGCATTGCCCCAGGTCATGCGCTCCTGAAGGCGCGTGATGTGCAGGTCGGTACGATTATTGAGCACGGTGTTGATGACGGCGAGCCCGACCGCACCACCGAGATTGCGCATCAGGTTGAACAGGCCGCTGGCGTTCTTCACTTTCTCGGGCGCAAGTGTGCCGAGCGCGACGTTGTTGGTCGGCACCATCGCGAACATCATGCCGATGCCGCGCAGGATCTGCGGCATCAGCAGCTCGTAGAAATCGTAGTCGCGCGTGATCCAGGTCATCTGGTAGGAGCCGATCGCGAACACGATCAGGCCGAACGCGATCATGTAGCGCATGTCGAGCTTGGCCATGAGCCGGCCGACCAGCGGCGCGACCAGGAACATGGTGATGCCCGAGACGAACATGGTCTCGCCGATCATCAGCGCGCTGTAGCCGCGCACCTCGGCGAGATAGCGCGGATAGATGTAGGTCAGGCCGTAGAGGCCGATGCCGATGCAGAATTGCAGCGTGCAGCCGACGGCGAAATTCCGGTCGGAGAAGGTGCGCAGGTTGACGATGGGCTCGGCTGCCGTGAAGACACGCACGAAGAAGGCGATCGCTGAGACGGCGCAGATCGCGGCGCAGATCGCCACCGACGTGTCCTGCAGCCATTCATATTGCGGCCCCTCCTCCAGCACATATTCCAGCGTGCCGAGGAAGCCGGCCATGAACAGCAGGCCCCACCAGTCGAAGCGGTCGAGCAATTCGAAATGCGGCTCGTCGAAATCGACCAGCGCCCAGACGCCGAGGGTGATGCCGATGCCCGGCACGACGTTGATGAAGAACAGCCAGTTCCAGGACATCAAATCGGTGATGTAGCCGCCGACCGTCGGCCCGACGGTGGGAGCCAGCGTCGCAACAAGCCCGATGATGGGACCGACGATGTTGAATTTCGAACGCGGGAACACAGTGTAGGCGGAGGCGAACACCGTCGGGATCATGCCGGCGCCGAGGAAGCCCTGGAGCGCGCGCCACAGGATCATCTCTTCGATGGTCGTGGCGAAGCCGCAGAGCAGGCTCGAAATCGTGAAGCCGGCCGCCGAGATCGCGAACAGGAGTCGCGTGCCGAAAGCGCGCGACAAGAATCCCGACAGCGGGATCGCGATCACTTCCGCGATCAGATAGGCGGTCTGGACCCAGGAGACTTCGCTGGAGCTTGCCGACAGGCCGGCCTGGATTTCGCTCAAGGACGCCGAGACGATCTGGATGTCCAGGATCGACATGAACATCCCGAACACCATGATGATGAAGGCGAACAGCCGCTTGGGCGCGATGCGCTCCGAAGCGGGATCCGCCATCATGGCAGGTGAAGCAGTCGTGGCGTTCGCCATGGTGTCAGCTCTGGCTGGAGCAAGCTGCGAGTTGGGTACACCTCTCCCGCTTGCGGGAGAGGTCGGATCGCATCGAAGATGCGATCAGGGTGAGGGCTTTCTCCTCTCGGGGAGTCTCCCTGGAGGAGACACCCTCTCCCCAACCCTCTCCCGCAAACGGGAGAGGGAGCGCAGCGGCATTCGATGCGGCGGCGCGGCTCATGTCACCAATCCTACTGCGGATGGATCATGGTGGGATCGTCGAGATCGATCTCGCTGTCGGCGTCGGCAGCGCCCGTGTTGGTGTCGACGGTGGCGTAGACCGACATGCCGGCGCGCAGCAGGTTCTGCTTGGCGACCGACTTCGGCACGCGGATGCGGACCGGGACGCGCTGCACGATCTTGGTGAAGTTGCCGGTGGCGTTGTCGGGCGGCAGCAGCGTGAACACCGAGCCGGCGCCCGCCGCAATGCTGTCGACGACGCCGGAGAACTTGCGCATGCCGTAGGCGTCGACCTTGATCGTCACCGGCTGGCCGGGACGAATCCGCTTGAGCTGCGTCTCCTTGAAATTGGCGTCGATATAGACCTCGTCGAGCGGCACGACATTGCCGAGACGCTGGCCGACGGCAACGAAATCGCCGGCGTTGACGAGCCGGTTGGAGAAGATGCCGTCGACCGGTGCGCGCACCGCCGCAAAGCCGAGATCGCGCTCGGCCTTGGCGAGCGTGGTCTTGAGCTCGGCGAGCTGGGCCTGGGCCTCGGCCTGCTGGGCCTTGGCGACATCGACATTGCTCACCGCAACATCGTAGGCGGCCTGCGCGGCCTTGACTGCCGCCGCGCCCTGGTCGCGGCCGGCTTCCGAGCTCTCGAAGGTTGCGCGCGAGGCAAAGCCCTTGCTGCTCAGTGCCTGCTGGCGCTCATAATCGAGATCGGCGCGCTTGAGCCCGGCCTCCGCCGAGACGAGCTGCGCCTTGGCCTGCGCGACCTGGCTGTCGAGCGCCGCGACCTGGCGGCCGATGCGGTCGATGGTCGCCTGCTGGGTCGCGATCTTCGTCGCGGCGGCGTCGACAGCGATCTTGTAGTCGCCGTCGTCGATACGCATGATGATCTCGCCGGCATGCACCGGCGTGTTGTCTCTGGCCAGGATCGAGGAGATATGGCCGGCCACGCGCGCGCCCAGCATTGTATTGTTGGCACGGACATAGGCGTCGTCGGTCGAGACATAGAAGCGGCCGACCAGCGTGTAGTAGCCGGCATAGCCGGCGGCTGCGAGCGCCAGCACCAGGCCGACGCCCATCATGACGAATTTGCGCTTGCCAGGCTTCGGCGCCGCAGCGGCGGGGGCGGTCGGAGCCGGCTGATTGGTCACAGGCTTCTCCGGCGCCTCACTGGTGCGGCGCTTGCTTTCTTCGACCACATGAGACCGCAACTGCTCGGCGAGGGCTGCGGACGTCCCGGTCGCAGCTTCGCCGTTCGCCGTCGTCGTCTCCACCGCTTCCTGGCGAAGGACGCGCGCAGCCTGATCTCTCGATGTGGCCATAAAGGCCTCCCCAATAAAAACGCGATCGGGGGCAGCCGTCGCACGGCCGCAATCCCGCTCACCCATCCCAAATACCATTGACCGAACCGTTCGGTCAATATACTAAATATTCCTGGCGGGACCCTACTGGCCCGAATCCTTTATTTGGGTTCAATCACCCCAAGACCGCGCCAAGACCGCGCCAAAACCTTTGGAGACCCTGAACCAATGGTTGCTGCAAACCGCGAACATCTGCACGTCCTCCCGGACGAGGACAGCTCCAAGCGCCGCCAGATCCTGGCCGGCGCCCGCAAGGTGTTCATGGATCTGGGTTTTGACGGCGCCAGCATGGGCGAGATCGCGCGCGCGGCCGGCGTCTCCAAGGGGACGCTCTACGTCTACTTCGCCGACAAGAGCGCGCTGTTCGAAGCCATCCTCGAGGAGGAAGCGCTGTTTCACGGCCAGGTCGTGTTCAATTTCGACCCTGCGCGCGATGCCGAGACCACGCTGAAGGATTTCGGCCAGGCCTATCTGCATCTGCTCTGCCGACCCGGCGGCGGATCGGCGATTCGCACCGTGATGGCGATTGCCGAGCGCATGCCCGACGTCGGTCGCCGCTATTATCTGCGCGTGCTGGACAAGACCATCAACCGGCTGTCCGAATATCTGAAGGCCCATGTCGCCTCCGGCGATCTCGCCATCGACGATTGCGACCTTGCGGCCTCGCAGTTCATGGAACTCAGCAAGGCCTCACTCTTCCTGCCGCTCATCTTCCAGGCCGCGCCGCCGCCGTCGGAGGAACGCATGACGGAGGTGATCGACAGCGCAACGCGGATGTTCCTGGCCGCGTACAAGGCGAAGTGAGCGGAAGCCGGCGACGCGTTGCGCCTGCGGTTCGTGCCGCTTTATATTGCGCACCATGTCCCGTGACCTTCGCCCGCCGGTCGATATCCTCCATTATGAGATCGTCCAGGAACAAGCCTCGGCGCTTGGACGGATGGGCCGCACACTCGAGCAGGCGCTGGCGCGCCTGCGCGAATTCGACGCCGCCCATGAAACCTCGGAGTCGTCCTCGGAGACGCCAGCCGCGATGCAGCCTGTCAGGCGCAAGCTGGTGATGGAGGCCGGTCAGGCGCTCTGGATGTTCGTGGTCCAGCGCGAGGCCACGGGCCTGCGCGACAGCCGCCATATCATGCGGACCTACGACGTCCCGGCCGAGGTGCAGCGCTGCATGGGGCTGGCCCCGCCAACGAACGCCGCAAAACTCAAATCATGATCATCCCTGGTCGCCATCGCGCGCTGGTGCAGGACGTCTGGAACGAGCCAGCTGTCCGAACCGCGATTGCCGACATCGTTGCCGATGCCATCGCAGATTTCGATCCTGACGCGTTTTGGCCCGGTCATCCCGGCGACGATGGGGTGGGAGACGGCAACCCCAGCTTCTACTTCGGGGCGGCGGGCGTGATCTGGGCGCTCGACTATTTGCATCGGGTCGGCGTCAGCCCCGTCGCAACGGACTTTCGAGCAGTCCTGCCGAAACTCCTCGAACGGACCACCGCCAGATTCGAGAGCAATTCGCCGGCCGGCTATGCCAAACATGGCTCGCTGCTGTTTGGCGACATGGGTGCCGCACTTCTCGCCATGCGACTTGCTCCGACGCCGGCCTTGGCCGATCTCGTCCACGCGCGGGCCGAAGCGAATAGCGGACTTCCGATCCGTGAACTGATGTGGGGCATGCCCGGATCCATGCTAGCTGCGGTTCACATGGCCGAGATGACAGGCGAGCCGCGATGGCGCGCCCTGTTCGAGGTGCAGGCAGCCCGGCTGCTGGATGATCTGGAGGACACGCCGCAAGGCCCGCTCTGGACCCAGGATCTTTACGGCGCCAAGGACCGCTGGCTTGGGCCTGTCCATGGCTTCGCCGGCAACATCATCCCCTTGTTGCGTGGATGGGAGTTGTTGACGCCGGCACAGCAGGCGAAGGTGGCCGAGGTCGTGCCGAAAACCTTGGCCGCGAATGCGTGGTCGTCCGAGCTTGGAACCACTTGGGGCGCGCGAAGCAAGCGCGAGACGCCGCCGACCTTGTGTCAGCACTGCCATGGCGCCCCCGGCATGGTGACGACATTTGCCGACGCGCCGTTCGCGCCGCCTGACTTTGACGAGCTCCTGCTCGATGCCGGCCGGTATACCTGGACGGCCGGACCGCTGACCAAGGGTTCGAACCTGTGCCACGGCACCGGCGGTAACGGCTACGCTTTCCTCAAGCTCTCTCGCCGCACAAACGATCCGGTCTGGCTCGACCGGGCGCGCCAATTCGCGATGACCGCCATCGTTCAGTATCGCGGCTCCAAGACGGCCGTCGGCCGCGGCCGCTATTCGCTTTGGACCGGCGACGTCGGCCTCGCGATCTACCTCTGGGACTGCATCACCGGCGAGCCGCGCTTCCCGACGATCGACGTGTTCTGATACGAATGACGGCTAATCGTCCGAGAACTCGTCTTCCTCGTTGATCTTCTCGTGCTTGCCGCTCTTGCGCCCGCCAAGCGAGCCGGTCACGTAGGGATCGCGACTGTTCGCATAAGGATTGTGCTTGCCCGCGCGCGCGGCGACCTCTTCGCCGGAGACTGCGGCCGGCTGGCAGATCAGGCGACGGCTGGCGCGGCGCATCAAATCGACGTGGATGTGATCGTAGTGATAGACGTTGGAGCCCGGTGCCAGCACCGTGGTGAAATGTGCGCACGCGCCCGACTGAACGTCGCGCAGGAACCCCTGCTCTTCCGGCATGCCGTGCCAGCCGTCCTTCACGGTGATGCGGCGGCCGTCGGCAAGCGTGAAGGCGGCGATATCGAGCGCGTTGCCGAAGGCGTGCTCGGAGATATGGGCGTGCGGGTTGCCGTTCATGCCGCGGCAGGAATAGGCGGAGATCTGCTTGATCTCGACCACGCGGGCGCCGAACCAGCGCATCGCCGACGGCTGCACGCTGTCGGCAAACCAGCGGTCGAGCTCCGACACGATCGGACAGGCGAGCGTCGCCGTCGGCTTCACCGCGACGGGACCGACGGCAGTGACGGGATCGCCCTGCGCAGGGCCGAGGCGCGGCAATGGCTGTTGCACCGGCGCCTGTGAATACGGCGCTGGAGCGGGCTGCCGCGCCGGATAGCTCGGCGCATTCATGTAGCGCGCGGCACCCGCGGCGTCCGTTCCCTCGGGCGGCAGGTCGATCTCGTCTTCCTGCGGTGCGACGCCAGGCGCGCTGAGCGACACCGGGCCAGAAGACGCGCCATAGCCGGCGGGCTGGCGCACCGCGCTTTCGGGATAGTTCGAGCGCTGCGGATAGCCGGAGGCTGGATAATTCTGTTGCGGCCGACTCACCGGCCAACGCGGCTGGTTGCCGATATTGCCGGGCGGTCGCAACTCCTCGTCGGCGAAACCATAGCTGCCGGCGGGTTCACCGATGGCGGCGACCTTCAGCGGGAACTCGGCGCCGCACATGCCGGGGCCGGAGATCGGATCGATCCGGACGATGTCCGCGCTCTCTTTCACGGCGCCCGACTTCAGGCACGCCGCTTCGGCCTCGGCTCGCCACGGTTCGCGCTCGGCCTGGAAAAAGCCGCGTCCGCAACCCGCGAGCGAAACGAGGACGATGGAGCCGACGAGATACAAACGAACTCCGCGCGTCATGCGCGGCAGGTTCGGTGAATTTACTTAAAGACTCTTCAACGTGTTGATTTCAGCCTTCCTTAACCATGCCGGCCCCGCACGGCAGGCGCAGCCGGCAGCGAGGCGACGTTGGCTGGCCCCGGCAGCCGTTGTGAGGTCCGTCACAGAAGGCCGCAGCTGTCCGGCCTAGGGTCGAACCACATCGGGCCCAAAGGCGACTTCAATCCATCTCGGGACCCACACCATTTTCGGAGGTTGTCATGAACAAGCTCACCATCGCCGCCGCGGCACTCTTCCTCGCCTCGACCACGGTCGCACATGCCGGCAATTCGATCTCGTTCCAGATCGAAGGCCAGAACATCCGCATCGAGACGCCGCGCAATTGCGCCTCGCTCGATTGCGTCACCATCGTGGCGCCCGGCCTGTCGAACAAGCCGATCAGGCTCAACAACATCAACCTCAACGGCCTTGGCTCCTCCAAGGACGATGGCGACAGCACACCGCCCGCGACGACGGCGCAGCCGGCGCCGGCTCCGGTGCAGCAGCAGCCCGTGGCGCCAGCGCCGGTGCAGGCGACCGCGCCCGCTG
>NZ_LBJP01000066.1:0-56695 GCF_028128715.1 Bradyrhizobium sp. CCBAU 51745 | reverse complement strand
ACATGATCATTACCTCTTCCGGACGATCCATCCCCAAAACCGCATCATCATAACAGCTCCGGCGAGCGGCAGCATCCTCGGCGTCCGGACGTGGCCCTTGGCTGACCTCAGTCCGGAGCGCGGCGATGTCGGCTCCTGAGAGGTGACCCGACCAAGGGCATGCTGGCTGTCGAGGGCAGCCTTTGACCCCGAGCCGACATCAGTCGGGTCGAAATCGCAACGGGTGCTGCGCCTTGAGTTGATAAGTGAACCTCGCAGCAGCCGAAACGTACTCACATTCATAGGCGCAATAATTGGTTCGGGGACTGCAAGGGGGACTTGTGGCGTGCTGGTCCTGGGTTGGATTTCGCTGATCGCGGCTGTGGGGCTTCAGCTGATGCCATTGCTGGCGCTGGGGCGCGGTCTCGTTAGGGCAGCTCATTCCGACATCGCATTGATGAAAAGCCAGGAGGGAACATGCGCAAATCTGTCCGTGGTACCTTTGTCGCCGTGCTAGGTCTTGCCTTTATCGGTGCAACCCTCAGACCAATTGCAGCCGAAGAGCCTTACAAGGCTCAACTCGACACGTTGCGAAAATCGCTGGAGAAATATCAGGACTACAAGGCAGCCGTGCGCGACCGCTACCTGTCGACGGTGGGCTGCGTGCACTATTCTGGTGAGAAACTACCGCACCACATGGAGTATGCCAAAGGCGCTATGGGAGTGCACTTTGCCAATGTTACAGTGCAGGGCGCTCCCGATCCGATGAAGCCCAACGTTTTGATCTACGAACCCGTGGGCAAGGAATTGAAGCTCGTGGCTGTCGAGTGGCTGGTGCCTCTGACGGCAGATACCAAGCAGCGCCCCTCTCTCTTCGACCAACCCTTCATGGGCCCGATGGAAGGACACTGGCCGCTCATTCCAAAGGAGTTTGTACATTATGATTTGCATGCCTGGTTGTTCAAGGAGAACCCGCTCGGCATGTTTGCGCCCACCAACCCGAATGTTAGCTGCGAGGGCTACGACTTTTCCCTGCTGGAAGAGCCGACCATGATGGTGCCAGGCCCATAAACCAATCGCGAGGTCGGCTTCTGGCCCTTCTGCGACATCCGGAGATGTCCGGTTCTCCGCTGCCGTTCGGGGTGAGCGGACATCAGACGGCTAGCCTTGGTGAGTACACAGCCTAATCTCGCCCAGTCGGAAAAAGCGGCGTAAGGGACGCTCCCCGCCTCACCGCATGGTGACCGCATACAGGCTTCGGTGATGATCAGAGTGTGGTCGCCGACACCGACCCGGCGGGTGACCTTGCAGGCGAACCAGGCGATGCATCCCGCAAGGCGCGACAGGCCGTCGACGATGTCGCAATCCGGCGCAGCGCTCGCGTTTCGCGCCTGTTGGACACGCGGACGCAGCGGCTTTGGGTCGGCAGCGGAGTGAAAGACGGCGCAGGAATGGAATTGCCGATCGAGTAGCTTGAACGCCAAAGTCGTTGCCCATATCGCCCAAACTAGGAAACGGAATTGTCTGCTTGCCAGCCTAAAGTTGCACGAGCGCGCGAAGGTGGGCAGGCGATGAACGGCATCCGAACCGGATTTTTGGACTCGATCGGCAATACGCCATTGATCAGGCTGCGAATGGCGTCGGAGGCCACGGGCTGCGAGATCTACGGCAAGGCCGAATTTCTCAATCCAGGTGGGTCGATCAAGGATCGTGCGGCGCTCGCCATGGTCGATGATGCCGAGCGAAGCGGCAAGCTCGCACCGGGCGGCGTCATCGTCGAAGGCACGGCCGGCAATGTCGGCATCGGCATTGCGCTCGTGGCGAATGCACGCGGCTATCGAAGCGTGATCGTGATGCCTGACACGCAGAGCCAGGAGAAAAAGGATATGCTGCGCCTCTGCGGTGCAGACCTGCGACTGGTCCCTGCCGTTCCCTATTCGGATCCCGGTCATTACGCGCGCTATTCCGGCCAGCTCGCCGAAGAGCTCGGTGCGTTCTGGGCCAATCAGTTCGACAACGTTGCCAATCGCGAGGGCCACTACCGCACGACCGGGCCGGAGATCTGGCAACAAACGGGCGGAAAGATCGACGGCTTCACCTGTGCCGTCGGCAGTGGCGGAACGCTGGGTGGGGTCGCACGAGCCCTCAAGGAGCGAAATCCAGCAATCAGGATCGCGCTCAGCGATCCCATGGGGGCCGCGCTCTACAACTGGTTCACCAGGGGCGAGCTGACGAGCGAAGGAAACTCCATTACCGAAGGGATAGGACAAGTGCGTGTGACCAGGAATCTTGAAGGCACGCCAATCGATGCGGCGTACCGGATCACGGACGAGGAGGCGTTGCCAGTTCTGTTCGACCTGATCGAGCACGAAGGACTGGTGCTCGGTGGATCGAGCGGCATCAACATCGCCGGAGCCATGCGACTTGCGCGGGACCTCGGTCCCGGCAAGACCATCGTGACCATCCTCGCCGACGGCGGACAGCGCTATCAATCCAAGCTGTTCAACCCGGAATTCCTGCGCCAGAAAAACTTGCCCGTTCCACGCTGGATGGAGGCGCCATAATTCGAGCAATTCGCCGCGCGATTTGGAGAATAGATGGTCTCGCGTCCGCTCGCGCGAACAGGCCGGCAGCGGGGCAGCCAACTCTCCGCAGCCAACTCTCGGGAGTAGCCCAGATGCCAATGACGCCGCACGACGACCTCCTTCTCTGGCATGCCCTTCACCGCATCGAGGTGACGTATTGGCATGACGTCGACTTCAACGATGGGCGCACGGCCCATGAATTCTTCACGCCTGATGGCGTGAAGATAGTGGGTCACAACCGGTTCGAAGGACGTGAGCAGATCCGGGCGTTTTATGAGTGGCGGGCCAGTCAGATCGGCGAGAGCGCCGTGGATCGACTGGGGATCAGCGGTGTGAAGGCCGTGCGCCACCTGATCACCAACCTGCACGTGGCATCGAGCCGCGAACGCTCCGCGACCGTGCTGGGCATCATTGTCTTCTACGGTAGCCTCACTTATCCATCCACGCGTCAATCAAATCCTCCCATGATGGTGGCGGATCTGACCAATGAGTGCGTGCTCGACGAAGACAATGTGTGGCGGTTCAAGTCACACACGCTCCAGCCCGTATTCATGAGCGCCGCTGCCCCTCCATCAATGGAGATCGATCCCATTTTTCTGAAGGACACCTGAGCGGGCCACCCGATTTGGCGATGCGGCAGGCAGCGCGTAGGTTAGCCGAAGGCGTCACCCACCGTGCTTCAGCGTAGGCGGGACGAAGTTGGTGGGTTACGCCCTGAAGATGCGCTTCGCGCATCTGCAGGGCCAACCCACCCTACGAGACCTCGCTGCGGCAAATCGAGCATCCGTTCATGACTGATCCGATCGAAATCAATCGTCGTAACTGGGATGAACGTGCAGCCATTCATGCGCGGGATACGACGGGGTTCTACGGGCTTGATCGCGTGCGGTCCGATGATGACCGGTTGCACTCTATCGAAGCCGCCGAACTCGGAGACATTTCTCGAAAAAAGGTCCTTCACCTTCAATGCCACATCGGGACCGACACCTTGCGCCTTGTGCGGCTGGGTGCGAGCGCCATCGGTCTCGACTTCTCCGCCGAAGCCATCCGCACGGCGAGACGGCTCGCCGACGAGGCCGGGGTCAAAGCCGACTTCGTGGTGGGCCGAGTGGACGACACGCCTGAGCTGACGCCGGGACCTTTCGATCTGGTCTATGTCACGTGGGGAGCCATTTGCTGGCTGCCGGACCTCACGGTTTGGGCGCGTGTCATTGCGAAAGTCCTTGCGCCGGGCGGAGAACTGTATTGCGCAGATGCCCACCCGAGCTTCGTGCTCATGGAGGAACGGGAAGGCAGGCTCGAGCCGACCTACGATTTTCAAACGCCCGTCGATCGTCCACTCGAATTCACAAGCGAGAGAACCTACACTGGTGATCCAACCGTGATGACGCATCAATCGACCCGCGAATGGATCCATTCGATGTCCGCGATCCTTGGCGCGTTGATCGAGGCTGGACTAACAATCAGGATGTTCCATGAACATGAAGTTCTGCCCTGGCGCGCTTTGCCGATGATGGTTCCTTCATCCGATCGGCGTTGGCGCCTTCCAGATGCACATCCCCGCCTTCCATTGTCGTTCTCGTTGAGAGCGCGGAAGGATCATCTGGGGATCTAGCCGCCAAGTCAGCTCGGGTCATAGACTGAAGCTCGTAGGGGGTGGAGCGCCAACCTGCATCGCCGCGAGCGCGCCGAAGCTGGTGGGTTACGCCCTGCAGATGCGCTCCGCGCAACTTCAGGGCTAACCCACCCTACGAGACCTCGCTACTCAGACCTCCGGGATTTGCGGATTGACGATCGGCGCGTGGTCCGGGTTGTGGATATGGATGTCCGGAAGAGGCTTCGCCGACGCCTTGCCAAATTGGGAGGCGATGTGACGAACGAGATCCTGGCACACGGATTTGTCTGGCGTCTCATTGTTCACGCCGACCTCGAACGTCCCGCCGATGACGACGTGATCGGCGCGCGGGAACAAATATCCGTCCTGACCATACAAATATTGCAACGCGGGCTGCGGCGGCAACATCGCCAACTGCCCCTTGATCGGGACCATCTTCGGATCGCTCATCAACATCATCGACCCGAGCCCGGTGCAATTGACGACGATCGTTTCCGGCACCGACGCGATGATATCCGACCTGTCGACGAATCTCTTGTTCACGAACGTAATGCCGCGCGCCCGCAGGTCTGCTTCGAGCTTCGCAAGGAAGATCGGCGGTTCGATCAACAAGGTCTGATAGACGAAGCCAGGCTTGGTATGGCCCTCGAACGGCTCCCTTGGAAGCGATTGCCTTGGCTTGATGAGACCGGGCGCCAGCTGGATCACGACATCCAGATTATGCGACGGCGTGGCCGAATAGTTCGGCCGCTCGCTGACGCCAAAGCCCTGGCCGATGCTGGCTTTGAAGGTCGTGTATGCGAACTTGATGATGTCAGTGAGTTCCTGTTGCTTGCCCGCGAATTCCACCACCGACACCGCCCACTGGCCGCCGGCCTTGGATGACGTGGTCTGCAGCGGCGGGCGGTCCGAATAGATCCTGACCGTCAGACCGAGATCGGCAAGCAGCGTGGCGGCGGTCAGGCCCATCACCCCTGCACCCAGGACGGCCACCTTCGTATCGGGCGAGCCAACCAGATGGCTCCTGACGATATCCCGCACCTTGGAGGCGCAGCCCCAGCTCAACGTAATGCCGGCGCCGCCATGCCCGTAATTATGGACGAAGAATTTGCTGGAGATCGTCTCGGCGTCGAGACGGTAGGATCCATTGCGATACGGCCGTACGCCAGCGATACATGCGCCGGGCTGGTCGGCATCGAAGCTGAAATCGGGCGTCGGCAAATTGGGCGTTGCTGGCATGTCCGGTCCTCGCGAAACCTATGAACCTAGGTCTGCACCAAACGACCTTCACTTGAGATTGCAACTTTAGCTCAATCGCATTTTCCGGCCATGTGAAGTGGTTCACAACCTTTGGTCGCTGGCTGCTCTAACGTCGAGACCAGCGCGATCTGCTGAACTGCCGAGGATGCGCTGGAGCCACCTCGCTCTTTTCGCTTTCAGGAGGGAATCAAGGTCCGACGCGACGTCAAGACTGACTATCTTCGGTGAGGAGACGCCATGTCCAAAATCCCTGGATTTTGTTCGGTTCTGCTGTTGGGACTGTCAGTTGCAGCGAGCGCTCTTGCGCAGCCTGCGGGAACCGACGACGCCGATATGAAGAAAGAGAAACTCTTTCCAGTTGGGAACGGAGTAGGACTGACGCACTTTCGGGTCGTCATGCCTGGGGTCCTCTATCGCGGCGGCACCGAAGGGTCTCGCGCTGGTGTCGACGGTCCACGCCGACCGCTCCAAAATCAGTCTCTTCAGGCACTTTGCAAAGCCGGCTTCTCGCAGGCGGTGTACGCGTACCGAACCGGATGGAACGGAACCGAGAATGTCAGCTGCGCCGGCAATTCGCTCCAATATGACTATCACCAGTGGGACAACCGCGCGGCCTTGAAGACGGCATTCACCAAGCTCCATGAGATCATCACTCAAGGCAAGGGTGCGATGTACGTCCATTGCTGGTATGGCCTGCATGCTTCCGGTTTTATCTCGGCCACGGCCCTCGCTCAATTTTGCGCTCCAGCGGGATGGGATTCCCGCAAGGCGGCCGAATATTGGGATAGCGTGATCCCGCCCAAGATTCGTTATCCAAAAGAGCACGACGAGGTCGCGAATTTCGTCCGCTTCACCGATCCGGAGCTGCAAATCTCCGAGCAGGACGCGGCTCGCGTTTGTCCGCAATACCATTGAGGCTTCCAGGACTCTTTCCGTGCGCGCATCGCAAACATCGGCGCACGGATGGACGTTGCGAATGCAAACCTAGTGGAGACCTCGCTCCAGCGGGTTTTCCTCCACGTGCCACACGAGACCGGGACGACACGCCATGAGACCCGTGCGGTTCATTCGGCTTCTACTGCTGCCGCTGCAGCTCCTCGGTTCGGCATACGCCCATGCCGGCTTATCCGTCGACCCTGCGCGCGGCGAACAGACCACGCAGATTCCGGTGCCAGGCAGACATGCCGAGATTTGCGTCGTTCCCAAGCATCTCGCCGGTGGGAGATATTTCGACAAGGACAGCGAGATCGAGATTCGGCTTTGCAATATCGATGAGCACAAGAATTCGGCTGCTTGTCCGAAACTCAACAGCACCAATCCGGGTCTTGACCTCTATTCACTCCCTCAAGGAGGCACTCCCGAACAGGTTGAGGCCGCTCGTTGCAACACTGCCGGCGCGCACAAGATAGCCAAATACAAGCTGAGCTCCAGCTGCAGCTACACTCCATCCATCCTCGGCTACTACCATCTGTCGCGCATGCTTGGTGGCATCGCTGACGTACCTCCGGCAGTTCTGCGCACGTTCGACCTGCAAAATCATATTGCCCTCGGTCGCGCGGCACTGGCGGAGACCGCCTCGAACGGTCTTATTCATCAGACCTGGGCAGGCCTGATGGCGCAATTGACAGCAGGCGCGAACGGCAAAAGGCGGGATTTTCTGCTGACCGACGACTTCACCCAGTCGTATGGCGCCCTTAGCGAAAATCCAAAGCATGAAAGCTTCTACAAGGAGTTCTTCAATGGCGGAGCCAACAACGTAGCCCGCGCGTTGAATTTCCGCGACAGGAACCCGGTCGTGCAAATGCTGGCCCGCAACGTCGACATCAATACGTTGGTGGGACGAAGCTTCACCACCGAAAACGTTCAGAAGATGGTGCAGCTCAAGGATGCTGCGGACTTGATCGTGCTCGACACGCTCATGAACCAGCAGGATCGCTTCGGCAATATCCACTATCTTACGACCTACTACTACCTCGATGCAGCGGACCTTGCAGGGGATGGCAGCGCCAAGCTGAAGTCGAGCAAGGACTTGACGCCCGAAGAGGCAGCGAGACTGGGAGCTGTTCAGCTCAAGAAGATGCTCCTGAAAGACAATGACTGCGGGGTCGCAAAGGAGAATATTGCAAATCGAGTCGGCCTGGCCGATCGTATCGCGCACATTGATCCAAAGACCTACCTGCTTCTCCAGCAACTTGACGCCGTTGCCGATTCGACTGAAACGAAGGATTTCTTCGTCCGGGAATTGGTTTTTACGGCCGACGATTACGCCAACATCCGAAGGAATCTGAAGGACCTTGCGGCCAAGCTGCATCAAGCATGCCTCAAAGGCGTCTTGAAGCTCGACCTGGATCTGCAGGCCCATTTCTCGACCCAAACAGTCAAAGTCAGGAGTTGCGAGCCGTGAGAGCTCCGCTGCCGCAGCAGCCGCAGGCGAATCCGATCAGCTGCGCCATTTGATTGTCGATGGCAGACTCAGTCGAAGAAGGCTTTATCGCCGAACTTGGTTTCGGTCGCTCGGACATAGTCCAGCACAAGGCCCAGGTTCCTTCTGAGCCGTTGAACATTGATAGCCGCGCTGTTCTGGGAATAGAGACCAAGGTCGGTGACGAACACTTCAGGATCGGAATAGCCGAGATAGCCGGTCGCGGGGGTGTCGAGGAATCGTTTCAGATCGGCCAGTTTCTGGATGACGCCGCGATCGAAGCGGCTGAACCAGGTCAGATTCCGCGCGTTCCAACTGTCGCTGAGATCGGCTCCGCCGTTATCGGTCATGTAGAAATGAGCGCGACCTTGATCGTCTTTCCGGATCGCCACGTTGCCGCCGCTGTACCGGTCCCACTGCTGGGTGATGGCGTCGATCGTCATGATGACCGAATACTCCCGCGCGAGCTCGAGTTCGTCGCCGTCATAGCCGGTTTTCAAAGTCAGGCTCTTGCCTGCCGTCGGTTTCTCATTCGCCGCCTGCAGGAACCGAATGATCGGGTGACCGGCGTTCGGGGCGCCATTTGACGCGGCGTGGGTGTTGGCGATCGCGTCGAACGCGACGCCCGTGTCGTCCTTCTTGGCCTTGACACATCCCTTCAGGGCTGACCCGGAGTCTATGGCCTTCAATATTCGGGCCTTGTTGGCCAACCGCGCGGAACCATGAAAGTTGTACTTTCCGATGAGGGATTTCAACGCCTGGCTCGCGATCGGACCAAGCTCGTAGCGCGCGGCGGGTCGATAGATCTGGTCGTATCCAAGGATGGCACTGAGATTGAAAGCCGCTATCTCGATGTCGGGATTGGCGGAACTATTCCGTGGGACGAAGGATCCGCGCGACTTGTAGCCTTTCGGATCCGACGCATCGATCTTCTCGATCTTCATATTGATCGACGTCGAGCCGGACAGCTCCTTGAAGGTATAGAGGGCGCTGTCCTCGAGGTTCGTTCCCCTCCACTTCTTCATCCAATCCTTGCTGTCCGCTGCAAGCGACCGGCCCTCCGACTGGAGCGCTTCCAGCACAGGAAAGCTCTGGATCTCGTAACCGGGCGGCGCGGCGCGCAAGGGAGCCGGCACATCAGCCGCAGCCAAAGCCGCCAGACAAAACGCTGCTGTCACCAGAATAGCCGTTCGCTGCTTCGGCAACCGACCCATTGTTTCCTCTCGCAATTGTTCGCCGCGACGGTCGATCTGACTTTTCACTCACCGGCCCGGCGGCAGGCGCAACGTCAGAACGGCTCCCGCACTTTCGTGACCTCAGGCGTTTCCCGATCCTTCGCAAACTCGACTTGAAGAATGAGATCGAAAACATCGCCTTTCCAAGGGTCCGGATAAGCGTCCGCCGATGCCTTCAGCGCATGCATCATCGGCGGGATATTTCCGTGATGCCAACAGACTACGACGAGCGCGCCATCGAAGGCGTCGCTCTTGCGAAGGTGGTGCGCCAGCGCGCCGTAGTCCTGATCGGCGTAGGTTTCATCAATTGTCAGGTGACATTGCCTGGCAAGAGGCTCCAGCGTCTGAATTGGACGCCGACTGTGCTTTGAAGCAGCGGTTGCAAACAACCACTTCGGCGCTCCAAATGTCGCTGGAATGTATTGAGCCAGCCGTTGCGCGCGGGCATTGCCGGCGGGAGTGAGGTCGGGATCAAGCGGATCGTCCGACTTTTCGGCGTGCCGCATGACCAAAATCACCTTGGCGTTCATGATCAAAATGCTCCCGGAAGGGGAATAGAACACGGGTCCTCTTCGCGTGATCGCTGTAGCAGGCGAAGATTCCTGACGTTCCGTGATTTCAATTCTTGCCTTTTCAGCTGCGTGGCCGCGGACGACTGCACAGCCTGGCCCAAGGTCGATGCCGCGGGTGCTCTTTCAGCAGGTCTTGTGTAGCAGGACTTCGCTCAAGCAAATGTAAGCTAAATCACAGTGCCGAACGGCTGCCGATCGTACACTCAAGCATGCATGACGGATGATCGGTTCATGTCCCGTCGCGGAGACTTCGGGGCGCAGTGGTGGAACTGAATTGCGCGACGACTAAAGCGCGATGAGATTCGGTTGAACCGTCATCACGCTTTAGCTCTTTGTTTGAGCATGATCTCCGCGCAAACGCGTTCCGCTGATGTCGCGAGGGAAAACCGCTTCACACTTTTCCGGATCATGCTTAGACGAACCAAGAGGGTCAACAATGTCGAAAAGGCCGTCCATTCAACATGAATACCATCCCAAGCGAGATCGCCTCGAGATCACCATCAAGCATTACTCGCTCAAGAAAAAATCGGAGCGCGAGGATTTGGTGAAGTGCCTTCTTCAAAGGCTGATAGCCGGTACAGATTCTGCAAAGAAGCTCAAGCGCGCAAAAAATCCATGGAAGGAAACCAGAATACCCGAGGTCGGAGATTGATTGTGGCTGCCGTGTTATCTGGTCGCGACGCGCGCCGGGCACTTTGTGCCCGATACAACGCATAGCCGCGCCGCCGGCGCGGGCGGTTGACGCCGCTGCTGCCAGCATTAAATGACGCTGATGAAAAAGATCGGATTTCTGTCCTTCGGACATTGGACCCCCTCGCCGCATTCGCAGACGCGCTCGGCGGCGGACACGTTGCTGCAATCGATCGAGCTTGCGGTGGCGGCCGAACAGCTTGGCGCCGATGGCGCCTATTACCGCGTCCATCATTTCGCGCGGCAGCTGGCCTCGCCCTTCCCGCTGCTTGCCGCCGTCGGCGCCAGGACCAGCACGATCGAGATCGGCACGGCCGTGATCGACATGCGCTACGAGAACCCGCTCTACATGGTCGAGGACGCAGGCAGCGCCGATCTCATTGCCGGCGGACGGCTTCAGCTCGGCATCAGCCGCGGCTCGCCCGAGCAGGTGATCGACGGCTGGCGCTATTTTGGCTATCGCCCGGCGGAGGGCCAGAGCGATGCCGACATGGGCCGGCGCCACGCGGAGGTGTTTCTCGACCTGCTCCGCGGCGAAGGCTTCGCCCAGCCAAATCCGCAGCCGATGTTTCCGAACCCGCCGGGCCTGTTGCGGCTCGAGCCGCATTCGGCGGGCTTGCGCGAACGCATCTGGTGGGGCGCCGGCTCGAACGCGACCGCGGTGTGGGCGGCAAAGCTCGGCATGAACCTGCAGAGCTCGACGCTGAAGAACGACGAGACCGGCGAAGCCTTTCACGTGCAGCAGGCCGCGCAAATCCGCGCCTATCGCGCGGCGTGGAAAGAAGCCGGTCATACCAGAGAGCCGCGCGTCTCGGTCAGCCGCAGCATTTTTGCGCTGATGGACGATCGCGACCGCGCCTATTTCGGCGGCGAGCGCGGCGGCGAGGACCAGATCGGCTTCATCGACCCACAGACCCGGGCGATCTTCGGCCGCTCCTATGCGGCGGAGCCTGAGGTGCTGATCGAGCAGCTCAGGCAGGACGAAGCGATCGCGGAAGCCGACACGCTGCTGCTGACGATTCCGAACCAGCTCGGCGTCGACTATTGCGCCCATGCGATCGAGGCCATCCTGAAGCATGTGGCGCCGGCGCTGGGGTGGCGGTGACCGCAGCCAGGCCGAGAGGCGCGGATTCGCGAGTTGACGGACTCGGCTCGATCCCGGAAAGATCGTCTCAGGACCGATAAGGCCGGTCATTTGCTACCGCGCAGGGAATAGGTATGGAGATTGACGAGCTCGCGCGAGAGATCGGCGCCGGCAACCCCGTCCGGTCGCTGCGGATGGTCGACGATAGCTGGCCGGACCTCGATTGCGAGAGTGTGTCGTTCGTTGATTGCGTGTTCGAGCGGGTTCAGTTCTCCAACCCGGTCATGGCGGAAGCGCGCTTTAACAACTGCCGGTTCGTATCGTGCCGCTTTTCGCACGCCGAACTCCCGGGCGCCGGTTTCGAGAGGTGCAGCTTTGCGGGTGACGGCGCGAAAGGATGCAGCTTTGCCTTCAGCGATCTGCAACGGGCTGCGTTCGCGTCCTGCGATCTCTCTCTGGCCAGCTTCGACCGAGCGGAGCTTTTTGCCGTCGAGATGCGCGATTGCAATCTGACGGGAGCGACGTTCAACAAGGTCGACTTCAGCCGCGTCCTGAGCCGAAAGCACACCGCAACGCGAGCGAATTTTCTCGCCTGCAAGATGGACTTCGTCGACCTCTCCGAAGCGAAGCTGGCCGGTTGCAACCTTGCCGGCTGCCGTCTTCGCGAAGCCGATTTGTCAGGCGCGGATTTGACAGACGCGGACCTGACGGACTGCGATTTGTTCCAGGCGGTTCTCGACGGCACGAAGCTCGCCGGCGCAGACCTCACGGGAGCCGAGGTAAGCGGATTGAATCTGATGGGACTTGCCGACTTTGCCGGCTTGAAGATCAACGACGATCAGATGTTTCGGCTGCTGGATGCCCTCGGGATCACGGTTCGGGTGCGGGACCGATAGCCGGACCGAAGCCCGCCGAGGCGAATACGCCGCTGCTGACAATCCCGAACAGCTCGGATCGACTCCTGCGCGCACGCGATCGAGGCGATCTTGAAGCATGTGGCGCCGGCGCTCGGGCGGCGGTGAGGGCAGCCCGCCGCCCCACGGCGCAGGACTTGCCTGATCTTCCCGAGCGAGGCCGTCAAACGTGGATGCCTGGCATATCGGACTTCGAGACTCGTCAACTCCTGCTGAAAGAGCGGCAGCGCCAGCAGCCTTTCGATATCAGGCTCCCTGATTTTCCACGTCGCCGGCGGAAAGTAGCCGTGCACCTTGAGTTCGTTTCGCTCTCGCACGCCGTGAGGCAGCGAATGAACATCAGATGAATAGACGCGCGATGTTGCCCACTCGGTGCGTTGCAAAAGTTCAAATTCGGAACATCAGCTGCAGACATCGCGCCGCAGGAACGTTTGCGCGATTGCCAATTTATCCCGTGCCTGCATGGCGATTCTTTGAAAGAAACTGGAGGAGACGAAAGATGAGGATTTGGAAACTTTCCGCGGCTGCGGCTGCTCTGTTGGCCGGCACGGCTCTCGCCGTTGCGCAATCGAGCTCGACGGTCGGCACCGGCGGCTCTTCGGCCGGTGGTGGCACCAGCAACTCGACCATCGGCACGGGCGGCTCTTCGGCGGGATCGGGTAGCGGCTCGGGCTCGGCCTCGACGCTCGGGACCGGCGGCTCGTCCGCGGGCGGCGGCCAGAGTTCGTCCAGTGTGGGCACCGGCGGCTCTGCGGCCGGCAGTGGCTCGGGCAGCGGTTCGGCCTCGACGCTCGGCACCGGCGGCTCGTCCGCGGGCGGTGGCAAGAGCTCGTCCAGCGTCGGCACCGGTGGCTCCGCGGCCGGCTCGGGATCCAACTCGGCATCGACTGTAGGCACCGGCGGCTCGTCCGCGGGCGGTGGCAAGAGCGGCTCGACCGTCGGCGCGGCCGGCTCGTCTGCGGGTCATGCCAGCGACACGGGCATGGAAAAAGGCAAGGGCCACCACAAGGACGAGATGAAGAAGGACAAGGATTGATGCCTTGACTTTCCGGAGCGGCAGCAATGCCGCTCCTTCGTCTGTGTTGAGGAGAACTCGCATGAACAGATCAATCATTGCGATAGCAACCGTGGCCTTGATGAGCTCCACCGCTGTTGCCGAAACCACCGAGAAGTCAGGCACGACCGCGTCGGGCGAAACCTGCAAGGTCAAAGTCGAGAAGCATGCCGACGGCAGCATCAGCGCGGTGGGCGCGTCGGGCTCAGGCACGACCGGATCGACCGCATCCAGCGGCTCGCTGTCGAGCTCCAGCTCGGCGGGCGGATCGTCGGTGCATGTGCAGGCGGGCGGCGGCAACGTATCGAGCTCGTCCTCAACGGCGGGCGGTCCCGGCTCCGCAAGTGCCAGCACCATCACCGTCAACGGCTGCACGATATCGACCTCGTCACCTTAAGATTTGTTGAGGATTGAAACATGAGAACACATCTGACCATCGCGGCGCTCGCACTTCTGCTCGGCGCCGCATCGCCCGCCCTCGCGCAGAAGAGCATGACAGGCGGAACTGGCGGCTCGGCCGCAGTGGGCGGCACTTCCGCTTCCACGGTCGGCACCGGCGGCACCTCCACCTCAGCCACCGGCAGCACGGGTTCGTCGATCGCTGCGGGCGGAAGCGCCGCTTCCGTCAACGGCAAATCCCACACCGGCGTCAGCATGAACAAGGGCAACGGCCCGGTGCTGAATTCCAACGCCCGGGCGCAGGCCCATGAGGGCGGCACGTTCAGCCGTTCGCACACCCGCACCAAGGTCAAGGCCGGCGAAGAGGTGGGCTCGACCACCAAGACGATGTCGCACACGCCCGGCTCGAAGCCGAGCATGTCAACCACGTCGACGACGGTGCGTTAGATCCGCGCAAGCAATTTGGTCCTCACGACCTGCTGCCCGACCTGCTCGGGCAGCCTTTTTGCTTTCGGTCAGCCGCCACTCAGGCTGTGGCTGATGCGCGTGACCACGTCGTCCCATTGCCGCTTCTCGGTCGCGGGATAATTGATCAGCACGCAATGCACGTAACGGCTGGTAAAGTTGCAGCGGTCGTACCAGATCTTGTCACGCTTGATGCTGGAGACGACGAAGAAATCAGGCGCGATCCGTTTGTAGACGATTCCCGATGGTGGTTGTTTCGCTTTGAGGAATGCGGCGGGCGAAATCCCGGGCTGGCGAGGAACGGCCTGCACGGTGAGATCGGCAGCACCGTCGGATGTGCGAAATTGCTGGCCGTATCCGTCGGGCTTTCCGGCCTGCTCGGTAAAGATCGAGGTGGGAATGTCGATGGAGGTTCCGGATTCGGGAATGCGATAGGTGGTCCAGTTGCTCGCCTGCGCTGGAACGGCCCATGCCGCAAAGAGTGCGATGACAATTGCAGCTCTCGTCTTCATGTCAGCCTCATCGGTTTCGTGGCGCAAGCTGCAGCTCCAGCAAGGCGATCCTCTGCAAGTTCGTCACATCGCGCTCGCCCGCTCCGGCCGTACGCAGGATCGACTCGGCGAGCGCATTGACATGGGCGGAATGCACGGGCTCCGGCAGGGTCGCGACCGCAGCTTCCAGGGCGGTGGTCATGAGCTCGATCACCTCGGGAGAAAATTCCGCGTTGGCAAAGTTCTTCATGTCGAAGCCGGCCGCTCGTGCGCGCCGCCGGTCTAACGTCGGGAAAAAATGGAAGTTCCTGTCACCCAGGAATGCTCGTTGTCGAGAGCCGGCTTCTCCCAGACCGAGCTGGCCCAGCGAACGGGCACCAGCCAGTCGACGATTGCCTGGCTCGACAGCGGACAGAAGCTACCGAGCACAAAGACAATTTGCGCTACGTCGAGGCGACCGGCAGCAAATTCCGGGTGCGGCTATCCGCCGCCTGACGCAGCGTTCACGGGATTCCTCACCCCGCCTTCACGCTTGCATCGATCAGCAGCTTCGCGGCGGCGAGCGCCGACTGGGCGGGACCGTCTTCGGATTGCTGGCCGGTGACGTAGATGCCTTCGATCAGGAGCAGCAGCGCGTCGCCGAGCACGTTCGGCTGGCGCGCGCCCATTTGCGCGGCGAGTTCGCGCAGGCGCTTGCGGAACACCTTCTTGTGCGCTTCGGCGACCTGCCGGGCGGGATTGTCGCGAGCGGGATATTCCACCGCGGCATTGCTGAGGCCGCAGCCGCGATAGCCCTTGGCCACCGCGCGCTGCGCAAGCTGGCCGATATAGGCAAGCACATGGTCGCGCGCATTGCTGTAGCTCTTGCCGCCGGGGCGCTCGAAATTCTCCCAGAAGTTCAATTCGTAGTCGCGCAAATAGGCGGCGGCGAGATCGTCCTTGGAGGCGAAGCTGCGATAAAGGCTCGGTTTTGTCACTCCGGCGCGGTCCACCACCTCGTCGACGCCGACGGCGCGGATGCCCTCGCGGTAGAACAGCTCGCTGGCGGAGGCGCGGATGCGGTCGGCAGCCCGCAGCGGGGCGTTGGCGGGTTTCTCGGCTTTTTTCGTCATCTGACTCCCGTGCCTCCAAGACAGGCTTGACAATGTTACTGACCGGTACGTACAAATACCGCATCGCCATACGTACCGGTAAGTAACATGCCCCCATCCCCTATTCAACCTGCCTCCGTTCAATCCTCCGCGGTCTTGCGGCGGCCGTTCGGCCAGAACTACGCCTTCGTCGTCGTTGCCGTGATCTTCCTGGCGCTGCTGGCTTCGGCCGGCCTGCGTGCCGCGCCTGGTGTCCTCATGCTGCCGCTGCAGAAGGCCTTCGGCTGGGACGTCAGCGTGATCTCATCCTCGGCTGCTGTCGGCATTTTCCTCTATGGCCTCGCCGGTCCCTTCGCCGCGGCGGTGATGCAGCGCTTCGGCATCCGCCGTACCGTGCTCGGCGCGCTCATGCTGATGTCGGTCTCGACGGCCATGAGCTATTTCATGACCGCGCCGTGGCAATTGTTCATGAGCTGGGGCCTGCTCTCCGGCATTGGCTCGGGCGCGGTCGCCAACGTGCTTGGCGCCACCATCGTCAATCGCTGGTTCACGACCAATCGCGGCCTTGTCATGGGACTTTTGACGGCGAGCACCGCAACCGGCACGCTGATCTTCATGCCGGGCCTTGCGTCGCTGGTCGAATATGGCGGCTGGAAGCCGGTGGTGCTGACGGTCGCCGCCTGCTGCGCGGCGCTGATCCCGCTGGTGTATTTCCTGGTGCCGGAGCGCCCCTCTGCGATCGGCCTGCGCTCCTATGGCAGCACCCATGAGGATCAACCGGCCGCGCCTGCGCAGGGCAATCCGTTCGTCGCGGCGATCGGCAACCTCATCCGCGCCGCGAGGACGCCGACCTTCTGGTTCCTGTTCGCGACCTTCCTCATCTGCGGCTTCACCACCAACGGCCTGGTCGGCACCCATCTGATCGCGTTCTGCGGCGACCACGGCATCTTCGAGGTGCAGGCGGCGAGCCTGTTGGCGCTGATGGGCTTCTTCGACCTGTTCGGCACCACGCTGTCGGGCTGGCTCACCGACCGCTTCGATCCGCGCAAGCTCTTGTTCTTCTATTACGGCCTGCGCGGCCTGTCGCTGATCTACCTGCCCTACTCGGACTTCTCTTTCGTCAGCCTCTCCGTGTTCGCCGTGTTCTACGGCCTCGACTGGATCGCGACCGTGCCGCCAACGGTGCGCATCGCCAACGAGGCCTTCGGCGACAAGAACGCGCCGCTGATCTTCGGCTGGGTGGTCGCAGGCCATCAGCTGGGCGCAGCCTGCGCCGCGTTCTTCGCCGGCTTCATGCGCTCGTCGCAAGGCGACTACCTGCAAGCCTTCATGATCGCGGGTGCGACCGGCATCGTCGCCGCCGTGCTGTCCTTGATGATCGGCAGGCGGCCGGTGCAGCCGCAGCTGGCTGCGGCGTGAAAAATGGGGCGCCGGCAAGGCACTCACCTTGCCGGCGCCGGTTCCTCGTACGCTGGATTCGAAGATTGATTCCGTTAAGGAATTTGAAATAATGTGGTGACGAAGCGGGCGACTCGTCAGGCCCGCGCCGGAGCTTCAAGAGTTCGCGTTGCGTCCAGCTCCATCTCAATCAACCCTGACAATCTGTGGCGGCGCTAGCGGATGAGCGATTCCCTTCTTGCAACGGTCGGTGACCATTTCTTCCTTGGCCTGCGGCCGAGCAGCGTCCTCGATGACCGCGACCGCGCGCTGCTGCGGGATCTCAGGCCCGCCGGCGTCATTCTCTACAAGAGCAATTTCCGCCACGATCTGCCCTATCGGGACTGGCTCTCGGTCCACCGCGACCTGATCGCTGCGATCCGCGACGCCTCGCGGCGCGACAAGCAGTTCATCGCGATCGATCACGAGGGCGGGCGCGTCTGCCGCACGCCGGCGCCGATCACGCGCTTCTCCTATGCGGCGCGCTGGGCCGGCACCGCGGAGCAGGTCGGCGACGCCATGGGCGCCGAGCTCGCCTCGCTCGGCTGCAACCTGAATTTCGCGCCGGTGCTGGATATTCACAGCAACCCCGCCAACCCTGTGATCGGTGAGCGCGCCTTCGGCCGCACCGCCGATGACGTCATCAAGTCGATGCTGCCCTTCACCAGGGCGATGGAGCGCCGCGGCGTGCGCGCCTGCGGCAAGCATTTCCCCGGACATGGCGACACGCAGGTGGATTCGCATCACGAATTGCCGGTGCTCAATCTCGACCTCGAGCAGATCAAGGCGCGCGAGCTGAAGCCGTTCGCCGCCGCGATCGCCGGCGGCATCGGCATGATGATGACGTCGCACATCCTGTACCGGAAGCTCGATCGCAACGATCCCGTGACGCTGTCGCGCGCGATCACGCACGGGCTGCTCCGCGAGGCGATGAAGTTCGACGGCGTGATCGTGTCCGACGACGTCGGCATGCGCGCAATGGCGGGCCGGTTGGATGCGCCCGACTCCGGCGCGCGCTTCATGGCCGCCGGCAACGACATGCTGATGATCTGCTCGCATCTGACCGACACCGAGCGCGCGCGCTTCCTCGCCCAGTCGATCATCAACGGCGTCGATTCCGGCAAGCTCGATCCGGCGATGCTGAAGGCGTCAAGCCAGCGCGTCCATACGATGCTGGACAGCACCGCGCAAAACGCTGTGACGGAGCTGTCAGGCGAGGTGCTCGCCCGCCATCGTACCGCCGGCACCCAATTCGACGCGGCGACCGTCGAAGTCGTCTAGAGTCAGCGGCCCGCCCGTCACAGTCCATCAGCCAATCAAGCGTTCGATCAACGCCAGCACCGTTGATCTCGATATGCTACACGTGTTAGTGTTACTAACGGTAGCACATAGACCCTGGCGACGGCAACGTCAGGTTGCTTCGTGCCACGGAAGTGCCGTCCGGGGTCGTCGGACCCGGCGTCTGGTCAGCTCAGGTGATGGGTTCGAACGTGAAACGCGCAGCAAAACTCCTCATCGGCGCGCTGGTCGTGCTGCCGGCAGGCTATGGCGCCTATCATTTCAGAGATGACATCAAGAGCCTCAAGCTCCCGTTCATGCCGGCAGCGGAAGCCGAGCAAGGTCCCGCCGCGGCGCCTCCGCCGAGGCCGCCGGTCGCGGTGAAGGTCGCCGCCGCGAAGGCGGAGGACGTGCCGATCTACCTGACCGGTATCGGCACCATCCAGGCCTCCAACACCGTCAACGTGCAGAGCCGGGTCGACGGCGAGATCGTGCAAATCCTTTTCCAGGAAGGCCAGGACGTCAAGCAGGGCGACATTCTCGCCGTGATCGATCCGCGCCCGTTCCAGGCCCAGCTCGATCAGCAGATCGCGGTGCGGCAGAAGGACCAGGCGCTGCTCGACGGCGCCCAGATCGACATGGAGCGCTATGACGCGCTGATCAAGACCGCCGCGATCTCGCGGCAGGTCGTGGACCAGCAGCATGCGCTGGTCGAGCAGTACAAGGCGCAGGTCCGCAACGACGACGCCCAGATCGAATATGCGCGCACCCAGCTCGGCTTCACCAACATTCGCGCGCCGATCAGCGGCCGGCTCGGCATCCGCTTGGTCGACCAGGGCAATTATGTGCGCGCGGTGTCGCCGACGACCATCGTCACCGTGACGCAATTGCAGCCGATCTCGGTGATCTACACGCTCGCCGCAGTCGCGGTCGGTCAGACCCGGCTCAGCCTCGGCCAGACCGAGGCTCCGGTGGTCGCGCTCACCGCCGACAACTCGGTCGAGCTCGACAAGGGCACGATCACGCTGGTCGACAACCAGGTCGACCAGGCCAGCGGCACGATCAAGCTGAAGGCGAGCTTTCCCAACAAGGCGCTCAAGCTCTGGCCGGGCAATTTCGCCAACGGGCGGATCACGGTGGACACGCGCAAGAACGCGATCACCGCGCCCGCGATTGCCGTGCGGCACGGGCCGCGCGGCGACTTCGTCTGGGTCGCGAAGGCGGACGACACCGCCGCCTTCCGCCCCGTCACGGTCGGGCAGATCTTTGACGGGCGCGCGCTGATCGACAAGGGCCTCGCGAGGGGTGAGCGCGTCGTCACCGACGGTTATTACCGACTCGAGAACGGGTCCCGCATCACCATCGAGGGCCAGACGCCGACCGCCAAGGCGCAGCCCACCGCTCAGCCGCGTTCCGAGCCGCGGGTTGACTGAGGTCCGCCATGTCCGCGCCCTTCATCCTCCGGCCGATCGCAACGACGCTGATGATCGTCGCGGTCGTGCTGCTGGGCATGCTCGGCTATCGTGAGCTGCCGATCGCGCCGCTGCCGAATGTCGACTTTCCCACCATCCAGGTGGTGACGCGCTATCCCGGCGCTTCGGCAACCGTCGTCGCAACCTCGATCACCGCGCCGCTGGAGCATTATTTCGGCACGATCTCAGGGCTGACCGACATGAGCTCGACCAGCTCCTACGGCTACAGCCAGATCACGCTGCAGTTCGACCTCTCGCGCAAGATCGACGCGGCCGCGCAGGACGTGCAGGCGCGCATCAATGCGGCCGCGGGCTGGATTCCGGTCGAGCAGCTGCCGAGCCCGCCGACCTATCGCATGGTCAATCCGGCCGATACGCCGGTGCTGATCCTGGCGCTGACCTCGAAGACGATGGCGCTGCACGAGGCGAATGATCACGCCGCGACCATTCTGGTGCCGAAGCTGTCGCAGATTCCGGGCGTCGGCGCCGTCAGCATCGAGGGCGGGCAGACCCGCGCGGTGCGCCTGCAAATGAACCCGACCCGGCTGGCCGGGCTCGGCCTCTCGCTCGACGACGTCCGCCGCGGCATCGCCGCGACCACCGCAGACAATCCCAAGGGCTCGCTCGATGGTCCGAGGCAGGCGTTTCACGTCGACACCAACGACCAGCTCTTTACGGCGGAGGCTTATCAGGACGCGGTGATCGCCTATCGCAACGGCGCGCCGGTGCTGCTGCGCGATGTCGGCACCGCCATCGACAGTGTCGAGGATTCCGAGCAGGCGGCCTGGTTCCAGGGCGAGCGCGCCGTGCTGCTGGACATCCAGCGCCAGCCCGGCGCCAACACGATCGAGGTCGTGGACGCGATCAAGAGCGTCTTGCCGAAGCTGCAGGATTCCTTGCCCGCAGCGCTGAAGATCTCCGTCGTCAGCGACCGCACCACGACGATCCGCGCCGCAATCCACGACGTGCAGTTCACGCTGGTGCTGACCGTCGCACTGGTGGTGCTTGTCATCTTCATCTTTCTGCGCAAGCTGTGGGCGACGGTGATCCCGAGCGTCACGCTGCCGGTGTCGCTGATCGCGACCTTCGGCGTCATGGCGCTGTGCGGCTTCAGCCTCGACAATCTTTCGCTGATGGCGCTGACGATTGCGTCAGGCTTCGTTGTCGACGACGCCATCGTGATGATCGAGAACATCGCGCGCTATGTCGAGGACGGGGAGGAGCCGCTGCAAGCAGCCTTGAAGGGCGCGCGGCAGATCGGCTTCACCATCGTCTCGCTGACGATCTCGCTGATCGCCGTGTTCATCCCTCTGTTGCTGATGGGCGGCGTGGTCGGCCGGCTGTTCCGGGAATTCGCCATCACGCTGTCCATTGCCGTCGTCATCTCAGGCCTCGTCTCGCTGACCCTGACCCCGATGATGTGCGCACAGCTGTTGCGACGCGAGGACCCCGATGCACGTCACGGCTTGCTGTACCGGATCAGCGAGCGCGGCTTCGACGCCTCCGCTGGCTTTTATCTCTGGGGGCTCGATTGGGTGCTGCGGCACCGTGGCCTCACGCTGGTCTTCACCGTGCTCACGCTGGTCGCGACAGGAATGCTGTACGTCGCGATCCCCAAGGGCTTCTTGCCCCTGCAGGACACGGGTCTTCTGATCGGCACCACCGATGCGGCGCAGGACATCTCCTTTGCGGCGATGGCCGAGCGGCAGCAACAGCTCGCCGCCGTGATCGCGCGCGATGGCGACGTCGTCACCGTCGGCAGCTTCGTCGGCATCGGCTCGGTCAACACGACCTTGAACAGCGGCCGGCTCTATATCGATATCGGCAGCCCCGACGCGCGGAAATCGTCCGCGGCAGCCGTGATGGCGCGGCTGCAACATGCTGTCGAGGGCGTTCACGGCATCACGCTGCATTTGCAGCCGGCGCAGGACCTTCAGATCGAGTCGCGCGTCGCACGCACGCAATACCAATATGCGCTGCAGGATCTCGACGAGGACGAGCTCCGGCTCTGGAGCCGCCGCCTGGTCGACGGCTTACGCAAGCGCCCTGAGCTCGCCGACGTCGCCGACGATCGCCAGGACGAAGGCCTGCAGATGTCCGTCACCATCGACCGCCAGCTCGCGGCAAGCTACGGCGTCAGCCTCAACACGATCGACCAGACGCTGTATGACGCCTTCGGCCAGCGCCAGATCGCAACGGTATTCGGACCGCTGACGCAGTACCACGTGATCATCGAGGTCGATCCGGCGCTGCGCAACGATCCTGATATCCTCGGCAAGATCTATCTGACTGCGGCCGCGGCCCAAGCCAGCACCATCGATCAGCAGACCGGCGGCTTCAGCGGCGCCTTCAGCAAGGCCTCCGCGCCGGTGCCGCTGTCGGCTTTCGCGCGGATCGAGCGGCAGCACGCCCCGCTATTGATCTCGCACCAGGGCCTGTTTCCCGCCACGACGATTTCCTTCAACCTGGCCGACGGCGTGTCGCTGAGCCAGGCGACGGAGGCGCTGCGCAAGACCGAGCGCGACATCGGACTGCCGGATGCGGTCACCACCAAGCTGATCGGCACCGCCGCCGAGTTCGCCAACTCGCTCAGCGACGAGAAGTGGCTGCTGCTGGCCGCGATCGTGACGGTCTACCTGATCCTCGGCATGCTCTATGAGAGCTACATCCATCCGATCACGATCCTGTCGACATTGCCGTCGGCCGGCATCGGCGCATTGCTGGCGCTGATGCTGTACCGGCAGGATCTCAATCTGATCTCGCTGATCGGCATCATCCTCCTGATCGGCATCGTCAAGAAGAACGCCATCATGATGGTGGACTTCGCGCTCGCGGCCGAGCGCGAAGAGGGCGCGTCCTCGTTCGACGCGATCAGGCAGGCCTGCATCCTCCGTTTCCGTCCGATCATGATGACGACAATGGCGGCGCTGTTCGGCGCGCTGCCGCTGGCGATCGGCGCGGGCACCGGATCCGAGTTGCGCCAGCCGCTCGGCATTTCCATCGTGGGCGGACTGATCGTCTCCCAGATCCTCACGCTCTATACGACGCCCGTTGTCTATCTGGCATTTGCCTCGCTGCGGACCCGGTTCGGATGGCGTTCCGCACCCGCCGACAATCCGGCGGCGCTGCCGCAGGCGGAGCGGCCGGTGCCGTGAGCATCACCGCACAATTCGTGCTGCGGCCGGTGGCGACGACGCTGCTGATGATCGGCGTGTTCCTGCTCGGCTGCGTCGCCTATTTCCGCCTGCCGATCGCCTCCGTGCCGGCGGTGGAGCGGCCTACGATCGGGATCTACGCACCGTTCCCCGGCGCCAGCCCGGCAACGGTTGCGAATGCGCTGTCGCAGCCGCTCGAGACCACGCTCGCGCTGATCCCCGGCGTCACCGAAATCACCTCGTTCAGCGCCATGGGCGGCACCAGCATCACGGTGCAGTTCGAGCTCTCGGTCGACCTCGACGCCGCCGCCGGCGCGGTCCAGGCCGCTATCAACGCGGCGGGTCCCAACCTGCCGAAGGGACCGTGGCCGCCGACCTATTGGAAGGCGAACCCGGCGGGCGCTGCAGTCGTGGCGCTCGCCTTGACCAGCGACGTGTTCACGCCGGGCGAAGTGTACAGTCTCGCCGACGGCGTGATCTCGCCAAAACTGTCGCAGCTTCCGGGCGTCGCGCGCATCGTCGTCAGCGGCGCCGAGCGAAGCGCGGTGCGCGTCCAGGCGTCACCGGCCCGGCTCGCCGCGATGAACCTGTCGCTGGAAGCGGCGCGCATCGCGGTCCTCAATGCATCGCAGAACCTGCCGAAGGGCGCCGTGTCGGTCGACGGTCAGCGCCTCACCATCGAGGCCAACGATCAGTTGCTCCAGGCGTCCGACTATCGCGACATCGTGCTGGCCTGGCGCAACGGCGCCCCTGTCAAACTCGGCGACGTCGCATCGGTCACCGACAGCGTCATCAACAATCGCCTTGCCGGATGGTACGGCACCGAGCGCGGCATCGTCCTGTTCGTCTACAAGCAATCGGACGCCAACATCGTCGAGACCGTCGATGCCATCAAGGCCGAGCTGCCGGAAATCCAGCGCTGGCTGCCGCCCGGCATCAAGCTGCACACGGTCTACGACCGCACCACGCTGATCCGGGCCGCCGTGAACGACGTCAAGCTCACGCTGGTGATCGCATCAGTGCTGGTCGTGCTGGTCATCGCGCTGTTCCTGCGGCGGTTCTGGGCGACCGTGATCCCGAGCGTCACCATTCCGGTCTCGCTGGCCGCGACCCTGTTCGTGATGAGCCTGTGCGGCTTCAGCCTCGACAATCTGTCGCTGATGGCGCTGACCATCGCCGCCGGCTTCGTCGTGGACGACGCCATCGTCATGATCGAGAACATCATCCGCCGCATGTCCGAGGGCGAGCCGGCGCTGCAGGCCGCCATCAACGGCGCGCGCCAGATGGCGTTCACGGTCGTTGCCATTACCGTCGCGTTGATCGCGGCGCTGATCCCGATCCTGTTCATGCCCGACGTGGTCGGGCGCTATTTCCGCGAGTTCGGCGTGACGCTGGTTGTCGCCATCGTGTCCTCCGCGGTGATCTCGCTGACGCTGACGCCGATGATGTGCGGTCATCTGCTCGATCGCGGCCGGCGGCGGCTGCACAATCCCGACGCGCTCCCCGAGCGACGCACCTTCTATGCGCGCAGCCTCGACTGGACGCTGCGTCATCGTTTTCTCACCGCCCTTGTGATCACAGCCCTGACCGGGGCCAGCGTCTGGCTCTATCTGCAACTGCCGAAAGGTTTCATGCCGACCCAGGACACCGGCGTGATGTTCGTGCGGACGGTGGCTCCTTCCAACATCTCGTTCCTGTCCATGGAGGACCGGCAGCGCGCCGTCGGCGAGGCGATCCTGCAGGATCCCGCGATATCGGGCCTGACGTCCTTCATCGGCGAGGGCAATGGCAATGCGCTCAGCGTCGGGCAGATGCTGGTTGCGCTCAAGCCGCCTGACGTGCGCAAGCTGTCGATCCAGCAGGTGATCGCGCGCTTGCGCGAGCGCATGGACCGGATCGACGGCGTCCGCGTCTTCTTCGTGCCGCTGCAGGATCTCAATCTCGGCGTTCAGTCCAGCGGCTCGCGTTATCAATATACGCTCTGGGGCATCGACGAGGACGAGGTGATACGCGCCGCGGAGAACATGGTCCGCCGCGTCCGCGGCATTCCTCAAATCATCGACGTCATCCCGAGTTGGGAAACCGGCGGCTTGCAGGCCGGGCTGACCATCGACCGCGTTCGCGCCGCGATGCTCGGCGTCACGCCTGTTGCGATCGACAACACGCTCAATGACGCCTTCGGCCAGAGACAGGTCAATCTGTTGTTCTTGCCGACCAATTATTCGCGCGTGATCTTCGAGGTCGAGCCGCGGGCAGCAACCGGCCCCGAGTCCATCAGCCAGATCTACGTGCCGAGCGCCAGCGGCAAAGCGGTGCCGCTGACGGCCCTGACCCGGCCGCAGCGCGCGCATGCGGCGATGTGGGTCCGGCACAGCGCCCAGTTTCCGGCCGCGACGATTTCGTTCGACATCAAGCCCGGCACCTCGATCGGCGACGCGATCACCTCGATCCGCAAGGAAGAGCTTGCTGCAAAACTGCCTGACGACATCAAGGCCGAATTCCGCGGCGAGGCCAAGGAAGCGGACAAATCGATCGTCAAGCAGGCGGCGTTGTTCGCGGCAGCGCTGATCACGATCTACCTCGCGCTCGGCATGCTCTACGAAAGCTATGTCCATCCGCTGACGATTCTCTCGACCTTGCCGCCGACCGCCTTCGGCGCACTGGTCGCGCTGTGGGCGACCAAAACGCAGTTCACGCTGGTGACCACCATCGCCTGCATCCTTTTGGTCGGCATGGTGATGAAGAACGCGATCATGATGGTCGACTATGCGCTCGATGCGGAGCGAAATCGCGGCCTCGCTGCGCGCGACGCCATCCTGCTCGCGGCACGGCTGCGGGCGCGCCCCATCACCATGACGATGCTGGCGGCTTTCTTAAGCGCCGTCCCGATCGCGCTCGGCACCGGCCCCGGCTTCGAGATCCGCCAGCCGCTCGGCATCACCATCATGGGCGGCCTGGTCGTCGCCCAGCTGTTCACGCTGTACTCGACGCCGGCGATGTACCTGATCCTGGACGGGCTCCGGCGAAAGAAGATGCGCGCGGGTCAGGACCTCGGAATGGACGGCCAAATTTTCGATGCCGCGCGTCCAGTTGACCAGGTCGGAACCGCGGCGAGCCCTCAGACCTGACGCCTCAGCTTTTCAGCTCGCTCGAACCTGGCGCAGGAATCCGTCAACCGCCATGCGCAGCGTTCCGGCCTGCTGGTCGAGTTCGCGCGCGCCGCGCAACACTTCGGACGCAGCGGAGCCGGTAGCCGTGGCCGCTTTGCTCACCCCGCCGATATGGCTCGTGATCTCGCTCGAGCCCTGCGCGGCGGATTGAATGTTGCGAGCGATCTCCTGCGTCGCCGCGCCTTGTTCTTCCACCGCAGATGAGATCGCGATCGCAATCTCGCTCATCTTGCCAATGGTCCCTGCAATACCATTGATCGCCACGACCGCTTCGCCGGTTGTCGCCTGCATGCTCGACACTTGGGTCGAGATTTCCTCCGTCGCCTTGGCGGTCTGAGTGGCCAGCGCCTTGACCTCGGATGCGACCACTGCGAAGCCCCGGCCGGCATCGCCGGCGCGCGCAGCCTCGATGGTGGCGTTGAGTGCCAGCAAATTGGTCTGCTCGGCAATGTTTTGGATCAGTTGGACGACCGCTCCGATTTTCTCGGCGCCACCCGACAATTGCTGCACCGTCGAATTGGTCTGCTCAGCCTCGCTGACAGCACGGCGCGCGATCTCGCTCGATTGCAGCATTTGGCGTGAGATCTCGGCGACGGAGGCCGAAAGCTCCTCGGCCGCCGCAGCAACGGCTTGTACGTTGCCGAGGGCTTTTTCCGAAGCCTGACCTACGGTAGCCGCGCGCTGGCTGGCGTCGCCGGCAGTTGCCGTCATGGATTCTGCGGCGGTCTGCATTTCACCCGCGGAGAGGCCGACGGCGCGCACCACGCCGTCGACACTGCGTTCGAACCCGTCGGCAAGCGCCGCCATGGCCGCACGGCGATCGGCGATGGCTTGCTGCTGCGCTTCAGCCTCCTTCTGCTCAAGCCCTCGGATACGGATGGCGTTGTCCTTGAACACCTGAACGGTCTCGGCCATCGAGCCGATCTCGTCACGCCGCCCCCCGTTGGAAACCGTGACCTGAAGATCGCCGCTCGCGAGTTTGCGCATGCTGTCTCGCAGCAGCCCGAGTGGAACGGTAATCCCGCGTGCGGTGAGCCAGGCGGCGAGCCCGGTGACGCAGGCAATCACGAGCATCGAGAAGCCCAACGATCGGATGATCGGCCAAAGCTTGGCCTCCAAATCGTCGAGGTAAGCGCCTGTGCCGACGAACACGCTCCATGCCGGAATGCCGGCCGCATACGTCAACTTGCGCGACAGCCGGGTCTCGCCCGTCTTTGTGTGCTCATAGCTCAAGGTGACTTCGCCCTTGGAGGCCACGCCGTCGCGCAACTCGCGAATCAGCTTGCGGCCGCCAGTCACGGCATCCAGCCGATCGGTGCCGATCAGCTTCAAGTCAGGATGCGCCAGCAGCACGCCGTCCATCGTGTACACGAAGAGGTAACCTTCGCCTTTGTCGTAGGTCATGCTTGCCGTGCGCTTGGCAAATTCCTGGATCGCCTGCTCCTTGGTCATCCGACCGGCATCGACCTGCTTCTGGAGCTCCAGCGCGACATTCTTGGCGATATCCACGATCGTGCGCGCTTGCTCAGTCCGGTCGGCCAGGAGCTGGTCGCTCATCAGGCGAGCGGCTTGGAGACCCGCAACCCCCAAGCCCAGCAATGCGAGGACGATAAGCCCGCCCAATTTTGCCGCGATCGGGAGATTGTTGATCAGTTTCATCATTGCGCTCCGGTGCCAGGTTTGTGGCGCGAGAACCAATATGGAGCACTCATTACATCTACGTTAAGGATACGACTTCCACCTTCGAGAGCGATTAAGAATTGGGCCGTCCTCGTGGATAAATCCGCATGAGCGCCGCGTCGCTGTTGTCGCTTTTGTCGGCGGTGCGGGAGACGATGGCCGCAATCGACCGTCCGGAGCGGCCGCAAGCCTCGCGCAATCTCGTGCTGCTGAGGTGGCCATTCGCCATTCATGGGACCGAGCAGCAATGAGCACAGCCGCCGCCTTCTGCGAAGCGGGCCTTGCGCATTTTCAGGCAGGACGGCATCTCGACGCGCGTGCCTGCTACCAGCAGGCCCTCGGAATCGATGCCGAGCATACCGACGCCCAGCATCTCATGGGGCTGCTGCATCTTCAGGCCCGGCAATACAACGACGCCCTGGAATGGATCGTCCGCGCTATCCGGCGCGCCCCCAAGGCGGAATATCTCGCGAGCTTCGCAACCGTGCTGCAGCTGCATGGACGTTGCGACGAAGCACTGGGCGTGCTCGACAAGGCTATCCAGCTTCGGCGTGAAGATGCTGGCCTATGGTGCCAAAGCGGAATTCTGCTCCACAAGCTCGGGCGGAACGATGAGGCTCTTGCGCGTCTTGACGAGAGCGTCAGGCTGTTGCCGGACCATGCCCCGACGCTGCGGACGCGCGCATGGGTTCTCTACGGCCTGAAGCGGTACGAGGAGTCCGCGACCGAAGGCGCGCGGGCGCACCGGCTCGACCCCGGTGATGCCGAGATCTGCAACAATCTCGGCCTTGCGCTCAGGCGGCTTCGCCGCAACGAAGAGGCGCTTGTCTGGTTCGAAAAGGCCATCACGCTGGCACCGCGCTTTGCCGATGCCTTCGACAACAGACTGGTCGCGCTGTTTCACCTTCATCGCTTCGACGAGCTGTTCGCGCTGTCCGACCGCATGATTTCGCTGGGCTTAAGCAATGAGGTGACCGCGTGGAATGTGTCGCTGGCCCAGCTCCTGACCGGCAATTTCGAAGCCGGCTGGCTCGGGCACCAGACGCGGTCGAAGCTGCCTTCGTCAAAATATCCTCCCTTTCCGCAACCGATGTGGCTTGGTGACGAGAACGTTGAAGGCAAGACGATCCTGATCGCTGCGGACGAGGGATTGGGCGACACCATTCACTTCGCCCGCTACGTCCCGATGCTGGCCGCGCGCGGTGCGCGCGTTCTCCTTGCCGTTCAGGATCCGCTGCATCGGCTGATGTCTGACTTGAGCGGTGCATCTGTCTGCGTGCCGATGTCGGCGATGGGCACGCTGCCTGATTTCGATCTGCACTGCCCGATCTCCAGCCTTCCGCTCGCCTTCCACACCCGTCTCGACACGATCCCGTCCGGACAGTATCTGCCCACTCCGCCGGACAGCCGCGTTCAGGCCTGGGACAGCAGGCTTGGTCCTCGCACCAGGCTCCGGGTCGGCCTGGTCTGGTCCGGTGATCCTTCGCACGTGAACGACGAGACGCGCTCGATTCCGTTGCGAACGCTGTCGCGCATCCTCGACGTCGATGTCAGCTTTGTCAGCCTGCAAAAGGCGCCGCGGCCGCACGATGCGGCGGTGTTGCGCGAGAGAAGCGACATTCTCGACCTGACCGCAGAACTCACCGACTTCACCGAGACTGCCGCCTTGATCAGCTGTCTCGATCTCGTCATCACCGTCGACACCAGCGTCGCCCATCTCGCCGGCGCCCTTGGTCGACCGACCTGGATCCTGCTGCCATGGACGCCCGACTACCGCTGGCTGCTCGATCGCACCGACAGCCCCTGGTATCCGAGCGTGCGGCTGTTTCGCCAGACCGAGACGCGTGACTATGAGACCGTGCTTGATCGCCTCAGGGACGAATTGCGGGTCCTCGCCGCCGCATTCGGAGCTTGAGCCCCCCGAGAGGCGGCGAACATCGCCGGCCGGCACATGTTTGTGGCTCCCTTTGCCAGCTCCCTTGGCCTGCTCCCTTGACCTGCTCCCATCGACATACAGAATTCGTTAACGCAGACGCCCTAGCCTTTGAGCGCTTCCTTAAGTCTTTGGGCAAAATCGCGATACGCTGCCGGACCGTCGATGACAGAAGACCATGCGACCTTGCCGGACGAGGTTCGCGTACGACTCTATGATCAGGCCCTGAATGCTGCGCGCATCGGCGCGTGGGAATGCGTGCTCGAGACCGAGCGCCTGAGCTGGACCCAGGGCGTCTACGACATCTTCGGCTTTCCCGAGAGCAACCCGCTGCGGCGCGCTGACATCGTTGACCTCTACATCGACGAATCCAGGCGCCACATGGAGCTCGCGCGAGCCGAAGTGATCCGGAGCGGCTCGCCTGTGACGCTCGATGCCCAGATCCGAACCTGGCGCGGCGAACGGCGCTGGATGCGCCTCTCGATCAACGCGGTGCACGAGGGCGGCCGGCCGGTGCGGATCTTCGGCTGCAAGCAGGACGTCACCTCCGACCGGCAGGCTCTCGAGAGCATGCGGCAGCAAGCCGAAACCGATCCGCTGACCGGTCTCGCCAATCGTTCCGTTTTTCAGGCCCGCTATCGCGAGGTGGTCAACGACAGCCTGAATCACGGATTCGCCTCGGCGCTGGTGCTGATCGACCTCGATGGCTTCAAGAAGCTCAACGATACATTCGGCCATCTGGCCGGAGACGCATGCCTGTGCGAGGTCGCGCAGCGTTTGCGGCGGGCCTTCCACAATGCCGGCCTGGTCGGCCGGCTCGGTGGCGATGAATTCGCGATCATCCTGCGCGCCCCGAAGGACCCTGCGCGGATCGCACGTGTGTTGCAAAAGACCCTAATGATGCTGAGCCGCCCGCTGTTCTGGAACGGTCTTCGCCTCGAAGTCGGCGCCTCGATCGGAGCTGCCCTGATCGGCCGCCCGCACCGCCGGCCGATCGCCGAACTGTTCGCCGAAGCTGACATCGCGCTCTATGACGCCAAGGCCGCCGGCCGTAACCGGGTCCACCTGATCGGGGACGAGAAGCAGGGCCTGGCGGCTTAGCGCAGATTGAAATGGCGCGCCACGGCCGATGAAGATGGGCACTGCGTGCTCGCTGTTGCGCTATGATGTTGTGGCCCGGGACACGGTCCGGTCGCCAATGGCAGGGCTAGTCTTCGAATTTGCACCAGGGGTCATCGGGCAATCTCCTCCCAGGCCCGGCTCCCATGCCGCCTTCGCCACGGAACGGCATGTACGCAGGGCGCGGGAAGGCGTATAGTTGTCGGGTTCCTTCGCGCGCGATGATCAACATGACGTGGAGGTGGCCAATGAAATATGTACTGCTTGGCAATCTGAGCCCGGAGTGGGCGAGCAGGCAATCGGAACGGATCGGCAAGGCCAAGGCAAGGCTCGACAATCTGGGTATCAAGATCGAGTCGATCCACTACACGCAGGGCTACTACGATTTCGTCGACGTCGTTGATGCCCCGAATGCGGAAGCGGTGCTCGCGTTCTCCGTCTGGTACTCGACCCAAGGTCTAGGGCGGATCCAAAGTATGCCGGCCTTCGACGCAAAGAGCTTCGAAACCGCGATCAAGAACGCAGCGGGCTGAGCGCTTGCTGGCTCACGGAGGCGACGGCCGGGCAGCCGAAACGGCCCGGCCGTTCAAGCTACTTTGAATTGAGATTCCTCGTCATTTTGCAGGGCACACAACGGCACGATCGTCGTCGGCACCGGTTCCGCCCCAAAGCGCGCCCCACAACTCCGCGCGCCATGACGGCTGCGGAATGCTAATATCGCGGAAGCCGCAAGACCGAAGATTTCGCCGAGGCGATTGAAACACGGTCAAGAAGATGCGCTCGAAGAGGCGCACTCCAAGAACACAATGCCCGACCGTCATTGCGGATCGTCGGTGGGAGATGGAGGATGCGATGGCGTGGCGTGACGACAAGGCCCGGGCAACTCTGATCCGCGAGGCGGCAGGAAGCGTGCAGCCGGGAAAGGCCCCCCGAAGCTTTGCCGAGCTTTTGTTCGCCTTCACCAATGTCGAGGATCTCGCCAGTCACGATGCCTCCTCGCTTGCCTTCCTGGCGGAGCAAGCCTGGGAGCATGTGCAGCGGCGCACGGCGGGGCGTGCCGATATCCGCGTCGTCAATCCGCTGATGCCGGACGGGCGCGAGATCTCAGTGCTCGAAATCCTCAACGACAACATGCCCTTCCTGTTCGATTCCACCATGGCGGAGCTCACCGAGCAGGGCATCGAAGTCACCCTCGTCGCTCACCCCATCATCGCGGTGGAGCGCGATGAGCAGGGCAAGCTCCTGCGCTTCTACGGCGAGGCACTGCCGGAAGGGGAAAAGGGCGCGCGAGAGAGCCTGATTCATCTCCACATCACCCGCCTGGACGCCGACGCGGACCGCGAGAGGCTGATTGACGGCCTGACCAGGACGCTCGGCGACGTGCGCGCCTGCGTGGCGGACTGGCGCGCCATGCGCGACCGCGTCGAGGACGCGGTCAAGACGTTCTCGTCCAATCCGCCGCCGCTGCCGATCGACGAGGTCGCCGAAGCCAACCAGTTCCTGCAATGGCTGTGCGCGGACAATTTCACCTTTCTCGGCGTGCGCGAATATCGCTTCCTGCCAGGGCGGGATGCGTCGGACGACATCACGACCGGCGAGGGCCTCGGTATCCTCCGCGATCCCGACGTAAAGGTCCTGCGCCGCGGCAGCGAAATGGTGGTGATGACGTCGGAGATTCGCGAGTTCATGCGCGAGCCGACCCTGCTCATTGTCATCAAGGCCAATGTGAGCAGCCGCGTTCATCGCCGCATCCGGATGGATTACGTCGGCATCAAGCTCTATACGCCCGACGGCCGGCTCGAGGGTGAATTGCGAGTCGTCGGTCTGTTCACCTCGGGTGCCTATACGCGCTCGGCACGACAGATCCCCTATGTTCGCCACAAGGTATCGCGGGTGCTCCAGCGCGCCGGCTTCGACCCGAACAGCCATTCGGGCAAAGCTCTCCAGCATATTCTCGAGGAATACCCACGCGACGAACTTTTCCAGATCGACGTCGATACCCTCTTCAATTTCGTCATGGAGATCCTGATTCTCTATGAGCGTCCCCGCGTCCGGGCGCTGGCGCGGGTCGACAAGTTCGATCGCTTCGTCTCCATCCTCACCTTCATTCCGCGCGATAAGTACGACACCGACGTCCGTACGCGTGTCGGAGCCTTCCTGGCGCAGGCCTACAAGGGGACCCTGTCCGCTTCCTACGTCTCGTTCCCGGAAGGCGCGCTGGCGCGAGTCCAATTCATCATCGGACGCTATGAAGGTAAGACTCCCGCCGTCGAGCGCGCCACGCTTGAAGCCGGGATCAGCGCCATCGCCGCGACCTGGGCCGACAAGCTGAAGGCGGCGCTGGCTGCGTCGACCGACGGCATGCGGGCGCGCATGCTCGCAAATCGCTACGCTCAGGCCTTCAGCGGCGGCTATACCGAGGCTTCCACGGCCGAACAGGCGGTCGCCGACATCGCCACTATCGAGAAGCTCACACCAGCCCGCCCGGTGACGATTTCGGTTCACCGCTTCGAGAAGGACGATCCCCGGCGCTTCGGCCTCAGGGTGTTTTCGGATGCCGCGCCTCTATCGCTGTCCTACCGCGTGCCCGTGATCGAAAATCACGGCCTGCGCGTGGTCAACGAACGCACCTATCAGATCGTGCCCGGCAACAGGCCCGAGCCGGTCTGGCTGCACGACATGACGATTGAGACCAGCGACGGCCAGCCGATCGAGATCAGCCGGGACTTCAGCCATCGCCTGGAGGCCTCGATCATGGCTGTTGTCACCGACCGCGCCGAATCCGACGGATACAATGCCTTGATCCTGCGCACTGCGCTCGGCTGGCGGGAAGTCTCGTCTATCCGGGCGCTGTCGCGTTATCTGCACCAGATCCGCACGCCGTTCACCCAGGATTACATGTGGGAGACGGTGCGCAAGAACGCCGCCATCACGGCGAACCTCGTCGCGCTGTTCCAGACGCGCCTTGATCCGCGCCTTGTCCTGACCGATCGCGAGCGTTCGGCGCGCGAGATAACTCTCGTTGCTGAGATCGAGGAGCAGCTCAAATCCGTCGCCTCGCTCGATGAAGACCGCATCCTGCGCCGTTTCACCAATCTGGTGCAATCGACCATCCGCACCAATTTGTGGCAGCTCGGCCCGGATGGACATCCGCGCCCGGTGATCTCCTTCAAGTTCGACGCGCGCAAGATCGACGATTTGCCGGCGCCGCGACCGCTCTACGAAATCTTCGTCTATTCACCGCGCGTCGAAGGCATTCACCTGCGCTTCGGCAAGGTTGCGCGCGGTGGCTTGCGCTGGTCCGATCGGCCGCAGGATTTCCGTACAGAGATCCTCGGCCTCGTGAAAGCGCAGCAAGTCAAGAACGCCGTGATCGTGCCGGTCGGCGCCAAGGGCGGCTTCGTGCCCAAGCACCTGCCGCCGCCCTCCGATCGCGAGGCGTGGCTCGCGGAGGGCACCGAAGCCTATCGCATCTTCGTGCGCTCGCTGCTCGAACTCACCGACAATCTTGACGGCGACATCGTGGTGCCGCCCGACCTGACCATGCGGCACGACGGCGACGATCCCTATCTGGTCGTCGCCGCCGACAAGGGCACCGCCACCTTCTCCGACGTCGCCAATGCGATCTCGGCCGAGAACAACCATTGGCTCGGCGATGCCTTCGCCTCCGGCGGCAGCCAGGGCTACGACCACAAGAAGATGGGGATCACGGCGCGCGGCGCCTGGGAGGCGGTCAAGCGCCACTTCCGCGAGCTCGGCACCGACATTCAGACCATGCCGTTCACCGTGGTCGGCGTCGGCGACATGTCCGGCGACGTCTTCGGCAACGGCATGCTGCTCTCGCCGGCGACGAAGCTCGTTGCGGCGTTCGATCACCGCGACATCTTCATCGATCCATCCCCCGACCCCGCGACCAGCTTCGCTGAGCGCAAGCGCCTGTTCGACCTGCCGCGATCGAGCTGGCAGGACTACGACAAATCGCTGATCTCGGAAGGAGGTGGCGTGTTCTCGCGCTCGCTCAAGGCGATCCCGCTCGCGCCGGAAGTGCGCAGCCTGCTCGATCTCGACAAGGAGCAGGCAACGCCCTTCGAGGTGATGACGGCGATCCTGAAGGCGCGCGCCGACCTCTTGTGGTTCGGCGGCATCGGCACCTACATCCGCGCGTCGACGGAAAGCGACGATCAGGCCGGCGACCGCGCCAACGATCCGATCCGCATCACCGGGACCGAGGTTCGCGCCAAGGTCATCGGCGAAGGTGCCAATCTCGGCGTCACCCAGCGCGGCCGCATCGAAGCGGCGCAGAAGGGCGTCAAGCTCAACACCGACGCCATCGACAATTCGGCCGGCGTGAACACGTCCGACGTCGAGGTCAACATCAAGATCGCGCTGGCACGCCCCGAACGCGAGGGACGCCTCAGCTTCGCCGATCGCAACAACCTGCTTGCCGCAATGACCGACGAGGTCGGAACGCTGGTGCTGCGCAACAACTATCTGCAGACGCTGGCGCTCTCGCTCGCCGAACGCAAGGGCATGGCCGAGACCGGCTTCCTCACCCGCCTGATGCAGTCGCTCGAGCAGCGCGGCCTGCTCAGCCGTGCCGTCGAATTCCTGCCCGACGACGCCGCGATCGCTGAGCGCACGCGGCGCGGCCAGGCCCTGACACGGCCCGAGCTTGCAGTGCTGCTCGCCTACGCCAAGCTGACGCTCTACGAGGACCTGCTCGTCACGGGCGTGCCTGATGATCCCTATCTCGCCCGCAGACTGTCCCTGTATTTTCCGCGCGAAGTTCTCGATAAATTCCCGACCGCGGTCGAGCTCCATCGCCTGCGACGCGAGATCATCGCGACCAGTCTCGTCAATGCCGTGATCAATCGCGGCGGCCCAGCCTGCATCGTGCGCCTGACCGACGAAACCGACGCCGATGTCTCGACCATCGTCATGGCGCAGGTTGCGGTGGACGCGATCTACGAGCTCAGGCGGCTCAACGACGGGATCGACGCGCTCGACACCCTCATCGACGGGCAGTTGCAGCTCAGCCTCTACGCGGCGATCCAGGATCTGCTGCTCTCCCGCATGGTCTGGTATGTGCGCAACGTCGATTTCAAGGATGGGCTGAGCGCAATCATCGCCCGGTTTGGCCCTGCCGTCCGCGACGTTGCAGCCTCGCTCGACGACGCCCTGCCGCCGGACATGCAGGCCGCGCGAGCCAAGCGCCGGCAGGAGCTGACCGATGCCGGCGTCCCGAGCGGACTCGCCGGAGATCTTGCCGACCTCGATGCCCTGCACTCGGCGCCTGATATCGTGACCGTCGCCGAGGGTACCGGTCGCAGCATCGGCGATGCCGCAGCGACGTTCTTTGCCGCCGAGGCCAATTTCCGTCTCGACCGCATCACCGCCGCTGCGCGCAACGTGCCGGCAAGCGATCATTTCGAACGCCTCGCCATCGACCGTGCCGTCGACCTGATCGCAGCTGCCGAAAGACGACTGGCCGCAGACATGCTGACCATCGGCCAATCCGGTCAGCAGGCTGCCGAGACGTGGCTTGTGGCTCATCCTGAAGCCACGCGCATCCGCCGAGCGGTCGAGGAGATTGCCGCTGGTGGCCTGACGCTTGCCAAGCTGATGGTGGCGGCCAACTTGCTGAGCGACCTGGTCAAAGGCTGACGGGCGCACGGCTGCACGAGCGAATCTGGAATGCAATGTCAGGTGAATGGTTGTCAGCCAGCGAATGGAGGGACCCGATGATCCACGCGACTTGCCATACCGCCGACAACATCCGCTGCCTCGAGTTCGATGCTACGCCCTGGTTCAGCGAGGCTGACGTTCCGAGCATTGTCGATTTGGCCCAACGAGGCTGGGCCAGCACGGCGATTGTCGACTCCCTCGAGCGCCGACGCGGATACGAAGGCCTGCATGATCTCGTTGAATATGCGGCGAAGCGACTGCAACCCGACAAGATCGAGGACCCGGCCTGGGAAACGTTCGAGTGCGTCGTCAACGGACCCGAAGCCGTGGCCTGGCTCGAGAAAAACCGGCCGAACGTCGCGGCAAGAATTCCGAACCAGAGCCGTGGTCAACGCTAGGAGAGGGCCTCGCAACGAATGGCCAAAAATGGCGCGCCCGGAACGATTCGAACGTCCGACCCTCAGATTCGTAGTCTGATGCTCTATCCAGCTGAGCTACGGGCGCGTTTTTCGCTGCTCGTGCGGGCCAGGCCCGCACGCAGCCTCCGGACAGCGCCGGAGGGGTGCGAAGAGGGCTCTGACTAACCGCTCTTGCCGGCGTTGGCAAGGTCCGGGTTGGGGAGATTTTGCAGGGAAATGACGGTCTCTCCACCGTCATTCCGGGGCTCGCGACGCGAGAACCCGGAATCTCGCACCAAAACCTCTGGATTCCGGGTTCGGCGCGGCGCGCCGCCCCGGAATGACGGACGATAACTCGCACGCCAGGGATGACGCGGGGCGCTCGGCCTTTGGCCGACCTACGCCCGCTGCCGCTCGCTGCGGATGGAGAGGAGTTCCACCGGGCGGTCGGGGATGACGATCCGGAAGGTGGCGCCGATGGTGCCTTCGACGAGGTGGATGTCGCCGCCATGGGCACGGACGAGCTCAGCGGCGATGGCGAGGCCCAGCCCGCTGCCGCCGGGGCGGCCGGAGGTCTGGAAGGCTTCGAACAGGTGTTCCCGGGTCTTCTGGGGTACGCCGGGGCCGGTATCGGACACCTCGAGGATGGCGACGGCGCCCTCGCGTTTGCCGGTGATCCGGATCTGCTGCGGGCCGCCGTCGCCGGAGGCATGGCTCTCCAGCGCCTGGGCGGCGTTGCGCACGAGGTTGAGCAGCACGCGAAACAGCTGGTCGGGATCGGCGTCGACCGAAAGGCCGCGCTCGATCGCGGCGACCCAGGCGATTGTGGCATCGTTGGCAAGACCGGCGGTCTCGCGCACCTCGAGCACGACGGGCTCGACCAGCAACATGCGGCGATCGGGCGCGGCCTCCTGGGCGCGGCCATAGGATAGCGTCGACTGGCAGAACGCGATGGCGCGTTCGAGCGAGCGCACCAGCTTCGGCGCGAAGCGCTGCACCCGGGGATCGGGCACGCTGGCGAGCTGATCCGACAAGAGCTGCGCCGAAGCCAGCAGGTTGCGCAGATCATGGTTGATCTTGGAGACGGCAAGACCGAGCGCGGCGAGCCGGCTCTTCTGATGCAGCATCGACATCAGGTCGCGCTGCATGTCGGACAATTCGCGCTCGGCGACGCCGATCTCGTCGCTGCGCTGGCTCGGCACGATGATCCGGGCCGAGCTTTCCGGATTCTCGTGGAAGCCGACCAGGCTCGCGGTCAGCCGCCGCATCGGCCGCACGAAGAGATAGTGCAGGGCGAGATAGACGAGACCCGCGGTCAAGACACCGATGATCAGCGCGACCACCACGACGTTGCGGGAGAAGCGGTACATCGACTGCCGCAGCGGCAATTCGTCGGTCACGATCTCGACGAACTGGGCATTGCCGACACCGGGACCGACGATGCGGATCGGCTGGTTGCCGGTCTCAAGCATCATCTGGAACGAGCCGGTGATCGCCTCCCACACGGTCATGTCGCGCAAATCGACGTCATGCTCGATCGCGGACGGCAGATTGTCGCTGGCAAGCAGCCGGCGCTGCTGGCCCATCTTGATCGCGACGGCGCGCGCATTGATGCTTTTGAGGATTTCCCGCGACAGCGAGTCCGGCACCATGCCAAGCGGCGCCGCGTCGAGCACCAGTGCCGCGGTGTTGGCCGCCGCAACGCGGTCGTTGAGGCGGTTGACCCAGAAGTTGGCGATCGCGGGGACGTAAAGCAGCACGGCTGCGATCATGACCAGGGGGACGGTCAGCAGCAGCAGCTTGCCCGATAGCCCAAGCCCGCCCGGGCCACGGGACCGCGTCGCCGGCGAACCCGGCTGGTCCTCTGGCCGATCCGGATCTCGATCCAGGCTTTGATCCGGATTCTGGGCCGGCTGCTGAAGGTCCGTCGCTTCCACGAAGTTCGCCCCTGCTGGCCTTCTGAGAGCTTGGTGATGGAGGATGCGACCGCCCCCCCGGGGCGGTCAAATTACAGATCGCTAATCTGCCAAGGTGGGATGTAGGCGCTGATATCGCTATCCGCCACCTCAAGGGTTAAAAACCCCAAGGGAAACAGGAAGGAAACAGGAAGGAAACAGCGATATTCACCGGAACTGCGCGGTCCTGCGGCGTTGACGAAAACAAGACGCTCCCTTATAAGCCGCGCAAATTGTCCGCGATGACCCGGTGCGACACCGGGAGCGGCTCTTCTGGGGCCGGAAACGGCCCGTTTTGGGCCGCATCTTTACGGACTTTATCATCAATTCTACAGGCAAATTGCCCGGTCAGCGGAGAAAAACCCGTGAAGCGGACTTATCAACCCAGCAAACTGGTGCGCAAGCGCCGTCACGGTTTCCGTGCTCGTCTCGCCACTGCCGGCGGCCGCAAGGTTCTCGCCGCCCGCCGCGCCCGCGGCCGCAAGCGTCTGAGCGCCTGAGCCGGACCCCCTTTACCGGGATTTCATTATGGATCGGCTGAGGCAGCGAGCGGATTTCCTCGCCGTTGCCAATGGCGCGCGGGTGAACAGTCCCGCGTTCGTCCTGCAAAGCCGGCGTCGCGACGACCTCGGTCCTGTCAGGATCGGCTTCACCGTTACCAAAAAGAACGGCAACGCTCCCGAACGCAATCGCATCCGGCGCCGACTTCGCGAATTGGTGAAGCGGCTCGACCCGGTATCGATGCAACCCCATCATGATTACGTGCTGGTCGGACGCAGGGGCGCGCTCTCGCGCGACTTCACGACCATGCTCGACGATCTGCGCATAGCGATCACGAAGCCCGCGCGGCATACGGCCAAAGGATCTGACAACGGATCTGACAAGGGACGCCGGCCAAATCCAAGGCCCGGCCCAGCCGCCAGCCGCAAACCGGATTGATGACGAGACCATAGTGATGACCGACAATCGCAATACCATCCTCGCCGTCATTCTGTCCGGCCTGGTGCTGATCGCCTGGCAGTACTTCTACAACGTGCCGGCGATGGAGAAGCAGCGCGCCCAGCAGCAGGCCCAGCAGCAGGCCCAAGCCGAGCTGCAGAAGGTCAATCCGCAGCCGACGGCCTCGGCCACGCCGGGCGCCACGCCGCAGGCGGGCTCGACGACACCGACCACCGCGCCAGGGGCGAACCAGCCGGCCCAGCCGGTCGTCGCCCGCGACACCGCGATTGCATCGAGCCCGCGCGTGAAGATCGACACGCCGCGGCTCGTCGGCAGCATCTCGCTGAAGGGCGGCCGCATCGACGATCTGGCGCTGGTGCAATATCGCGAGACGGTCGATCCGAAATCGCCGCCGATCATTCTTTATTCGCCCTCGGGCACCGCAGAGCCCTATTACGCCGAGTTCGGCTGGGTGGCGGCCACGGGTGTGACGTCGAAAATGCCTGATGCCCAGACCGTCTGGCAGCAGAACGGCAGCGGCAGCCTGACGCCATCAACGCCTGTCGTCCTGAAGTGGGATAATGGCGATGGCCTCAGCTTCCGCCGCACCATCTCGGTCGACGACCACTATCTCTTTTCCATCAAGGACGACGTGAGCAATGTCGGCAACGCGCCCGTTACGCTCTATCCGTTCGCGCTGATCTCGCGCCACGGCACGCCGCAGGTTTCGGGCTATTACATCCTGCATGAAGGCCTGATCGGCTATCTCGGCGAGCACGGCCTGCAGGAGTACGCCTACAAGAAGATCGACGAAGCCAAGAAGGTCGACTTCAAGGCCACCAATGGCTGGCTCGGCATCACCGACAAATACTGGGCCTCGGCGCTGCTGCCCGACACCAGTGCGCAGCTTCAGGCCAAGTTCTCCTCGAACCTCGTCGGCAACGTCCACACCTACCAGACCGACTATCTGCTCGACCCTGTTACCGTCGCGATCGGCGGCACCGCGACCGCAAATGCGCGGCTGTTCGCGGGCGCCAAGGAAGCCGGCGTGGTCGGCATCAATTTCCCGCTCGCCGGCCTCGGCGGCTACAACAAGGCGCTCGGCCTCAACAAGTTCGATCTCCTGATCGACTGGGGCTGGTTCTACTTCATCACCAAGCCGATGTTCCTCGGCCTCGACTTCTTCTACCGCTTCTTCGGCAATTTCGGCATCTCGATCCTGCTCGTGACCGTGATCGTGAAGCTCTTGTTCTTCCCGCTGGCGAACAAGTCCTACGCCTCGATGGCGAAGATGAAGTCGATCCAGCCGCAGCTTCAGGCGCTGAAGGAGCGCTATCCCGACGACAAGGTGAAGCAGCAGCAGGAGATGATGGAGATCTACCGCAAGGAGAAGATCAACCCGGTCGCCGGCTGTCTTCCCGTGGTGATCCAGATCCCGGTGTTCTTCTCGCTCTACAAGGTGCTGTTCGTCACCATCGAAATGCGGCACGCGCCGTTCTACGGCTGGATCAAGGACCTCTCCGCACCCGATCCGACCAACCTCTTCAACCTGTTCGGGCTGATCCCGTTCGACCCGACCACCATCCCGGTGTTCGGCCACTATCTGGCACTCGGCATCTGGCCGATCATCATGGGCATCACGATGTGGTTCCAGATGAAGCTGAACCCGACGCCGCCGGATCCGACGCAGCAGATCATCTTCAACTGGATGCCGCTGATCTTCACTTTCATGCTGGCAGGTTTCCCGGCGGGCCTCGTGATCTACTGGGCCTGGAACAACACGCTCTCGGTGATCCAGCAGAGCTTCATCATGCGTCGCAACGGCGTGAAGGTGGAGCTGTTCGATAATCTCAAGGCGACGTTCGCGAAGAAGGCGACGTAACTCTCACACACACAGTCATTCCGGGATGGTGCGAAGCACCAGACCCGGAATCTCGAGATTCCGGGTTCGATGCTTCGCATCGCCCCGGAATGACGGCAAAGCAGAGAGCTTCGCATGACCGACGACATCGATGCGAAGCTGATCGAGGCCGGGCGAAAGCTGTTCGCCCGCGACTGGCAATTCATCTGGGCCTCCCCCTCGATCCAGACGCTGCCGCCGATGGCGGGGCCGGAGATCGCCTTTGCCGGGCGCTCCAATGTCGGCAAATCGAGCCTGATCAACGCACTCACGGGGCGTAACGCGCTGGCGCGCACTTCGCACACGCCGGGCCGCACCCAGGAGCTGATCTTCTTCGAGGTCCCCGGCAAGACCGACCTGCGCCTCGTCGACATGCCCGGCTATGGCTATGCCAAGGCGCCGAAGAGCCAGGTCGCGTCCTGGACCGAGCTGATCCACACATTCCTGCTGGGGCGGGCCTCGCTCGCGCGCGTCTATGTGCTGATCGATGCGCGGCACGGGCTGAAGGATGTCGACCTCGACGTGCTCAAGACGCTCGACCGCTCCGCCGTCAGCTATCAGGTCGTGCTGACCAAGGCCGACCAGGTGAAGGCCTCCGAGCTGCAAGCGCGCATCGCCGAGACGGAAGCTGCATTGGCAAAACATCCGGCCGCGTTTCCGAACGTGATCGCGACCTCGTCGCGCTCATCGACCGGCATGGCTGAATTGCGTGCCGCGATGGCCAAGCTGCTCGAAGAGCGGAGCGCGTGATGCTCCGCCTGCTGCTCGCCCTCGCCGGTCTGATGGGCGCCGCCGGCGTGGCGCTGGCTGCGGCCGCCGCCCACGGCACGGATGCCAGCCGGCTTGCCTCCGCCAGCGCCATGCTGCTGTTTCATGCAACTGCCATATTGGCGGCGGTCACCTTGCTCGCGCGCGGCCTTCTGCACGGCGGAATTGGCCTGATCGCCGCATTCGGCTTCGTGATCGGCGCTATGCTGTTCGCGGGCGATCTCACCCTGCGGCAATATGCGGGGCATTCGCTGTTTCCGATGGCCGCGCCGACGGGTGGAACGCTGATGATCTTGAGCTGGCTGGTGGTGACGATTGCAGCGGTGGTGCCTGCGCGCTGAACCGTAGCCCGGATGCAGCCAACGGGTCGCGCGAATGCGCGCCCGATGACAGGCTCCGCGCAATCCGGGGTTCTTTCCGCGGGGCACCGGTCCCGGATTACGCTTCGCTCCATCCGGGCTACAAGTCCCGCATGCCAGCCCCACTTTGCGCCTCGCCCGCCAATCAGATAGAACGCGAACCCGCGTTAGTCCCGCCAGCGAGATCCGTGACATGACCGACATCTCCCCGCTCGACCAGGCCCGCATCCTGTCCGAAGCGCTGCCGCACATGCAGCAGTACGACGAAGAAACCATCGTCATCAAATATGGCGGCCACGCCATGGGCGACGAGGAGACCGCGAAGAATTTTGCCCGCGACATCGTGCTGCTCGAGCAGACCGCGATCAATCCGGTCGTGGTGCATGGCGGCGGGCCGCAGATCGCGACCATGCTCAAGCGCCTCGGCATCGTCTCGGAATTCGCAGCCGGCCTGCGCATCACCGACGCCGCCACCATCGAGATCGTCGAGATGGTGCTGGCCGGGTCGGTCAACAAGCAGATCGTCGGCTACATCAACGAGGCCGGCGGCAAGGCCGTGGGGCTATCAGGCAAGGACGGCAACATGGTGAAGGCGTCGAAGACGACGCGCACCATCATCGATCCGGACTCGAACATCGAAAAGGCAATCGATCTCGGCTTCGTCGGCGACCCCGAGAAGGTCGATCTGACGCTGCTCAACCAGCTGATCGGCTACGAGCTGATCCCGGTGCTGGCGCCGCTCGCGACCTCCAAGGAGGGCCAGACGCTGAACATCAACGCGGACACCTTTGCCGGTGCCGTGGCGGGCGCGCTGAAGGCCAAACGCCTGTTGCTGCTTACCGACGTGCCCGGCGTGCTCGACAAATCGAAGAAGCTGATCCCCCAGCTCTCGGTGAAGGACGCGCGAAAGCTGATCGCCGACGGCACCATTTCCGGCGGCATGATCCCGAAGGTCGAGACCTGCATCTACGCGCTGGAGCAGGGCGTCGAGGGCGTCGTCATCATCGACGGCAAGATGCAGCACGCGGTGCTGCTCGAGCTGTTCACCAACCAAGGCACGGGGACGCTGATCCACAAGTGATGAGCGAGCAGGACCAACGGAAAAAGCTTGTCATGCCCGGGCTTGACCCGCCTGCGCGGCCGAAGCCGCTTCGGCGAGGCGAAGGCCCGGGCATCCAAAGCTCTCGCCTCGCGTCGTCATTCCGGAGCGCCCGCAGGGCGAATCCGGAATCTCGAGATTCCGGGTCTGGTCCTTCGGACCATCCCGGAATGACGAAGGTGAAACAACGCCGCTCGGCCCTCACCCGTTTCCTGATGACGCTGCCGGCCGCGGCCATCTCGCTCTTCTTCTCCTCCGCGCCTGCTTTCGCCGACCTGAAGATCTGCAACCGCATGTCCTACGTGGTCGAGGCCGCGATCGGCATCGACGACAAGGCGGCGACCGCGACGCGCGGCTGGTTCAGGATCGATCCCGCCACCTGCCGCGTCGTGGTGCAGGGCACGCTCACCGCCGACCGCATCCTGCTTCACGCCCGCGCGCTCGGCGTCTACGGCGCCTCGCCGATCCCGCAGAACGGCCACGACATGCTGTGCGTGGCGCAGGAGAATTTCGTCATCGCCGCCGCGCGGCAATGCCGCAGCGGCCAGACCCAGGCGGCGTTCACGCAAGTGACGCCGACGCAGGCCGACGACGGCAATCTCGTCGCCTATCTCGCCGAGGATTCCGAATATGACGACGAGCAGGCGCGACTGGCCGGCATCCAGCGGCTGCTGGTGATCGCAGGCTACGACATCGGCGCCATCGACGGCGTCGACGGGCCGAAGACGCAAGGAGCGCTCGCCGCGTTCCTGAAGAGCCGCGGACTGTCGTCCGACACGGTCTCTTCGCCAGGCTTCTTCAAGACCCTGGTCGATGCGGCGCAGACGCCGTCCACCAGCGGTCTCACCTGGTGCAACGACACGCCGCACAAGGTGATGGCGGCAATCGCGACCGATGACGGCAAGTCCGTCACCAGCCGCGGCTGGTATCGCATCGATCCCAAGACCTGCCTGCATCCTGATGTATCAGGCCAGCCCAAGCAGATCTTCAGCTTCGCGGAAGCCGTGGACAGCGACAACCGTGCCATCAGGCTGAAGGACAAGCCACTGAACTGGGGCGGCGGCAAGCAGCTCTGCACGCGCGAGACCAAGTTCGAGACCAATGAGCAGACCGATTGCGGTGCGCGCGGATTTGTGGCGACGGGATTTGGCGTGGTGGATATGAGCAGTGGCGGCAAGACGCTGCGCTTTGCGTTGCCGTGATTTGAGGGAATTGTGATGAAATCCCCCCGCGCCTTCAGCCATATCGACACCTGGGTGTTCGACCTCGACAACACGCTCTATCCGCACCACGTCAATCTGTGGCAGCAGGTCGATGCTAGAATCGGCGAGTTCGTGTGCAACTGGCTGAACGTGACGCCCGCGGAAGCGCGCAACATCCAGAAGGACTATTACCGGCGCTTCGGCACCACCATGCGCGGCATGATGACCCTGCATGGCGTGCGCGCCGACGACTATCTCGCTTACGTGCACAAGATCGACCATTCGCCGCTGGAGCCGAATCCGGCGCTCGGCGCAGCCATCGCCAAGCTGCCGGGACGCAAGCTGATCCTGACCAACGGCTCGGTCGATCATGTCGATGCGGTGCTGGCGCGACTGGGACTCAGCTCGCATTTCGACGGCGTGTTCGACATCATCGCCGCCGAATTCGAGCCCAAGCCGGCGGCGCAGACCTATCGGAAATTCCTCGATCTGCACGCGGTCGACGCAACCAAGGCCGCCATGTTCGAGGATCTCGCCCGCAACCTCACCGTTCCGCACCAGCTCGGCATGACCACGGTGCTGGTGGTGCCTGACGGCACCAAGGACGTGGTGCGCGAGGATTGGGAGCTGGAGGGCCGCGATGCGGCCCATGTCGACCACGTCACGGAGGACCTGGCGGGGTTTTTGGCGGGGTTGTCGCGGTGAAGACGTAGCGGCCGCCGTCATTCCGGGGCGCCCGAAGGGCGAACCCGGAATCTCGAGATTCCGGGTTCGATGCTTCGCATCGCCCCGGAATGACCGTTGAGGATGGCCCAGACAAGCCCAGCAAACACGATTGTGCGCTTGACTTGAGCTTTCCAAATCCCGAAAAAGCGCCCCAATCCATCAAATTCCCCGCTCCCAAGAGGAAATCCCGATGTCCCTGTCCGCCCTGGAATCCACCATCAACAGCGCTTTCGAGGCGCGTGACGGCATCTCGACCTCGACCAAGGGCGAAGTCCGCGATGCCGTGAACCAGGCGCTGGAGACCCTGGACAAGGGCGAGGCGCGCGTGGCCGAGCGCGGGGCCGACGGCAAGTGGAAGGTCAATCAGTGGCTGAAGAAGGCGGTGCTGCTGTCGTTCCGTCTCAACGACATGGACGTCATCGCCGGCGGCCCGGGCCAGGCCAACTGGTGGGACAAGGTGCCCTCGAAGTTCGAAGGCTGGGGCCCGAACCGTTTCCGCGATGCCGGTTTTCGCGCGGTGCCGGGCGCCGTGGTGCGCCGCTCGGCCTTCATCGCCAGGAACGTCGTGCTGATGCCGTCCTTCGTCAATCTCGGCGCTTACGTCGATGAGAGCACCATGGTCGACACCTGGGCCACCGTCGGCTCCTGCGCGCAGATCGGCAAGCGCGTGCACATCTCCGGCGGCGCCGGTATCGGCGGCGTGCTCGAGCCGCTGCAGGCCGAGCCCGTGATCATCGAGGACGATTGCTTCATCGGCGCGCGCAGCGAGGTCGCCGAGGGCGTGATCGTGCGCAAGGGCGCGGTGCTGTCGATGGGCGTGTTCCTGGGCGCTTCGACCAAGATCGTCGACCGCGAGACCGGCGAGGTCTTCATGGGCGAGGTGCCGGAATATGCCGTCGTGGTGCCCGGCGCCCTGCCCGGCAAGCCGATGAAGAACGGCCAGATCGGCCCGAGCACCGCCTGCGCCGTGATCGTCAAGCGCGTCGACGAGCGCACGCGCTCGAAGACCAGCATCAACGAGCTGCTGCGGGATTAAAGCGGCCTCCATCGTCGTCCCGGCGAAGGCCGGGACCCATAGCCACAGGGCTCAGTTGGGCGAAGATTGGAAGTGGTCTTCGAGACGGGCACCGCTCAAGACCGATAGACTTCGCGGGATGGGTCCCGGCCTTCGCCGGGACGACGCCGAGGAGCGATCGAACCCCCTCTCCCTCCATCGCGACCAAGATCCGGGCGACCCTTCCTGCCCGGAGCCTCTCGCATGAACTGGATCTGGTACCTGTTCCGCTTCGACGGCCGCATTGGCCGTGCCGGGTTCTGGTGTAGCCTGTTCTTTGTCTTGTGCGGCATGATCCTGCTGCTGTTCCTCTGCGCGGGCGTCATGGTCGCGTTCAGCGGCAAGATCGGATCGTTCGAGCTGAATGCCGACGACGTCTTCGCGATTGTCGATCCCTCCACCTATCGATGGTCGCTGCTGGACCATGTGCCGCTGCTGCTGCTCAAGCTTGCCGCGACCGGACTGTTGCTCTGGATCTATCTCGCGATCGTGGTGAAGCGGCTGCATGACCGCGACAAGAGCGCCTGGTGGCTGCTCGCTTATTTCGTGCTGCCGGGCCTCTACAAGCAGTTCGAGGAGCGCCTTCCGGACAGCTATTGGGTGCTGCCGCTCGCATTGGCGAGCGCCGTCCTCACCCTCTCGGCCTTGGTCGAGACCGGCTTTCTGCGCGGCACCATCGGGCCGAACCGGTTTGGTCCGGACCCGGAGGCCAAGGAGGCCGACGATTCTGCCTCGCCTGCGAAAAGCTGGGACCAGAGCCGCGAGCTCGAAATTGTCCCGCCCAGCGCTAGCCCGCCCGGCGGCATGCATGTTAAGCGGGGCGCATGACCGATGCCCTCTCCCTTGCCCGCGACCTGATCCGCTGCCCCTCGGTAACCCCTGAAGACGCCGGCGCGCTCGGCGTGCTTGAGAAAGCGCTGGGCGCAGCCGGCTTCATTTGCCGCCGTGTGACCTTCAGTGAGGACGGCACCGCCGACGTCGACAATCTCTATGCGCGGATCGGCACCGAAGGCCCGCACATCACCTTTGCCGGCCACACCGACGTCGTGCCAGCAGGCGACGAGAGCGCCTGGAGCGTTGGCGCGTTCTCCGGCGAGGTGAAGGACGGTTTTCTGCACGGCCGCGGCGCGGTCGACATGAAGGGCGGCATTGCGTGCTCGGTGGCCGCGGTGCTGGAGCATCTCGCCGCCAATGGCGGCAAGCCGCGCGCGGACGGAAAGGGCTCGATTTCGTTCCTGATCACCGGCGACGAGGAAGACGTCTCGATCAACGGCACCATCAAGCTGCTGAAATGGGCCGCCGAGCGCGGCGAGAAGTTCGATCATTGCGTGCTGGGCGAGCCCTCCAATGTCGAGACGCTCGGCGACACCATCAAGGTCGGCCGCCGCGGCTCGCAGTCGGGCACGCTCGTCGTCGACGGCGTGCAGGGCCACGTCGCCTATCCGCATCGCGCCTCCAATCCGGTGCCGGACATCTCGCGTCTGATCGTGGCGATCTCGGACGAGCCGCTCGATCATGGCAGCGCGCAGTTCCAGGCTTCCAATCTCGAATTCGTCTCGGTCGACGTCGGCAACAAGGCCTTCAACGTCATCCCCGGCGAAGCCCGCGCCAAATTCAACATCCGCTACAACGACAACCACACCCAGGCATCCTTGCGCGAGCTGGTCGAGACCCGTCTCGCCAAAGCCTGCGGCAACCGCATCAAGGCCCGTATTGTCTGGGAGCCATCGAACTCGAACGTGTTCGTGACCAAGCCCGGCCCGTTCACTGACCTCGCGGTGTCCGCAATCGAAGAGGTGACGGGTCGCAAGCCGGAGCTGTCGACCTCAGGCGGCACCTCGGATGCGCGTTTCATCTCGAGCTATTGCCCGGTGATCGAGTTCGGCCTGGTCGGCCAGACCATGCACCAGGTCAACGAGCGCGTGCCGGTGGTGGATTTGGAGAAGCTGACGAAGGTCTATCGCGGGATTCTGACAAGGTATTTTGTTTAACGCTCAACGCCCCATTCTCCGCTGTCATCGCCCGGCTTGACCGGGCGATCCAGTATTCCAGAGACGCCAGCGATAGGACGAGAGGCCGCGGCGTACTGGATGCCCCGGTCAAGCCGGGGCATGACACCGCTGATGAGGCAACAGCCGCGCGCCTCTCGCCTAATAATCCACCTTCATCAGATACAGCCCCTCCGGCGGCGCGACGATGCCGCAGGCGGCGCGGTTGCGGGCGGCAAGCGCTGCGGAGAGATCGTCGGCGGTCCAGCGTCCCTCGCCGACCCAGACCAGCGAGCCCACCATCGAGCGCACCTGACTGTGCAGGAACGAGCGCGCCGAGGTGAGGATGGTGATCTCGCGGCCATCGCGAAAGACGTCGAGCTGATCGAGCGTCTTCTCCGGCGATTTCGCCTGGCACTCGGTGTCGCGGAACGTCGTGAAATCGTGCTTGCCGAGCAGGCGCTGGGCGGCCGCATGCATCGCGTCAGCGTCGAGCCGGCGCGGCACGCGCCAGGCATGGCCGGCGTCGAGCGCGAGATTGGCGCGGGTGTTGATGACGCGGTAGCGATAGTGGCGCCTGATCGCCGAGAAGCGGGCCTCGAAATGATCGGGCACGATCTCGGCTTCGAGCACTGCGATCGGATGCGGACGCAGATGCGCATTCAACCCGTCGCGAAAACGGCCGGGCGGAAACTGCTTCTCGACATCGACATGCGCGACCTGGCCGCGCGCATGCACGCCGGCATCGGTGCGGCCGGCACCGTGCACGCGCAGATCGGCGCCCGTCATCGCCTTCACCGCTGCTTCCAGGGCGCCCTGGACCGAGGGCAGCGTGTCCTGGATCTGCCAGCCGAAGAACGGGGCGCCGTCATATTCGATGGTGAGCTTGTAGCGCGGCATTAGGTGAGCCGCATCGGCGGCTTCACAGGCGTGCCGCGCAAAAAGTCTGCCGCCTGCATCCGGCCCTTGCCCTCCCGCTGCAGCTCGAGGATGCGGATGGCGCCCTCGCCGCAGGCGATGGTGAGTTGATCGTCCAGCACGGCACCCGGCGCGCCGGAACCTTCGGCAAGCGCGCAGCGCAGGATTTTGACCCGCGCATTCTCAAGCTCGGCCCAGGCGCCGGGAAACGGCGACAGGCCATGAATATGGCGCAGCACCGCATGGGCGGGCTTGCTCCAGTCGATCCGCGCCTCGGCCTTGTCGATCTTGGCGGCATAAGTGACGCCGTCCTCGCGCTGCTTTTTCAGCTGCAACCCGCCGCGGTCAAGCGCCGCCATGGCGCGCACCATCAGGTCGGCGCCGAGACGGGCGAGGCGATCGTGCAGATCGGCCGCGGTCATGTTGTCGGTGATCGGAAGCCGCTCGGCCATGGCGACGTCGCCGGTATCGAGGCCGACATCCATCTTCATCACCATGACGCCGCTCTCGGCATCGCCGGCCATGATCGCGCGGTTGATCGGCGCGGCGCCGCGCCAGCGCGGCAGCAGCGAAGCGTGAAGGTTGTAGCAACCGAGCCGGGGCGCATCGAGGATCGCCTGCGGCAGGATCATGCCATAGGCGACGACGACAGCGGCATCGGCGTCGAAGGCGCGAAACTCTTCCAGCGCCTCCGGCGTCTTCAACGTCTTCGGCGTCAGCACGAGGACGCCGAGCTTTCGCGCGGCCTCTTCAATCGGCGTCGGCTGCATCTGCAGCCCGCGCCGCCCGCCCGGCTTCGGCGCGCGGGTATAGACGGCCACGATCTCGTGGCCGTGCGCGACGAGCTCGAGCAGCGTCGGCACGGAGAAATCGGGCGTGCCCATGAAGATCAGGCGGAGCGGCATCGGGGAAAAACCTGCGAAGGACGCAATTAATGTGACCGTCATTCCGGGGCGGCTCGAAGAGCCGAACCCGGAATCTCGAAGTTCCGGGTTCGATGCCTTGCATCGCCCCGGAACAACGACAGAAAGACCTACTCCGCCGCGCGCTTGGCGGCTTTCTCGAACTTCTTGATGACGCGGTCGCGCTTGAGCTTCGACAGATAGTCGACGAACAGCACGCCGTTGAGATGATCGATCTCATGCTGGATGCAGGTGGCGTAGAGGCCTTCGGCGTCCTCCTCGTGCAGCTTTCCGTCGAGATCGGTGAAGCGCACGCGCACCTTGGCCGGGCGTTCGACCTCCTCGTAATATTCGGGGATCGACAGGCAGCCTTCCTCGTAAGTGGACAGCTCCTCTGACGAGGCGATGATCTCCGGATTGATGAAGACGCGCGGCTCCGGCTTGGTCTCGCCGTCCGGGTTGGGCTTGGCGAGGTCCATGGTGATCAGCCGCAGCGGTTGCGCGATCTGGATCGCAGCGAGGCCAATGCCGGGCGCGTCGTACATGGTCTCGAACATGTCGTCGGCAAGCTTGCGGATCTCCGGCGTGACCTTCTCGATCGGCTTGGAGACCAGACGCAGCTGCTTGTCGGGCAGGATGATGATTTCTCTGAGGGCCATGGCGGGCGATTTAAGCTGCGCACGAGAAGCGGTCAATGCGGCCGGGAACGCGTCAACCCTCCGCTAACCATAAAACTTCGCCTTTCGGTAACCATAAAAATGAGGGGGCCGTTAGGGTCATCGTTCTCTCTTCGTTCGCTCTGGTCCGCGAATCGGCTAGAAGGGCGACATGAACGAGATCATTTTCATGCTGGGCGACTGGCCGGTGCGCACCATCGATGCGCTGATCGGCTTCGGCGCCCTCGTCCTCATCCTGCTGGTGGTGATTGCCGTCGTGATCGCGCGCTCGGGGCGGCGCGGCGCGGAACTCGCGATGGCGAGCGCGATCCGGGCCGACGAGCTGGAAGAGCGGCTCGCCCAGGTGCTGCACGCGCAGAGCGAGGCCTCCGGGCGGGTCGACGCCATGACCCAGGCGCTGGCCGGCCGCCAGGCCGAAATGGCGCGGGCGGTCAACGAGCGGCTGGATTCGGTGACCCATCGGGTCGGCCAGTCCATGGAACACTCGACCCGCAACACCATGGAGAGCCTGCGCGCGCTGCACGAGCGGCTCGGCATCATCGACTCTGCCCACAAGAACCTCACCGACCTCACCACGCAGGTCACGACCCTGCGCGACGTGCTCGCCAACAAGCAGTCGCGCGGCGCCTTCGGCCAGGCGCGGATGGAGGCGATCGTCCAGGACGGTCTGCCGAAGGGGTCCTACGAATTCCAGTTCACGCTCTCAACCGGAAAACGGCCCGACTGCGTCGTGTTCCTGCCCGACCAGCGCCCGCTCTGCATCGATGCGAAATTCCCGCTGGAGGCGATGACCGCGCTGCACGATGCCCGCACCGACGAGGAGAAGCGCCTCGCCACGCAGCGGCTGCGCAGCGACGTGATGAAGCATGTCAGCGACATCGCGGAAAAATACCTCGTCACCGGCGAGACCCAGGAGATGGCGCTGATGTTCGTGCCGTCGGAATCGGTCTACGCCGAAATCCATGACGGATTCGACGACGTGATCCAGAAGGCCTATCGCGCCCGCGTCGTGCTGGTGTCGCCCTCGCTCTTGATGCTCGCGATCCAGGTGATGCAGCAGATCATGAAGGACGCGCGCATGCGCGATGCCGCCGACCAGATCCAGACCGAGGTGATCAAGCTCGGCGACGATCTCGGCCGCCTGCGCGACCGTGTGTTGAAATTGCAGAAGCACTTTGCCGACGCCAACGAAGACGTCCGGCAGATCCTGATCTCCGCCGACAAGATCGAGAAGCGGGCGGGACGAATCGAGGAGCTCGATTTCAGCAAGACCGATGCGCCGGAAGGCCCGCGGCTGGTGACGACGGGCGCGGGCGAGCTGTTTCCGAAGAAGCTGCAAGCGGGTGAATAGGATATGGGCACACTGCCATACCCCGCGAAGGCGGGGTATCCAGTACGCCGCGGCAGCAGTGATTGAATCGAGGTGCTGGTGACCACTGGATCGTCCGCCTTCGCGGACGATGACATTGAGGGGGCCGAAGGCATTCCCGCCACACGGCTGCCGCGAGTCTTTTCCCCCGGAATCTGCTAACACCGCCCTATGACCGCACCCGACACGACGTCCCCCGCCGGCACTGACGCCCCCGCGACCTCCTGGCGCGACAGCCTGGCTGTGTACCTGCAACCGCGGGTGCTGATCGTGCTGTTCCTCGGCTTTTCGTCAGGGCTGCCGCTGGCACTGTCGGGCTCGACGCTGCTGGTGTGGATGCGCGAGGCCGGCGTCGATCTCAAGACCATCGGGCTGTTTGCATTGGTGGGCACGCCCTACACGCTGAAGTTCCTGTGGGCGCCCCTGGTGGATGCGCTGCACGTGCCGCTGTTCACGCGCGCCTTCGGACGGCGGCGCGGCTGGCTGCTGTTCTCGCAGCTGCTGCTGATCATTTCGATCCTGCTGCTGGCGATGACCGATCCGGCGCGGTCACCGTTCTACGTCGCGCTCGGTGCGCTGCTGGTGGCGACGACGTCGTCGACCCAGGACATCGTGGTCGACGCCTTCCGCGTCGAGAGCCTGCCGGAGAGCGAGCAGGCGGCCGGCATGGCGGCCTATGTCGCGGCCTATCGCATCGGCATGCTGGTTTCGACCGCGGGCGCGCTGTTCATCGTCTCCGGCTTCGAGAGCACCGGCATCACGCGCAGCGCGGCCTGGATGTGGGGCTATGTGGTGATGGCGGCGATGGTGCTGATCGGGACGATCACGGCGCTTGTTGCGACCGAGCCCGAGCAGTCGGTGCGGGCGGAAGCTGCGACGCAAACCGAGACCGCATTCACGCGGGTGCTGCACGCGGCGATCGGCGCCTTCTCGGAATTCCTGTCGCGCAAGGACGCGCTCGCAGCGCTCGCCTTCGTGGTGCTGTTCAAGTTCACCGACGCGTTCTCCGGCACCATGACGGCGCCGTTCGTGATCGATCTCGGCTTCACTCGCAACGATTATGCGGCGATCGTGAAAGGCGTCGGCCTTGCCGCGACGCTGATCGGCGGCTTTGCCGGCGGCTTCGTCGCGCGGCGCTACTCGCTGGCGACCTCGCTGTGGATTGGCGGCGTGGTGCAGGCGCTGGCCAACCTCACCTTCTCCTGGCTCGCGCTGGTCGGCACCAATCAATGGGCGCTGGCGCTCGCGATCTGCGCCGAGAATTTCACCAGCGCCATCGGCACGGTGATCTTCGTCGCCTATCTCTCGGCGCTGTGCCAGAACCCGCTGCACACCGCGACGCAATACGCCCTGCTCACCGCGCTTGCGGCGGTGGGACGGACGTACCTGTCGTCAGGAGCAGGCTTCGTCGCCAGCGCGACCGGCTGGCCGCTGTTCTTCGTCATCTGCGTGCTGGTGGCGATCCCGAGCCTGGTGTTGCTCACCTGGCTGCAGAAGCGCGGGCATTTCGAGACGCTGGGGCCGGTGAGGGTGTAGGGCGAGCACGTGCCGCAGCCGCAATGCCGTAGGGTGGGCAAAGGCGCAACGCGCCGTGCCCACCATCTCTCTCGGTCGTCAACAGTGCGTGGGCACGCTTCGCTTTGCCCACCCTACGGCAGCTCGCTACGGCACCTCGCCTGCCGCCCTTACTTCTTCACCAGGCTCCATTTCGTCACGACAGCCTCGCTCATCTGGCCGGGATCGCTGGCGCAGGCGACTTCATCTACCTTCACGGAGATCTCCTTGCCGACGAAGGATTTCAGCTGCGAGGCCTGCGCGTCGCTGGAGGTGACGAGCTGGAAGGTCTCGGGCCCGGTCTCGAGGTCGCACAGCCCGTTCGGCGCCGGCAGGCGGCGCGGCTCGGAGGTGATCTGGTACATCGCGACACGCTTGCCCGCGTTCTTGGCGTCGCGAATCTTCATGGCGTTGAGCTCGCCCGAGAGCACCTCGCCGGCGCTGATCGGCTTGCCGGGCTTCGAGGGCGGCGGCGCCTCGCTCTCCTGCTGCGCGGCGGCGATGGCCGGCGTCACCAGCAGCAGCATCGTCGCGACCAAAGCCGATCGTGTGGCGAAAAGTTTCGTCATGTCGTCCGTTCCGCGGGTCTGTGGCTAGAACAGGGTGCGCTGCCGCATGGCGGCCGATAGCGTGCCCTCATCGAGATAATCAAGCTCGCCGCCGACAGGCACACCATGAGCCAGCCGGGTGACCTTGACGTTGGCGTCCTGAAGCAGGTCGGTGATGTAGTGCGCCGTGGTCTGGCCGTCGACAGTCGCATTCAGCGCCAGAATGACCTCGTGCACCTCGGGTGCGTGCGCGCGCGCGACCAGCGCGTCGATGGTGAGGTCCTGCGGGCCGACACCGTCGAGCGGCGACAGGGTCGCACCCAGCACGTGATAGCGGCCCTGGGTTGCATTGGCCCGCTCCAGCGCCCAGAGATCGGCGACATCGGCGACGACGACGATGATGGCGCCATCGCGCTTCGCATCGGTGCAGACCGTGCAGGGATTTTGCGTATCGATATTGCCGCAGGTCTTGCAGACCTGGACCTTGTCCAGCGCGACCTGCAAGGCTGATGACAGCGGCATCATCAGCGCTTCGCGCTTCTTGATCAGATGCAGCGCCGCGCGACGCGCGGAGCGCGGGCCCAAACCGGGCAGCCGCGCGAGAAGCTGGACCAGCCGCTCGATTTCAGGACCTGCAACCGCGCCCATCTTACTGGCCGAACAGCCCCGGCGGCAGGCCGAGCCCGCCGGTCAGCGACTGCATCTTCTCCTGCATCGCGGTCTCGGCCTTGCGGCGGGCGTCACCGAGCGCGGTGACGAGCAGGTCTTCCAGCACCTCGCGTTCTTCCGGCTTCATCAGCGAGGGATCGATCTTGACGCCCTTGACGTCCATCTTCGCGGTCATGCGCACGGCGACGAGGCCGCCGCCGGAGATACCCTCGACCTCCACATTGCCGAGCTGCTCCTGCATCTCCTGCATCTTGGATTGCAGCTGCGCCGCCTGCTTCATCATGCCGAGAAAATCAGCCATGGGTTTTCGTCCTCAAAGATAGGCTCAGAGATCGTCGTCGGCGTCGGAACCGTCGGGCGGATCGTCAGAGCCGTAGTCAGCGTTAATATTGGACTCCGGCGTCTCCGGGGCAAGCCTGCGGACCTCGATGACCTTCGCACCGGGGAAGCGCGACAGCACCTCCTGCACGCGCGGATCGGCCTCTGCGTTGCGCGCATGTTCCTGCTTGGCGGCCTGGTTCACCGAACGGAGCGTGGGCTGGCCCTGCTCGTTGGAAACGATCATGGTCCAGCGCCGGCCGGTCCACAGCTCGAACTTCTTCGCAAGCTCCGAGATCATGGTCTTGGAGGCGTTCGGCTCGAGCGCGACCTCCAGCCGGCCCTCCTCGAAACGGACGAGCCGCATGTCGCCTTCCAGCGCGCTCTTGGTCATGAGGTCGCGCTTCTGGCCCGCGAGCGCGACGAGCTGGGTGAAGCTGGTGACACGCAGCTGAGGTGTTGCGCCTTGCGGATCCGGCGCGGGCGCCGCCATCTGCGGCCGCGCGCCGCCGCCGAACGCCGATGGCGACGAGGTCGGCATGCGAACCGGCGCGGCCGGCGGGGCCG